>DATAZY010000050.1:0-122678 GCA_036271795.1 Galbitalea sp.
CGGATGCTCCCTCGCTACTGCGAGCACCGCTGCACTCCCGTGACACCGCACTCATGATCGAGGGGCTCCGGGCACTCGGAGTACGCATCGACGAGGTTCCCGGTACTGGCGCATACGGTCCCGATCTCCTGGTTACGCCGGTTGAACTCGAGGGTGGCGTCTCGATCGACTGCGGCCTGGCCGGCACCGTCATGCGCTTCCTGCCGCCGCTCGCCGCTCTCGCACTTGGTCCGGTCGCCTTCGACGGGGATCCCCACGCCAGGGCGAGGCCCATGCGCGCGATGATCACGGCACTTCGGTCGCTCGGCGTTGACATCAGCGACGACGGACGGGGATCGCTCCCCTTCAGCCTCTACGGGACGGGATCGGTTGACGGCGGAGAGCTCTCGATTGACGCATCGGCGTCCAGCCAGTTCGTCTCCGGGCTGCTGCTGGTTGCTCCCCGGTTCACCAATGGGCTGACCCTGCACCACGTCGGCGAGACGCTGCCGAGCCTGCCGCACATCGAGATGACGATCGAAACCCTCGCCGCGCGTGGCGTGGTCGTGCATACGCCGGAGCCCGGCACCTGGGTTGCCCCGCCATCGGTCATCGCCGCACGGGATGTCGATATCGAGCCGGACCTCTCGAATGCCGGGCCATTTCTGGCCGCGGCCCTCGTCGCTGGCGGGTCGGTGACGGTGACCGGATGGCCGACCCGGACCACGCAGGTTGGCGCGCAGATGCGCGACATCCTCGGCCGAATGGGCGCAGAAGTGACCTTCTCAGCGACCTCGGACGCGACCGGCGATCTCACAGTCACGGGCACCGGCAGGGTGAAGGGCATCACTCTCCACGAATCCAGCGAGCTTGCACCCACCGTTGCGGCAATCGCTGCTCTCGCCGACTCAGAGACCGTACTCACCGGGATCGCGCACCTCCGCGGCCACGAGACCGACCGGCTTGCCGCTCTTGCCACGGAGATCAACGCCATCGGCGGTGACGTTACGGAAACCGATGACGGCCTCATCATCCGCCCCGCTCCGCTCCACGGCGGACTCTGGCACAGTTATGCGGACCACCGGATGGCAACGGCTGGGGCGATTATCGGCCTGGCGATTCCCGGCATCGAAATCGATGACATTGAGACCACCGCGAAGACCCTCCCCCAGTTCGCTTCCCTGTGGACGGGCGAGCCGATGCGATCACTCGCCGCGCCAGGCACTCTCGAGCTGCCCGGCCCATGAGCTGGCTGACCGAGGACGAGCCCGAGCAATATGACGAGTACGACGAGTCCTCGGCCCGAGTTCGGCCCAATCCGAAGGCCAACAAACCCCGGAGCAAGACTCGACCTGAACACAAGGACTCGGTCATCGGCCGGGTCTACGCGGTCGACCGAGGTCGGTTCAGCGTGCTCGTCGGCGAGGGCACTCCGGATGAGCACACCGTCGTTGCCACGAAAGCGCGCGAGCTCGGTCGCCACTCAATTGTCACCAACGACTTCGTGGATGTCGTCGGGGACACCACCGGCGACGAAGGCAGCCTCGCGCGAATCGTTAGCGTGCAGGAACGCACGACGCTGCTGCGACGAAGCGCGGACGATACGGATGCCGTCGAGCGGATCATCGTCGCCAACGCAGACCAGATGCTCATTGTTGTCGCTGCGGCAAACCCCGAACCCCGACCACGTCTCGTCGATCGCTACCTCGTCGCCGCGTTCGACGCCGGCATCACGCCCATCCTCGTGATCACGAAGGTCGACCTGCAGGACCCAAGCGCGTTCCTCGCGGGCTTCGCGGGGCTTGAACTGCGCGTCATCCGGAGCCGATCGGACGAGTTTCCAATCGAGGAACTCACCGAACTCATGCAGGGCCACACCACGGTCGCCGTCGGTCACTCCGGCGTCGGCAAGTCCACGCTGGTGAACGCTCTGGTCCCCGACGCGAAACGAGCCGTTGGAGTGGTCAACACCGTCACGGGGCGTGGGCGACACACGTCGTCATCCACCATCTCGTACCGCATCGGTACCGGCTGGATCGTCGACACCCCCGGTGTACGGTCGTTCGGGCTCGGCCATGTCAATCCCGATAACATCCTCAAGTCGTTCAGCGATCTCGCCGCGATCGCGGAGGATTGCCCGCGTGGGTGTACCCACCTGCCCGACGCGCCCGACTGTGCGATCGTCGAGGCCGCCGACCGCGGTGACCTCGGTGAGATCGGTCGGCTCCGCCTCGACTCCCTGCAGCGTCTCCTCACCACCCTGGCCCCATCCCCTTAGAACCTTCATGGGCAATACGCTTGAGGCGTGACCGAATACTCCCTCGCGGATGACCTTTCCCTCGCCCTTGCCCTCGCCGCGGAAGCCGATCTCGTATCACTCGACCGGTACCAGTCTCTCGACCTCGTCGTGACCACCAAGCCCGACCGGACCCCGGTGACCGATGCCGACCAGGCCGTCGAACGCCTGCTGCGGGAGCGCATCGAGGCGGCGCGCCCGCAGGACACGATCCTCGGCGAAGAGTATGGCGGAGGCCGTGAACCTGGTCGCCAGTGGATCCTCGACCCGATCGACGGCACCGCGAACTTCCTGCGCGGTGTGCCGGTCTGGGGCACGCTCATCGCGCTGGCAATCGACGGTGTGCCGCAGGTCGGTGTCGTGAGCTCCCCCGCCCTCGGCCATCGTTGGTGGGCCGCGAAGGGTCACGGGGCGTTCACCGGATCCACTCGGCACGAAGACAGCGGCGTGATGGGGACGCCACTGCACGTGAGTGCCGTCGCCGATCTCGCTGGCGCATCCCTCAGCTACAACAGCCTTGGCGGCTGGGATGAGGAGGGTCGTCTCGACGCAGTTATCGACCTGGTGCGCGGCGTCTGGCGGTCGCGCGCGTACGGCGAGATGTGGTCATACATGCTGCTCGCTGAGGGGGCGGTCGACATCGTCGGCGAGTACGGCCTCAAACCGTATGACATGGCAGCACTGATCCCCATCATCGAGGAAGCCGGCGGCCGGTTCACGTCGATTGACGGCATCGAGGGTCCGTGGGAGCCGAGCGCGCTGGCGACCAACGGTATCCTGCACGACACGGTGCTCGAGCGGCTGAGGCAAAACCCGCCCGACTGACTAAAGTTGGCGCGTGACTTCAACCACGAAAACTGCCGCCTCATCGTCGACCGAGCCGGCCAACCTTCCGCTGACCAAGCGCCCTGTCGACATCTTCTTCATCTGCATTTTCTCGATCTTCATTGTGACCTGCATCATCAGCGACTCGGTCGAAGGCCTCGGCATCCCGCAGGTCGCACACAGTGCCAACCTGCTCGCGCAGTGGAACTACACGTATTCGTCGAGCTACGACCCGCTGTACGGGAAAGAAGAGGTCTGGCTGCGATTCATTTCGGGTACGTCCGCGTTCCTGTACCTGCCGTTTTACGTGATCCTGATCATTTCTCTTGCGAAGGGGTGGAATCGCATCCAGATCTTCGCCGTCATCTACGCCACGATGATCATCAGCCTCACGGCCATCCCGATCTTCGGCGCGGAGTTCTTCGGGCCGCTGCCAACACCGAGCCCGGGCATCTTCCTCGCATACAACGCGCCGTACGTGGTCGTCCCGCTCATCCTGCTGCTGCGGATGCGCAAGCCGCTGCCATTCCAGCGCACCTTTTAGCGAGAATCATGTCGCCGCTCCCATCACCCGTCGTTCTGGTAATTATGGGTGTGTCCGGTGCGGGAAAATCCACGATCGGCCTCCTCCTGGCCGAGCGACTCGGCTGGCCGTTCGAGGAGGGCGATTCCCTGCATCCCGCCTCGAACGTCGAAAAGATGTCCGAGGGCATCCCCCTGACCGACGAAGATCGCTGGCCCTGGCTGGCGAGGATCGCCGACTGGATCGACAACCGACTCGACACCGGTGAGAGCGGAATCATCACCTGCTCTGCGCTCAAGCGGTCCTATCGCAATGTGCTCAATCGTCGAGGCTCTGGCGTCGAGTTTGTGTATCTCTCAGTTGAAATGGCGGTGCTCACCGACCGTGTGGAGCACCGGGAAGATCACTTCATGCCGGCCTCGCTGCTGACCAGCCAGCTGGGCACGCTCGAAATTCCGACCGCCGCCGAGCCCGCAATCCAGGTCGACGCCGACCCGGATGCCCGACTCGTCGTCGACCGGATTCTGCGTGACCTCGACCTCACCCCAAAGACGATCAAGCCGTCGCAGACCGCGAAGAAGCCTTCCGCGCCATCCGAAACTGCACCAAAACCCCCACGAAAGCGGCGACCAGCGTCACCGCGCCAAACCCGATAACCGTCGGAACCAGTCCGAACGGTTCGACGAGCTGCCCGAGGATGATCGCCGGAATACCGAAGGACAGGTAGGCGACCAGGAACACCGCGGCGAACAGCTCCGCGCGCTGGTGGGCAGCCGCGAACGGGCCGAGGATGCGGAGCGTTCCCGAGAAGGATGCACCGAAGCCGACCCCGCCGACGATTCCGCCGACCCACAGCAGCGGCAGACTCTCGAGGCCGATCCCCGCGACGATGATCGCCGTCCCAAGGAACACCGCGATTCCGCCGACCAACATCGTGTGTCGGCTGGTCAGGCGACCAAGAACGAATCCGACTGCGGCCGCCGCACCCGGCTCGATGAAGACGGTGAGGCCATCCACCAGGCCACTCTCGATGTGGAAAATGCTCTGGATGATGGTCGGGGCGAGCCCGATGAACAGGGCCGCCAGCATCCACGACGCGAGAAGCACCGGAATGGTCGCCGCAAACTCGCCGCGAGCGGCGGCGGGGACAACGATTCGCGGCCGCAGCGAACGAGCCGCGCCCCGCTGGCGCGCGACGGTCTCCCGGGCGAAAATCGCGACCAGCCCGCCGAACACCATGATTGCGGCAAGTCCGGTGAAAACGATCACGCTCGACGCTGTGCTGAATTGAACAGCAATCCCCGCGAGAAGCGCGCCAAGGCCCAGCCCGCCCGCCGGAGCCGCGGCACCGATGATCGCGCCCAAGTTCCTGGCCCGTGCCGGCGCGAGTTCAAGAAGCGCCGCAGCGAACGCGCTTGTTGCGCCACCCGTGGCCAGGCCCTGGACGACACGAGCGGCGATCACCCAACCGATATTCGGCGCGAAGACGAACATCACCATCGAGATGAGTTCCACAGCGAGCGCACCGATCAGGACGGGGCGTCGGCCGATGAAATCGGAGAGCGAACCCGCGACGAGGATGGCCGCAACAAGACCGATCGCATAGGCCGCGAACGCAATCGTCAGCAGTCCGGCGGGGAATCCCCACTGCTGCTGGTACTGCACGAATAGTGGGCTCGGCGCGCCAGCCGCGAGGTACAGCCCGGCGTACGCAATCGCGACCCCGGCGAACGCTGCAGCCGGTGGAAGCGTGAGCCTACGGCGCTGGCTGCTCATCGAGACGCACTGCGTCATGGCTGGTTCTGCTGTCGACATCCGAGTCTCCTAAAGCAATAATCTTTGCGTTACCAGAAAGCTATACCCACTCAATCACAAATGCAACTCCAATTGCATTAGTATCGGACCATGAGCAGCACCATCCAGAAGCGCCCCGGTGGACGCAGTACGGCTGTCCTCAATTCGATCAAGATCGCTGTCGAGGAACTCGTCGCAGAGAGAGGACGCGAGCGCGTGACCATTCCCATGGTTGCTGAGCGCGCGGGCGTGAATCCGACGAGCGTCTATCGCCGCTGGGGTGACCTGCAGACGATGATCAACGACATCGCCACCTACCGGCTCGATCCGGCACGACCCATCCCGGAACTCGGCACGCTGAAAGCGGACCTCGCCGAGTGGGCCCGCGAGATCGTCGAGCATTACCGAAATCCAACTAATGCCGCCCTCCTACGCGGCGGCGCAGCGTCCGCCGGCGTGAGCGAGTCGGACTGCACACGCAACCGCCGCGCGGAAGCAGGCATGATGGTGGAGCGCTACGGCAAATCCAGCCCGATCACGGCGGACGACGTCCTCGACCACCTCGTCGCGCCGATCATTTATCGCGTGATCTTCCTGCCATGGACGCTCGACGATACGACCGCGGACTCGCTCGTCGAAGCGCTCTTCTCCGGCCGCTAATTGCCAGCATCTCCGGGCATACTTGAGGCATGTCGCGCTCCGTTCTCGTCCTGCAACACGTGCCGTGGGAGCGACCGGCAATCCTCGGTGACGTTCTCACCGAGCACTCGCTGACCTGGGTCTCGCGCTCCTTCATCTACGGGCCGCCGCCGCTCGAGCTCTCCGAGATCTCCGGGCTGGCTGTCCTCGGCGGTCCGATGAACGCGCTCGACACGGCGACTCACCCGGGGCTCGCCGCCGAAGCCGAACTCATCCGCTCGGTCGTTGACGCAGGCATCCCGTTGCTTGCGGTCTGTCTCGGACACCAGATCCTCTCGACCGCGCTCGGGGCGAAGCTGCACATCGGTGCGGCCAACGAGGTCGGGGTCGGAACCGTCGATGTCGTTTCGGATGACCGAGTTCTCGGATCGGCTGGCACGACCGTGCCGGTTCTTCATTGGCACAATGACGTCGTCGAGGCTCCGGATGGCGCGAAGGTACTCGCCAGCACCGCCGAGACGCCGAACCAGGCCTTCCGACTCGGCGAGGTCATCTTCTCGATGCAGTTTCACGTCGAGGTGGATCGCCACATGCTCGACCGGTGGCTCGCCGTCGACGAAATGGCGGACGAACTGCCGGCGGAGACACGCCTCACACTAGCGAGCGACTTCGATGCCGTTGCGCCACGGATGCGCGGCCTGGCCAATCGGGCATTCGGCGAGTTCGCCGAAGCCGTTCTCGACCGCGACTGACCGATCCGTCCAACGAAATCTGCTCGACAAGGAGGACCCAATGACGCGTCTCGGCATCATTATGGACTATTCGGACGACTTCGCGACGGTGGCCGCCGACGTGGTCGAATTCGAGCGGGCCGGCGCCGACCTGGTCGAGGTCGCGGAAGCATATTCCTTCGACGCGGTGAGCCGGCTCGGCTATCTCGCGGCGATTACGTCCACGATCACGCTCGCATCGGCCATCCTGCCGCTTTATTCGCGTACACCCACGCTTCTCGCCATGACGGCCGCGGGACTCGACTCTGTATCGGGCGGGCGGTTCGAACTGGGAATCGGAACGTCGGGTCCCCAGGTGATCGAGGGGTTCCACGGTGTTCCGTTCGCGACGCCGCTCGCACATGTGCGCGAGACGGTCGAGATCTGTCGGTCGGTGTGGCGGCGCGAGCGCGTCGAACACGCCGGCAAGGCGTACACGATCCCCCTGCCGGCGGACCAGGGGACGGGACTCGGCAAGCCCCTGAAGATCATTAACTCGATGGTGCGCGAGTCGGTCCCGATCGCGATCGCATCGCTCGCACCCAAAGCAGTCGCGCAGACAGCGGAGATCGCCGACGGCTGGCTGCCGCTCTTCTATCACCCGGAGAAGGTACAGCTCGCCTGGGGCGAGGCGCTCGCCGAGGGAACGGCGCTGCGCGACCCGGCGCTCGGTTCGCTCGACACGATCGCCCAGGTTCCGCTGTTCATCGGTGATCACGTCGATCCGTTCCTCGACGCGTATCGGCACCGGATCGCACTCTACGTGGGTGGGATGGGTGCCCGCGGCGCGAATTTCTACAACGACCTTGCGGTTCGTTACGGCTACGCCGACGAAGCCGCGACCGTTCAGGACCTGTACCTCTCCGGCGAGAAAGCGGCAGCCGCGGCGGCGCTGCCGGAAGATCTTCTGACCGCCACCTCACTGATCGGCACGGAGGCCCACGTGCGTGAACGTCTCGGAGCACTGAAGGCGTCCGGCGCGACAACCATCGTCGTGATGCCGCTCGCCCCGACTACGGCCGGTCGGGTCGATTCGATTGAAGCGGTACGGGCGATGATGGACGAGCTCGGATGACCGGCCCGTTCGATCTTGGCGGTCAAACCGCGCTGGTGACCGGAGCCGCCCGCGGACTCGGTCGCGCCATCGCGCTGAGCCTCGCTGAGGCCGGAGCGGATGTCGCCCTCGGCTTGCGCGACGAATCCTCCGACGGCGGGCTCGCCGCCGAGATCCGAGCGCTCGGCCGCCGCGCACTCCCCCTCGCGATGGATGTCACCGACCTCGTTCAGAGCCGAGCCGCGATCGATGCCGCGGTAGCCGAATTCGGACGGCTGGACATCCTCGTCAACAACGCCGGCGGCGGGATTGGCGGCGCCGCCATCGACGTAACCGAGGAGGACTTCGATGCCGTCTGGTCGCTCAACACGAGGTCGACGTTCTTTCTGTCGCAGCAGGCGGCGCGTCACATGCGCGCAGCCGGCGGTGGTGCGATTGTCAACGTCGCGTCCCAGGCCGGCCTGGTCGCCCTGCCCGGCGAGTCGTCGTATTGCGTGAGCAAGGCCGCCGTCATCCAGCTCACACGCGTTCACGCCGTCGAGTGGGGCGAGTACGGCATCCGGGTTAATGCGGTCGCTCCTACCTTCATCGAGACCGACGGCACCGCTGCGGCACTCTCCGACCCGGCCTTCCGGGCGGATACCGTCGAACGCATCGCCGCGCTGCACAGGATCGGGGTTCCCACCGAGGTTTCCGGCGCCGTAGTGTTCCTCGCTTCGCCCGCGGCATCTCTCGTGACAGGCCAGACGCTGGCGATCGATGGCGGCTGGACTGCGCGATAGAATTTCAACGCACACCGCCAGATTCCGAGGAGTGAACCATGACCGTCGAACGCGTCAGCCCGAAGGTGCCGAAGCCGCTTGCCGTCTTCATCTTCCTGCTCTTCTGGGCTATCGCGATCGTTGCGTGGTGCATAGCCAACGTCTCGAACATCCCAGGAGTCCAGGCGTTCATCGTCGACCTCGGTCTGATCTTCGCTTTTGCCGGCTTCGCGGCGTTGTTCGTCGAGACCCGTCGCGGCTTCACAGCGATCCTCGTCTTTAGCCTGATCGGTGTCGTCCTCTTTGCGACGGGCGATCTGCTGCGGATCCAACTGCTCGTCTACTGCCTGCGCATCCTGGGCAGCGCTATAGCGTTCGCGATCGTGCCCATCAACGTCCTTATTGCGAAGCTGCGCATCCTCACCTGATCTGCTCAGATCGGCGACTCGCGCGCTCCGCGCGACAGTTTGACTGTACGTAGTACAGTAGGCCCATGGCATCCACAGCTCCTGGCTCCACGAAGGAGCGTCTCAGCCGCGAAACTCTCGCCGCGGGAGCGCTCGATCTTGCCGACCGCGAGGGGCTTGAGGCCGTCACCATTCGACGGCTCGCGCAGGATCACTCGGTGACCCCGATGGCGCTGTACTGGCACTTCAAGGACAAGGATGCCGTTCTCGATGGCATCGCCGAGCGGATCTACACATCGGTGCGGCTTCCGGAGCCGACGGATGAACCGTGGGATATCCAACTGCGCGACGTGCTGCTCGCGGTGCTCGCCGCCATCCGACCGCATCCACTCGCCGCGGACCTGCTTGCTCCCCGGGTGATGAAGTCGGAGGCAGGCCTCGAACTCGCCGAGCGTGTTATTGGGATGTTACGGGGTGCCGGATTTTCGGCCGCACTGGCGACGCAGACGGCGAGCTTCCTGCTTTGCTCGATCATCACTCTCGTCACCTCGGAACCCGGGAAGAGCACTCCCCTGACGGGTGACGCCCAGGAGGCGCTCTACCGCACCAAGCGCGCACAGCTCGAGTCACTCCCGCCCAAGCGCTTTCCCAACCTGCTCGAATCTGCGCAGTACTTCCTGGTCTGCGACGACACCGAGTCGTACTTCCGGAACGGGATGGACTTCCTCGTCGAGGGTACGCGCGGAGTTCGCCCGGCCTGATCCGATCCCGAGCTCAAGTAATTTCCGATCATAGTTGCGTCCTATACATTGTAGACGTACCTTGTACATGTACGTTGCACAGGCAGCGACAGAAACTAAGGGAAGAGCAATGAGACGGAGTCCATGGAGCACGCTCGTCGTGCTGGCGATCGCGCAGTTCATGGTGGTGCTCGACGTCACGATCGTGAACGTCGCACTGCCCCACATCCAGACCGATCTGAAATTTTCCACCAACGACCTGCAGTGGGTCATCAGCGCGTACACCCTCATTTTCGGCGGCTTCCTGTTGCTGGGCGGACGGATGGCCGACCTCATCGGCCGTCGCCTGGTCTTCGTACTCGGACTGGTCGTCTTCGGCGCATCGTCGCTTGCGGCTGGCCTCGCTAATACGGCGTTCGAGCTGATTCTGTTCCGCGGAATCCAGGGCCTCGGCGGGGCGATGCTCTCTGCCGCGGCACTCACTCTCCTGACCGTCACGTTCCGGCACGGTCGCCAGCGCAACATCGCGCTCGGCATCTGGGGCGGACTCGCCGGCCTCGGCGGCACAATGGGAGCCGTCGTCGGCGGTGCACTCGTCGACAGCCTGAGCTGGCGCTGGGTGTTCCTCGTGAACGTACCGTTCGGCATCCTGGTGATCGCGGCCTCGTTCTTCATCCTTCGCGAGAGCCGCTCGAACGTTGCCGGGGCTGCCCGCACGTTCGATGTTGCCGGCGCACTTCTGAGCACATCCGGCCTGCTGGCGATCATGCTCGGTTTCATCCGGGCACAGCCTCTCGGCTGGGGCTCCTTTGAGGTCATCGCCCTTCTTGTCGGCGGAGTCGCGCTTCTTGTCGCATTCGTGATCGTCGAGTCGCGCTCGACCTCACCGCTCATTCCGCTCCGCTTGTTCCGAACTCGCAGTCTCAGCTACGCAGTTGTCACGCTCGGGCTGAACTCCGCCGGCTTCCTGTCGATGTTCTTCCTCACCGCCATTTATCTGCAGGATGTCCGCGGACTGTCGGCCCTGAACGCCGGTCTCGAGTTCCTGCCGATGGGCATCGCGGCAATCGCCGGAGCGCTCCTGGCATCGCGGCTCGTGACCATACTCGGCACTCGCCCGGTGCAGATTGTGTCCGCCATCCTGAGCGTTGCCGGACTGCTCCTGCTGTCGCATGTCGGAGCCACGGACGCATATGCCACCGGCCTGCTGCCGGGCTTCATCCTGTTCGGCATTGGCATCACAGCGATCGGTGTCGCCGCGCAGGTCGGTGCAACCTCGCGGGTCGCAAACGATGACGCGGGAGCGGCCTCCGGCGTGCTCAATTCCGGATACCAGGTGGGCGGAGCTCTCGGACTCGCTGTCATCACCACGCTGACCACGACGCACGTTGCTGATGCCCTGAAGACGGGCACCGGACAGGTGAGTGCGGCGGTTGGCGGTTACGACTATGGACTACTGATCGCGGCGATCTTTGCCGCCGCGAACATCGTGATCGCTCTCCTTTCGCCGTCGACCAGAGTTACGCAGCCCGACGCCGTCGAGGCGGCGGAACTCGAGCCGGTCAACGCCTAACGCCAAGTCCGCGAGAGGACGCATTCGACCCTTCGTTGATGAAATGAAGGGCTGATTGCGTCCTCTCACGGACTTTTCTCACTGTTACCAGGTGGTCGGCACCGGGGGTACCACTACCGGCGGACGATCGTCGCAGGTGATGGTGTTCGGCAACTCCCACGACGCCATCCACGGGCCGGTTGTTCCGCCACCCGTGTTGCCGCCGAGGTCGACCGGAGTGAACTCTGAGCCGGCCGCAGTGAAGTTGAACGAGCCACAGTTGTTGATTCCCACCGCTCCGACGTTGCGAGCCACCACATTTTGGAAGGTCGCACTACCCGCGGTTCTCGCATCAAGCACCGAAGTTCCTGTGCCGTCAACGTGAATGTTCGAGAAGTGCACGTTCGTGATGGAGTACTCGTCCTTCACGCTGTAGTCGCTGACCAGCATGATCGCGTTGTAGGTGTTGTCAAGGAAGTTGTCCCCGGTGACCTCCACATCCGCGTTGATGCTGCCCTCGAGCGCGTAGATCCAGATCGCACCTAACCCGATGTTCCAGTTGAGCTCGAGTGAGCCCGCGCGAACCGTCGTGTTGTTGGTGATCCAGGCGTGGCCGGTGAATGGCTGAGAACCGAAGCGGGATCCGAGCTGCAGAGCACTGCCCTCTCGAATCGGGTCGGCGATCAGGTTGTTTGAGACCGTGTTGTCTGTACCGCCATAGAGCGCGATGCCGTTGGCGAGCACTGGAGTCTGGATCGTGTTGTGGTCGAAGGTGTCGTTCGCATCCTCGGTGCCGTCTGACCACATCGCCATGGCGTCATCACCCGTGTTGCGGATGAAGTTGTTCGACGCCGTCGAGTGGGTGACACCGGTGTGGAAGTTGATACCATCGGCGAGCTGGTCGACGATCACGTTGTTCGTGATCGTGTCATTCGTCATCGGACCATCGAGCCAGATCCCGGCCTTGGTGTGCTGGATGTACAGCCCGTCGAAGCTCGAGTTGCTGAATGATCCGCCGATGCCGTTCACCTGGTCCGTGTCGATGCGCTCACGCACGTCGCCCTCGATGGCAAAGCCCGAGAGATGCACATTGTTGCTGCCGCCCACCGAGGCATCCTTGCCGTAGAAGCCGACGCCGGTGTGCACCGAGCCATCCGGAGCCGGCGAACTCAGCGTGACCTGGTGTCCCTTGATGATCGTGTACCAGCTGCCAGCGCCTTCGATCGTGACGTTGTCGACGATGATGTGGCGGTTGACCTGGTACGTCCCCGGCGGAACGTAGACTTTGAGGTGCCACTTCTGCGCGAATGCGATTGCCTTGTCGAAAGCGTTGGCGGAATCCTTCTTGCCGAGCGGGTCGGCTCCGAACAACAGGACATTTGCGGCGACGAGGTCGACCTTTGGCGGTGCGACCAGCTGGGAGTCCATCAGGTCGATCGTCGTTGTCGACGCCGTGGTGTTCGTCGGCGCCGTCAGGCGAATCGTCGAGCCGGCCGGGTAGGTGCGGCCGAGCAGGAGGCGTTGTTCGTCGTAGAAATGGTTCGGTCGGTACGGATTCGCCACCGTTGGTGTCGGCGTTGTCTGGTCCGGGACGCAACCGCACTCCGTGATCCACTGGTCCGGGAACAGGATGCCCGCATCCGGATTGTTCGAGAACGGGTACTGACTGTAAAGCCACGCGTACTGCGACGTGAGCGTCATCGTCTGGGCACGACCGCCGTTCACCGACACGGCCAGTGGCGCGGTGATGCCACCACCGGTGGGAGCGTCCGGGATGCTGTACCGGACGTTGATGGCATTGGTCGCGGCCGGCAGAGTGAACTGGACGTACTGGCCAGGCGTGAGGCTGACCGCGGAACGGCCGGAGGCCTCGGCTGCCAGCGTGTACGCCTGCGTCGTCACGGGCAGGACCGTGCCGTTGGTCAGAGCGTTCTCCGCCTCCTGCTCGGAGAACCCGACGGTTGCGCCGCGACCGCTGACCAGGGCGGGGTTGAGCGCGGCCCGCGTGACTGGCGTTGGTGTCGGAGATGCCGTGGCAGGCAGGCCCCCTGCCGTCATCATGCCGACGGCGACGATGAAAGAGGTTGCCGTTGCGACGGCGATTCGAAGGCGTTTTGATCGGGGCGCACCGTTTCGGGCGCCAGTGGAAACAGAAAACGAACGTGTCATCATTGACTCGATTTCTCTAGGGGGTAGTGAGCGCTTCCCTGCCAAAACGAACACAAGGGAGCGACGCGACTTTAGAACCTAGACAGCACGTTCCACAAGGCTCTGCGAAGAAATGTCGGAGATTTATTAACTTCTTGCGTTAACCGTTGCAATCGTTGGCGTCATTTGCGCAAACGGTGCAGAATCTCGACAGCGCCCGCCAGGATCGACTCAGGCGCGGGGCGCGTCGTCCCACCACGCGAGAGCGCGTGTGCCGAAGAACGTGAGCCATGGCGACGGTTCACCGGGGGCGACATCGACCTCGAACCAGACGCGACCGGGATGCCTGCGCTCCTGCAGCCAGGTTCCATCTTCACGACGAGCGGAGCGAATCACGTCGATGGCTGCCGCGAGCCGGGGATCCGGAGTCGTGCCGTCCTGCAGGGCCGCCGCTCGAAAGTAGTCGACCGCGTTCAGCGCGCTGTAGAACCAGCGAAATGGATATGCGAATCGGGTGACCCAATCCCCCGGGGGTTCGCCCGTGGACTGCCGGTACAAAAGCCGGCGTTCGAGCAGATACTCTTCGGCGCCGCGACGCGCCTGGCGGAGGGCGTCACTGCCGCCGACCGCGCACTCGTAGTACAGGATGCCCTTCAGGGAGTTGAGCGTCGAATCGAACGACGATCGCGTCGAACCTTCGACCCATTCGCAGTTCCAGCCGCCGTCCGGCATCCGATGGTCGACGAACCATTGCGCGAGGCTCGAGACATCCGCTCCGAGCCAGGCTCCGTTGGCAAGCGTCCAACCGTTGATGCAGCAGTCGACCTCACCCGCCCAATACGGCCCATCGTCGTACTCCCAGCGGCTGTTGGCCGCGAGGAGTTCTGCCGCGCCTTTGAGGACGACAGAATCGAGGCCCCAGTCGCGCAAGCTGTTGAGCGTCCAGGTCGTGGCGGACCACGGCTGTCCCGCCCCCGGTTGGGCTTCTGGTCCGTGGAAGTCAAAGTCGCGGGGGAAGAATGCACCGCCGGCCCACTGCCCATCGACATCCTGCAGTGCAAGCAACCGGGCGCCGAAACCTTCTGTCGCGACCCGTGCCCGAGTCGCCTCCCACACTTCGGATGGCGCGCCATCCAAATCACGTTCGACCTGCCAGCGCAGCGCGGGGTCGGTGTCCAGTAACCAGGTGAGGAGAGCGGAATCGACGGTCATTGTTGGCAGGCTACCAGCCGATAATTCCGGAATGAAAGGTCGTACGCCCGCGGTGGGAAAACCTAGCGTTGTAAGGTTTTTCTATACTGTCCGGGACCTCCAAGGGAAGAACAATGACGACAACCGCTATTCCGAGCGACACCACAACGGCCGAGGTGATCGCGTTGCTGACACTCGAACAAAAGGCATCTCTGCTCAGCGGTGCCGACCTCTGGACCACAAAAGCCGTTCCCGGTGTGCCCGCGATCGTGATGACCGACGGCCCGCATGGCGTGCGCAAGGAGCAGGGCGGCAGTGATCATCTCGGACTCGGCAACAGCGTTCCGGCGACCTGCTTCCCTCCGGCGGTCGCACTCGCCTCGAACTGGGATGTCGAGTTGGTGGAAAAAGTCGGCGTAGCCCTCGGCGAGGAATCGGTCGCGGAACAGGTCGGCGTCCTGCTCGGCCCCGGCATCAACATCAAGCGCTCACCCCTGGGGGGCCGCAACTTCGAGTACTTCTCAGAGGATCCGATCCTCAGCGGCATCCTCGGCTCGGCGCTCGTGCGGGGAATCCAGAGCCAGGGTGTCGGCGCCTCCCTCAAACACTTCGCAGCCAACAACCAGGAGACCGACCGGATGCGGATCAGCTCCGATGTCGACGAGCGCCCATTGCGCGAGATCTACCTGCGCGGATTCCAGCGGGTCGTGACGACGACACAGCCGTGGACGGTCATGTGCTCGTACAACCGCATCAACGGCATCCACGCCTCAGAGGATCCGTGGCTGCTCACCAGCGTGTTGCGGGACGAGTGGGGGTTCGAGGGACTCGTCGTCTCCGACTGGGGGGCGGTCGTCGACCGGGTGAAGGGAATCGCCGCCGGTCTCGATCTCGAGATGCCGTCAAGCAACGGACTGCGGGATGCTCAGGTCGTCGCGGCCGTGAAGGCCGGCGCACTGGACGAGAAGGTCGTCAACCGAGCGGCCGGGCGCCTGATCGACCTCGTCCGCAAAACCCAGACCGCCGCATCCGACACGGCAAGTTACGACGTGGATGCTCACCACGCCCTCGCCCGCGAGGTCGCCGGTCGGAGCATTGTGCTGCTCAAGAATGACGACCACCTGCTCCCGCTGGCGACGGCGGGTTCGATCGCCGTGATCGGCGAATTTGCCCGAACCCCGCGCTACCAGGGTGGGGGGAGCTCGCACGTCAATCCGACCAGACTCGATATGCCGCTCGACGAGATTCGGGCGTTGGCCGGAGATGCGGCAGTTTCGTTCGCGCCGGGATTCGTACTCGATGAGACGACCAATTCGACCGGGCTCCTCGACGGGGCAATCGCCGCGGCATCCGCGGCGCAGACGGTCGTGCTGTTCCTTGGGCTCACCGCACCGCAGGAGTCGGAGGGATTCGACCGGGAGAACCTCGACCTCCCGGCAAACCAGTTGGCTGTCCTTGATGCCGTGCTCGCCGCAAACAGAAATGTGGTCGTTGTGCTCTCCCACGGCGGTGTCGTTGACCTGACTCCCCTGGTCCGGGTTCCCGCAATCGTCGAGGGCTGGCTCCTCGGCCAGGCGGGCGGCGGTGCAATAGCCGATGTTCTCTTTGGCGCCGTGAATCCGTCGGGGCACCTGGCCGAAACCATCCCCCTTCGGATCGAGGACACCCCAGCGTTCCTCAACTTCCCGGGTGAAAACGGTCGCGTTCGCTACGGTGAAGGGCTCTTTGTTGGATACCGCTATTACGACGCAAGAAAAATGTCCGTCGCGTACCCGTTCGGCCACGGTCTGTCGTACACGACATTCGACTATTCGGCGCTTCACGTGACGTTGGATGCCGACGGATTTCACCTGCGCGTCACCGTTACGAATTCGGGTGATCGCGCCGGCCGCGAGGTCGTGCAGGTCTACTGCTCGTTACCTGAATCGCGTGTTGTTCGAGCCCCCCGTGAACTCAAGGCGTTCGCGAACATCCACCTCGAGGCGGGAGAGAGTCGTGAGGTAGCGCTGGATGTCCGCCGCGAGGATCTCGCATACTACGAGACTCGAATCTCGGGCTGGGTGGTCGAAGGGGGCGAGTACGCGGTCGAGGTCGGAGCGTCGAGTCGCGACATCCGCGTCGATGCCAGCATCACCGTCGACGGCGATGCGGTTGTCATCCCACTGTCGATGAACTCAACTCTGGGTGAACTGCTGGCCGACCCGGTGGCCGCACCGATGGTCATGCAGGGCCTGGCCCAGCTCGTGGGAGGTGGGGACGATGTCGGCCTCAATGCAGACCCGGAGATGCTCATGATGATGTCGTCATTCCCAATCGGGCGGTTCGCAAGTTTCGCCGGTCCGGACTTCGATCCCGCGCAGATCGAACAGCTTATTGCGGCGGTGAATGCCGCGCGCTGACCGGCATCGCGTGCGGCGTTGCTTCCTCAGGTAGTTCGACCGGATAAGCCTGGTCGAAATCGGCGGAACGTCCGACAGCCGCCCAGGCGCTCGCCTCCTCGAGTTGGCGATGCGAGTAGTCGAGTGCCATCTCGACCGCGTTCACGCCGAGCAGGAGGTGCGTCGGCCGGTTGTCGGAGTGCACGGTTCTTACGATGATCTCCGCCGCGCGCACCGGATCACCCGCGGGGCCCGCTGGATTCTGACGCATCCGCGAATTCATCGCGCCCACGGTCTCTTCGTAACCGATCGGGACATCGTGCACGGTCATCGACGAGCCCGCCCAGTCCGTCGCAAAGCCGCTCGGCTCCACCACCATCACGGTAATGCCAAATGGAGCAGTCTCGACCTGCAGCACTCTGCTGAATCCATCGACCGCGAACTTCGCGGCCTGATACGACGCGATTCCGGGCGATCCGCCCACTCGCCCACCGACGGATGAAAACTGCACGATTTGACCCCCGCCCTGAGACCTGAGAATCGGGATCGCGGCCTTGGACACGTTGTACACGCCCCAGAAATTGGTCTCGAACTGGGTGCGGAAATCCTCGTCGGACGTCGCCTCAATCGGTGCGACGTTGGCGTAACCCGCGTTGTTGACGACGACATCGAGACGTCCGAAGGCATCCTTCGCCCGGCGAAGGGCTTCGCCGACGGCGTTCGTGTCGGTCACGTCGAGCGCCAAAGGCAGGACCCGGTCGCCGAATTGTTCGGTTAGCTCCGCCAGCTGTTCCGGACGCCGGGCAGTGGCAGCGACACGATCGCCTGCAGAAAGAGCGGCAACCGCAAGTGCGCGACCAAAGCCGCGCGATGAACCCGTTATGAACCATGATATTTCACTCATGGATTTAGTAAAACAGAGTTGTATTAATAATGCAACAGTGTTGCGCTACAATATAAGAATGACGATCTCGGGCTTCGAACGTGCGCGCTCCGATGAGGCGAAAGCCCTGCGCGAGCGATCCATTCTGGATGCCGCGAGACGCCTCGGCGAGGAGCGCGGAATACGAGAGGTCACCCTCACCGACATCGCCGGCGCGATCGGCATGCACAAGTCGGCGCTGTTAAGATACTTCGAAACCCGCGAACAGATCTTTCTGAGGCTGACCGCGACCGAGTGGGAGCACTGGTCAGCGAAACTGCAGATTGCGCTTTCGGCAGAGGATGCCGCGACCCCTGCGCGCATCGCGCGTGACTTCGCGCGAACGCTCACCGCGCGGCCGCTGTTCTGCGACCTGCTGGCACAAACTCCCCTCAATCTCGAGCGCAACGTGTCCATGGATTCGGTGCGCGCCTTCAAGCTGGTCACGCACCGACAGGTGGACGCGATCATCGCAAACCTTCGTCAGCTACTACCCAGCATCACGCAGGAACAGGCACTCGACGTCATCGCTACGGCGACGAGCATGGCTGGCGCCCAGTGGCAGATGGCGAATCCTGGACCGGAAGCCGCCGCTCTCTATCGGAGCGATCCCCGGCTCGCGCATGCGATCGTCGATCTCGAGCCACGCCTCGCGCGCGTGCTGCGGGCACTCATCGAGGGATTCCTCACCGAGTGACGTTGATCCAGACAACGTGCGATAGCGACCGATGGTGGAGATGGGGGGAATTGAACCCCCGTCCACTGCTGTAATCCTGCGCCTTCTACGGGCGTAGCTTGTGAAGGCGCTTTACTCGGCTCTGACCTTTGCCACAAGCATCTAGGTCAACGAGCCCAGCCTGAGTTCACGTCCCACGTAGCCCTAAGGCATAACTACGCAGCAATCTCTCTAGCTAATGCCGGAACCCGGGTAGAGAGCATTCCCGGACCGACAGACTTCTTAGTGCGCTCGCTTAGGCAGCGAGGGCGAAGTCAGTGCGTGATTTATTGGCACTTATTGTTTGCAGATGGCGTTAACGAGATAACCCTGCATCCTCGACCCGCTTCTCGCAGTTTTGCAGGCAATGTCGAAACCGATCATCCCCATGCACACCCATCTGTCCGTACCCGCCATTGGCGGACATGGGGAGAGGTGGGTCGCTATCGCACGCTGTTGAATTGTCAAACCCGCGCGACCTGCGCGCAGCCCTACAGAATACAACAGGATCGCGTTGCTCGGCATTTCCTGACGCTTCGCGTGCCGAGGGGCTGGCATCGCTTCGGCCAATAGACTGGCTCCGCTGCGTTGAAACTTCCTAGCGAGGATGAAGGATATGTCAAACGTCACCGAGTCACTGGAACGCCTGATCGAGCTTGCGGGCGCACGAAGTGCGGCTCTCGTCGACAGTAGTTCTGGAATGGTCCTGGGCCACGCGGGGTCCGATGTCGGCCTCGACATTGCCGCTGCAGCTAACACGGAGGTGGTTCGCGCCCAGCTGAAGTCGATCGGGACACTGGGATCGAGCGACACCATCGACGACATCATCATTACCTTGAGCACCCAGTTCGATATTGTGAGGCCGCTCGCGGCGAACCCGTCGATCTTTCTTTACCTCGCCATGGACAAAAACAAGTCGAACATGGCGCTCGCACGCTACAAAGTGACGGAGTGCGAGGAGCAGCTCGAACTGTAGCTCGAAGCGGCGACTCCGCCCAAAATCGACACGGCGTCCTCCAATGAGAGGACTGTGTCCTCCTAAAGGCCCACAAGTGGGGGTTTCTGTCGCATCCATCGCTTGAAAGCATGGACTCATCAACCCGACAGATGAGGAAGTGCTCCGTGAGCGTTGAATCGCGTTCTCCCTTACGTGCCCGCCGTCGCTCCAACCGGGAGCCAGAGCACCTTGACTATTCCGAGCCCGACTTCTCCTCGTGGGCAGCGCGGCTCGCCGACTACACCCCACCGACGCATGACCTCCTGGCAAATCCTTCCGCGACGGAACCCGCTGCCACAGAGTCAACGGCAACGAAGACTGCGACCGCCGCGACGGCGACCGCGGTAGCCACGGCGCCTGCGGTAGCCACGGCGCCTGCGGTAGCCACAGCGCCCGCTGTCGACGATCGTCCGAGCCTCGAAGACGTTCTCGAAAAGCTGCTGAGCTTCGATGGCGCAATGTGCGTCGCGCTTGTCGACAGCGAGACCGGCATGATCCTCGGTAAGGCCGGCTCGGGTGTCGAAATCGACCTGGCGGCGGCGGGCGCATCGGTTATCCTCCGCGCGCGACTCGCGAGCACCAGGGCGCTCGCGCCGAATGAACAGATCGACGACGTGCTGATCTCGCTCACCAGCCAGGTTCAAATCATCCACCCGTTGCCGAGCAACCCGTCGATCTTCACCTACCTCATCGGAGACAAGGCCAAGGCGAGTCTCGCGATGGCGCGGTACAAGGCAACCGAGGCGGACCTCCAAATTCAACTGTAGGTCGGTGAGACCGCGAGCGTGCGGTTGCGGTGGCCGGACATCCGCATTTCGCCCGGTGATCGGATAGCAGGACACAAGAGCAAGGAAGAACCATGACAGTTAACGCCAACCAAGTTGCCGAGGAACCGACGTCGGTATCGACGGGCTTTCCCGTTACCGTGGGCTGGACCCAGGCGGCGATGGCGGTTTACTCGGTTCTGCGCTTGAACACCCCGGTGAACCTCAAGATGCTCATCGAGATGCACGGTCCGCTGCTGATCGATTTTCGCCACCACGCATTCTCCTGGTCCACGCCGCTCGACCAGTTCCCGGTGGACGCCGTTCATACCCGGCTGGAGACCGAACCCACCAGCGCCGACGCCCCGCCCTACTTTGAACTCCCCGGGCAGGACCTCGACGACCTGCTCTGGGAGATGGGGATCAACTCCTTCGGCGGCGCCCCCGCCTACTGGTTGCCCCCGGACGAGCGGTACAAGCTCACCCGCTGGCCCAACCTGACACGACACTCGCACAACCTGCGGCAGATGAGGATGATGGCAGTGCTGGGCAACACCTACGCAAGTACTGCCGAGCTTGCCGAGCTGGCCGGTGTCGAGGAGCTTGAGGCCCAGCGCCTGATCAACGCACTCAGCCTCATGCGCATTCTTTCCCGCTCCTCGGTGGCTGTCGCAGTAGCGGTGCCCACCCAGACGGCCGCGGCCAAACGCCAAAGCCTCTTTGCCCGGCTTCGCAAGCGGCTGGGGCGGTGACGCGTGGCTGAACACGTCATACTCTTCACGGGTCCCATGGGAGCCGGCAAAACGACAGCAATCAAGAGCCTGAGCGACATCGACGTCGTCAGCACCGAGGCCAACAATTCCGAGCGGCACGTCGTCGACAAGGCAACCACGACGGTCGCGCTTGATTACGGCGAAATTCTCATCGATGACGACGAGAAGGTCCGGCTCTACGGCATTCCGGGTCAGAAGCGATTCGACTTCATGTGGGCCATCCTCAAGGAGCGCGCCAAAGGTATGATCCTGCTCGTGAACAACGACGCTCCCGACCCGATCGAACAGATGCTCTCCTTCATCGACGACTTTCGCGAGCTCTACGATCGCGGTGGCGTGGTCGTCGGAGTCTCCCGTGCGGATGTGGTCGACGGACCGACACTGAGCGACTTTTCCGACGCGCTGGAGCGAACAAACCCGGATCTGGTCATCCCGGTATTCACTGTCGACCCACGGGACCGCAATCAGATGGAGGATGTTTTGCTCACCCTAATTGCGAACATCGAGATGCGCGCGATGTTCGGCATGACGACGGCGGCGGCGCTGTGAGCCCGGGTCTGCACACCAAGCCGGCGGTCGTGAAGGCCGCGTCGACTCTGCTCGCCGAAATGAAGGATGCGGCGAGTTCTCTCACCTATGCCGCCCTGCTCACCGACGACGGCTTCGACGTCGCCCGACTGCCGGGCGAGATCGACGGTGCGAGGTTCGCCGGGATGGCGAGCTCAATGCAGGCACTCGGCGACGCCGTGGCGCACGAATTGAAGATCGGCACCAGCGAGTACATCATCATCGCGTCGGGTAAGGGCTACGTTGTGCAACTCCGGGTGCCCGGCCAGGAGCTCGTTTTGTCTGCCCTTTTTGATAACGATGCGACGGTGGGAAACGCACTAGCCATCAGCCGATCGTTCGCCCAGAGAATGGCCGGCCTGCTCAAATAGTGCCCTGTGTGGGCGGCATGTCCGCCATCCAACGCTGACAGCGGAAGACAGCGCGGTGACAGCGGTTCGAGGCGAGGATAGAACTCGAGCGCACGCGCGTTGGCAGAAGGGGGCGTCTCATGTCCGTGACCACAGGTATCGCCGCGATGATCCACGACCCGGTTGGTCGTCCGAGTTCCCGGGCGGTGCGTTTCTGGACGCTTGACGCCATCGGTGGATGGACGTTCTTTGCCGCCCTCCAACTGCTCTGGATGCTCGTGGCCAACCTTTGGACCGACCCGATTCACCTGGGCGGACTCGCCCTCACGGTGCTCGTGGCGATCATTCACGTCTCGGTCATGCCGCGCTGGAGATACAGCATTCACCGCTGGGAGGTCACGGATGACGCGATTTTCGTCCGCTCGGGCTGGCTGACGCAGGAGACGCGTGTCGCGCCGATCTCTCGCCTCCAGACCGTCGATTCCCGCCGCGGACTCCTGTCCAGGATCATGGGGCTGACCACCGTGAAGATCACAACCGCCTCGTCGGCTGGAGCTCTGACAATTCACGCACTCGACGACGCCGTCGCCGAGGAGGTTGTCGCGAGACTTGCCGCCATCGCGCAGCAGAACGCGGGAGACGCGACATGAGCGGCGCGGCTGAGGCTGCGCTGCCCACTGACGACGACAAGCCCGACGAGTCGACGCTCCCCTGGATTCGCCTCAATCCCCGGATGCTGCTGGTGCATCCACTGCGCGAAATCATCCGGTATCTTCCCCTCATTCTCGTCGCCCTGGTCGCCGGTTCGGTTGGCGGAGAACCATGGTGGGTCTATGTGCTGTCCAGTCTCGGCATCGTCGTCGGAGTGCTGCGCTGGTTCACGACGAGCTATCGGATCACGGACAGCCACGTGCAGATCAAGCGAGGCATCCTGAATCGACAGCTCCTGTCGGTGCCGCGCGATCGAATTCGAAGCGTCGATGTTGACTCGACGATTCTCCATCGGATCTTCGGGCTCTCCGTCGTCAAGGTCGGCACCGGCGCCTCGCACGGTGTCGACAACCTCGAATTCAACGCCATGCGAAGCGGGGACGTGCCGGCATTCCGCAAAGAGATGCTCAGCCACGTGCCGCGGAATGCTGTCCCGCTCGCCGATGCACCGGACGACGCGGATGTGGTGGTCCGCAACTTCAGCCGCTGGCGCCGGTCCTGGGTCAGGTACGCGCCGTTCACTCTTAGCGGTGTCAGTTCGATCGTCGTCGTCGTGTTCTTCGTGCTGCAGACACAGTTCTTCGAGAACGGCCTGCTGACCCGGATCCCGTTCGTCAAATACGAACTGGGGCAAATCGCGCACCTCCCAACTCTCACGCTTGTGGTCTGGTCAACGTGCATCATCGTGGTCGCGGCTTCCGTCGTCGCGGTCGTTCGCTACCTGCTCAGCTATTCGGGATTCTCGATCAGCCGGGTCGACCAGTCCACACTGCACATCACGCACGGGCTGCTGCACACCCGCCAGGTCACGCTCGACGAGCGACGGCTTCGTGGCATCCAACTGTCAGAGCCGCTGTCGCTGCGTGCGGTCGGAGGAGCCTGGACTCACGCGATCATGACGGGGCTGGGTCGCCAGCGCGGCGGTGTTGCGCTGATCTCGCCCCCGGGACCGCGCGATGAGGCGGTGCGAATCGCGACCGAGATCGTGAGCATCGAGGGGGCACTGACCGAGGAACTCATCCGGCACGGACGGCGCGCGCATCGGCGACGCTACACCCGTGCCGCCACCTTTGCGGTCGTCCTCGCACTCGTCGCGCTGGCCGCGCAACTGGTTGGCTTGGTGAGCCCGGCGGTCTGGTGGGCGTTTGTGGTGATCGTTCCGGGATCCGTGTTCCTGGCCTGGGATCGCTACCGCGGCCTCGGCCACTCACTTCTGCCGGGCTGGGTGGTCGGTCGGAGCGGCTCGTTGAATCGCAAGCGATTCGTACTTGCGACCGACGGGATCATCGGCTGGACCATCCGTCGCAGCTTCTTCCAGCGTCGTGCAGGGCTCGCGACCCTCATTGCCACAACTGCTGCTGGCAAACACCGCTACGACCTCCCCGACCTGCCGTTCGAGGAGGTGTGGCCACTCATCGAGGCTGTCAACGCCCAGGTGATCGCCGTGCCGGATTCCCGCCAGACATCGCCGACACAACCCCTGCCGCGACGCTAGTTGACGGCGGAAGCTGGCTGATCAGTACAGCCTGGTAGGCGTGGTACAGATCGGGCTTGCCGCTCCAGACTGTTGACGAGGGCCGATTCATCGAGTCGAGTTGGTGATGCCAGGACCCATTGTCGAGGTCGATGAGATAGGTCGCGGCGTAGTCCCACCAGTCGGAATAACTGGATACGTAGAGGTCGAGACCGGTGAGATCCTCGAGTACGGCGGCGGCGGCGATCGCTTCGGTGACGACCCAGTGCAGCCGGTCGGAGACCACGGGCTTGCCGACCCAATCTGTCGTGTAGGCGAATCCGGGCCGGCCATCGCGAGCCCAGCCGTCCGCGACCGCCCGGCTGAATAACGATTGCGCGCCCGTGACGAAGCTCGCGGGATCGCTCGAGAGCGGTGCGGCCTGGGCGATGAGTCTCGACCATTCGAACGCGTGGCCGACGGTCGCCCCGTAGGGCTTGAACTGGTCGGCTGGTGAGTCGCGGTTGAACTCGAGATCGGCGACCCACCGCTCGTCGAAGTGTTCCGGAATTCGCCAACCATTCTTCGAAGCGCAGTCAAGAACGTATTCGCAGATCCCGACCGCGCGCCGTGCCCATTGCACGTCGGATGTCGCATCCGTGGCCGCGAGCATCGCCTCGACCAGGTGCATGTTGGCGTTCATTCCCCGATATGTGCGCAACTCGGCCCAGTCGTGCGACCAGGCGTCGGCAAACCGACCGAACTCGGGCTCCCAGAACCTGTCATCCGTCATCGCGAGAGCGTCGGCCAATACTGCGTGAGCGGTCTCATCGCCCGCCATCGTGCCCGTCGCGGCGGCGAGAATGACGAAGGCGTGCGTATACGCCGACTTGTCAGCCTCCGGATCCGCGGGCATACTCTCGTTCCATCCGCCGAACTCTGAGTCGCGGGCCACGGTCGCCAACCCCTGCATCAGTCTCCGCGCGATGAGGTCGCATCCCGGCACACCGCGCAGTGATCCGAGATAGTGGACGTGCGCCATCCGTGCCGTTATCCAGGTTAGAGCGGGACGCGTCGCGTCGGGCGACCCCGCCTCGTCGAGCCACGCTGCCATCCCGTCCGGACGAACGACATTGCGGGCGAATCCGAGGAGTCTCAGTTCCTCGGCACGGAGCCAGGATTCATGTGAGCTGGTTCCGAGCCAGTGCCGAACCGGACTCATAGGGCCGCGAGGAAGGTCAGCTCGCTGCCGCCGCCAACAACGAGGTCCGCGAGCTTCGCGTTGAATCTCGCACCGTATTCCGCGCTCGCGTGCGCCGCGAATGCTTCCGCATCCTGGTACTCCTCATAGACGAAGAATTCGGCGGAATTGTTGCGTTTCTGGGACGCCGCGAACACCAGATTGCCCGGTTCCTGACGCACCAGCGCCGATAGCCCGCGCACAAGCTCGGCCACCTCCGCCTCCTTTCCCGGCGTCGCGGTAAACTCCGCGTAGAGGATTCGGCGCTGGTCGGTTCCGTCAGTCATGACTTGGTGAGCAGGCCCGTGATCGTGCCCAGCAGCGACTCTGCGTCGAACTCGGATGTCGGCGCATCCCGAACGACCTTGCCCAGCCGCATGACGACGATCCGGTCCGTCACCTGGAGCACATGAGGCAGCGTGTGCGAGATGAATACCACCCCAAGGTTCTTGGCTTTCGCCGCCTTGATCACATCGAGAACCTCGTTGGCCTGGCGGGCACCGAGGTGGTTGGTCGGTTCGTCCAGGATAATGACCTTGCGCGCCCAGGCGACCGCCCGTCCGATTGCGACCGCCTGACGCTGGCCTCCCGAAAGTTCCGCCACCGTGCGGTCGGATGCCGCCACGCCGATGCCGGCACGGTCGAGGTCTTCGTGAGCGATGGTGTCCATCTGTTTTTGCGCGAGAAATCCGAGTTTCCCGAGGAATCCGCCGACCGTTTTCTCGCGGCCGAGGAAGACATTGGATGACACCGTCAGGTTCGGGGCGAGTCCGGAATCCTGATAGAGCGTCTCGATCCCCGCCTGCAGCACATCGTGCGGCGATTTCCAATGCTGCTCGACACCCTCAAGCAGGATCTCGCCGGCGTCGGGCTGGTGCGCACCGGAAAGAACCTTGACCAGAGTCGACTTGCCGGCGCCATTGTCACCGACGAGGCCGAGTACCTCGCCAGGGTAAATCTGCAGGCTGACGTCTTCGAGGGCGACGACATTTCCATAGTTCTTCGAGATATTGCGGACCTCGTAGAGAGGTGTGCCCGAGGGAGTCATGCTCGTCTCCTATGCGAAATTCCACGCAGCGCCTGCAGGGACGCGGCCGCCGCGATGAGGATGGCGACGACGATCTGGTTCCAGTTCGCGTCGACGTTGATGATGATGAGCCCGCTCGTCAGCACGCTGAGCAGGAGCGCACCGAGGATAGAACCGCCGATTCTCGCGGATCCGCCCATGAGGCTCGCTCCGCCGATTACGACCGCGGCGATTGCCGTGAGCTCGTCACTGACACCCGCGCTCGGTGAACCCGAGCCGAGCTGGAGGTAAAGGATCATGCCGGCACCGCCAGCGAAGCATCCGGACAGGATGTAGACCTTGGCGATGTGCTTCCGCACGCTGATGCCGGAAGCCGTCGCCGCGAAGGCGTTGCCGCCGATGGCGAACGTGTAGCGCCCGAATCTGGCCCGATGCAGGAATAGGCCAGCGATCGTCACGATCACGATCACGATGATGGCCGGCCAGGACAGCGGGCCAAGCCAGGGAACGGACAGCCCCTGAGCGCTCGGCGGACCACCCGCGACCGGGCCACCCCCGGTGAGTACGACGGCGACGCCGGCGCCGGCTCCCAGCGTCGCAAGGCTGGCGACAAATGGAACGAGTTTTGCGAAGTTGATGAGCAGCGCGTTGATTGTTCCGACCAGACCACCGACACCGATCGCGACGACCGTCCCGACGAGAAGAGATGCCCAATCCGGCCATCCCACCCCGGTCAGCCCGGCCATGGCAAAGGCCGCGATGACACTCGACACGGTGAGGGTGGAACCGACCGAAAGGTCGATCCCACCCGCGACGATGACAAAGGTCTCGCCGACCGCGATCATCATGATCGGCGCCCACTGCACCAGGATGTTGCCGGCAACGCCCAGGGAGAAGAAGATCGGGTTCATGATCGTGAACACCACGATCATCACTATCAGCGCGATGACGAGAAGAGTGACCTGGTTATTCCAGACCCGACCCATGAAACTCGGCCTTCGCTCGTTGATCGCCGCGACGGCTGTCGCCGCCGGTTCTGCCACCTTCGTGGGAACCTGATTGCTACCCGACACTTGTCTTAACCTCTGCTCGACTGAAGACGCAATGGGACCGCTGTGAGGGCGTGACTAGTTCTGCACGTAAGTGTACTTTTGCAGGTCGGCCGCAGAGCTGTCCTTGTCGAGCAGGATGTTCGGCAGAGTCACGTTCTTGGTGATACCTGTGGTCTTCTTGCCATTGCGCAGATACTTGTCGAGAGTGTCGACGGCATCCTTGCCTTCCTGGGCAGGATTTTGGGCGACCAGCGCAGTGAACACGCCCTTTGCGATCAGGTCAACGTTGGTCTTGTAGGCGTCGTAGCCAATGAGCGCAACCTTGCCAGTAAGACCCTTCGATTGCAGAGCCGCCGCGGCACCAGTGGCATTGGTGCCATCGATTGCGAAGATTCCGCTCAGCTTCGGAAACTCGGTCAGCCAGTTGTTGATGTTCGAGTCGGCCGTGGTCGAGTTGGACTGCGAGTAACCGGTCGCCGCGATGGTGATTCCCGGGTACTTGGCAGCGATCTCCTTCTTGAACCCGTCGAGACGTGCCACGTTCGTGGATGCTGTCGCTGACGTGAGTCCCACGACGACCTGGTAGCTGCCGCCCGACTTGTATCCGATGGCCTTCGCCATCTCATCGGCCGCCTTCTGGCCGCCATCGTTGTTGTCACCCGTGATGAACGAGATGACGTCGCTCAGGTTATTGACCCGGCTGTCGACGTTTACGACCGCAATGCCATCGTTGTGGGCGGTGGTGACCGAAGCCTGCAGCGCCACCGGATCGGTCGGTGCGAGGGCGAGGCCATCGGGCTTCTCCGCGAGGACCTGGTTCACGATGGGGATCTGGGTTGCCGGCGAGTATGTGGTGGCGTTGCCCTGGAAGATCAGCTTGTCACCGAGCTTGGTGGCTTCCGCCTGTGCGCCGACCTTCATTGCCTGGAAGAACGGGTCTGAGGATGCGCCTACGACGAAGCCAAGGGTGAGCGATTTCTTGCCGCGCGAGGTGCCAGATGTGCTGCCGGTGCTGCAGGCCGTCAGGCCGAGTGCCGCTATCGCGGCGACCGCACCAACGGTGACCGCTCGCTTTGCCCAAGTTCGTGATGCTGTGCGATTCGACATTGAATTCCTCTTCATTTCGCTAAGGGCACTCGCGTGCCTGACAACGGTGTCATAAGTTAGGTCTAGGCCATGAATCCCTATATAGTCAAGTCGAAGCAACAACATGGAGATGAAATTGTGACACCGTTGTCAGATTCGGGGTCCTCGCGCGGAGCTCCGCAACAGCGCCCGACGATGCGACATGTCGCGGCGTTGGCGGGCGTCGGGCTGAAGACGGTTTCGCGCGTCATCAACGAAGAAGTCAACGTTTCCCCGGCCACGATCGCCCGCGTCATGGATGCTGCGCAGCGCCTGAATTACCAGCCGAATCTGCACGCCGGAAACCTCAAGCGAACCGACAAAAAGACCCGGACGCTCGGTCTCCTCGTTGGCAGTGTCGCCAACCCTTTCGCCGGCGCGCTCCATCGCGCGGTCGAGGATGCCGCCCGTGAACGCGGCACGGCGGTGTTCGCCGCGAGCCTCGACGATGACCCGCTCCGCGAACGCGGAATCGTGGAAGCCTTCCTTCGCCGCCGGGTCGACGGCCTCATCCTGACCACCGTCACGAAGAGCCAGGGCTACCTGATCCCGGAGCAAGAGCACGGCACCCCGATGGTCTTCGTCGATCGCGAGCCAATCGGCATCGAGGCGGATGCCGTCGTCAGCGACAACGCCCAGGGCGCAGCGAAGGCAACCCGGCACCTCCTGGATCACGGGCACCGACACATTGCCTACCTCGGCGACCGCCACGACATCCAGACCGCGGCGGAACGCAAGCGCGGCTTTCTCGAACAGATGGCGGATGCCGGGATCCCGACCGGTAACATCCCGCTCATCGAGGATCTGCACGACGCCGAGTCTGCTCGAGTCGCCGTTCGCGAACTCTTCGCGAGCAATGCTCCCCCGACGGCAATCTTCAGCAGCCAGAACCTCGTGACCATCGGGGTTCTCCAGGCCCTGCGCGAACTCGGCGCGCACCGCGACACCGCCCTGGTCGGCTTCGACGATTTCGTGCTTGCCGATCTGCTCGAGCCAGCCGTCACGGTCGTGGCTCAGAATCCGCAGCGCATCGGGGTCCTCGCCGCAGAACGGGTTTTTGCACGACTCGACGGTGACTCGGAGCCGGAGCGCACCTACGTGGTTCCAACGACGCTTATCGTGCGAGGGTCGGGAGAGATCCCGCCTCGTGCCTGAAGTCAACGATGCCCACCGCGTCGTCGTCATTGGCGACGCCCTGATCGACGAGATACACGGCGATGGACCTGTCGAGACCTTCGTCGGCGGGGCGGCGCTGAATGTGGCGGTCGGGCTGTCAGTTCTGGGAATTCCGACAACCCTGCTGGCAATGGTCGGCGATGACGACGCCGGCGAACGAATTCGGGCATTCCTTGCCGAGCACGGGGTCGCCCTCATCGCGACAATCGGTCCAAACGGGAGTTCGCGTGCGGTGTCCGACCGTGTCAACGGCGAGCCTGTCTACATCTTCAATGATGCGGCGCGGGCACGGCGCATCCACTTCGGGCCGACCGAGCGGGAAGCGCTCGATGCTGCCCCGTTCGTTGTCGTGAGCTCTTTCCCCTTCGACGACCCCGAGCAATCTGCGGAACTGATCGCAGCCGTGCGCGATCCAACGGCTCGGTTGGTCATTGATCCCAATCCCCGGGCCGGCATGCTCCACGATCGTGACGCGTTTCGTGACTCATTCGACCGCATCGCCCCCGAGACTCTGCTCGTCAAGGTGGGTGACGAGGATGCGGCGCTGCTCTACGACTCAAACGTCGGGCAGCTGACTGCCCGCCTGCTCGTACTAGGAACGCCAACCGTTTTGGCGACGGCAGGCGCAAACGGAGCATCGGTCGAAGGCCGGGACGGTACCGTCGTCAGCGAACCCATCGCCGACCTCGCGGGACCCATCGTCGATTCAATGGGTGCCGGGGATGCGACCCTTGCCTCGGTCATCCAGTCGATCCTGGCCAACGGCTTCCCGGCGGGCAGTTCGGCCTGGCACACGGTACTCGAACGCGCGATGCGGGTTGCGGCGGCCACCTGCCGCAGCGAAGGGGCACTCCTGCGTCAGGGGTGAGGGCGTCAGTCGCCGAGGTTGCGCTGGGTTCCCATCGCACGGTCGGCCTCGCGCTTGTCCTGCCGCTCGCGCAGAGTCTGGCGTTTGTCGTATTCCTTCTTGCCCTTGGCGACCGCGAGTTCGACCTTCGCCCGGCCGTCCAGGAAGTACAGCCGCAACGGAACGAGAGTGTAACCACCCTCCTTGACCTTGTTGTGGATCTTCAGGATCTGCTGCTTGTGCAGCAGCAACTTGCGTTTGCGGCGGGGCGGATGGTTGTTCCAGGTGCCCTCGTTGTATTCGGGAATGTGCACCGCATCCAGCCACGCCTCGCCGAATTCGACGAAGGCGTAACCGTCCACAAGGGATGCACGTCCGGCCCGCAGCGACTTCACCTCGGTCCCGGTGAGAACCAGCCCGGCCTCATAGGTGTCTTCGATGGTGTAGTCGTGGCGGGCTTTGCGATTGGTGGCGACCACTTTCTCGCCACGTTCCCTGGGCACGATAACTCCTGATTTGCGTGTTCAGCACTCTGCTGGACAGCCCATCAGCATAGCCCAGAGCTAGACCTTGAGGTAGCGGCTGATCGCCGCGCTGGCCGACAGCGAAGCCAGCAGGGCGCCGAGCACGATCAGGATGGGGACGACGAGCCACGCATCCGCCGGCCCAATGAGCGTGGTCGTTGACCCGAGAACCGCGGGACTGGCGAGGTAGTCCTTGACGAATAGCTGCACAATTGCGACGATCGCACCCCCGGCGAGCAGCGAGCCGATCAGCGCCGCAAACACGCCCTCGAGCACAAACGGTGTCTGGATATATCGATTGGATGCCCCGACGAGCCGCATGATCCCGATCTCCCGCCGTCGGCTGAATGCGCTTAGTCGGATGGTCGTCGCAATGAGCAGAACCGCGGCAATGAGCATGAGCGTCGCGAGACCGATGGCCGTGAAGCTCGCGGCGTTGAGCACCGCGAAGATCTGGTCGAGGTAGGCACGCTGGTCCTCGACATCCTGAACCCCGGCCAGCGAACTGGTGCCCTCGATGATGATCTCGGCCTGGTTGGGATCCTTCAGGTTGACCCGGTAGCTCTCATTCAGCATCGACGGCTTGGTGAACGCGAGTAGAGGGCTTCCCGCGAACTGCGACTTGAAATTGTCGTAGGCCTCCTGGTGCGACTCGAATGAGACGCGCTTGATGTACGGCTTCAACGCGGTCGAGTCGAGCTGCGCCTTGACTGCCGCAATCTCCGCCGCACTCGCATCCGATCCCGTGCAGGCACCGGTGTTGTCGATGCTCGTGCAGAAATAGATGGCGACCTGGGCGCGGTCGTACCAGTAGCCCTTCATCTGTCCGATCTGCATCTGCATGAGAATCGCCGCGCCGACGAAGGTCAGCGAGATGAAGGTGACGAGGATGACGGAGATGACCATCGCGACGTTGCGCCGCAACCCCTGCGCGGCCTCGCTCAGGACGAGCCCGAATCTCATGCTGTGCGCACCTGGGTGTCGGGGAGGGCCGTCGGTTCGTCGAAGTGCTGGATCGGGATGGTCGTGGTCTGGTAACCGCCGCCTCGTTCATCTCGAACTATCTGGCCACTGATCAGCTCGATCACGCGACGCTTCATCTGGTTCACGATTCCCGCATCGTGGGTCGCCATGAGGACGGTGGTTCCGCCCATGTTGATGCGCTCAAGCAGGGTCATGATGCCGGCGGAGGTTTGCGGGTCCAGGTTTCCGGTCGGCTCATCGGCGAGCAGGATGGCCGGCTTGTTGACAATGGCGCGCGCGATGGCGACGCGCTGCTGCTCACCGCCGGAGAGTTCGTGCGGGAACCGCGCCGTCTTGCCGCCGAGCCCCACCATCTTGAGCGTGTCCGGCACGGCCTCCTGGATGAAGCCCTTGCTCTTGCCGATCACCTGCAGACTGAACGCGACGTTGTCGAAGACGTTTTTCTGGGGAAGTAGGCGGAAGTCCTGGAACACGACACCGAGGTTGCGACGGAAGTAAGGCACCTTGCGCGAAGCCATGGTGTTGACGTGCTGGCCGAGTACGTGGATGTTCCCTTTGGTCGGCCGATCCTCGTTGAGGATGAGCCGTAGAAAACTGGACTTGCCGGAGCCAGACGCCCCGACCAGAAAGACGAACTCCCCCTTGAGCACTTCAAGCGTCACGCCGTTGAGTGCTGGTCGAGAGGTCCCTGGGTACGACTTTGTTACTGCATCAAACCGAATCATGGCGCTTCCACCCTAGGTAAGGGTCTCGATCTGACTAGGAGCGACGCACCTTTCGGACACGCTCTAATTAATTACCCAGCATCGATTACACAGAAACGATTGCCCTCGGTGTCGGCGAGGACCACGAAGTCCGGATGCGCCGGATACAGGTCCCAGTCGACATCCACCGCGCCGAGCGCTGTCAGTCTCTCGATTTCGGCGGCCTGATCGTCGGCGTAGAGGTCGAGGTGGATACGCGGGTGCTCCTGAACCTGCGTCTCGGACAGAGCCAGCGAGACCCGCTTTCCGCTTCCGTCCCTGGCCTGCAGGATGATCCAGGTCTCGTCCCCGGGCGAGGTCGGCTCGTAGTCGAGGGCCGCCGCCCAGAACGCGGTTGCTCGCGCGACATCCTGGACGCCGATGACGGTGGATCCGAGTGTCAGCATGCTTCCACTCTGCTACTTCCTCGCGCACGGGCGCCAGTGGGCCAGTCCGCTAGTCGTCTAGTCCTTGGCGCTCTTGCGCCACTTGATTCCGGCGTTGATGAAACCGTCGAGGTTGCCGTCGAAGACATCCGACGGATTATTGACCTCGTACTCGGTGCGGAGATCTTTCACCATCTGGTACGGCGCGAGAACGTAACTGCGGATCTGGTCACCCCAGCTCGCGGTGATCACGCCGGCGAGCTCCTTCTTCTGCGCAGCCTCCTGCTCACGCTGCAAAACGAGCAGTCGCGACTGGAGAACCCGGAGCGCGGCAGCCCGGTTCTGGATCTGGCTCTTCTCGTTCTGCATCGAGACGACCGTGCCGGTCGGAATGTGGGTGAGCCGCACCGCGGAGTCGGTCGTGTTTACCGACTGGCCACCGGGGCCGCTGGAGCGGAACACGTCGACGCGGATGTCGCTCTCCGGGATGTCAATCTCGCCAGCCGCCTCGATGAGCGGGATGACCTCGACCGCCGCGAAACTGGTCTGCCGCTTGCCTGCCGAGTTGAAGGGACTCATGCGCACCAGCCGGTGCGTTCCCGCCTCAACGCTCAGCGTGCCGAACGCATAGGGCGCATCCACCTCGAGGGTGGCCGACTTGATGCCGGCCTCTTCCGCGTAGCTGGTGTCCATGATGGTGACCGAATACTTGTGCTGCTCGGCCCAGCGCGTATACATGCGCAGGAGCATCTCGGCGAAGTCGGAGGCATCCACTCCTCCGGCGCCGGCGCGAATCGTGATGACCGCGGGATGATCGTCGAACTCGCCGTTCAGCAGGGTCTGCACCTCGAGTTCACCCAGAACGGCTGTGATACTTGCGAGTTCGGCGCGCGCCTCCGCGGCGGCCTCGGCATCCGCTTCGCCGTTGGCCAGCTCCACCATGATCTCGAGATCGTCGAGGCGAAGCTGGATCGAGTCGATCTTTGCCAACTCCGCCTGACGATGGCTCAGCGCGCTCGTGATTTTCTGCGCCTGCTCCGTGTCGTCCCAAAGGTCTGGAGCGCCAGCCTGGTTGCTCAGGCTTGCGATATCGGCCTGCAGCCGTTCGACGCCAATGACCGAGCGGATGTCGGCGAAGGTCGAGCGGAGTGCGGCAATTTCCGCAGAGAAGTCGAGCTCGTCCATGTCGGCTACAAGCCTACGGCGCGCTGGAGCCTTGAGCGACGCACCGCGTCGCCGCGACGCCAGCGCCGACGGCCGTCTCGGCCGTGGGTCGACACGTAAACTGGAGTTGATGAGCACCGAAGAACTCCCGTTCAAGTGGAGTTCCATCGCACTCCCCGCGTTTCTTCCCACGCTGCTGTTTTCGACCGGCGAGGGCGCGATCATCCCGATCATCCCGACCGTCGCCCACAGCATGGGCGCGACCCTGGCAATCGCCGGGCTCATTGCGTCCATGATCATGGTCGGCGAGGTTTTCGGCGACATCCCGAGTGGATGGCTCGTGGCACGAATCGGGGAACGCACGGCCATGATCGGCGGCGCGTTCGTCGCCGTCATCGGGCTCGCGATCGCAACGTTCGCGCCGAATCCGTTCGTGCTCGGCGTCGGCATCCTGCTCGTCGGCCTGGCCACGGCGGTTTTCGCGCTGGCCCGTCACGCGTTCATGACCAGCTTCGTCCCGCAGCGGATTCGGGCACGGGCGCTCTCGACGCTCGGGGGTACTTTCCGAGCTGGCTACTTCATCGGCCCGTTCATTGCGGCGGGCGTGATCGCGCTCACCGGGCGAACAGCTACCGTCTTCTGGGTCGACATCGTCGGCTGTCTCGGAGCAGCAATCGTTCTGCTCATCGTGCAGGATCCGTCCGCGGCGCTCGGGGCCGCGCGCGCCAGGCACACGGCCGCAGCCGAGCTCGACGCGGGACGCCAGGAGGTCGCGGCGGAATCACATGGCCTGTTCAGGACCATCTGGGCAAATCGCGGTGTACTCGCGAGGCTCGGCGCCGGCGCGGGTCTCATCGGCGCCATCCGCGCCAGCCGGCAGGTCATCCTGCCGCTCTGGGCCGTCAGCATCGCGGTCAGCGACTCGAACACCGCAATCATCATCGGTATTGCCGGTGCGATCGACTTCGGCCTGTTCTACTCGAGCGGGTGGATCATGGACCGCTGGGGGCGGCTCGCGAGCGCACTCCCGTCGATGATCGGGCTCGGCGTCGCGCACATCCTGCTCGCGGTGAGCTTCGGGCTTCCCGATCGGTTCGTCTGGTTCGTCACGATCGCGATGTTCATGTCGATCGCCAACGGGATCGGTAGCGGCATCCTGATGACGCTCGGCGCCGACCTGGCAAACAAGAGCAATCCCGCGCCATTCCTCGGCGCCTGGCGATTCACCGGTGATGTCGGCAGCGCAGCCGCTCCGTTGCTGGTGTCGGTGCTCACGGGGGTCGCGACGATCGCCATCGCGAGCGGCGTCATGGGGGTGATCGGTCTCGTCGGCGCGGGGCTATTACTCCGCTACATCCCCCGATACATCCGGCGACCGGCAAATCCCCGAAGCGCCTAGCGCGGGTCGCGCCCCGTGATCGCCAGCAGACGCCACTCGAGAGGCGCGTCCGGATCGATGTCGATGGGGTCTTCGTACAGCCCGGTCGCCGCGAGCGTCTCGCGCTGCGGTTCGAAAATCGTCCAGGTGGCCTCGACGAGGAGGTCATCGAGGCGCTCGTCGGAGTGTGTTGCGCGTGCCATGTCCCAGCTGTGAATGGCGACGTCGGCCGTCTGCTCCTTGAGGTAGTCGATCATCTCGACGGTGTCGTAGGACAGCTGAACGGTCATGTCGAACGGTGCGGATTCCCAGGCAACGGTCGCGATCTGGGACCAGCGCTGCCACTCCCCCAGCAGGTCGTCTTCGTCGATGGCGTCGATGTCGTCGCCGACCTCCTCGATCGACTTGCCAGCGAGAAGCAATGGCACCCACTGCTGCTCCCGGATGACGTGCCGGGCCAGGTCGCTGACGTCCCAGTCCGTGTCGGGCGTCGGCGCGTGCCAGTCGGTCACCGCAAGGAGTCGGCGGCCGAACTCCTGGTGCGCGCGAATCTGCAGGTCGAGCCAGTCGTAATCCATGTACCCACGATAGAGAATCCGGTCGCTCCCCCGTTTAACACCGCTGCACTTTGTTGACCGCGCGGCCCCTGTAGCACTGGCGCGGCCAACAAAGTGCGGCGGCACTAGGAGAAGACCGAGCGGGCGATCGAGGTGACCTCGATGCGAAAGCCCTTCGGGATGAAGAGGGTGAGGACCGGCGGAGCCCAGTAGCAGGAGAGTTCGACGGTCGCGCTGCGGCCATCCACGCTCACTGCCCGCTCGACCTGCAGATCGGTAAAGTGATCGGCCGGGTTGTCGGCGAGGTAGGCGGACACTGCGGATGCGACCTCCGGTGACGTGAGCAGCGGCCGGTTCCCATGCACCGTCGCTGTCACGTCGTCGAGGGTGAAAGCTTCGGCCCCGACGAGTGACGCGCCGTCGGCCAGGATGAACAGGCGCTTTCGCTCGAGATAGAGGGATGTCGCCGCGACAACCAGGAGGACGAGCGCGAGGCACAGCGCGCCATAGAAGATCGTGAGCAGGAGGGTAGAACCCTCCTCGCTGCGGAGCCGCCTCATCCCGCGCCCCAGAATCGCGATACTTGCTCAGTCGAGGTTGCACTCAGAGGTATCGAAAGGGGCGCGGCGAATGGCAGCGCGCTCGGAACGAGCGGCAGCGAAACGGAGGTTGTCACGGTCACGGTCACGAATCCGCGCCGAGTGAGGCAAGCCGCGGGATTCGGGCGACAGCTGATCTTGACTGTCGAGGCGTCCGATCGAAGCCCGAACTCGTCGAGTGCGATATCGACTGCTGTCTGTGCCTCGGACTGTGCGGTTCCGGCATCCGGCGCCTGGACGAAGACCCGCGCAGCCTGGCGCGATGCTCCCTCAACGGACAGCGCGCCGCCCTGAATCGCGGACATCGCAACGACAAGATATACCAACGGAATCAGGAGCAGGAATCCGGCCGTGATGAACTCGAGCGCCGCCGAGCCGTCATCATCACGGAAGGGTCTCGATCGCCGCATGGCCGCGGACCTCCAATCCGTCGGGAATGCCAATCAGGCCGATGAGCGGGAGGGGCGTCTTCACCGTCACGATGTCGGACGGATAGCCGTCGTAGCTGCCCCGCGCAACCGTGACATCCTTCGCATAGCCGGGCCCGAGGGCGGTCGTGATGAGGTCGCGGGTGCGACCGATGCCGTCGCTGATGCTGTTGTCCGCCAAAGCTCCGTAGCGTGCACCCTCGGACGCGGCATCCTGCACCGTGTTTCGGATCAGCAGGGCGAGCCCGAGCTGGATGACCGACAGGGTCAGAACCGTCAGCAGCACGCCGACCAGCACGAACTCGACGACTGCAGAGCCGGTGTCGTCTCGCAGCCCGGAACCCTCGCGCCGTTTAGAAACCGGTGACGCGATCAATGGCCTGCTGAAACACGTTCGCGAGCGCTGGCCCCGCAAGGCCCCAAATAACGATCACGAGCCCCGCGGTCATGAGCGTGATCAGCACCCAGCCGGGTACGTCGCCTCGCTCATCACGGAAGCGGAAATGGCGTTTTGCGGTCACGATGGTCCTTTCATCCGAAACCCAGTTGCAGCACGAACAGCCCAGGGAAGATCGCGATGGCGATCGTGATTGGCAGGATGAGAAACACCAGCGGTACGAGCATGGCGACCTCCTTCTTACCGGAAAGCTCAAGCAACTCGCGCTTGGCGTTCTCGCGCGCATCCTGTGCCTGTGCGCGCAGGACTTCCGCGAGCGGTGTTCCGCGCTCAAGCGCTCCGTTGATTTGCTCGATCGCTCGGGTGAGCGGCGGCAGCTGCAGCGCGGCAGACAGTCGCTCGAGGGAGTCGCCAAGTGGCAGACCGGTGCTGACGTTGGTGGTAACGGTCGACAGCTCCATGGCAAGCTCCCCACTCGAGATGGTCCCGATCCGTCGAATGGCGTCGAGGATTCCCTCGCCCGCAGACAGGCTCAGCGTCAGGAACTCGAGGACGGTCGGCAACTCCTTCGTCATGCGCGCGATCCGCCCTTTCGCCACCCGCTGCAGCAGGTAGTCACGGGCGAGAAATCCGCCGATTGCTGCGACGATTACAAGCCCGGCGGGCACAGCGAACGGGATGGCCTGGACGCCGCCAAAGGCGAACCCGGCAACGATCGCGACCGCGGCCGCAGCCGCGGACCACAGCAACTGCCGCGAACGAAACTCGTCGACGGACATCGTGAGTCCGGCCTGACGCAGCCGGATCGCGACCAGCTCGTTGCCGCCGACAAGCGTGCCGATCATGCGGCGCATCCTGCTCACGACCGGTTCGAGCATCGCGCCGAAAACGGGCAGCGGGTCGGAACTGCGTCGGTCGAGCAGGTCGCGCGCATCCGCCGACACGTCGACCACGTAGGGCGCAACCCTCGTCGTGAGGGTCGGTCTGCTCATCCGCGGGGCCATGCTGACGAGCAGCCACAGGCCCAGTCCGAGCGCGAGTCCGCACAGGACCGCGGGGGCGGTCATCCGAACCACCGCCGCTCTTCGGGAAGTCGCCCGATGCCGATCATGATTCGATAGGCCACGAGCGATAGCGCGAGGCCGACCGCAATCAGGGCGATGCCCTCCGCCGAGTTATACGCAGCAGCGGCTTCCGGTCGGGTAGACAGCAGCAGGAGCACGATCCAGGGGGCGGCGACCCCTAGCCGCGCGGCGTTCACGATCCAGGACTGGCGTGCCTCGACTTCGGATCGGATGGCAGCGTCCTGGCGAAGATACGCGGCAAGGTTGCGCAGGACGGTGGTGAGCTCGTTGCCGCCGACCTCCCTCGACATTCGAAGCGTTTCGACGATGCGGTCGGCAACCGGGTCGGCAAGGCGATCCTTTAGTCGATCGAGGCTGTCGGCGAATCCGCCGGTCATCCGGTAGTCGCGCTCGAAATCTGCAAATGCGGCTCGCGTAATTGGCGGACCGGAGTGCGCCAGCGTGACGACGCTCTCCGGGAGGGCAAGTCCCGATCGAACCGCCGACACGAGATGGTCGACCACATCCGGCCAGACGACGCGGGTCGCACGGCGCTGGGCTCGCGCCCGCCAGATCACCACCGCGCTCGGGAGGACCAGCAACAGGATGGCCGCAGCAAACGCCACGGCAATGACGGGAACCAGCGCAAAGACTAGTGCGCCAGCTGCGATTCCGAGGATGACCGATGCGGCAGCGACGGTCGACACGCCAACCCGGCCGAGCCCGGCCCGGACAAGAATCTCGCGCGCACGCATCCGCGTGGATGCCTTTCCGGAGTTCTCTGCCCGGCTGGGCCGCAGCAGCGGCGAGGTCACGAGCAGCAGTCCAATGCCAAGGAGCAACCCGAACGCGACGCTCACGTCCGCACCTCTCGGGTCTCGTAGGCGGACAGCACAGTGGCGGGGTCAAGCCCGGCTCTGCGGAACTTCGCCGTCTTGGACGGATATCCGCCGGTCGCCTCGAGCGCGCCACGCTGCAAGGCAAAGATCGAACTGGCCTCGATGGTCGAACCGGTCGCCTGACCGCTCGGCGCGATGATTTCGGCTACGCGACGCTTGCCACTGCGCTCGAGTTCGCAGTGCACCACCATGTCGATCGAACTCGCGACGGTCGGCACGACAAAGTCGGAGTCGATATTCCGCCCGGCGAGCAGCGGCAGCGTGCACAGCTTGGCGAGGGCGTCCCGCGCACTGTTGGCGTGGATTGAGCACATGCCGGGAAGCCCGCTGTTCAGTGCGATCAGCAGATCGAGCGCCTCAGCCTCGCGGACCTCGCCGACAACCAGCCGGTCCGGTCGCATCCGCAGTGCCTCTTTGATCAGCCGACGGAGACCGACCTCGCCCGTGCCCTCGAGGCTGGGCTGGCGGCACTGCATCGACACGGTGTCGCGTGCGCTCAGATCGAGCTCGAAGGTCTCCTCGACGGTGACGATCCGCTCGACGGCTCGCGTGCCGGAGAGCAGCGCGTTGAGCATGGTCGTCTTGCCGCTCTGGGTGGCGCCGGAAACGAGGATATTTTGCCCACTGAGCACGCACATCCGCAGGAATTCCGAAGCCTGCTGGGTAAGCGAGCCGAGCTCGACGAGCTGTTGCAGTGACCGGATGCGCTTGGTGAACTTGCGGATGTTCACTGACCAATATTTCGCTGTTATGTCCGGTATGACCACGTGAAGACGCGATCCGTCAGGCAGCGAGGAGTCGACGAATGGGGAACTCAAATCGACTCGCCTGCCGGAAGATTGCAGCATCCGCTCGACGAGGTCGCGCACTTCTCCGTCCGTCAGCTCGAGCTCGGTAAGCTCCGGGATGCCGTCCCTGGCGATGAAGATCTTGTCCGGTGCGTTGATCCAGATTTCCTCAACGCCGGGGTCGTCGAAGTAGGGCTGCAGCGCACCGAAGCCGGTGAGCGTTGCCAGGACCTGACTCGCGGCGTGCGTCTCGTCGACGAGCAGCGGAAGCGATCCGCCGAGCGCGCGCTCACTGTATCGCTGCACCTCGTCGTGGATGTAGCGCTCAGCAACTCCGTCGTCGCCGAGGTTCGCGCCATCCCGACGAACGCGCTCGCGTACCCGGTCGGTGATCATCGCGACGGCCTGTGACATGCGGATCAGTGTGTCCACCGCAGCCGTCACGCGTGCGGAGTTTTCCACAGGCCCCGGCGCGAGTTCACCGCGCAGCTACCAGACCCCCGGCACCAGCCGCTTCGTCCGCTTGCTGTAGTCGACATACGGCTGGCCCAGCACCGCGATGAGTTGCGCCTCCTCGACCCTGATTCGACGCAGGATCACGATCGGCGGCAGCACGATCAGGATGACCAGGGACACCCAGTTTCCGAGCGCGATCCCGAAACCGATCGCGAGGATCAGGAGCCCCGTATACGACGGATGCCGCACCCAGCGGTACGGCCCGCGATCTACGATGGCCTGGTCAGAGTCGACCTCGACCGTCAGCCGGAACGACCGGCCGAGAACGACGATCGACCAGATTCGGATGCCCAGCCCGGCCCACGCGATGACCTCGCCGGTGATGAGATGCCAGCCGCCCAGCGCCAGCCATTCCTGCTGTCGCACGAGTAGCGCGGCCACGACCGCTGCACCGTACGCCACTATGAGGCCGAACGTGATTGCGATCCGGGTGCCCCGATCGTTCGCGATGCTTCCCTTACGCCGAACGACGTCGCGGACGCTCAACACGACCTCAAGCACGATCCAGGCCCAGATCGGCGGCAGGATCAGCAACCAGTTCATGCAATCAAGTATGCGATCGCGGCCACTCGATGGTGTCGGCGGCCCACGTATCCGGACGTCCGATCCGGCGGATCGACGGGTTGACCGCCATGAGAATCACTCCGGCAAGCAGGACAACGCCGAACATCGTCATCGCCCAGTTCACGCCGACAGCGAGGAGCAGCGCGCCGGCGACGACCGGTGAAATCGGGGTCACCAGAGCGCCCGAAAGCGACAGCACCGAATTCGTCCTGCCCTGCAGTTCGTCCGGCGTCACGGCGACGGTGTAGCCGACGATGCCCGCGTTGAGCGGTGGGATGAAAATCGTCGCGACTCCGATCCAGACCAGGTACCAGACGTAGGACGTCGTCACCGCGAGTCCGGCGACACCGATCACCGTGACGAATAGACACACGATTGAGAGCGGGCCAACGGGGAACTTCTTAACCAACGGTCCGGCAAGGATCGACCCGATCACCATCACTCCCCCGGCGACGGCGTTCACGAGGCCGATGAGTATCGGCTGGGTGTGAATCGAGACGAGGTGCAGGTTGAGAGAGTAGAGCACTCCGCCGAACCCGAGATTCAGGAGCGCGAAGATCACGATGCCGATGCGCATGTAGGAGATGCTCATCACGAATCGGACGCCTTCGAGCAGCGACGAAACGGCAGAACTCGACGCCGTGTGCGAGAGGTCACCGTTGAGCGGCTTGCGGACCAGCGCGGCACAAACGCCGGCGACCGCGTAGCCGACAGTGCTGGCGATGAGCGGCCATGCACGGCTGAACCCGTAGAGCACGCCGCCGACCGGGCCGGCGATGAGCGTCGCCACCGCGGAACGGCCCTCCATCGCCGCCATCGCAGAGCCCATCTGGTCCGCCGAGACAACTTGTCGGATGCCAGCGGTCTCCGCCGGGTTGTAGAACGCTCCGAGGATGGCGGACACAAACACCACGGCGCCCAGCTGCCAAACCGTGAGCATCGACATCGCTTCGGAAACCACGAGCGACGCCCAGGCCAGCGCGCCAAGCACCGAGCAGATGATCAGCAGCTTGCGACGATCGACCCGGTCGGCGATGACGCCGGCGGGGAGGGTCGCGATGAGGTTGCCCAACTCCCCAACCGTGGCAACGAGGCCTGCCGCCAGAACCGATCTCGTGATCGCGAATGCGATCAGCGGAACGGCGAAGGACGCCAGTCCCGCGCCGATGATTTGTGTGGTCTTGCCCGACATGAGCAGCAGGTACGCGGAGTTTGACCAGAGGCTTGGGGACTTCTCCGCAACGGTCTCGCTGGCCGGTGATTCGGTGCTCATGGAGACGACTGTAATTGCGCAACAAACTTTGCGCAATGTTTCTTGCGCAAGTTGCTAGAGTGATGCCGTGGTCGAGCCCTCGTTTCAAGTGACGGACCCGGCCATGCTGCGCGCGCTCGCGCATCCGTTTCGCCAGCGAATTATCTGGGAACTGTCCGTGCGAAAGTACGGTCGGGCCGCGGATCTTGCAGCACTCATGGGCGAGCCGGCAAACTCGATCAGTTATCACCTCCGCGCGCTGGCAAAGGCGGGCATGGTCGAGGAGGCGCCGGAGTTCGCTCGCGACAGCCGGGACCGGGTGTGGCGGATGTCGCACCCGGAGGGCCTCTACGCACCTGCCGGTACGACCGCCGCGGACATCCTGAACGAGGAGCAGCTCGGCTGGATCCGCGACATCATCAGCGAGAAACTTCCCCGGGAGCCCGGCGCAGCGCGCGGCATCTATCTTGGCGCGGCGATGCTGACCGAAGACGAGGCGAAGGGCATGTTCCAGGAGATCGCGGAAATCCTGGAGCGCTGGCGCGAGCACGGAGCGCAAGCCTCCACGGACAAGTTGGATGACGCGAGCCGGATCTTCCACCGCATCGTCTTCCTGATCGGCAACCGCTAGCCCGCTCGATGTCGCGCTTTGTTGTGGGATAGTAGTTGATCTGATACAGTACTAAACATGACACCGAACACCGACCCGGCGCAGTCCGAGGCCTTCACGTCGGATCTGCTGCGCGGACACACCGACACAATCGTGCTCGGCACACTCCGCAACACAGAGCGCTACGGATTCGAGATTTACAAGACCATCCGGGATGCGACCGGCGGCGACTACGAAATCAAGGAGGCGACGCTCTACGCGACCTTCCGCCGACTCGTCAAAGACGGACTCGTCGACGCCTATTGGGGCGACGAGACGCAGGGCGGTCGCCGCAAGTACTACCGGATCACCGACGCTGGTCGCGCCGTCTACACCCGAAGCGTCGCCGATTGGAACGCGACCCAGCGCATCATCAACACACTTCTGAACACCACACCCGTTAACGCAGAGGGGACGAACTAATGCCTACGACCAACAACATCCACCGCTACCTGGACGAGGCGTTTGCGGACATCCCGCGGACGCCGGAGACCGCAGACCTGAAGGAGGAGATCCGCGGCAACCTGCAGGCGCGGGTCCACGAGCTGGAGGCAGCGGGCACCGCGCCAGAGGCCGCCGCCTCGAAAGCGATAAAAGAGCTCGGACCGATCGACGAACTCGTCGATTCGATCGGCGACAGCGAACCGGTCGGAAGCCCGGGAGGCACAGCCGCGAAGCTCATCTCCCTGAACCGGGTGAAGCTCAGCCCGTACTACGTGGTTCGGACGGTGCTGCTGGCCCTGCTGCTGGCCGGTGGAGTCACGATCGTCACGCTCGGGTCGATTCTCGGAGGGCTCGGCATCGCCCCGGCCTGGTTGGTCTACGCACTGCCGGTCGAAGCAGTGCTTTCTGGCGCATTCCTCGGACTGATCGTCGGCGATGCCCTCGACCACGAGACCTCGCAGCACTATCCGATGCAGCCTCGACGAGCGTTCGGTTTCGGTCTGGCGAGCTTCGCCGCTCTCGTCGGCCTCGGGTTCATCGGAGCCTGGTTTGCCAATCCCATGCTGTGGATGCTGCTCGCCGGGTGTGTCCTCGCCGCGGCCGGGTTCATCGCCTTCATTGCGCTGGGAGTGACCCAGACGAACCGGCTGAAGCCGTGGGTCAAGGAGCTGAATCGCAGCTACGCGATCGAGGATCGCTTTTCCCAGGACCCGGCGTCCGCCGCCCGATTTGGCCTCTACACGGTGGTGATCTGGATCGTCGCCTTTGCGGGCTTCGTCGTGCTCAGCATCGTGGTCGGATTCGTCTGGTCCTGGCTGGCCCTTCTCGGGGGCCTGGTCGTGTTCTTCCTCGTGCTCGCGAGGATGCTGTTCCCGGCTGACAAGAAGTCAGTCGAACCCGAAAGGCACTAACAACACAAGCGGTGGCCCGGATGCGCGAACATCCGAGCCACCAAAACCCTGAAGTCTCTCGACGAACGAGAGCTGCGCTAACAGTTATCAAGGCCCATCCCAAACTGTACCGGCGCGCGCCTTTTTCGAACGGGGGGCTCCTGAATTCAAGGAGTAGCCCATGGCACGACCATCCACTTCGCTGGCCATTGAGGCCCGCGAACTCGTCAAGACCTACCCAGGTGGCCGCGGCAAGCCGCCCATCCAGGCCCTCGACTCCGTCAGTTTCGAGGTCGAGGCGGGTACCATTTTCGGCCTGCTCGGGCCGAACGGCGCCGGTAAGTCCACGAGCGTCAAGATCCTGTCGACGCTGTCCCGTCCCGACTCCGGCAGCGCGAGCGTCGCCGGCATCGACGTACTGCGGCACCCCGACCGGGTGCGCAAGGCCATCGGGTTCGTGGCCCAGAAAGCCGTCTCGGACCCGATGGATACCGGCCGCGAGAACCTGGTTCTGGCCGGCCGACTGCAGGGCATGTCCGGATCCGCCGCCAGGGCGCGCGCGGTCGACCTGCTCGGGCGCTTCTCGCTCAGCGACTCCGCCGATCGGCTCGTCAAGACCTACTCGGGCGGCATGGCCCGCAAGCTGGATGTCGCCATCGGCCTCATGAACTATCCGCAGGTGCTCTTCCTCGATGAGCCAACCACCGGGCTCGACCCGGAGGCGCGGGCCGAGATGTGGGCGGAACTCGAGTCGATGGCACGGGCCGAACAGATGACCGTGCTTCTCACCACGCACTACCTCGAGGAAGCCGACCGACTGGCAAGCAACCTGGCGATCGTCGACCACGGCCGCGTGGTGGTGACCGGAACGCCCGAAGGTCTCAAGGACGGCCTGCACGGCGACGCCGTTCTCGTTGAACTCTCGCCCGACACGGATCTCGACGCGGCGTTGGGCGCGATCTCGAGGATCGGCGCCCTGAGCGAGATCCTCGTCGACGGACGAACCGTTCGTGGTCGGGCCGCGGTCGGAGCGGTCGCGCTCCCGCAGGTGCTGGGAGCACTGGATGACGCAGACCTCAAGGTCGCCTCGGCAACCGTCGCGCGGCCGAGCCTCGACGACGTCTACCTGAAATACACCGGCCACGCGTTTTCACACGACGCAGCCTTGACCACGAAGGAGAACGCAGCATGACTACCGCAATCACCCAAACGGGCCTGTTGACCGCCCGCCAACTCCGCGCATTCATGCGGATGCCCGCCTACCTGATCATGAACCTGATCCAGCCGATCATCTGGCTGCTCCTGTTCGGGGCACTGTTCAGGTCCGTCGTCGACATTCCAGGATTCAGCGGCGGAGGCAATTACCTCGAGTTCCTGACGCCCGGCATCGTGATGATGATGGCGCTGTTCGGAGCCGCGTGGGCTGGCACCTCGTACATCCAGGACATGGATCGCGGCGTCATGGATCGGTTCCTGACCTCGCCAACGAGTCGCGGCGGGCTGATCGTCGCGAACATGCTCTATCAGGCCGTACTCACGCTCATCCAGACCCTCGTCGTTCTCGGCGTGGCCTGGCTGGCTGGGGCCCGATTCGAAGGCGGGATTGTCGGACTACTCATTCTGCTGCTGTCGGCCGTGCTGTTGACTTTTGTCTTCGCTGCGCTGTCGAATGCCATCGCGCTGATCGCACGAGCGCAGACCGCTCTCATTGCGATCTCGCAGGTGCTGGCGTTCCCGCTCATGTTCCTGAGCTCCGCGATCATGGACACGAAACCGTCACCGACCTGGGTGCAAAACGTCGCACTCTACAACCCGTTCGAGTGGGCCGTTATCGCCGGACGCGACGCGCTTCAGGCCTCGCCGGACTGGTCCGCGATCTGGGTACACCTCGGGCTGCTGGCCGCGCTCGTCGTTGTGATGACGTGGCTGGCCACGAGCGCATTTCGTGCCTACCAGCGGTCGGTTTAAGGTTTCAGAAATGTTCATAACGGGATCGTGATGTAAGCGTTTTCGTTAAGCGCTTGCATAACCGCGGCGAGGGAGCGTAACTTCGGCAGAGCACAGCGCCGTGTAGGCACCCCCGCCGCGGCGTCATTTGGCAACTCGAAGAGGAGTTTGAAGTTGACAGCACAACGAGTGTTTTCTTCCACCGCACGCAGACGTAGTCTCGCCGCCGTCGCGGTCGCCGCAGTCAGCGCTGTCGCGCTGGTCGGCTGCACCACAGCAAACCCAGGCTCGTCAAGCAGCGCCGGAACAACCGGTCACCAGACGGTGACCATCTACGGACCGGACACCGGCACGGAGGCAACAGAGCTCAACGCCTCGTGGGCTGCGTGGTCCAAGGCGAATGACATCACCATCAAGTACACGGGTGACGGAAACTTCACGACCAACATCGCCACGAAGATCCAGGGCGACGACCTGCCCGACATCGGCATGTTCCCACAGCCCGGCCTGCTCGACGCGGCCATCCAGTCCGGCAAAGTCGCGACCGTCAGTGCGGCGACGGAGGCCAGCGTGAAGAAGAACTTCTCCACTGACTGGCAAGGCTACGTGAGCAGCGGCGGCAAGATGTACGCGACGCCGCTCGACGCGAACGTCAAGGGCTACATCTGGTACACGCCGGCCGACTTCAAGAAGTGGGGCATCACGGTTCCGGACAACTACGCCGACCTGGTCTCCGACATCGGCAAGATCGAGTCGACGACCGGATCTGCTCCGTTCTGTGCTGGCTTCAACTCGGGGACCGCATCCGGATGGCCGGGAGCGGACTTCCTGGCCGAGGTCGTCCTGAGCTCCGCCGGCCCGTCGACCTACGACTCGTGGGTCGCCGGTAAGACGAAGTTCACCGCCCCGGCAATCGACAAAGCGTTCACCCTCCTCGGGCAGATCCTGCAGAACCCGAAGTACGTCAACGCGGGCTTCGGCAACGTCGCGTCGATCAACTCGACCGCCTTCGGGGATGTCGCCGCCAAGGTTGCCAACGGCTCCTGCGCAATGACGAACCAGGCCACGTTCCTCGAGGCGAGCTTCTCGACCACGAAGACCGCGGCTGGATCAACCCCCACCGTTGGCCCGAACGGTGACGTCTGGGCCTTCGCACTGCCGGGGGTCAAGACCGGATCGCACGCCGTCGTTGGTGGTGGCGACTTTGCCGCAGCCTTCGACAGCAAGGCCGCGACCCAGAAGGTCATGACCTACCTCTCGAGCGCTGACTGGGCGAACAGCCTGATCACGGTCAAGGGTGCGTCGTTCATCAGCGCAAACAAGGGTCTGGATGCTTCGAAGGAAGCCGACCCGCTGCTCCAGAGCGCCATCAAGACGCTGCAGAGCTCGACCACCACGTTCCGGTTCGGTGCGGATGACGCAATGCCGACCGTCGTGGAGAATGCGTTCTGGAAGGGCATCGTCGACTGGACAAACGGAATGCCTCAGGCGCAGGCAGAGGCCGAGATTCAGGCGGCTTGGGCTAACGCCAGCTAAGAATACCCATTGACCCCGCGAGGGTCGCTTCGACACAGTGTGAACTGACACAGTGTTGAAGCGGCCCTCGCGGAGTCGCTCTTGACGCTCCACCTGATTCACAACTGCACTACTGCTCCCCCGCTTCACCCCAGTTTGAGTTCACCGTTGCACTCGAAAGGTCCCTGCATGTCCGCATTTTTCCAATGGATGGCGAATCTTCCATCCCTGCTTCAGGTCCTTGTGATCCTCGGGGCGTTCGCCATCGTCGTCGCGCTCATCCTGTTCTTCATCGAACTGGCCCCCCGCCGAGGTCGCGGGTACTCGATCATGCGACTGATTGTCGCGATCGCGGTGCCGGCCATCATCGTCCTGGTCCTCGGCGTCTATAACGACGCGGTGTGGCTGGTTCCCGTCGCAGCAGTTCTCGGCGCGGGGTTATTCCTGTTGGATCGAAGGGCTCGTGGCGGAACCGGCTCAATTCTTCAGCTGACCGCATTCATGTTCCCGGCCGTATTCCTGCTCGCCATCGGTCTCCTGTATCCCACAATCAAGACGATCATCGACGCGTTCCTCAGCAACGACGGATCCAAGTTCGTCGGGCTCGCGAACTTCGTGTACATCTTCTCGCCCGCCAACCAGGGTGTCCTGGCACTTGTCAACCAGATCGTCTGGGTGATCATCACACCGGTTCTCGCAACCGCGATCGGTCTCGCCTACGCGGTCTTCGTCGATCGAAGCCGAGGCGAGAAAGTACTGAAGGTCTTCGTTTTTATGCCGGTAGCGATCTCGCTCGTCGGTGCATCAATCATCTTCAAGTTCTTCTTCGACTATCAGCAGGGCGCGCAGATCGGAGTTCTCAACCAAATCGTCGTGTTGTTCGGCGGAACTCCCGTCAGCTGGCTACAGACACCGTTCGTCAACACGGCACTGCTCATCATCGTTCTGATCTGGACACAAACGGGGTTCGCAATGGTCCTCTTGTCCGCGGCCATAAAGGGAATCCCCGATGAACAGGTCGAAGCGTCGGAGCTGGATGGCGCCAACGCCTTCCAGCGGTTTCGCAACGTGACGATCCCGGGCATTCGACCAACGATCATCGTGGTTTGGGTCACGATCGCAATCGTGAGCCTCAAGGTGTACGACGTCATCGCCGCAACCACGACCGGCCAGAACGATTCGACGGTCATCAGCTACCAGATGGTCCGACTCTTCCAGAATCTGCCGCCACAGAACGGAGGGTCCTCCGCGGAGGCCGTAATCCTGTTCATCCTGATCCTGCCGTTCCTCATCTATAACGCCAACAACATCCGGAAGCAGAGGTTGGGACTGTGATCGCCACCGACATTGACCCCCGCTCCGCGCGCCGGGTAGAGAAAGCAACGCGCCGCGCCGAGACGATGGCGTTCAACGATTCCAAGAAGCGCTTGTCGAGCAAGGGTGCGACGATCGCGGCGGTGATCATCGCAGTCCTGTGGACGATCCCGACATTCGGACTATTCGTAACGTCGTTCCGTCAACCGGCCGACATCACCACCTCGGGTTGGTGGACGGTCTTCACCAATCCCAGCCTGACGATCTCGAACTACGTCAATACGCTGAACTTCAACGACACGGAAACGGTCGCACAGTCGTTCCTGAACTCGATAGTCATCGTGATCCCGGCAACGCTGATCCCGATCTCACTGGCGCTGCTGGCCGCCTACGCGTTTGCCTGGATCGACTTCCGCGGCAAGAACCTCCTCTTTGTTGGAGTGTTCTCTCTGCAGGTCGTTCCGATCCAGGTTGCACTCGTGCCGCTGTTGAGCCTGTTCTCGAACGGCGTCACGATCGGCAACTGGGCTGTGTTCCCGGGACTCGATCTCAACAATGCGGACGGCAGCTTCGCCCGCATCTGGATTGCGCACACGATGTTCGCGCTTCCACTCGCGATCTTCCTGCTGCACAACTTCATCGCCGCCCTGCCGGTCGACATCATGGAGGCGGCGAAAATCGACGGCGCAAGTCACGGACAGATCTTCTTCCGCATCGTGCTGCCGCTCGCGCGCCCAGCGATCGCGTCGTTCGCCATCCTGCAGTTCCTCTGGGTTTGGAACGACCTTCTGGTTGCGACCATCTTCTCGTCGGGAAACAACTTCCCGATTACGAAGCTGCTCACCGACCTTTCGGGCACCTATGGCCAACAGTGGTACCTGCTGTCGGCCGGGACGTTCCTGGCGATCATCCCGCCGCTCATTGTGTTCTTCGCGCTGCAGCGGTACTTCGTGCGAGGACTCCTCGCCGGGGCGACGAAGGGGTAGCGCGGGGTGACAAATGCCTGTGGCAGAGTTGAGACGCGTGGCACCACCTAGAGCGCAAACTACTCACTCGATGGGGCGATCCAGGCCGTGACCAGTATTGACGACGTTGCACGCGCTTCCGGTGTCTCGATTGCCACCGTTTCGCGTGCGCTGCGCGGGTTGCCGAATGTCTCGGAGGCAACCCGCGAGCGGATCCGCGGTATCGCGGACAAGCTCGGTTACGTCGCGTCCTCGAGCGCGTCGGGCCTCGCATCCGGGCGCACGCTCACCATGGGGCTGGTCGCGCCATCCGTGAGCCGCTGGTTCTACACGACCGTCATCGAGGGCGTCGACGCCGCCCTGCGTGAAGCCAACTACGACATGATCCTGTACAACCTTGCGAGCCGCGGCGGCGATCGCGAGCGCGTGTTCCATCGCTCGATTCTGCGCAAGAGAACGGATGCGCTCATCGCGGTCGGCATGGACTTCTCGGCGGATGAGCGCGAGCAGCTCCTCACCGTCGGGCATCCCCTCATGATGATCGGCGGGCCGGTGCGGGGAATTCGCCACATCGGCATCGATGAGCGAGGTGTCGCGCGCGCGGCGACGCAGCACCTCATCGACCTCGGCCATCACGACATCGCCCATCTTGGCGGTGACGACGACGAGGGACTCAACCGACGCGTCCCGGAGGATCGCCGGAGCGGTTTCCTGGCCGCAATGCACACCGCCAACGTCTCGGTGCCGGACGATCGTCTGCTCTCGGGTCACTTCTCTCTGCCTGCGAGCCGCGATGTGATGAACGAGTTCTTCTCTCGACCCGGGCCGCGGCCGACCGCCGTGTTCGCGAGCTCCGACGAGATGGCGATCGGAACCATCCTCGCGGCGGGAGACTCTGGGCTGAATGTGCCGCGGGATCTCTCGGTCATCGGCATCGACAATCACGATCTCGCCGAGTCGTTTGGGTTGACGACTATGGCGCAGGATCCCTACGAGCATGGCGAGCGCGGCGCACACATCCTGCTGGACGAGCTCGCGAACGGCCCAAAGGCGCGCGCGACCTCGCTCCGCGCGAAAGCCGAGCTGCTCGTGCGGAACAGCACGACGCGACCCTCGCGCTAGTCAGTCGACGTCGACCGCTCGACCCCGGCCGAGTTCACGCTGACGTCGCACCGCGTTCACCTGACGATCACGCGTCGCTGCGAGAGTCGGTGAACAGCAGTTTCACCTCTCTACGCGGATCGAGGCCACCGTGGAGCATCCAGTCGGTCGATCGCTTGCCTGGGTCGAGTCGCCCCTTCAGCTCATCGCCGCGGCAGAGTGGGCCGCGACGCAAGAGGAGCCGATTGTGGTCGCTGTGCGACTCCGAAGCCCGCAGATGGCCGCGACCACTGAAGAACTGTTAGCGCGCGGGGCGCGGTTCGCCGAGTGCATTCCCTTTTACGGCGTCCCGTGGCAGTTGCTCTTGCGTCATCGTAACTGGGGCATCGGCGACGGGTTCTCCGGGCAGTTCCGCCTCGCAGCATCCATTCTTCCGCCCCGAAGCGTCACACTGCTCGACGACGGCGCGCTGACGACGGCGCTGGCCGATGCACTCCTCGAGCGCACCGGTTTCACGCGGCCGGGGCAGCATGAAACCGCAGTCTCGACGCTGCTGGGTGCGAGGGCACGCTCACGGATGCTGCGCCTCGCCCGGCACGAGCGGCTCGAAATCTCGACCGCCTTCGCTCTCGGCGATGATCGGCTGTCGAGCCTCGCCGACCGTGGCGTGCGGGTGACGCCGCACTCGCTCGTGTGGGTGCAACGCACCGCCCGCCCGATCAGCCTTCCCGGCAACCGGGTGCTTCTCGGAAGCGCGCGCGTCGTTGACGGCCTCATCCCGCTCGCCGAGTATCTCGCGTGGGTCGCCAAGGAGGCACGCGCGGGCGAACTCGCCTACCTGCCGCACCGCCGCGAGACCACGGCCGCGCTGGATGCCGTCGCCGGCTTCCCGGGAGTGCACGTCATCGACACCGGTCTACCGGTCGAACTGGTGCTCGCGGGTGCCCGCGAACCGCTGGAGGTGCTCAGCCTACAGACAAGCGCCACGACGACTCTCGGCCACATCCTCGCCGGAAGTGGAAGTACGAACCGCCGCCATACGCCGGCCGCTAGCGTTGCCCCGGTACAATTGGCACGCCCGCGGGAGTGGTGAAACTGGCAGACACGCAGGATTTAGGTTCCTGTGCCTTCGGGCGTGAGGGTTCAAGTCCCTTCTCCCGCACTCGGCAATTGACCTGAATCACCAGCGTTTATCCGGGCTTTTTGCCCGTTTTGGGTGAGTTCCCCCACAAATCCACCACACTCGCTTTCGCGCGAACCTCGTTCATGCGATCCGAGACGGCGTCGAGGTCGTCTTCGAACAAGTCGGCGTAGGTGTCGAAGGTCATCGCTGCGGATGCGTGACCAAGCATCCGCTGGACTGCTTTGGGGTTTGTGCCCGACGATATGGCGATGCTTGCCGCCGTCTGTCGAAGGTCGTGAGGGATGATCTCCGGGAAGTCTGGATCCGTCTGGCGCGACACTTGAACGGCATCCCAGAACCAACCCTTGCCGCTACCTGCCCGAGGCAGATGGTCGGTCCCATTTCCGAACACGAGAGCGTCGCACGACTTTCCCTCGCAGGCCGCCGCCAGAGGCTCCGAGAGGAATCGCGGATACGGCACGCTTCGGTTTTCGTGAGTCTTTGGCGTTCCAACGACAACCCGCTTTCCCAGCGTGACCGCGTTTTCCGTGATGAGCAATCGACGGCGAAGAGCGTCAAGGGCGGACATTCGCAGGCCGATCGCTTCGCCCACCGAATGCCCATGTAAGCAAGCGTGTAGACCAGCGTTGCGTGCTCACCTGCGTTCAGCGCCAGCAGCTCGAGCTGTGGCGGGGTGAGATAGTACCGCTTCGTCCTCGCACCGCGCGCGTTTTGGTTGTCCTCACGCTTGTCGTCATTACTGCGGCGGGTTGCTCAACCGGCCGGTCGCCGCCACTTTATGAGAACGCCTAGCCCCGACTAGAATCGCTTGACATTAATGGACCGGACCAAACCGATCGACCAAAACGGGAGACGCGCGACCTTGGGATCAACAGCGGTCAAGCCTTCGCCCGCGGCACGTGTCGCGTCTGGGCTGTGGGTGCAGCTTGTCGCCGTCTTTGTTATTGTCGGACTCCTCTCAGGCGGCTTCGCAGTAGGCGCGATCGTGAGTACGAGCGCGGCGCGAACCATCTATCAGACGGCGGAGAAGACGTATCACGACGCGATCACCGAACTCAACCGACAAGACCGACAGCTGCGGATCGCGAAAACCTCACCCTTCCCCGTTCGGGCGCGAACGGCAGCAACCGCGCTGGCAACCTGCCTGGGAGACTCGCCCACTGCCCCAACAACGGCGGAACTGGCGCAGCTTGCAGGATTCCTCAATGAAAAATCCCCCAACAAACTTGGCGCATCGCGGTCAATCAGCCAACCCGCGCCAACGGAGGAAGCCTACGATTCAGCAACAACCACCCTGGAATCCCGCACACTCGTGGCGCTTCAAATAGCTCAGGCTGAAGACGAGCTCACGACATCCATTCAAATCGTCTCAGGCGAAGTCGCATTTGACCTTTACGGCATCGCAGCAACGCTGTCACCACAGAGCCGCACCATCACCGCCCGATATGTCTACGCGACAACCGCAGTCGGCAAAACCTTTCAGAACGCGACCAATAACGTCGGCACGGTAGTCAGCAACCTCACCCAAGATGTCAAACGGCACGGACCCGATTCGATCCCTGCGCCCGCAACGAAACTCATCAACACCCTCACGGCTTACGCAACGGCGTGCGCGAGCGTAATCAACTCGAGTAACGCCAACGTGCCGAAACCCGTGGTCACCGTCAGTGGCCGAACTGGCTCGAGCTACGCTCGTCCTGGCGCCGGATTGCCAACCCTCACGCCCGCCCCCGGCATAGACGTCGACGAACACTACGTTGTCATCCTCTCCTTCGTCGGCACCGCGGAGTACGAACCATCGTGCGACGGCGAAGGCGTCATCATCGACAGCTGGGTCGTCTACGGGACGTACCCTAACGAGCATGTGACGGTCAATCTCGGTCCCATCGTTGCAGGCTCCGATTACACCGGTCCATACACAACCCGCGTTACACCAATCCCCAATCTCGGAACCGAGTACTACATCGTGCCGTGCTCGTCGGAGTAGCGGCGCGGAGAGCGGAGGCGACCGTCGCGTCCGTGGCGGCACCAATGACGACGACGCCTGCTCAATACTTCATCATCAATCAGCAGAGCAGGCTGGGACGACCATGGTGGAGACCGCACAGACACTCGTTTCTACGCGGCACTCATCGCGTGAGGAACCCGGACGCAGTCGCCGGTGTACCCCTTCGACGTGTAACGACCGAACAGCGACGTACTCTCAACCTACTTCTTCTGCATCCGCGACGACCACTCGTTGAAGATCGCAGTCAGCGTCCCGTACGCGATGACTAAGCAGCCGATGAGCGGGAACAGAACTTCAAAGACCAGCGGCACCAGCCGAGCGCATCGGTGCGACGGTGGCTCACGATAGTTTGCGGCCGTGGAGAACTTCTGGGGCACGCTTTCCGATTGGCTCGTCGGCATCGGCACGATCGCCCTCGCGACTGTCACGTTCGTCGGGCTTGTTCGCGAGCGCCGAGAGAAGCGACGGCTGCAGAAGGAATTGGCCAGCCGCGCAGCGTTCGATGAGTTCGAGCGGCGCACCGTGTACGACCGGGAAAGGAACGGGAGCGAAGGGCCAAGCCGAGCAGGTGGTCGTTTGGTCTGACCGATTGACGGTCGACGACACGGATCACCTAGACCCTGCGCCCGAGTAGTTGCCCGACGAGGAGGCCGCAATCGTGCAGAACGATTCGAGTCTCCCGATCACCGACGTCTGGGTGCATTGGTGCAGTACGGCAGGCAACGGCTATCTGGAGTCCAGGCCTATCCCGGACCGTGCCGCCGCGATCTCGGCGATCCATTCGCCGCCCGTGGTCGCTCACGCAAAATCCAACTCTTCCGATGGAGATCGACTTTGCCGACGCCCACGGCGTGCTTTGGAAGCGGACCCGCAAGGGCCAGATCGGCGAAATCTGCAACTCGCACAACGCCCAACCATTCGAGCATCGCCTCATCTCTCACTGTCACTAGCACCATCGCCACACTCCCCCGAACTCGTCGTCTGTCTTGTCTGTTGTCTTCTTTCCTTTCTTCTTTTTAAATCCCTGTCCTGCTGCTGTCTCTTTACTTTCCAACCCCCCACATGAACTGGTGAGTGTGGGGGGTTGGGAAGCGCGCAATGCGCGGGAAAAGCAGCAGGACAGGGATCCAAGGGCGTCAGCCCTTCGTTCACCCCCTCGCGGCAGACGTTGGGGCTGGCGAAGTACCACGCTGCCGTTTTGCATGTTTTGAGAGTATCGCGTTTTTAACATTATTCATGTATCTTCTGTGTTGTTTTAACACCGATATAAGAATTTGGCTCACAGTCACACGAGGCACGGCGATACGCTGTCAAGGTGGCAGACTTCAGAACGGCGACCAGCGTCGGCGCCCGCATCGCAGCAGCTAGAAAGATGCGCGGCTTCAAAAGCACCAAGGATCTGGCGGCTGCGATCCCTGGCGATTCGGTGACCGGATCAATTCTTCAAAACATCGAGGCCGGCCGGAAAAATGACCTCGCCGTCGCCCAGCTCTTGAACATTTCAGCTGCACTGAAGCTGTCGCCGCTGTTTATCCTCGCCCCGCTCGGATCCCCGCACGAACGACTCGATCTGCCAAACGTCTCCCCCACGGTTGCCGGAATGTCCGTCGCCGAATTCGATGCGTGGGTGTCTGGTCTGACGGATGGCAGCTACCGCGCATTGAGTGCCGACGAGCAAAGTGAACGCACTCAATTGGAAGCGTTCCGCGAACTCCTCGCTGCACGCCGCGAACTACGACGCCTCGACCTCCGACCACGAATCGAAGACACCAAAGAATGGCGAACGGCACCCGCCGGACCTGAAAACCAGACGAGCCTCGACGACACCCAATTTCGCATCGACGACACCAAACGCAGGATTAGCCAACTCGAGATCTACCTCGGGTCTGCAGGCTGGCGCACCGACCACCCGTAACCAATCGATCCTGCACTTAGGCGAAAATATCGTTCGCTGGGACGACGCCATGGTCCGGGTTGGCTCGTAGAGTTTGGCCATGAGGGCGCGGCGGAAACTGTTGATCGCAGGCGCAATCGTCGTGGGTTTTCCGACTGTGCTTTTCGTGGTGGCCTCCATCGTCTTCGCGGATCCGACTGAAAGTGCTCGCAACGATCTGAACGTGACTCTGCGAATCGCAGTGCAGCCGGTTTGACCAGCCCTACACAAGGCCTGGAGCAACTAATTCCTATCCGATGGCGGACGCGCCAAGCACGATGTGCCCCGTTTTTCAAAAAAAGGGCAACCGGTACCTTGGATGCTTTATGTGGGATGGAACCCCCGGCAAGGCAACGCTCTCCCTTAGTAAATGGATAGACAAATCCTTCGCCCTGATCGATTGCTAGCTTGGGCTGACTGACGAATCAGCGCCTGAGCGGCTCATCGATCCACGCCGCCGCCGAAGCCTCTCACAGCCTCACAGCTCCTGTGAGGGCATCGGGATGGGATCAGGGTTGTCGAGAACCTTGCCGTTGATGCTTCCGTACTTGTGCATTGTGTAGGCCGACAAGTTCAGTACGTCTCCTGCGTAGATGAGAGCAGATCCGCGCCTGATCTGATTGACGCCCACGATGTAGCCGTTGTTAGACAGGTGGAACCGGTCGCAGATGAAATCGAGAATGTCGCCGGGGGCGACTTTGTAAGCCACCAGCTGAGTCCCCTCGAAGATCGGACTTCCCTCGGCATACAGGCGCGCAGGACCGTCAGACGGGATCTCGACTTGCCACGAAATGTTCGTCGACGAGTCACCGATGAACTGATTTGGTACGGTGACGGACGACCCAGACGATGCAACTTCAGCCGGCGTGGGGATCGGCCCCGCAGCGGCCTTCGTCGCCGAGGCAGATGGATTTGAGGAATTGGCCGACGCCGAACTAGGGATTGACGTTGTACGACGAGATTGAGCGTGAGTCGTGGATGCGCAACCGGCGATCGTGAGCGCGATGGCGAGCGCAACCAGCGCCGGAGACACTCGACGAAACGTCACAGCGGGAGTCTAGCTGTGAGACACCGCGTCAGATACCGGCGGGTAAGGGAAAACCCGATGCTCTCAATTCGATCCCCTTCGAGTTAGATCGGGGTACAAGCCGCGGGCCAGCACGCCCTCAGGGTGGTCGGGCTGATTGTGACGATCAGGCTGAGACGAGTTGTTGAGCCCATTGGTGAGAGATCCCCAGCGCGGTGACGATCTCGCGAACGGTGAGGCCGTCTGACTTCAACGCGCGAGCGGCCGCCCTCGACTCGTCAGCAGCTCGTCGTCGAGCATCCGCCTCGGTCTGACGGAGCGCTTGGGAAGATCACGCCGCGGCGAACCAGCTAGACATCGCGCTCGGCCCGCAGCACAAATGCCTACTTCGCTGGTGCGGACCGAAGCCGAGGTTTGAGAGGAGCTGAAACTGGTCCAACGCGTCGTCGACCGAGAGCGCTCCGAACGAACGCCGAGCCCACGCGACGCTGCTTCAACTGGCTCCGTGAAGGTCAACGACCCACCACATTTCCACCACAACTGAGCAGAGTCCTACTGCTTCGTACTGATCTCAGATCGGCGACATCCGCGTAAAACTAACGCAGTTGGCTTCTAATAGAGTCATCATGAGCGTGGATTTCGGGTTCAAGTCCCTTCTCCCGCACTCGGCAATTCGGCTGGGCTATCGGCGTTTATCTGGTCGCTGGGGTCTGTCCATTTGGCATTCCCAGCACTACGACTGGCGGCTCACGGGACCTGGCGGCTCGCCTTCATCTCGGGCCGCAAGTGACGACGGCGGAATGACCACCAAACCAACGCATCCACGGCCCCGATGACCAGCCCAGCTGACAAGCCGACTCCGCCAACAATGAACGCCCCCAGTCCTGCAGCGGAACCAGGAACGAAACGGCCATTCAGCCCCGCCAGCGAATCTGGCAGCTGCGAAACGATGCCTGCCGCGCCGAAGCCGAGTGCGAGTCCCAGGCCCGCCACCGCAGCCAACCCAACGAACCTGTAGATCGCGACGGACCGTCTCACGCTTCCAGTGCTTCGCGCCAGACTCACGAAAACGAATATCGTCCCGCAAAACGACACCACAAGAGGGACAAGCAGCAGCGAGCCGAGCGCCACCAGCGGATCGCTCGAAGGGAAGATCGTGCCGATTGCGATAACGACCAATCCTCCGATGAGGGTGATCAGACCGATGACTAACTGACGACGACGGCCCACAGCCGGGCTCTCCTTTCGTTGGCGGCAATCTTCGAGAAATTCACAGAATCAAGAATGACTTCACAACGCGGCCCGTGCGTCCCCCCATGGGTTGACATTCGGCGAATCGTGTCGCCCTTGCGACGGGAATTCACCGTAGCTGCTCCTTCGGTCGCGCCCCTCATTGTCGAGTCCCGCGTTGAATCGTTTTCGCAATTTCGGGGTTAGGTGCGACAAAACGTGCGGTGCCGGACACTACCTAGTGTGGAGTCGAACAATCCAGACGAGTCAGACTGGCACGATGCGCGTCGTGGAGATGGTTTGGCGTTCGCGCGAGTCTTCGACCGATACGCAAATCGGATAGCACGCCACGCCTTACGGCTTGTTCCCTCGCCTCACGATGTCGAGGACGTAGTAGCGGTGACCTTCATGGAGGCTTGGCGTCGGCGCGACAACATCCGATTCATTGACGGGTCCATGTTGCCGTGGTTGCTGGTGACTGCCACAAACAGTGCCCGAAACCTTTCTCGTGCTGCCCGCCGTCATCGCGCGTTGCTCGACCGGCTCCCACCCGTCGCCACAAGCGGCGACTTCGTTGACACCGATGAAACCGCCCCCACCGAAATCGCCTTGCGCTCGCTGTCAGTGCCTGACCAGCAACTCATTACCTTGTGCGAACTCTATGGTTACTCGGCCATGGAAGCCGCCGCCGTCTTGGGAATTTCGAGTACAGCCGTTCGCTCTCGGCTGTCACGCGCGCGGTTTCGTTTGGCGCTCGCTGCTCGTAACGAGAGCCTGCACGTTGCCATCGAAGGAGAAAGCTCATGAAGAACGCACCAGAGCAGCTTGGGCGTGAAGACAGTGACCGTCGGACAGAGTTTCGACGGCTGATGGTCGCCACCGTGGATGCATCCACGCCAGTTCCGAGGCACCGGAGAGTCGTCTTCGCGACGTTCGCCGCCGCGCTGTTCTTGGTTGGAGTTCTCACTGGCGGCGCTCTCGTGGCCTCACGTAGTGCAACGACCGACACCGCCCATTCCTGGTGGTCGTCGTCCGCGAGCCGTGACGCGGTGCTGCAGGGCATCTCCGGGGGCGAGTTGATCGGCACATCGAAAGTTCGAACGCACGCCGGCACCGACACCATCAACCTGGGAACTCAACCGAAGGGCGCGAACGTCCTTGCCGTGTCCATCCCGTGTCAGCGCGAAGGGCAAGGGAGCATTCTTATCGACGGTGGCCAGACAGCTAAGTCGACCTACCGCTGCCGTGCCAGAAACGGCTCCGTGTCTGAGCTCTACACAGTGGGTCCGGTCGTTCGGCATCACCTCACCGTCAGCGCCGCAAAAGGAGCGCCATTGGTCATCACCTGGGCCTGGGCAACTTCGAACGCATCCTCAGCACTATTCAAGCTTCAACAACAAGAATTACGACAAGAACTCAGCCAGGCCGAACAGGCATACAACCAAGGTCTGGCCGAATGCGCCTCGGGCGCCCTGTCCGGGGTCGCATGCCCGACTGGCTCAGCAACGCCCGCTCCTTAGTGCCCGTCGTTGGTGCAAAAGTTCGCGGAGAAACCCCACCCACCCAAGGCGACCACCGATGACCGATCGTTTCGGCGGGGACGTGACGTTCGTGAACGCAGGGACGCTTGGCGCGGTTCCTGGCAAGCGGGACGATTTGATTGCGCACCTGACCAGTCGCAGCGACCTCCTGCATGAGATCGGGTGTCTGGCCTACGAGGTGCAGACCAACGGCGACAAGCCCGACACGGTGTTCGTCGTCGAGTTTTGGGAGAGCGCGGGCGCGCATCAAGCATCTCTCACCCTGCCAGAAGTTCAGGTGTCGATCGCCACAGCTCGCCCGCTTCTGTCCGGAGTGTTCGGCGGCTTTCGGTTCGATGTTGTTGGCTCGCCGTTACGCGACTGACGGTACTCTGGGCTACGCGCCCATCGGCGGAACCCTTTTTGGAGTAAGTAACCGTGATTTCGACCGCACTCATCCCTTGGCTGAGTCCATTCGCACTTCTGCACGACTTCGGCAGCTTCTCCGTGCTCGGGGTCTGCATCGTGATCTTCGTTGAGATCGGTTTCCTGGTCGGATTCCTGCTTCCGGGCGACACCCTCTTGCTCATCACCGGGCTCCTGAGTTTCCCGACACCGCCGGACGCGCACGGTCACGACACTCAACTCATCCACATGCCGATCGTTCTCGTCGCGCTCTCGATCGGGCTCGCGGCGTTCCTCGGTGGTGAGCTTGGACACTACATCGGGCGCAAGGCCGGACCCAGAATCTTCGAGCGCAAGGAAACCGGACTGTTCAGCCGCGAGAATGTGGAACGCACCAACAAGTTCTTCGTCCGCTTCGGCGGATTCGCGATCATCGTGGCGTGCTTCGTTCCGGTCATCCGAACGTTCGCTCCGGTCGCCGCAGGAGTTGGACACATGCACTACCGGCGTTACGGGCTGTTCAACTTCATCGGCGCGTTCACGTGGGCGATCGTGATTACTGTTGGCGGTTACCTGCTCGGCTACATTCCGCCAGTCGCGCATTTCGTGACCAAGTACATCGACCTGATCTTGATCGGGGCGATCCTGGTCGCCGTCGTGCCCACCGTCTACCACTACGTGCAGGCGTCGCGCCGCGTGCGTAAGGCCTCGAGCGCGAGTTAGTCGATCTCGCGGCCGAGCCGACGGCGCAGAACGGTGAGCGCTGCACCGGCCTGCTTGCGGACATCCAGTTCTGGATCCTTCACGAGTTTTCTGACCTCGAGCGCCTGGTCGAAGTCCCCGACGACTCCGAGCGCGCGCGCCGCGTTCGCGCGTACGCGGGCGACCTCGTCGGTGAGCAGCGGCAGCAGGTCTTCCCCAAACGCCAGCTCGCGGGCGACAACCACTCTGCAGCACATCTCTCGCACGCGCCAGGCCTGGTTAGCGAGTCCAGCCCGGATGACCGCGGCCGCCGCGTCATCCCAGGCGTAGAGCAGCGTGCGAGCTCCCCAGACTTCCGGCCAGTAGAGGGCGGGAGCGCCATCCAGAATCCCCTGTGCGTGCCGACCGCCGACCCAGAGCAGAAACTCTTCGCCCTCGTTAGTCCCGGTCAGTAGAGCGGCTGCGCGGTCCGCGACATCCCGCTCGCCGAACCGCTCGATGGCGAGCGCAATGCGAGCCTCCGGCGAAGCGTCGAGGGGAACGATCTCTGAGTCAGGCACGTCCCAACCCTATGCGCCGCCGCACGGTACCTCGCCCCCGCGAATCTCACAAGTCGCATTTAGTGTGGACAGACAGGTCTGCTTCGAGCGATTAACATTAACTTGTGCCTCCTTTTACTCGCAAAGCCATTGGAATATCAGCAGTGGCGCTCCTGTCGGCAGGAATGGTCGCGGGAACGGCAGAGTCGGCTTCGGCGGCGACCATCACCCTCACTTATCCATCGCTATCGGCCTGTCAGGCCGGCGAGGCATACTACGTTTCAATTCACTGGCGGATCACGACCGCGTGCGCCTGGTACTTCGATGGTCCCTCAGACCCCGACCCCTGGCAGTTCACCGCGTCCAGGTAAACGATCGCGCGGCGACTAATCGCGTACTCGAGCACCTCTATGCCCCGCCGACAATTGCCAGCACCAGCAGGGCAGCGTTGAGGCCGATGACCACAACTATCGCGGCCAGAAGCAGGCCTTTGACGGCAATTTTGTTGGCGAACTCGCCCATGACCGTCACATCGTTCGTGAGACGCAGGAGCGGAATGAGCGCAAACGGGATGCCGAAGCTCAGCACTACCTGACTGATCACGAGAACGGCGGTCGGGTCCGCGCCCAGCCAAAGCAGGAGCAGCGCCGGGATCAGGGTGATTGATCGTCGAACGAGGATCGGGATTCGTCGCCGCAGGAGCCCAGCCATGATGGTCGCACCCGCGTAGCTGCCTACCGAGGTTGACGCGAGACCGGATGCCAGAAGTCCGATCGAGAACACGATCGCGATCACCGGACCGAGCGCGGCCTCGATCGTCGCGTGCGCCGCCTCGATGGTGTCGACGCCATGTAGTCCGCTGAGGTTGGTCGCGGCAAGGAGGAGCATCCCGACATTGACGACGCCGGCGAGAGTCAGCGCGATCGCGACATCCCACTTCGTAATGCGCAGCAGTCGACCGGTCTGCGCCGTACCGACCGCGCGACCGTGGCGGTCGCGGGCAAGCGCCGAGTGGACGTAAATTGCATGCGGCATGACCGTGGCCCCGAGCACGCTCGCCGCCAGCAGGACCGAGCCGGTATCGGCGAATCGCGGCACGAGTCCGCCGAGCACGGCGACGCCGTCCGGAGGACGAACCACGAGTCCGGCGAGAAAGCCGATCGCGATGACCGCCAAGAGAGCAATGATCACGAACTCGAACGGTCTCTGGCCGAACCGCGACTGCACGCCAAGCAAGATCATCGACACGACACCAACGACGAGACCACCCACCACCAGCGGCAGATTGAACAGCAGGTAGAGCGCGATCGCGCCGCCGATCACCTCGGCGAGGTCGGTAGCCGCAGCAATGAGTTCCGCCTGCACCCAGAAGCCGATTCTCGGCCACCGACGCATTCGCTGGCCAAGAAGTTCCGGCAGGCTCAGGCCGGTGACGAGTCCGAGCTTGGCCGACTGGTACTGGATGAGCCCGGCCATCAGGTTGGCTGCCACCAGCACCCAGACGAGCAGGTAGCCGTACTTCGCGCCCGCGCTCAGGTTGGCCGCGACGTTCCCCGGGTCGACGTAGGCGATGGCCGCCACGAACGCGGGTCCAAGCAGCAGTACGCCGCGCATCCCGGTCCGCCCAGCGCTCACGTCTACATCCTCGCAGCGTCGGCGACCTCAGCGAGCGTTGAGGTAGTCGAAGAGCCTGGCGAATGCCATGGCGCGGTGGGAGATCGCATTCTTCTGATCCGGCGTGAGCTGCGCCGCGCTCACCGCAAAGTCATCTGGCTGGAAGATCGGGTCGTAACCGAAGCCGCCGCCCCCCGCGCGCTCGCGCAATACCATGCCCGGCCAGATCCCCAGTTCGACGTGCTCGACCCCGTCGGCGACGAAGGCCGCCGCGCAGGTGAAGCGGGCACTTCGGTCGTCGACTTCAGTCATCCGCTCCAGGAGCAACCGGACGTTGTCGGCGTCGTCCCGGGTTCCCGCATAGCGCGCGGAATGGATGCCCGGAGCCCCGCCCAGCGCATCCGCCGAGATGCCAGAGTCGTCGGCAATCGCGGGGATGCCCGACCAGTTGAATGCGGCTCGTGCCTTGATGAGCGCGTTGGCTTCGAAGCTGTCGCCATCCTCGACCGGCTCCGGACCGTCATACGCCAGCAGTTCGATCTGGCCGAGACGCGGACCCAGGATGCGTCGCAACTCATCGACCTTGTGCGCATTGTGCGTCGCGAGGACGACCTGGCGCAGTTCGGGACTCACGACAGCGATGCCCTCTGGAACCCGGCGAGCGACGTCGTGCCGCCGAGTGCGAGGTCGAGAAGCGAGTTCAGTTCCGCTCGGTCGAACGGTGCACCCTCCGCGGTTCCCTGTACCTCGACGAACAGCCCGCGACCGGTGACCACAACGTTCATGTCGGTCTCGGCGCGCACGTCCTCGACGTAGGCGAGATCGAGCATGGGGACTCCGTCGATGATCCCAACAGACACCGCGGAGACACTGTCGATGAGCGGCTTCGCGTTTTGCCCGATGAACTTCTTCTCGCGGGCCCACTCGATGGCATCCACCATGGCGACATACGCGCCGGTGATCGCCGCCGTGCGAGTTCCGCCGTCGGCCTGCAGCACGTCGCAGTCAAGCACGAGCGTGTTCTCGCCGAGCGCCTTCATGTCGATCACGGCGCGCAGAGAGCGACCAATAAGGCGCGAGATCTCGTGGGTGCGGCCGCCGACCTTGCCCTTCACGGATTCGCGATCCATCCGGTCGTTGGTCGAACGCGGTAGCATCGCGTATTCCGCTGTCACCCAGCCCTTGCCCTTGCCCGCGAGCCAGCGCGGGACGCCGTTGGTGAAGGATGCCGTGCACAGCACCCTCGTGTTGCCGAACGAGATCAGCGCCGACCCTTCGGCCTGCTTGCTCCAGCCGCGCTCGATGTTGATCTCGCGGAGCTGGTCTACGGCGCGGCCGTCGGTGCGGGTCATGTCTATCCTCTGTGCGTGATGGGGATGGTGCCGGTCTGGACCAGGTCGACGGTGCCGACCTCGGGACCCAGGAAGCGACTCGCGAGCCGCAAAAAGTCGCCCTTACTGTCGCCCGTCGCCTCGAACCGGTACGTCCGCGGCTCGGTGCTGGTTCTCTCGAGCCCGTGCTGGACCAGGGTGCGGTAGACGTCGTACGCGGTCTCCTCGGCACTCGACACGAGCGTGACATCCTCGCCCATCACGTACTGGATGGCGCCCGCGAGCAGCGGATAGTGAGTACAGCCGAGCACGAGGGTATCGACCTCCGCCGCCTTGAGCGGGGCCAGGTATTCCTCGGCGACGGCAAACAACTCCGTCCCGCTGGTTACACCGGCCTCGACAAATTCAACGAACCGCGGGCACGCCTGCGAAAAGATTTCGAGATCGGATGCGGCGATGAACGCGTCATCGTACGCGCGCGAGTTAATCGTGCCGACCGTCCCGATCACGCCGATGCGCTTCGCGCGGGTCTGGCGCACTGCCGCGCGGACAGCCGGATTGATGACCTCGACCACCGGGATCCCGCGGGCGTCCGTGTACCGCTCGCGGGCATCCCTCAGCATGGCAGACGAGGCCGTGTTGCAGGCGATGACGAGGAGCTTGACGCCCTGGTCGACGAGATCATCGAGTACCGCGAGCGCGTACTCGCGAACCTCGGCGATCGGTTTCGGACCGTACGGCGAATGCGCGGTATCGCCAACATAGAGGAGCGATTCCCGCGGGAGCTGGTCGATGATCGCCCGGGCGACCGTGAGTCCGCCGACGCCGCTGTCGAAGACTCCGATCGGCGCATCACTCACGGGGCCCAAGTTTACGTGTCGAACGAAAAGTAAGCTTGCGCCATGACCAGCGCGCTACTAACCGATCGTTACGAGCTGACCATGATCGACGCTGCCATCGGCAATGGCCTGCATGAACGCGAGTGCGTGTTCGAGGTCTTCGCGCGCAGACTGCCGGACGGCCGGCGCTACGGAATCGTCGCCGGTACGGGCCGGTTGCTCGAACTGATCCGCGAGTTCCGATTCGGTGATGCAGAACTCGACTGGCTGAGAGACAACAAAGTCGTGCGAGCCCAGACCCTCGACTGGCTCGCCGACTATTCGTTCACCGGGACAATTACCGGATACCGCGAAGGCGAGGTCTATTTCCCGGGATCCCCCATGCTCGTGGTGCAGGGCGGATTCGCGGAGACCGTGGTACTCGAGACTCTCGCTCTCAGCGTGCTCAACTACGACTGCGCCGTCGCAAGCGCGGCCAGTCGCATGGTCACCGCCGCGCTCGGCCGCCCGCTCGCCGAGATGGGATCGCGTCGCGCCAGCGAACGCGCGGCTGTCGCCGCAGCCAGGGCCGCCTTTATCGCCGGTTTCGGTGCGACCAGCAATCTTGAGGCGGGGCGCACCTGGGGTGTCCCGACCATGGGTACCGCGGCCCACGCGTTCACGCTCCTGCACGACAGCGAGGAATCGGCGTTCACGGCGCAGGTCGCGGCGCTCGGTCCCGGCACGACACTTCTCGTCGACACGTTCGACGTCCCTCGCGCGGTCGAACTCGCGGTGAAAGTAGCCGGCACCGGACTCGGCGCGGTTCGACTCGACAGCGGCGACCTGCTTTCCCAGGCCGCGACGGTTCGAGCGCAACTGGATGCGCTGGGCGCGACAGAAACGAAGATCACCGTAACGAACGACCTCGATGAATACACGATCGCAGCACTCAGCGCCGCACCGATCGATTCCTTCGGGGTCGGGACATCGGTGGTGACTGGCTCCGGTCATCCCGCAGCGGGGCTCGTCTACAAGCTCGTCGCGCGTCGGGACGATTCCGGTGCCTGGACATCAGTCGCAAAGAAGTCGGCCGCGAAGGCGACAATCGGTGGCCGCAAGTACCCCGTGCGAACACTGGTCGGCGGAGTGGCCGAGACAGAGTCGATCCACATCGGAGCAGCCCCCGAGGAATCTGCCGACGCGCGATCGCTGCTCGTTCCGCTGGTCTCGAAAGGCGCGATCGATGAGTCCTGGCTCGGTCCGGAAGGAACGGTGCGAGCACGCGATCATCGCGCCGTCGCAGTCGCGGAATTGCCCGAGGATGCCCTGCGGCTGAGCCGGGGCGAACCGGCCATCCCGACCACCTACGTTTAGACTTACTGTTTCAACTGAACGGGTGGGGTGGCGAGCGAAGCCCCGGCAGATATCGAGCGGAGACAAGAGAGTGGCAGCTCACTCAGGCAAGGATCTGCGCACTGTCGCCGTCGTTCTCGCCGGCGGTGTTGGCGCCAGAATCGGATTCAATCTCCCCAAGCAGCTCATCAAAATAGCGGGAAAATCCGTGGTCGAGCACACCATCGAGGCGCTGAACGAATCCGCCGACATCGATGAGATCATTGTCATGATGACTCCGGGTTTCCTGGACCCGATCCTCGCCATTCGCAGCGGCGGCAAGTATCCGAAATTCACCCACGTCTTCGAGGGCGGCGGCGACCGCAACCAGACCACGCAACTTGCCATCGACGCTCTCGGGAGCGCGGAAGTGAAGGTTCTCTTCCATGATGCGGTTCGTCCGTTCGTCGACAACCGCATCATCCACGACTGCGTGGTCGCGCTCGACGCGCACAGCGCCGTCGACACGGCCATCCCCTCGGCCGACACAATCATCGAGGTGTCTGACGACGGCTTCCTGATCGACGTGCCACCGCGCTCGAAGCTTCGTCGCGGCCAGACGCCGCAGGGCTTTCGCCTCTCCGCTATTCGTGCCGCCTACGACAAGGCGCGCCTCGACCCCAACTTCACCGCGACGGACGACTGCACCGTCGTGCTTCGCTACACACCAGATGTTCGAATTGCCGTCGTCGCCGGCTCCGACGAGAACATGAAGGTCACAGAGCCGATCGACATCGCGATGGCCGACAAGCTGTTCCAGCTGCGCTCCTCGACGGCCAGGGAGCTCGCAGAGTCGGCGCGCACCGAGGGCCTTGCTGGGAAGACGCTCGTGGTCTTTGGCGGCGGATACGGCATCGGCGCGGAGGTTTGCGCCGTCGCGAAGGACTTCGGCGCCAACGTGTTCTCGTTCAGCCGCTCCGAGACGAAAACCCACGTACAGAACCGCGAAGAAGTGCGCGCCGCCCTCAAGCAGGCGGCCGACGCGACAGGGCAGATCGACTACGTCGTCAATTCGACCGGGTTGCTCGCCATTTCGTTACTCGAGGAGGCCTCCGACGACATCGTCTACGAGACCATCGACGTCAACCTGGTCGGCTGCATCCTCATCGCCCAGGAGTCGTTGCCCTATCTGCGGCAGAGCTCCGGCCAGCTTCTCAACTTCACCTCGAGCTCGTACACGCGAGGTCGGGGTGGCTACAGCCTGTACTCCGCGACCAAGGCCGCGATCGTGAACTTCACGCAGGCGCTCGCCGACGAGTGGGTCCCGGACGCCGTGCGAGTCAACGTCGTCAATCCGGACAGGACTCGCACTCCACTGCGAACCAAGGCATTCGGCAACGAGCCCGCAGAGACCCTGCTGAGCGCTCGCGCGGTGGCGCTCGCATCGATCGACACCCTGATCTCCAGCGCGACCGGTCACGTGATCGATGTTCGCCGTGACGGGAGCCCGGTCGACAGCCTCGCGACGGAAGAGTTCGGCGACTGAGCCTCATGGATGCGCCACGCGCGAAACGGGACGCAGTAGCGCCGGCCTCGCGGGTGCGTCGTGCCAGCGTCCGCAGCTCGGTCACGCGGATCTCGTTCGTTGACCTGGCAATGCTGACAGCACAGGTGCTGGGTCTCGGTATCGCCGCCGCCGGAGCGCTCGCCGAGTGGCCATGGCTGACTCTCGCCGGAAGCGTGGTCAGCATCGGCTCCCAGGTGGTTATCACCGCAACGCGGTCGCCGATCAATCGCGCCCTGAGTTTCATCGGGGTCTCGCGGGCGATCAGGATCCTGCTGTTGATCCTGCTGGCGGTGTTCCTGGAGCTCGCTCTGGCCTCGGACAACGCGGCAGACAACCTGCGGCATGGGGCGACGGTCTGGTTATTGCCGCTGGCGGGAGCGCTGTGCTTCCTGGCAACGTTCGCGGACCAGTGGCGCGCCCGCGGCTACCGGGGCGGCGGCCTCGCCTGGCGCGGTCTCGAAGCATACGGACTCGCGGATTCGACGCCGGCCCCCACGGGCATCGCGTCAGCGATCTTCGCGCTGGTACCAGCCCTCGCCCTTACTGCTGGCGTACCGTTCGTGCTCACCACCCCCACAGGCACCCCCGGTCAGCTTGATCTGGTGGGCGCAATCGCCGCGACCCTGGGACTCGCCTCCTGCGTGTTGAGTGTCGTGCTCCGTGCTCGCCTGCTGAGCGGGGGTGATCGCGTCGAGCGGGTATTCCGGCTGCGCGCGGCTCTCGACGCCTACTCCCCCGAGGTCGTCATCTTTTTCAGCGCACCGGCGAGCGCCACCTACGCGCTGAACGTCTGGATCCAGACGGCAAACGCCTTCACGGTTCGAACGCTGATCGTCAGCAAGGAGGGCGGCCACCTCGACCGACTCGAGCCCACGACCATCCCAACGCTGTATGCCGCACGCGCCCTCGACATTGAGTACCTGACTGTCCCCTCGGTGAAGGTTGTCCTGCATCCGACCACCGCGAACAAGGTGTTCGAGATCATGCGGCTGCGCGGACTCCTACAGGTGTTCATCGGCCACGGGGACAGTGACAAGGTGTCGAGTTTCAACCCGTACAGCAAGGTGTTCGACGAAATCTGGGTATCGGGGCCGGCCGGAATCGATCGCTACACGGCACTCGGCGATGGGTTCCGCACCGATCAGTTCGTCACCGTCGGCAGACCACAACTCGCCGAAATCGCGACCGTCGCCGCCGACGGATCGTCCGAGGTCACGCTGCCACGCCCGACCGTGCTCTACGCGCCGACCTGGGAAGGCTTCCTCGAGCAGGCAAACTACTCGTCCCTGGCGACCATGGGCGTCGCGATGGTTACCGCCATGCTTGCGATGCCGAACCCGCCGCGCATCCTGTTCAAACCGCATCCGTCCTCGGGGCACCGGCGCGCCGACATGCGTCAGGCCCAGGAGGAGATCGGCCGCCTTCTCCGCGAGGCCAACTCCGACCATCAGGTGTTCGAAGACGGAACCGTGTCGCTCTACGCGGCGTTCAACAGCGCAGATGTCATGATCACCGACATCTCGAGCGTGCTGAGCGACTTTCTCGCCTCGCACAAGCCATATCTCGTCACGAACCCGCGCGATGAGCTTCTCGCCGACTTCCTGGCCGCCTTCCCGTCGAGCGCGGCGGGCAACATCATCGACACCGATCTCACCAGCCAGCAGGGCACCGATTTCGTCGCGGCCATCGGTGGTGCGCTCGAGGGCGATCCGGATGGCCGTCCGGCCCGCATTGCACTCGCCGACTACCTGCTCGGCCCGATCCTGGACGACCCGGTCGGTGCCTTCGTCGGTCAGGTCGCGAGCGCGGTCGCGCGGGCAAAGGTCCGCTACCCCGCACCACGAGTCGTTCCCGCCCCACCCGAAGTCGAGGGCAAGCCCTTCGTTTCGACGAGCATCGACGGGGCAGACGGGGCGAACGGATGATTCGACGCATCCTCCTCATCGCCGCCGCCCTGGTGGCCGCCATCTCGACCGTGACCCACTGGTCGCTCATGCTGGTTGCCGTGGCGCTTTACGTCGCAACGGTGCTCATGGCCGGGCGCAGTCGCGTGATTCGTCGCAGCGGCGACGCCGACCAGACCGGCGCCGCGATTGTACTCAGCGTCGCGACCGGGATCGTCGTGATGCACGCGGGTGCGGACACCGCCTCCGTGTTCCTGGTGGCAATCCTGCTCGCGGTACTGCACGGACTTCACCTTCTGCGTCACGTCCTTCGCGTTGTCGTCTACCGTCGCTGGCGGACGACGGCGGACTGGCGCAATCTCACCGTCGCGGCCCCGGTGCCAAGGCGCGTCGTTCGGGTCGCCGGTCCGACCCTCGTTCCGATCCCGGTCTGGATTTTCGCCCCGATCTGTGCGGTGTACGACGCGGACCCCGTCGTTTACGTGCTCCTTGGCATCCTGTGTCTTGCGCTCGTCGTGGTCACGTTCGTGCCCATCGCGGACGCGCTCCTCGGCAACCTGCGGATGCCTACGGAACAGCAGCGACTCGATTCCCTGACCGCGTCGCTGCGCGAACTGAAGCCCGAGATCCTCGTGCACTTCAACGCCAGGACCGCCAGTGCATACGCCCTCAACGAATGGATGTCGACGCTCGGTCGCGTCAACGCGATGCATCGGGTCGTCATCCTGACGGTCGACCGTGAGCCATGGCACTTCGAGACCATCACAGGCTCGGAACTCCCGATCGTCCATCTGAATGGCGCAGAGGCGATCGAATACTTCGTCGAGCGGGTACCGTCGTTCGTGCTCGCGCTGTATCCGCGCAACACCTCACCCAACAAGAACCTGCTGCGCGTCCCCGGGCTGTACGACGTCTTCATCAATCACGGCGAAAGCGACAAGCCGGAGGCCGCGAATCCGGCCACGCGGGCTTTCGACGAGATTTGGATCGCGGGCGAGGCGGCCCGGGCTCGCTACCTCGACGCCAACCTCGGAGTGCGCGAGGAGCAGCTGCGAATCACCGGGCGACCACAATTGAGCGACTTGCTCGGGCTGGTCGCAACGACGCCACGAGCCAACGCAACGAAGTCGGTGGTCTACGCGCCTACGTGGGAGGGTTACTACGCCGAGGACGGCTATGGTTCGGTGATCACGATGGGCGACCGGGTGCTCACTGCGCTGCTCAACCGCGGCGACCTTGCCGTGACCTACGCGCCGCATCCCGCGCTTGGTTCACTCAGTCGCCAGGTTGCCGAGGCCAGCGACCGCATCGTCGCTCGGCTCAAGCGGGCGGGAGGTCACTCCGTGCTGGAAGGCTCGGCACAGGAGCGCTACGCCGCTCTGGCGGCTGCGGATGTGCTGGTCGCCGATATCGGAAGCGACCTGGTCGACTACCTGAGTCTCGGCCGTCCGTACGTGGCCCTGAATCCGAATGAGTCTGAGACCACGGCAGAGTTTGTGAAAACGAATCCATCGGCGAGTGCGGGAATCGTGGTGAGCGTTGCCTCGATCGACACGCTCGACGATGCGATCACGCGTGCTCTCGGCTCTGACGACTTGGTCGTCGAGCGTTCGGCTCTCGCGAACCGATATCTCGGCGACCTGGCCACTCCGGCAATCGACCGCTTCCTGGCCGAGGTCGACGCCTGCCTCGCGCACATCCACGACTCCCGACCGGCTCGCGAGCTGCCTGCCCCTGCCGAGGAGGTTGCGGAGTGAGCGCACTTGGGACAGCCGTCGACATCATCCTGGGCCGGGTTCGCGGGCGCCGGCTCGCTCGGATCATCGCCGCACAGCAACCCACGACCACGCCCGTCGCCGTGTACTTCGCGGATGGCCCGTCGAGCCTGTATCAGCTTCGTCGTTGGTACCAGAGCCTCGAGGCGCTGAACCGCGCCTACCCAACCGTGATTATCACATCGGACGCGTCGACCTATGAGTTGGTTCGGCGCGAGACCACGATCGAGGTCACCTACGCCTACGGAGTTCCAGAACTCACCCGGGTTCTGGTCGCGCAGGGAGTGAAGCTGGTCCTTTATCCGAATCACAGTGCCGAAAACTTCCGCGTACTGCGATTCCCGGTGCCCGTCCACGTCTTCATCGGTCACGGCGAGAGCGCAAAGGACTCCTCCGTGTCGCGCCAGCTCAAGGCCTACGACTTCACCTTTGTTGCGGACAAGAGCTCGATCGAGCAGCTCCGACAGATTCGCGGATTCGACGCGGATGCCGCGGCCGTCGTCATCGGCAGCCCCTGGCTGGGCTTCCTCGGGGAGCCGCCCGCCTCGTGGACGCCGGATGACCGCACGGTCGTCCTCTACGCACCGACCTGGGAGGGCGACCGTCCGAGCATGGACTACAGCTCGGTCGAGACCCTCGGGGAGAGCATCGTGGCCGCGGTTCTGGCGGACCAGAAGCTGCGTTTGATCTACCGCCCGCATCCGTGGCTCGGCAGGGTGCGACCGGCCAGCGCTGCCAGCGACGCCAGAATTCGTCGAACGATCCAGGCTGCGAACCGGGGGGATGTCGTCGACACGGGCGACTACGGGTGGGCACTCGCGGTCGCCGACTGCTGCGTTACGGATGTCTCGTCCGTCGTGTTTGATGCCCAGGCGCTGGGGAAACCAGTACTCGTGACTGATTCGGCAAACGCTTCGAACCTCGGCGACCTGCTGAAGGACCTTGTCACGGCGGGCAAGCCGGTCGTCAACCCGCTGGCGACCTCAATGGATGGTTTCCTCACCGCGGTCGGCGACGCGCTCGGCCTGGCTGGCACCGGCACCTCATAGGCACAGCCACCTTGTAGATCTCTCAGGTTCGACGGACTCCTGGCACAGAGCGCGCGCAGGGCCGCCCGCGAGGGTGGAACTCGTGATTGACACGAGTGTCCAGCGACTCGTCGGCAACCCAAGGGGCGTTCGAGGCAAAAATCGCGCCGTCGGGGAGCGGGCTCCCGTTCCCGTCCTCCCCCGGGGCGGTCTGGCCTGGATCGATCCGCTCTGGCTGGGAGCCCTGGCGACTGTCGTATCTGCCATCGGATCGTGGATTCCCTCGAAGTGGAACGACGAGGCGGCGACGCAGACTGCCGCGCTGCGATCGCTGCCGCACCTGTGGCAAATGATGCAGCACATCGACGCCGTTCACGGCACCTACTACTTCCTCATGCACTTCTGGATCGCGGCGTTCGGCACCTCGAACTTCGCCCTGCGCGCGCCATCGATGATCGCTGTCGGCGCGGCCTGTGCGGGCGTCGTGGTTCTCGGCCGGAAGCTCGGCGGCCGACGACTATCGATCTTCGCCGGGCTTGCGTTCCTACTGCTCCCGCGCGTGACGTGGATGGGTATCGAGGCCCGCTCGCTCGCCCTCACCGCCGTCGTCGCCGTGTGGCTGACGATACTGCTGCTGCGAGCGCTCGAACGGAATCGGGTCGGATGGTGGGCGTTCTACGCCGGACTCGCGGGACTGGGAGTACTGCTCAACCTCTACGTCGCCCTGCTGGTCATCGCCCACGGCGTCTCGATTATTGTGGCGCGCAAACGGCTCGCCCGGCCACGCCGTCTGTTCGCGGGATGGGCGATCGGCGCGCTGGCCGCCGCCGCGCTCTCCTTCCCGATCGATCGGCTGTCGATCAGCCAGACCGGTCAGCTGCCGTTCGGGCCGCTTACTCTCACGAGCACACTCAACACTCTGGTGTTCGAGCAGTTCTTCTCTGGAGCCACACCGACAGTAGGTCGCGGGGTACCGGTACCGCCGACCAGTCTGTGGTCTGTCGCGGTCATCCTGGTCGCCATCCTCGGCTGGCTGCTCATCGCGGCTCCGGTGATCTGGCGCCGGTTCCGTCCCGTCGCGCCGCGTCGGCTTCCGATCGGTGCCTTGGGCATCCTGATTCCGTGGGTCGCGCTGCCGCCTGCCCTGGTCATCCTGTACTCGCTGGTCGCGCATCCGATGTACAGCGGGCGGTACTTCTCCTTTACTACGCCGGCTGTGGCACTCCTCATCGGGGCGACCATCTCGGCGCTCAAGGTTCCGTGGATGCGCGTCGCGACGATCGGGGCGCTGGCCGTTCTCGTGCTACCCATCTACCTCTCGCAGCGTGGGCCAACCGCAAAAAACGGGACGGACTGGCAGCAGGCCGCCGCAATAATCCAGGCACGCGCGACTCCCGGCCAGGACATCTACTACGGACCGGCGAGAGTCGGCTCGACGGTGTCGATGCACAAGATCAGCCAGGCCTATCCAGCTGTGCTTTCGAGCCTCCGCGACATCAGCCTCAAAGAGTCACCCGTTCAGCGAGGCCTGCTGTGGGGTACCGATTGGCCGTTGACCCACGCGAAGGGGGTGCTCGACACGACTCCGATCCTCTGGGCGGTCATGGAGCATCCCGGAACTCCCTCACCGACCACGACGAAACAGGAACGCTACATCGAGCGCCAGGGGCTGCATCTCGTGCACATCTGGCGTGGCAGCGAGACCGACGTGCTGGAGTTCAGCCGCTAAGGTTTCATCTTTTCGTAGACCTCTTTGCAGGTTGGGCAGACCGGGAACTTCTCGGGGTCGCGACCCGGTGTCCAGAGCTTCCCGCAGAGGGCGCGCACCGGCTTGCCCGTGATCGCCGATTCGAGGATCTTGTTCTTGGGCACATAGTGCGAGAAGCGCTCGTGGTCACCCTCTTCGACCTGCTCGCTGTTGATGAGTTCTTCGAGCTCACGATCGAGTGTGTCGGTACCAGTACCGCCGCCACCGGTCCCTGGACCCATCTGCTCGGTCTCGCTCATGGTTCTAGTTTCGCACGCTCGCGCCCAAAATCTCCGGGGAACGTCGGTCGAAGATTCGCCCCCCCCAGGTGACTCCGAGCCACAGGAACAGGCTTCCCAGCACGATGCCGCTGAACAATGCCCCCCACAGCCACCATCCCGGGAAGAACAGCGCGAGTGCAGCAAAGGTCAGTGTCGGCGAGACGAGAACGATGGTCACGAAGAACGACAGTGACTGGATGAGCGACGACGCCGTGCCCACGGACTGCGGCGCGGCGAACGGACTGTCACCGGGCCGCACGGCCGGGTAGGGGAATTGTGCGGAACCGACGCTGGACAGTCCGAGGCCGGTGAAGAGGATGCCGAGACCGACCCCGAGGAGCACTGGCAGTATCCAACCGGCTCCGTAGACCGCCGCAGAAAGGATCGCCGCGATGACGATGAGGGGAATTCCGACGATCAGCGGCGGCACCACTCGGCCGATCCGGTCGGCCCTGCCCGTGGTGCCGGACGCCACGTGCAACCAGATTGCAGTGTTGTCGTAGGCAGTGTCGTTGTGCACCGACCAACCCAGGAACAGCGCGATGATCGGCACCGGCATGAGAGCGAGCACGGGCGTTGGGATCCCGATGATCAGCAGGGGGACCATCAGGAGAAACGGGATGACCGGAATCACCAGGAGCGACGTGTGATAGCGCGCATCCCGAATCCAGTAGGTGAAGCTGCGCTCCGCGATGACCGACGCGGGCGAGATCGGTGCCACGCCGAACAGCCCGAGACCGTGGTAGCTGCGGGCCTCCGCCGACCGGGGCTGCGTGACGAGCATCAGCTTGACGAGCGCTCGCCAGGCCAGCCAGAGGAGCCAGAGGAACGCCAGTGCGATCAGTTCACGCAGCAGAGCCACACCGATGTTGCCGGCGGCGGCGTCCGCGGGTGCCGCCCAGACCGCACCAAACGGTGTCCAGCTTGCGACTCTGGCGATGTTGGCAAAGACCGCAGGACCGTCCTGCAGCCAGTTGGTGCGATAGATGAAGACGAAGAGCACCACGAATGCGACGAGCGCAACGAAGCCGAGTAGTCCCGCAGAATCCCGTGACCGGCGCGACGACAGCAGGAAAGCCGCGACCGAAATCGACACCCTCGAGCACAGCAGGCTGGTCGCAATAATTACAGGAGCACCAATGACCGCCAGCAGCGCGGAAAGCGGATCGCGTGTCCAGGTCACGATCTGGGCCAGGGCGATCAGAGTGGTGGCAACGGCGGGGATGCCGAGCAAGCCGCTGACGGCGAGCGAAAAAGCAAGACGACCGGTCGGGATCCCGAATAGCGAGAACTTTCGCGGGTCGAGCACGTCGTCAACCCCGAAAATCAGCGGGACGATGACGAAACCAAAGAGCAGGATGGCGCCGAGTACCTCCGCGCCCTGCGCGGCGATCGAGACGCTGGCGAAGCGAAGCCCGACCAACACGATGCCGACGAACACGGCCATCCCCAGTCCGGAGAGCAGGCCGAGAACGAGCGCGACAATTCGCCACGGGCTGCGACGAAAGGCATTACCGAGCAGTCGCAGCTTCAGTCGGAGAAGCTGTTCAACCACGCCATGCCCTCCACGCTCGTGCGGCCGCCGGCCAGTTCGACGAATCGCTCCTCGAGCGTCTTGCCCTTGCGGACGAAGTCCATCGTGCCCGAGTCGAGGATGGCGCCGTGAACAACGACGGCAACGTGGTCGCAGATTCGCTGGATGAGGTCCATGCTGTGGCTCGAGACGACAACGGTTCCGCCGGAGTTCACATAGGTGCGAAGGATTTGCGTGACGTTTGCTGCAGACACCGGATCCACGGATTCGAACGGCTCATCGAGGATGAGCAGGCGCGGGGAATGGATCATCGCAGCGGCGAGAGCGATCTTCTTGCTCATGCCGGCCGAATAGTCGGTCACCAGACGGTTGAGCGCGTCCTCGAACCCGAACGCGTGCGCGAGATCGGCGGTGCGAGCCCGCACGGTTTCCTCATCCAGCCCCCGCAGCGTTCCGGAGTAGAACAACAGCTGCGCGCCGGTCAGGCGGTCGAACAACCGGAGCCGGTCCGGCAAGACGCCCATGTTGCGCTTGGCCGCCACCGGATCGCTCCAGACATCCACACCGTGCACGATGACGCTTCCGGCATCGGGCCGTAGCAGCCCTGTGACCATTGATAGCGTTGTCGTCTTGCCTGCACCGTTCGGACCGACAATTCCGTAGAACGAACCGGCCTCGACGACAAGATCGATGCCCGCGACGGCAATCGTGTCGCCGAACCGCTTTACCAGGCCCTGGATCGAGAGCACCGTTTCTCGCGGCTTGGGTTTTGGAGCCCGCGCCGGTGTGGCGCGGGCGGGCGATTTACGCGGAGTGGATTTTGCGGATGCACCCGTTCTGGCCGTCGCGGGTCGCTTGCTGGGCGTGCGAGGAACTGAGGCCGCGTCAGGTGCTGAATCCACTGGTCAACCGTACCAAGCTGCGCTCGGCGCAATTTGCTAAGTATCACGAATCCACAACAACACTCCATGAAACAACCGGACTCACAGGAGCGCCCGATAGTGTCTAAGGAGAAGCACAACGGTGTGTCCACACGTAAACCCCAAGGTTAACGATCAGCAAATTCTTAGGAATTACCGCTTGATTTGGGATAAGTCCCCCGGGGTGAAGCACATTAGGAGACGAATCGTGAGCACGCAGGTCGTAATACTTGCTGCCGGCATGGGCAGTCGCCTCGGTCGTACGCTTCCGAAGCCGCTGACGCCGTTGGCCGACGGTCGCAGCATTCTGCAACAGCAGTTCGACAACATCCACCAGACTCTGGGCCAGAAGACGCCCATCACTCTCGTTGTTGGCTACAAGCTCGAGCACATCATCGAAGCCTTCCCCGACGCATCGTTCGTCTACAACGAGCAGTACGACCAGACCAATACTTCCAAGAGCCTTCTGCGCGCCCTTCAGGCGTCGGCGAACGGTGGTGTTCTCTGGATGAACGGAGACGTCGTCTTCGATCCCGCCGCGCTCAACCGCATCGCCTCGTATATCGAGCGCGACCAGTCCTTCGTCTGTGTCAATACCGGCAAAGTGAACGAAGAAGAGGTCAAGTTCACCGTCGACGCCGAAGGATTCATCATGGGCCTGTCGAAGACCGTCGCTGGCGGACTCGGCGAGGCCATCGGAATCAACTACATTTCGAGCTATCACAAGGCGATCCTGACCCACCACCTGAAGCGCGTCGCCGATCAGGATTACTTCGAACGCGGTCTCGAGTTGGCGATCGAGCAGGACAAGCTCCGCATTGAGCCCGTTGACATTTCCGACCTCTACGCGGTCGAGGTCGATTTCGCCGAAGACCTCGAGCGGGCCAACCTGTTCGTGTAATGCCATTTTGTTCGCCGGTCCCCGCCCGGCGAACCCAGCTGCGCCGACCGTCCAGACAACTAGATCAGTGCCCGGCATGACGAATCTCTTCAGGTTCTCGCGCTAAAGTCGAGCGTTAGTTCGACTGATTGAGGACCGTTTGACTGCCGTTATTGCACCACGCCGCGAGCGATCCGCCGCCCAGCGATATCGGCATTCCCTGTGGCTGTTGACCAAACGTGACCTGCAGGTTCGCTACACGACTTCCGCACTTGGCTACATCTGGTCGATTCTCGACCCACTTCTGATGTCGGGGATCTACTACTTCGTGTTCGTGATCCTGTTCGGCCGCGGGACGCCCATCGAGCAGCCATACATCGTGTTCCTGCTGACCGCACTCCTGCCGTGGACCTGGTTCAACGGTTCGATGAACGACATGGCGAAGGCCTTCATCCGCGAGTCCAAGCTGATTCGGTCCACCAGCATTCCGCGCTCGATCTGGGTGATGCGGATCACGCTGTCGAAAGGCATCGAGTTTCTCCTGAGCCTGCCGGTGCTGGTCGTGTTCGTTCTCATCTCCCAGTTCACGAAAACTCCCGCACACATTCGATTCGACACGTTCTACTCGCTCCTCGCCATCGTTCTCGAGGCCACCCTCATCATCGGGCTCGGCCTGATCATCGCCCCCGTCGTCGTTTTCTTCCGCGACCTGGAGCGCGCGATCAAGCTCGCACTACGGCTGTTGTTCTATGCGACTCCCATCGTGTACAGCATCCAGAAATTCGACAGTCACGGCCTCCTGAAGAAAATTCTCGATCTCAACCCGCTCACCGGGATTATGTCGATTTATCGGGCGTCGTTTTTCTCCGGCTCTCTCGACTGGGGTGCCGTCATCATTTCGGCCATCGAGGCGGTCATCATTCTCGGCATCGGAATCCTCATGTTCCGTCGTAACGTTCGCGCCGTCCTGAAGGAGCTCTAACGATGACCCAGCCAGGGATGCTGTCGGCTGCCGCGGCGACCGCGAGCAAGCCGGTAATTGTCGCGCACGATCTCGGAATCCAGTTCAAACGCAACAGACGTCACCGACGCAGCTTCAAGGACCTGTTCTCGGAGAGCAGCAGGCGCGCGCGACCCGACGAGTTCTGGGCGCTGCGTAACATCAGTTTCTCCGTTCAGTCAGGCGAGGCGGTCGGTGTCGTCGGACGCAACGGCCAGGGCAAGTCAACGCTTCTCAAGCTGGTCGCCGATGTCATGATCCCGGACGAGGGCAGAGTCGCCGTGACCGGCGGGGTGGCGCCACTCATCGAGATCACCGGCGGGTTTGTGGATGACCTCAGCGTGCGCGAAAACGTCTTCCTTACTGCGGGTTTGCACGGGATGAGCGTCGAGGAAATCGAAAGTCGGTTCGACGAGATCATCAGCTTCGCCGACATCGGCGACTTCCTGGATACGCCGTACAAGCACCTCTCGAGCGGCATGCGGGTGCGGATCGCGTTCGCCGTGATCTCGCGACTCGAGGAGCCCATCCTTCTCGTCGACGAGGTTCTCGCGGTCGGCGACCGGCAGTTCAAGGAGAAGTGTTACGCGCGCATCGACGAACTGCTTGCGGGCGGCCGCACCATGTTCTTTGTCTCCCACAGTGAGGCTGACCTTCTGAGGTTCTGCAAGCGTGGCCTCTACCTCGACAAGGGCAAGCTGGTACTCGACGGACCAATACAAGAGGTTGTCGACCGCTACAACGCCGACTACAAGTAGAAGCTATGACAATCGTTCCGAGCGGTAAAGGTTTCCCACCTACTGGCATTCCCGGTGGCGCGACCATGGGTCGGACCGTCGACCGCATGCTGACGGTGCAGCGACCCGTTGTCCTCGCGCATATCCGCAGCATCCGGAGGTCGAAGCCTGCCGCGTCGCCCGCCGAGATCATCCGCACGCTCGAACGGCGCTATCTTGCCGCCGTGACGACCGGAGGCGCGCTGGTCGGCGCCGCCGCCGCAATCCCTGCCGTCGGCACCGTCGCATCGATTGCGCTGTCGACCGCGGAGACGGCGGGCTTTCTGGAAGCCAGCGCACTCTTCGCGCAATCGGTCACGGAGGTGCACGGCATCGCGGTCACCGACCCTGAGCGGGCCCGGACTCTCGTGATGACCATGATCCTCGGCAGCGCCGGCAGCGATCTGGTCGAACAGCTCGCCGGCGAAGTGGTGGGAACCGGTCCGGGCCGTTCGGCCTTTTGGGGCGAGCTGATCACCAAGAACGTGCCGAAGTCGGCTCTCGGAAGCGTTGCCCGTCGCCTGCGCACTTTCTTCCTCAAGAAGTTCGCCGCGAACGAGGGCGCCGGGATTATCGGGCGCGCGATCCCGTTCGGAATCGGTGCTGTCATCGGCGGCGTCGGCAACCACTTTCTCGGTCGCAGGGTGGTCACGAGTTCGAGGACGGCGTTCGGCCCCGCCCCTTCCCATTTCCCGACCTCGCTGGATGCCACTCCTCCCCAGAGAACCCGCAAGGCGGCACTCCCCCAGTAGCCGCGGGGCGGTCGGATGCGGCAGCTAATTTTCTTGCATGACCCGAACCCGACTAGCGGCTCTCAGTTCCGAGAGCGCCTACCGCGTGCCCTGGCACTTCGAGCGCGGCGACGGTCATTTCGCCCTGCGTAACCTCGGGCCAGAGCGACTCGCCGCAGTCACCTTCAACCTCTACGGCTCCGGCATCATGCCGGCATCGGCTCCCGCAACGCTCGAGTCGGGCGACGCCCTCGAGATCGTGATTGCTGGGCGCGACCTGGCGAAGGACACCATCGGGCTCGTTCGCTGGTTCCGACCGAACGGGCAGGAATACCTGTGGCGGGTGAGCTTCTAGCGTGCCCTCGCCCCATCGTGGCGCCGTCAACAGGAGATATTCGGCTTCCTGCGTTGTCAACAGGATGGGCTCGGCAATTCGAGCGAGCGACTCCTGTTGAGCAACTCAGCGTCGGTCCGTCCGCTCCCGCACGAACTCTCGCGCGGTGAATACTCGACGCTTCTCGGGTAAAGCGTCGGCCCTGATTCCGGCCAAAAGCTCCGCGACATCCACTCCCAGCACGGTCGCGAGACGGATGAGCGTGTGCAGCTCCGGATTGCCGAGCCCTCGCTCGATCTTGCCGTAGTTCGAGACGTTCATGCTCGCCAGATTGGCGATGTCTTCCTGGCTGCAGGCGGCTTTCAGCCTCAGGTCACGCAACCGGCCGCCGAGCAAGCGAGACGCTTCGGAGACCGGTTCGACCATCCCCTATGCCTAGTTGCCCGGGCCTCCCGTAGCCAGATGTCAGAGCACCCATGCTTTAATGCCTCAGGCCTATAGCACTTATCTGTGGGTTCGGGATCGGGCCTCGAGTCGCGTCCCGCATTTCGAGACTGAGGATGTTCGTTGCCCGGAATTCACGAGCTTCTTGCCGAGTACGCGGGCTTCGCAACCGACACCCGACACAAAGGTCTGCTGTTCGAGAAGCTGATTCAGAAGTTTCTGCAGACCGACAGGACCTATTCCGACAAGTACGACGCGGTCTGGCTCTGGCAGGACTGGCCCGACCGTCACGGCAAGGTCGACACCGGGATTGACCTGGTTGCCAGAGACAAGTTCACCGGCGAGCTCTGCGCTATCCAGTGCAAGTTCTACGACCCGCACTACAACCTGCAGAAGAGCGACATCGACTCGTTCTTCACCGCCTCCGGCAAGGAGGGGTTCACCTCACGAATCATCGTTTCGACGACAGACAAGTGGTCGAAGCACGCTGAAGACGCGCTCAACAACCAACAAATTGTCACAACACGCATCGGGGTCGACGACCTGGCGAACTCCGAGATCGACTGGTCGAAATACTCTCTGACCGATCCCGACTCGATTGTCACCGTCGAGCCAAAGAAGTTGCGCGAGCATCAGATCGAGGCGCTTGGCAACGTGGTCGCGGGATTCGACGACTCCGACCGCGGCAAGATGATCATGGCCTGCGGTACGGGCAAGACGTTCACGAGTCTGCGGATCGCCGAGAGGCTGGTGGAGCCCGGGGGTTCCGTTCTCTTCCTCGTGCCTTCGATCGCACTGATGTCGCAAACGCTTAAGGAGTGGACGGCGCAGTCCGAGCATCCAATTCGCGCCTACGCGATTTGCTCCGACACGAAAGTCGGCAAGAACCACGAGGACTACTCCGTCAGCGACCTGGCCTTTCCCGCAACGACCAAATCCGCCGCGCTCGTCGCCGAGGTGAAGAAGGGCTCCAATCCGGGCGGCCTCACGGTGTACTTCTCGACGTATCAGTCGATTCAGGTCATCCATGAAGCACAGGATGCGGGCCTCCCCGAATTCGATCTGACCGTCTGCGATGAAGCGCATCGCACCACGGGCGTGACCCTCAAGGACGACGACGAGTCGAACTTCGTTCGCGTGCACGACGCGAAGTTCATCCGGTCTACGAGACGCCTCTACATGACGGCGACGCCGAAGATTTATGGCGACGCGGTGAAGTCCAAGGCAAAGGATGCGACCGCAGAGATCGCCAGTATGGATGACGTCACGAAATTCGGCCCGGAGTTTCACCGACTCGGGTTCGGCGAAGCCGTCGAGCGCGACCTTCTGACCGACTACCGCGTGCTGGTCCTTGCGGTCAGCCAGGATGTCGCGTCGATCGGATACCAGCAGCACACCGCGAAAGGTGGAGAGCTCGCGGTTCATGACGCGGCGCGGATCGTCGGCATCTACAAGGCGCTGGCCAAGAGCGGCGTCGAGGATCTTGGTCCGTGGCCCGGTGATCGCGAGCCGATGCGCCGCGCGGTTGCCTTTTCTCGGTCGATCAAGGACTCCCAAACGGTCTCGAGTTGGCTCGATCGGAATGCGACGATTCCTGCCGCCCTCACTGCGGGCGACGATCCGCTGATCCTGGAGTCTCGCCACGTCGACGGCACCATGAACGTGCTCCAGAGAAACAACCTGCTCGACTGGCTCAAGGCTGACTCGCCCGCCAACAGCACGCGCATCCTGACGAACGCGCGCTGCCTCAGTGAAGGCGTCGATGTCCCATCCCTCGACGCGGTGATCTTCTTGAACTCGCGCGACAGCCAGATTGACGTCGTCCAGAGCGTGGGTCGCGTCATGCGCAAAGCGGAGGGCAAGAGCTACGGCTACATCATCCTGCCCGTCGCAGTCCCGGCCGGCATCGAGCCCGACAAGGCCCTCAACGACAACGCGAAATACAAGGTGGTGTGGGAGGTCCTGCGGGCTCTTCGCGCACACGATGAGCGCTTCGAGGCGAAGATCGAGACCTTCGATCTGAACCGCACGACGAAGGATGACCAGATCCAGGTCATTGGCGTCAAGGATCTGTACCCGAGCGTCGAAGGTCAGGGCGATCAGCAGATCACCCTCGATTTCACCCCACTGGGCGATGAGTGGCGCGAAGCCGTCTACGCGAAGCTTGTTCAGAAGGTCGGCGAGCGCGAGTACTGGGAAAACTGGGCCACGAGCGTTGCCGACGTTGCGGCCACTCAGACCATGCGGATCAAGGCTCTCGTCGACACCTCGCCCGAGGTGCGCGCGCAGTTCGATCGCTTCGTCAAGGGTCTGCAGGACAACCTCAATCCAAGCGTCACCGACCAGGACGCACTCGAGATGCTCGCACAGCACCTGATAACCAAGCCCGTGCTCGAGGCGCTTTTCGACGGGTTCAGCTTCGCCGAGAACAACGCAGTGGCAAAAGCGATGGAAGGCATGCTGACAGTCCTGCAGGGCTCCAATCTGGAGTCGGAGCTGGAGGGTCTCGAGGGCTTCTATGCGAGCGTCCGGATGCGTGTCGCCCAAATCAAAGATCCGATCGGCAAGCAGGAGTTCCTGAAGCTGCTCTACCAGCGCTTCTTTGCCGTTGCGATGAAGAAAGCCAGCGAACGCCTCGGGATCGTCTACACGCCGACGGAGATCGTCGACTTCATCCTGCGCAGCGTGGACCACGTTCTTCGCACGGAGTTCGATTCGTCGATCTCCGCAGAGGGCGTGCATATCCTCGACCCATTCACGGGAACTGGGACGTTCATCGCGCAGCTGCTGCTTTCGGATCTGATTTCGGATGCCGACCTGCCGCGCAAATACCGTCACGAGCTGCACGCCAACGAGCTCAACCTGCTCGCCTACTACGTGGCCGCCGTCAACATCGAAGAGGCGTATCACTCACGTATGGGCGGCAATTACGTGCCGTTCGATGGCATCCTGCTGACGGACACCTTCCAGATGTATGAAGCGGACGACGAGCTCGACTCCGAGGGTGTCTTCGTCGAGAACAATCAGGGCGTCATCGACCAGATGAAGGCGCCGATCAGCGTGATCGTGGGGAACCCGCCGTACTCCGCGGGTCAGTCGAGCGCAAACGACAACAATGCCAACCTGAAGTACCCGACTCTCGACAAACGGATCGAGCAGACGTACGCGAAGCTGTCAACCGCGCAGAACAAGAACAGCCTGTACGACTCATACATTCGGTCATTTCGGTGGGCTAGCGATCGCATTGGGGACAGCGGCATCGTCGCGTTCGTGAGCAACGGTGGGTTCATCGACGGAAATACCGCGGATGGAATGCGCAAGACCTTGGTTGGCGAGTTCGCTTCGGTCTACGTGTTCAATTTGCGAGGCAATACTCGCACGTCAGGTGAACAGGCTCGCAAAGAAGGAGGTCAGACGTTCGGCCCAGCGAGTCGCGCAACGATCGCGATCTCCGTGCTGGTCAAGAAATCAGATTCGCCGGGTCAACGGGCGCTTCGCTATCGCGACATCGGAGATTATCTGTCCACCTCTCAGAAACTTGAAACAATCGCCGAACTTAGCAACGTGGCTGCGGTTTCTTGGCGAACTCTCGAGCCCAATGCTGCGGGCGATTGGGCAAGCCAGCGCAGTGACGCATACACCAAGCTCTCTCCGCTCGGCGACAAATCGAACGCCAACACTGCGATCTTCAGAACGTATTCGAGCGGTCTCAAAACGAATCGTGATGCATGGGTATATGGCTTCTCACGTGAGGCTGTCTCTGAACACACGGCAGGCACAATCGCCTTTTACAACTCACAGGTGGATCGATTTCGTACTTCGGCGGCGACAGACGATTCCATTGACAACTTCCGCGACCCCGATGACACAAAGATCAGTTGGAATCGAGCAGACGGAATCCGGATGGCGCGGGGCGTCAAATACGCTTTCGACGAATCGAAGATTCGGCTTTGCACCTACAGGCCGTTCAACAGAGAGTTCGTCTACTTCGATCGTGACTTGAACGACATGATCTACAAGCTCAGCACAATTTATCCCCCGACAGTGCCTCGAGCCTTGGGTATTTACTATGTCGGTATGGGATCCGCGGTCCCGTTCTCTGTCCTGATGACGGATACCCTCCCCGACCTCCACGTGACTGGTGCGGGCAGCGGAGGGCAATATTTTCCCCGAAACACGTTCGAGCTACAACCCAATCAGCCCAGCCTCTTCGACGAGGAGCCTTTCGCTGAAGTTGACAATATTGAAGACGACACTTTCAGCAGTTATGTCAGGACCTTTGGCGAGGCGCTCACCAAGGACGACATCTTCTACTATGTCTACGGCATCCTGCACTCACCCGAGTACCGCGAGCGCTATGCGGCCGACCTCAAGAAGATGCTGCCGCGCATCCCGAAGGTGAAGCAGTTTGCGGAGTTTGAGGAAGCTGGGCGGAAGCTTGCTGACCTGCATGTTAACTACGAGACCGTCGCGCCATATCCCCTAACGATCTCGACAGGCTCCACCCGAGAAGAGGACCTGACCGTCGATGAGCTGCGAGTCACGAAGATGCGGTTCGCGGGCAAGCGGCCGAACGTCGACAAGTCCACGATCGTGTACAACGACCTGATCACCCTCAGTGGCATCCCCGCAGAAGCTCACGAATACATGCTCGGGTCGCGATCAGCGATCGAGTGGATACTCGAGCGCTACCAAATCAAGACCGACAAACCGAGTGGGATCGTCAACGACCCGAACGACTGGGGTCTCGAGCACGGCAACCCGCGCTACATCCTCAATCTACTGAGGAGCATCGTGACTGTGAGCGTCGAGACGGTGAAGATCGTGAATTCGCTGCCACCGCTTGAGATTCTCGGGGATCAGACCTAAGGAAACACGATCTCGATCTCGTCGATGGGCTGCCCGAAGTCTTTGCGGTTGTTGGTATGGAACCGATCAGCACCCCAGAGCACCGCGGTAGCCAAGTGAATGGAGTCCGCTGCCCGCAACGCATACTTCGCTCCGAGTTCGGCAGCGAGATCAGCGGTTTCGTGGTCAACGGGCTTGAGATCTATGCGAGTCAGCAGGTGTTGGAGTAAGCGGCGCTCCTCATCTTGGTGCCGGCGAATGGGCAGGCTGAGCAACTCCGGAACAAGCACCACCGATCCCATGGAGGTCGCGATCGACTCCTCCTGGGTCAGGAGCCTCGCAACTGAGTCGCCGCGTGGATCCTGCTTGGCAGCGTAGATGAGCACGTCAGAATCGAAGGCTTCCATTTATCGCCCACGGCCGCCGTCGGGCCCCCGCTCGCCCTTCGCCCAGTCCAGGTATGCAATCGCCTCATCAACTTCTGCCGATTTCGTGGGCTCTCCACGCACGATAATTGGCTCGTCACGCATCGCTTCCCTTTCGGCAGCAAGAGCCCTTGCCCGCTGGATCACATCGTGGGCCTTTGTCTTCATCCACTTATCGTGACCAACGAGGGCTGCGACTGGAGCGCCGTGGCGAGTAATTGTGAATGACTCCCCCGCTGCCACCCTGTCGAGGAGCTGGGGAAGTTGGGCTCGTGCGTCCGTGAGACTGAAGCTCTCCATGAAAGAATTGTACAGCGCTGTACAGCGCCACCGAACACACCCAACCCCGGCTGATACTGTCAAGGCGTGGCCCGCTTCACGTTCGCGACAGGGAACCTCAAGAAGGTGCTGGCTCTCCCGCTTTACGGGCTCGGGACCCTCGCCAGCGTCGCCGTTCCACGCAGTAAGAAACTGTGGGTCTTCGGATCGGGCAGCGGCGTCGGCGAAGGGTCGCTCGCGCTGCTGCTTCATGCCCGCGGTGTCGATCCTGCGCTAAGGCTCGTCTGGCTGACACGAAATGCGGCCGATGAAACGAACGCGAAATCGCTCGGCATCGAGACCGCCTCCAAGCGCGGCGCGCGCGGATTCTGGCTGACGCTGCGAGCGCGCGTCGTCGTCGTCACACACGGGTTTGGGGATGCCAACCGCTTCGGAGTCCACGGCGGGTACGTCGTTCAGCTCTGGCACGGCATCCCGTTCAAGCACATCCATCTGGACTCCCCGGCGACCGTCAGCATCCCGGTGTTCTCCCGTTTCGGCATCGCTCGGAGGGCGATCCGGTCCGCCTATCTGCGGTCGGCCCGTGGCATCCAGCTGTTCGCGACCGCCTCGCCGATTGCCGCCTCGCGCATCCGCACCGCGTTTGGCCTTCCCGCCGACCGCGTCGTGGTTACCGGTGATCCGCGGGACGATGTCCTTGCCACAGAGACCCGCGACGGGGCGCGCGCGAAGATCGCTGGCCTCCTCGCAGAAACGGGCCTTCCCGAGCACGTCCTGCTCTACGCGCCGACCTGGCGCGATGGCGCCGAAGATCCGCTCATTCCGACCTCCGCCGACTGGGAGCTGATCACCGCCTACCTCGACGCGACCAAGTCGATGCTGCTGATCCGCTCGCATCCGCTGGGCGCGGGCGATTATTCCGTGGGCGCCGAGCTTTCGCCTCGCATCCGAATGCTCGGGGCGAATCTGCAGGGTGACATCACTCCCCTGCTGCCCGCCGTAGACACGCTCATCACGGACTACTCCTCCATCGCCTTCGACTATTCGCTCGTCGGCGGACCCATGGTGTTTCTCGCGCCCGATGTGCTCACTTATGCGTCAAGCCGTGGATCGTACGAACCGTTCTCAGACTTCACCGGCGGATTCGAGGTGACCGATTGGACTGGGGTCGTCGAGCTGCTCCGAGAACACGACACGTCAGCCGCAACACGCAAGCGGATGACCGAGCACTCGCATTGGCTCGCCCACCGCAACTTCAGCTTCTCCGACGGTGGCAACACCGCACGCGTCTACGACGAGATCGTGGCGCGGCTTGGCGCCGGCCCGAAACCGAGCTATGCAGTGCCTGCCCTTCCGCTGACCATCGCGACCGTCGAACTCTCCGACACGGTGGCACCGGTGCTCACTCTCACCGGCAGCGCACACGAGCGGCCACCGGTGGCCGTGCAGCTCGCGGGTGCGCGCGCGCATTTGCCCGGCACCCTGAGCGTCGCGGGCAGGAATTGGATGGCGACCATCCCGCTGCTGGCTTCGCGCTTCGGCGGTCCGGACCTCCCACCGCCGAGCGGCCTCTACCGTGTGCGGTTTACGGATGACCACGATCGCGTACTCGACGCCGACGTCGTGGCCCCGACCATCCCGGCGGGCCTGCGCCAGGGGCTGTTCCGCTTCGTGATCCCGCCGTTCGATACGGCCGCCTCGATCGACATTGCCGCGCCTCTCACCGCTGCCGAAGTTGGCGCGCGCAACCAGGCACGACTGCGCGCCGCCTACCGACGGGTTCGGCGCGCCACCGGGAACTCGATCTTTTTCGAGAGCTACTACGGGCAGAACGTGTCATCCAACCCGCGGGGAATCGATCGTGCGATCGAACGGATGCTGCCCGACGTCGCCCGGTACTGGAGCGTTCTCGACGCGTCGGTCGAGGTTCCGGATGGCGCGATCGCGATCTACGAGGGCAGCGAGGCGTGGTGGCAGGCTCGAGCATCCTCTCGTGTGCTCGTCGTGAATGACTGGATTCGCAAGCGGTTCCGCAAACGCCGCGGGCAGACGGTACTACAGACCTGGCACGGCACCCCGCTCAAGCAGCTCGCGCTCGACCGACCGGGCATACGACTCCGCGCGGCGATCGCCACTCGTCGCGAGAGGTCGCACTGGAGCATCATGCTGGCGCAGAACCAGTTCAGCGCGGGCGTGTTCCGCTCGGCGTACGCGTTCACCGGCCCGATCTGGCTCGAGGGATACCCCCGCGACGACATCCTCGTTTCCGGCGATGCAGCCGCGGTGCGCAAACGACTCGGCGTCTCGACGACCGCGAAAGTCGTGTTGTACGCGCCGACGTGGCGCGACGACCGGCCCGGCAAGGTCGACCATCTCGATGTCGCGAAGTTTGCCAACGACCTGGGACCCGGCTTTGTCACGCTCATCCGTGGGCACTCACGCAGCATGCCGCCCGGCGTCGAAATCGTCGCCGACGGCGTGATCGATGTGACCGGCTATCCGGATATCTCGGAACTGTTTCTCGTCGCCGACGCGCTCATCACCGATTACTCGTCGGTCATGTTCGACTTCAGTGTGACCGGCAAGCCGATCTACTTCTTCACGCCGGACCTCGCACACTATCGAGACGACCTCCGCGGCTTCTATTTCGACCTGCTGGCGGATGCGCCGGGGCCCGTCCTCACGGACGCTACCGAGTTGGCGGCTCGGATCCGCACGACGGACCGCACCGAGTTTGCCGAGCGGTACACGGCTTGGCGCGCTCGCTTCAACCCGAGCGACGACGGCCACGCCGGCGAACGAGTCGTGCAGCGGATGCTCGGCGAGGGATTACTCGACCGTTAGCAGCTTCCGCGATCGCCCAACCTGGTTGCGGACTCTGCGTAGGGGTTTCCGCAGCGAGTCTTGATCGCCGAGGCACACTCCCCTAGCGTGGTCCGTGACAACCACTTTCATGTGGACTCCGGGCCCGTGCTGTCAGGTACTGGTCAAGGGCGGATATGAGCCGCGCGACTTCGCTTTTCTTAGGAGTTGCCTCATGGCTGCATGCATCAAACAAGTGTCATACTCAACGCCGTTGCAGGCTCGGCTTGCGCTTGCCGCGATCCTGCGGACGCACCCCGAGCGAAGCGAGCGCGGCATCCATCCATGCTCATCCCACCATGCGTGGCATCTCACCTCGCACAGGGGGTCACCTATTGGAAAAAAGCCCGGGTCTGTGGACAACTAAAACGGTTGTCGGCCGAGTGGTGCAGCATTGATGCATGGGACGTAACGGCATGGGTGTGGCTTTCGGGTCGACCGATTCGTCGCGTCCAGAGAGCGACCGTGGCGACCGGATGGACGCCCTTGGCGTGATGGTCGATGAGGTTGTTGAGGCGGAGTTCAGGATCGGGTTGGCGATGTCGCGGCGCTCCCAGGCGATTGAGCGGGCACGCAAGTACAGTGAGGCGTTGGCGAACGATCCGCCCTCGGGTACAGCGTCCCGCTCGTCGGTCGACATGTGGCGGCGTGCGTTTGTGAGCGAGATCGCGGCCGCGCTGCACATCCCGGACCGCACCGCGGAACGACTCATCCACACCAGCCAGACTCTGGTGAATGATCTTCCTGCGACTCTGCTCGCTCTCGGCGAGGGCCGGTTGAGTTTCCGGCACGCGCAGATACTCGTCGACCACAGTTACGGGCTGGAGCGCGAGGCCGTTCGCGAACTTGAGTCCCGGATGTTGCCGGTGGCGGCGAAGAACACCCCGTCACGGTTCGAACAGTCCGTGCGCCGCACCCGGGAACGGCTGAACCCAGAATCGATGGCCGCCCGGCAGGTGAAAGCGGTCGAAGAGCGCGGCACGGAATTGATTCCGGAGCAGGACGGCATGGTCTTCGTCGGTGCCCATGTGTCGGCAGCTGTCGGTGTCGCGATCGACGAGCGGCTCACCGCGATGGCGAAGTCCCAACAATGTGACAACGAAACCCGCACCCTCACCCAACTGAAATCAGACGTCTTCGCCGACATCCTGCTCGATGTGGACGGCCAGGCGGGCACGACCGCCGGCCAGGGCGCGGGAACGATCGCCCGGTACCGCAGCATCCGCCCCGCCGTACTGGTCACCGTGCCCGCGATGACGTTGCTGAAGCGCGGCAGCGAGCCGGGAATCGTCGAAGGTTACGGCCCCATCGACCCGGTCACCGCCCGCGAGCTGGCCTCGTTCTCCAAGACCCTGCGGCGATTGATCACCGATCCCGTCACCGGCATCGTCCTCGCCTTCGACCGGAAACGGTACCGGATACCCAAAGATCTCCGAACCTGGCTGCGAGTGCGGGATGGGACCTGCCGATTCCCCGGCTGCAACCGACGAGCCGGTCCCTGCGAAATCGATCACACCCTCGACTGGGCGCTCAACGGGCTCAGTAACCACGACAACCTGGCCCACCTCTGCAAGAAACACCACGCCCTCAAAGGGGCAAGCGGGTGGAACGTCAGGCAACTCGGCGGCGGCCGCCTGCTCTGGACCTCACCCGCCAACATCCCCTACGAAACCGACCCCGAAACCGACATGGGAACGACGGCTTAGCGGCCGTGGCTCGGCTACAAAGTCGCTCGGCTACAAAGTGGCTCGGCTACAAAGTCGCTCGGCTACAAATCGGTGCGAGAAGTGTCCATCGTGTTGCGGCCACCGACGAAGAGTCCGCGCAGGAACCCGGCGCCCCAACTGAGATGCATGCTCGGCAGAACGAGGATGAACAGCCAGCGGTCCCGCCAGGATTTGCCGTTCTCGTAGATCAGGCCGAGATAGATCAGCAAGAGGATGTACGCGACGAGACCGATATGTACGGCGAACACCAGATAGCTCAGCTTGCCCCAGTGGATGACGCCCGCGATCTGTAGCGACCCGCCGATGATGCTCGCGAGAAAGGCGAGCACCAGGAGCGGCGGTGCGAAGAATCTCAGCGGCGTGTGCCGGGGATGGCGGCGAACCAGCTCGCCGCGCCAGACGCCGGTCGTGAAGAACTGCCGAGTGAGCTTGCGCCAATTCTCGCGTGGCCAGTAGGTGACCTTCAGTTCCGGGTCAAACCAGACTTTGTGGCCCGCCTCGCGGATGCGGAGGTTGAGCTCCCAGTCCTCGCCACGTCGCAGCGATTCGTCGTATCCGCCGACCTCGGCGAGGATGTCGCGCTGGAACACGCCGAGGTACGCCGACTCCGCCGGACCCTCCTTGCCACCGCTGTGATAGCTGGCGCCGCCGAGCCCGAACTTGCTGTTGTAGGCGCGAGCCACCGCGGTCTGGAACGGTGTCTTGCCGTTGGCGACCATGACGCCGCCAACGTTGGCCGCTCCGGTTCGCGCCAGAGTCTCGACCGCGCGGGTCGTGTATCCCGGTGCAAGCTCCGAGTGGGCATCCACCCGCACGATGATGGGATGCGCGGTCGACGCAATCGCCAGGTTCAGGCCAACGGGGATGTCGGTGCCGGGGTTGTGTACGAAGCTGACGCGCGGATCCTCTTTCGACAGCTTCTCGACCAGCTCTGTGGTGCCGTCGGTCGAGGGGCCGAGCGCCAGAACGAGGTCCTGTTCGCCCGCGTATTCCTGAGTCAGGACGGTACGAACGGCGTCCTCAACGTAGGCCCGCTCGTTCAGTACCGGCATCACGTAGGACACACCGGGCGCTACATCGTGCTTGCTGGCCAAGTTCTTCCCATACGTTGTACGCGGTCGGCCAAGCCTACCAGCGCACCCGAATTGGCCTTACTTGAGTTGCCCCAGCGTCACTGTCGACTTGACGACCTTGTTGCCTCTGACGTAGGTGATCGACGCCTTTGCTCCGGACGGCAGAACGCGAACCTGAGCCTGTAGATCGGTCGCACCGGTGATCGGGATTCCGTTGAAGTTGGTGACGATGTCACCCTTCTGGAGTCCCGCGTTCGCTGCGGCTTCCCCGGCAACCACTGAGTCGATTTCCGCACCGACCGTCTTCGAGGTGGTCGAACTACCGTCGGTCGTGACATCCACTACGGATGCTCCGAGCAGGCCGTGCGTGGCGCTTCCGTTCTTGATGATCTCGTTGGCGATTCGCAGGGCGACGTTCGACGGGATCGCGAATCCAACTCCGATGCTTCCGCTCTGGCTGCCGTCGGTCGACGACTGTCCGGCGCTGGCAATCGCGCAGTTCACGCCGATCACTTTGCCGTCGCTGTCGAGGAGGGCGCCGCCCGAGTTGCCGGGGTTGATGGCGGCATCCGTCTGGATGACCGACAGGGCGATCGTCGACGACGCCGTCGAGGACTGGTCCTGGCTGCTGTTTCCGCCACTTCCGCTGCCCCCGCTCCCACTGCCGCTTCCGTCACCGAAGTTCCAGAAGTTGAACGGGCTGCTGCCGTCGCCCGAACCGGACCCATCGCCTGATGAGTTCCCGCCGCTCGGCGCTGCCGAGGAAGCCACCGTGATGCTTCGGTTGAGTGCGCTGACGATGCCGTTCGTGACGGTTCCGGACAGTCCGAGCGGAGCACCGATGGCGATGGCCATGTCGCCGACGTTGAGCTTGGACGAGTCGGCGAACTGCGCGGGCTGCAGACCGGTGACACCCTGCAGTTTGATGACGGCGAGGTCGTCGATGGGGTCGGTTCCGACAACCTTGGCGGCCAGGAGTCGACCGTCGTTGGTTTCGACCTGGATCTTCGTGTCCGAGGTGTCCCCGTCGAGGGTGACAACGTGAGTGTTGGTGAGGACGTAGCCGTCCGAGCTGAGGATGATGCCCGATCCGGTGCCCGCTTCATCCGATGCGGTCACGTTGATCGTGACGACGGACGGCGACGCTTTGGCGGCCACGGCTGTGATGGTGGTCGCGTCTTTGGCGTTGTTGACGGTGATGGTCTGCGGTCCGGCCTCGGCGGCGGGCACGTTGGACGAGTTGTTGTTGCCCGCGTCTACCGCGACGGCAATGCCGGCTCCGGACGCTCCACCGACGACTGCCGCGACGGCGACGGCAAGGATGACCATGCCTGCTCCGCCCCGTTTCCGTGGAGCGCCTGGCTCAGTCGGGGTAACAGTTTGCTGCGGCGTTGTGGCCGAGGTGTACTGCGAGAGTGGTTGGGTGGGCTCCGATGGTGCGTCGGACATGAAGAGCTCCTTTCAGCACTGCAAGCTTCGACCGCAAACCTGAACATTCTATTTGCCTTGGCTGTGTGCGTGCTGTCGAGCGTGTTTGTGCTGTTGGGCCCCCGTTCTAGCAGCCTGGTCCGCTGGGATTTTGGGTGCAGTCGTGGTTCACGAGAACCGTTTTGGCATCGCCGGCAGTTGCCTCGAGGCGGTTCGCCGGAAGCGTGATGGTGCCGAAGACCGGCGTCCAATTACCGGTCGCGTACTTGTACTCCGCACGGAACGTGATGCTCAGATCAATGAAATAGGTGCCTTCTGCTGTGTAGATGTGAGTCGTCGGAGTCGGATCGAACTCGGGGATGCCCTGGGCCGCCCAGGTCCCGCCGGGAGTTGGATGCGTGGCCGCGGTTCCGTCGCCGTAGATCCAGTGCCAGGAGATCGGCGTGAAGCGCACACTCGCGGGCTGGCCGAGAAGAACTCCGTTCTGAACCTCCACTCCGACCACGGAGTAGAAGTTGGTGCTGAGCCCGACGATCATCCAGCCGTTTGGCTGCATGTGATCGGTACCGGGAACCGGCTTGAAGTTCTTTAGATCGTTGATCGTGACCGCCGGATTGCCGGGACCGCCTAGCGGGATGATGGTGAACGTCTGACAGGCTTCTGGCAGTGTGCCCGGTGGGCAGCTGTTCGGGTCGGTTTTCGGCTTCGGCTTCGGCTTGCCAGACGACTTGCCAGATCCGCCGCCCGAACCAGGCGAGCCCTTGTGACCGCTGAGAGTGACCCCGCCGTCATTGATCTGCCCGTTGATGTTGCATAGTCCAGCACTGAACTCCAAATAAGTGCACGAGGGATCGGCATTTGCGACCACCGCCGGTCCGGCTATCGAAACGACTAGGCCGAGCACGAAAGCTACGAGCAGAAGTTTGAGCCGGACCACGGGTCGCTCCCATCAACAAGTAACACGCTCGATCCTTTGGACTTGTTCTCGAATCGTATTTCGAGTGGAATTTGGTCTTGCCGTGTCGACGGCGTTATGTCCGTGCCGCTGGGATTTATCAATCGAGTGCCCGCAACTTCGTCGCATGCGTACGCCGTCAGCGACACGTGCCCATTCGAATCGTCTAGCTCCTGAAGAGCGAATTTCGCGTATGTCGCGCCGCCAGTCAGATGGTCGCCAGATTGGGCAAATTTCGCGAACGCAGTTGTCTCGGTTTTCAAGCGGCTTGATGTCACCCAGGGTGCGATCCTCTCGGGATGGTTCCCGCCGTCGTTGCCGATTGTGTTCGACTCGGCGACGTACCCCGTAAACGCCTTCTTCGCCGCCGCCAGCGCCGCCGCATCCGACGCGAAGACGGGCGCCGCGCTCGGACCCGACGTGGGGATTATGGGAGGCGGCGGTTGGATACACCCGGCCAGCAGGAGCACCGCGGTCACCCCGACGACGATTCCGATAATGATTCTTCGGTTCCCCATGCGCAGAACCTAGCGCAGGCCGCAAAAGTTACGCGCGATCTATCCACAGCCAACTGCCTCGAATGCTTTCGCGCTATCTTTCTTTTCATGGCAGTCAGCGGCGCTTGGCAACGCACCGCGCGCGGGGCAATGTTGCTCGGCGGCAATGGTCAACTGCGCCCATCCATCTTTGCGGAAATGTCCGCGCTGGCGGTCGCGACCGGTGCCATCAATCTCGGCCAGGGCTTCCCCGACGAGGACGGACCGGCCGAAGTTCTCGAGGCCGCCCAGAAGGCAATCCGAGATGGCGTGAACCAGTACCCGCCCGGTCGCGGGATGCCCGTTCTGCTCGAAGCAATCGCGGAGCACCAGCATCGCTTCTACGACCTCCGGTTCGATCCCGGCACGGAGATCCTCGTGACTGCCGGGGCGACCGAGGCGCTCGCGGCTACCATCCTCGCTCTCACTTCGGAGGACGACGAGATCGTCACCTTCGAACCGTTCTACGATTCCTACGCCGCGATAATTGCACTCTCCGGAGCTCGCCACGTCACGGTGCCGCTGCGCGCCCCCGACTTCCAGCCGGACCTCGATATCCTGCGTGACGCGATCACGGACCGCACGCGCCTGATCATCGTCAACGACCCGCACAACCCGACGGGATGTGTGCTCCCGCGGGAAACGCTCGAACTCATCGTCGAACTCGCCACCGAACACCGGGCGCTCATCGTCACCGACGAGGTCTACGAGCACCTGACGTTCGGCTTTCCGCACATTCCGGTCGCAACGCTTCCGGGAGCGCGCGAGCTCACGATCTCGATTTCGAGCGGCGGCAAAAGCTTCAACACGACGGGCTGGAAAGTCGGCTGGATCACCGCCCCCGCCGAACTGCTCAACGCGATTCTCGCCGTCAAACAGTTCCTGACCTATGTGAATGGTGCACCATTCCAGCCGGCGATCGCGGTCGGGCTTGGCCTGCCAGACGCGTATTTCCGTCACGCCGCGGGCGTCCTGCAGGGAAAGCGCGACCTGCTGGCCGCGGGCCTCGAACGGGTCGGGTTCAGGGTGACGCATCCGCAGGGCGGCTACTTCGTGCTCGCGGATGCCGCCCCGCTCGGGTTCACGGATGCCGCGGCCCTCTGCCGAAAACTCCCCGGACTCGCCGGAGTCGTCGCCGTTCCCGTCTCGGCCTTCGTGCGCGACGACCACGCCGCGGACTACGCGTCGCTCGTGCGGTTTGCCTACTGCAAGAAGATGGAGTCCATCGAGCGCGCCAGCATCCAGTTGCTCGCTCTGAGCAAACAGGTCTAACGCAGCGCCGCGGCCTGCGCGACGAGCGGCAGGGTCACGGTGAACTCTGTCCCGATGCCCTCCTCGCTCGTGACGCCCATCTCGCCGTGGTGCGCGGTCACGATCGCCTTGGTGATGGTCAGCCCGAGACCGACACCAGGAACCGCGTTCCTGGTCGCCGTCGTGGCCCGGAAGAATCGGGCAAACAGCTGGTCGAGTTCGGACTCCGGGATGCCCATGCCTGTGTCGCGAACCGTGATGACGGCATCCTTGTCACTTCGGGACAGCGAGACCGTGACAGTTCCGCCCTTGGGCGTGAACTTGATCGCGTTGGAGATGAGGTTGTCGCAGACCTGGCCGAGCCGCACCGGGTCGCCGTAGGTGACCGGGGTCGAGTCCGTCACGTCCTCGACGATCGTAATGCCGGCCGCCGTCGCGGCGGGGCGGGCCGACTCGACTGCAGCGGTGACGATGTGCTCGAGCTCGACATCCTTCAGGTCGAGCGGGAACTTGCCCGACTCCACCTGGGCGGTGAACAGCAGGTCGCCGACGAGTCGCAGCAGGCGGTGCGCATTGCGTTCCGCGACGGCGAGATACTGCTCCTGCTCTCCCGAGAGCGGATGCTCGTCATCGTCGCGCATCAGTTCGAGGTAGCCCAGAATAGAGCTGAGTGGGGTGCGAAGCTCGTGCGAGATGAGTCCGACGAACTCGTCTTTGAGCCGGGCGACCTCTCGGGCCTGGGTGACATCCGCGGCGACGAAGAGGTAGCCGATGGTCTCGCCCGACTCATCCACCCGTTTCGTCACCGAGAGCGCGACCGGGAAGGTCGTGCCGTCATCCCGCACGTAGGTCCACTCGCGGCTCTCGGCATCGCCGAGGCGTGCGGATTCGACCAGCGCCGAGAAACCCGGATTGAGGACAGTCGCTCCCGGCGGATAGTTCAGTTCTCGCGCTCGACTCTCGAGCTCGTCCGCGGCATGGAATTCGAAGACGTAGCGTTTTCGTTCTGCGTCATCCTGCGCGACGCCGAGAAGCTTGCTGGCACCCGGATTCCAGGCGTCGATGAGTCCGGTCACATCTGTGCCGATGACCGACTGTTCCGTGACAGCCGCCCACACGCCGCGGAACATCCGATCTGCCGCGCGGAACTTGGCCTCGCTCTCCTCGAGCTGGCTCGCGTACTCGAACGTGCGCTGGAGCATCCGCTCCTTCTCATCAGCGAGCTCGTGGATGGACCGCACCTGTGACCGCGACTGCCGGGCGAGTTCGTTGATGATCGCGGCGACGAAGACATAGATGAGCGGGGAGAACGTCCAGCGCACCACATCACTGGCGCTCATGAATTCGGTGCTGCCGACCACGTACGGGATGATGAGCGCCACGACGGTTCCCACGCCCGCGACAACGATGTAGCGTCGCCCCTTCTCGGCTGCGATCCACACCACCGGGAGCAGGATCATCCCGCCGAACAGTGACAGGATGCCGCCTGTGCCCGCACGGAAGGTGCCAATCGCCAGCAGGTCGATCAGCGGAATCAGGATGGCCCAGCGCTCGGCGCTTCGAAACCTGGTCAGCAGCGCGGAACAAACCGTCGCGATCAGAACGAGACCCATGCCGATGGTCGCGAGCACAGGATTCGTGATGTTGACGCCCGGCACCAGAAGAAGGAGGAGCAGCGAGATGACAAACACGACCGCGAGCGGCAGCTGCTTGAGCCCGACCGACGGATGGTCGACGCTCAGGAACGCCATCAGGCGGTTGTAGAGCTTTCTCATCGCGATTCCTCGGCGTAGGCCGACAGGCGCGCGGCGAGCTCCCTGGGGCTGAACGGCTTGCTCAGGTAGTCGGCCGCGCCGGCGCTCATCCCCGCGGCAATCGTCGGCTCGTCGACCGATGCCGACAGCAACAGGATGCGCACACCGTCCAGCGTGGACTCCGCGCGGACGAGGCGACAAACCTCTAGCCCGCTGAGGCCGGGCATCGCGACATCCAGGATTGCGATGTCGGGTACTTCGCGGCGAATGGCGGCCAGCGCGGAGTCGCCATCCTCGTGTTCTCCGACGACATCGAGGCCAGCCCGGGTCGCCGAAATCCGGACGAGAGCCCGAATGTCGCTGTCGTCATCGGCGATCACAACGGTCCCGCTCACGGTGCGCGCCACCTCGGAACGCAATCCTCAAGCGCCTGCAAGACCTGGGCCCGCGTGAACGGTTTCGGCAGGATTGCCTGTGCGGCCGGATACTTGCGCGCGTCGAGCACCGAGGTCACCGCGATCGCACAGTCCGGGACGTCCGAGCGTAGTTTCTCGACCAACGCCCAGCCGTCCATCCCGGGAAGCACCAGGTCGACAACGGCCAGCTCTGGCTCGGTCCGTCCGTAGGCGGGGATGGCCTCCTCGGCGTTTTTGACCGTCACCACGGCGCAGCCCGCCTTCTCGAAGTAGGCGCGCAGCAGGTCGCGCTGATCGTCGCTGTCCTCGACCACGAGGATGCGTACGGGGTTCTCCGCGACGGTCGTCATACGAAGAACAGCTGCCTGATCACGACGAGCGCGGCCACGATCGCGAGCGCGATGATCGTTTTCGGGACCAGCAGCCACTCGCGCTTGCGGTCACGGTCCAGTTCGGCCTGGATGAACGCGAAGTCCCGACGTTGCGGATCGACGGGGTTCATACGACCACTCTCCCGGTCTTTTCGGTCTTGTCCCAGATGGACTCGGCGTGGCGAATTTCTTTGAAGTAGGAATCGAACGTGATCGCGCAAAGCAGCGAGCCGTAGCCGACCAGATAGATCAGGACGGGACTGAGGAATCTGCCAATCCAGGTGGACTCAACCTCTCGCGCGAGCCAGGCGCCGACCATCGAGAACGGGATCCAGATGTAGATGGCGACGGTGATGGCGAAGAGCCCCGCGGACGTGAGGTGCCAACCGAAGAGCGACGGGATATCGACCTCGGTCAGTTTCGGGAAAAACGCCGTGAGCATCACGATCATCGAGATGATGCCCGGGAAGGTGATCAACTCCCGCCACGCGTTGCTGCTCAGCCGTGAATCGAGCTGGGCGGCAAGAGCGAGCGTGAACACAAATGCCACGGCTGCCGTGATCCAGAGGGCACGGAACACGATGAGAGCGAGCTGGCTGTGCAGCAGCAACAGGCCAAGCAGCCCGATCGACGAGGTGACCATGGCGACCGGCAGCAGCCAGATGCTGAACCAGACGATCCCGAATGACCAGCTGCCCAGGTTATGGCCCTTGGATCGCCGGAACCAGATGTTCTTGTACTTGGCGGTCACCGAGACGTTGCCCCGGGCCCAGCGCAGACGCTGCTTCCACAACGCCGCAATCTGGCCAGGTTCCTCCGCGTGAACGATGGCGAGCGGCTCGAAGACCACTTCACGTCCGCGAAGCTGGGTCTCGAAGGTCGTGATCGTGTCTTCTGCGAGCGAACTGGTGTCGATCTGGCCGCCGATGGCGAGGAGGTTTTCGCGCGTATGCAGCTGCGCTCCCCCGGCGAGGCAGGCCTGCGCACCGAGCACATTCTGTGCCCTGCGTCCGGCCGGCTGGGACAGGATGTACTCGATCCCGATGTACCTGGTGAGGTAGTTCTTGTCCGCGGAGCCTTCGCGAATGTAGGCCGACACCGCGCCGACGTTCGGGTCCGCGAGGTGCCGCGTCATCTTGCGCAGCGACTCCGGCAGGTAGACGACATCGGCATCCATGATCAGGAGCGCCTGCATCCAATCGTCCTGCAGGATGACCCGGATACCGTGGTTGAGCGTATGGGCTTTGCCCTCGCCGCCCTTGTCGCGCCTCAAGTGAAACACCCGGCCGGGATACGTGGCGGCCTTGGCGGCGACGACGTCCGGCGTGTTATCGGTGCTGGCGTCGTCCACAACATAGACGCGGAGACTCTCGGGCGGATATTCGAGCGCCATGAGCCGATCGATCGACTCGCCGATCACCGCGCCCTCGTTCCAGGCCGGAACCACGATGGCGACGCGCGGCAGGTACGGCGCCGCCTTGCCGTAATGGTTCTTGACCGCGTGGAACGGGATGGCGAGAAACGAGAACGCGCCGGAGAGCACGGGAACCGCGCCCGTGGCGACGAGGATGAGCAACACCACGACGAGGGTGTTGTAGCCGACCAATGCCCAATCAATGTTCACGATGCTGCCACTTCCCTCAGGTTGTTCGTCTCGTTGTTCGTCTCGGCGAGGATGGCCGTGACTCTCGAGTAACGCCCGACATCGCTTGCAATGTGGCTGTCGGTTGAGGCGACGAGCGCAGCGCCCGCAGCGAGGGCCACGCTCAGTGCCCGCGGCCCGGGACATCCCCACTTCTCGTTGACCTCGATAAGCGTTCCCGTCGCGGCGGCCGCTGCTGCCCACGTCGCAAGGTGCTCATCGGTCAGGTCGCTCTCGGACAAGCCGATCTTCGGCAGGATCGAGAAGCAGTGCGCGAGCTGGCCCCACTCCACGGATTCCATCGCCGCAACCGTCGCACCGATGAGCAGGTCGAGGGCGTCGGACACGCTGAGTCCCGAGGCGAGCTTTTCTCTCGTGACCTCCGGCGACCACGCTCCATCCGGGCCGGGGAACTGGTGGTCGGCGATCAGCACCGCGTCGACCCCGCCCCGCCCGAGAACCAGACCGGTCGGCAGGTCGAGTTCTCCGCGCGCATTCAGGATCTTGGCCTCGACCCCCGTGCGGACCGCCAGCCCATCGTGTCGTGGTGCCGCAGTAACTGCCGCCAGAAAGTCCGGCACCCAGGTCGTCGCCTGGCGCACGTGGTCGACGAGCCGGATCTCGGTCAGGCCCATCGCCGCTGCCGCGGCCAGATTCTGGGCAATCGTGCTCTGCGCGTCATCCGAGAAGCTCGAATGCACGTGGAAGTCGCCCGAGGTGAGCGCGCCCGGCGCCGCGGTCATTCGTCGCTCTCCTGATGGGCCGCGTGCTCGGAGTGCAGGATCTCTGCCGGCGGAACGAAGACGTCTTCCAGGTAGCGCACGTTCGCGAGATCGGCGAAGTCGAGCTTCTCCGGGATCGCCACGCCGAGCGCCAGGTCGAGCACCAGTGACGGCATGTCGACGCCGGCCGCGATGGTAAGCGGGAGTGCACCCGGGAAGCGTGGATTGACCTCGAGTAGCGCCGGGATGCCGTCGCTGTCGCGGCGCAGCTGCACATTCGCGACACCGCGCAGGCCGATCGCCCGGGCAACTGCCGCGGCGGTGTCTTCGAGTGCTGCGTCGTGCACGGTTTGCCCGGCGATGGAGACCCCGGAGTCGACACGCGTGCGGGTGCGCGGTACGGCAGCGACGACATTGCCCTCCGCGTCCGCCAGAACATCGACCGAGAACTCGTCGCCGGGCAGGTGTTCCTGGATGATGAGAGCCTCATCCGGGTCCATGGCGGTAAGAGCCGCGCGATCGGGCACCAGACGAACACCGCGCGAGCCGGCGCCGCGACGGGGCTTGACGATCACCGGGTAGACCCAGCGCAGCGCGATTCCGTCGGCGTTCAGCAGTCGGGTAACCGGTGTGCGCAGAAGCGGAGCACAGCGTTGAGCGAGCTCCCACTTGTCGAGCGTGACGGCGAGGGTTGCCTCCGACGGCGCGGCAAGTACAGCGCCGCCGAGATCGTCGCGATGAGCGGCAAGGGGCGGCAGTTCTACGTCGACGGTGGAGATGACGACGTCGACCTGGTTATCCACGCACAACTGCCGGATTCCATCGACGAAGTCGGGACTGAGGCCGGGCTGCAGAATGCGACGACGCTCCGCCGGAACCAGGTAGAGGCCGCTGGCCCAACCGTCCATGTCGCCGGCGAACACCTCGACGTCCGACCGCTTCACCAGGGAACGAAGAACAGCAACGCCGGCGGGGCCTCCAACTCCCGTCACGAGAACGCGTGTCATGCCTGGCTCCCGGCCTGCGCTCGGCGGTTCACCACCGGACGCGCATGGGACTGCACCGAGAGATCGTCGGCGTCACGGATGATTTCGAGTGGCTCGCAGTAGTCGCTGCTGCTCGAGAACCGCGACCAGTACCGCGCGCTGGCCAGGACGAAGTCCGGCTCCAGGTACTTGCGGATGCTCGCCTGCGACTGGAAACACTCCAGCAACTCCATTTTCCGATCGGTGAAGCCATCGATCGAGACGAAACGGGATGGCCGATAGTCGACCGTCGAGGACGGACTCTGGAAGCAGGCGACCGTGTCGACCGCCCTCGCGGCGACGATGACCGCCTCGTGTACGGCCCGGTGATCCTGGTGACGATCGTGGATGCTGTGGGTGTAGACGATCGTCGGATTGACCTGCTTGATGACGCGTTCGATGATCGCGATCGTCGGCCCGGTACTGGTGATCTCGGTGTCGACCAGGTCCTCGAGAAACAGTCGGGCTCCGAGCAGGTCGGCGGACTTCAGCGACTCGTGCTGGCGGTCATCCGGTTCGCCGCCCTTCGCGCCGCGAGACATGGTCAGGATGACGACGGTATCGCCGGCCGCGCGATGCGCCGCGAGGATGCCCCCGACGCCGAGTTCGACATCATCCGGATGCGCGCCCACCGCGAGCACGTACTCGCGCGGGCGTCCGGCTTCGCGGTTCGCGCGGCCTTCTGCTGCGAGCCGATGCACGATGGCGATGAGTTCCGGTGAGGCAATGGGCTTGACCAGAAATTCGTCGGCCTGGCTGCGCAGGGCGCCAACCGCGTAGTCGACGGAGACGTGGGCGGTCATCACGATGATGGGAAGGTTCGGCTGGTCGGTGCGCAGCAGCTCGATGAGCTGGAGCCCGGTCATCCCGGGCATCTCTATGTCGGTGACGACGACATCCGGCCGGAACTCATCGACCGTCGCGCGAGCAAGCGCGGGATTGGTGATCGATTTGACTTCACAACCACCGCGGCGCTCGAGAACCGTGCTCGTATAGAGCGCGACATCGGGGTCGTCGTCGACGACCAAAACCCGGTACGCATTTTCCCCCATGCGCAGCCTCCCAACCGCTACGGCTAACTGTACGTCCCTTTAGTAGGGAGTAGACAGAGCGGGCACTACCCGCATTCCGGGGTCACGGCGAACGCATCTCCTTGACGATGACGGCGAAGCGACGCAGTTCGAGCGCGGGGTTGAGGGTGCGCACGGCGCCGATCCGATCGAGGGAAATCGTCGCCACCGCAACATCCTTCGTTTCGCCCAAGGTCGCGATTTCGACCCCCATCGGGTCGACGATCATGCTGTTTCCGACCCCGATCGGCGGCGTCTGGTCGGCCGCGGCGACATAGATCGTGTTTTCGAGCGCGCGAGCGGTGACCAGCGTGCGCCAGTGCGCCTCCTTGAGTGGACCGCGCACCCACTCGGAGGGCACGAGCACGAGCGTCGCACCCGCGTCCACCAGTCGACGAGTGATCTCGGGGAAGCGCAGGTCGTAACAGGTCTGCAGCCCGACTCGGAATCCCTCGAACTCGAAGATCTGCGGCGGCTCGATATCGCCGGGGCGCACCCACCGCGACTCCTTTTCGCCGAACGCGTCGTAGAGGTGCAGTTTGCGATAGGTCGCCGCGATGTCGCCCGCCGGCGAGACCGCGACGAGCGTGTTCGAGAAGCGATTCGGCTCATCGATGCGCTCGACCAGCCCGGCAACGATCCAGGCCTTGAGTTCGGTGGCGAGCGCGCGGATGCCTGAGACGAATTCGCCGTCGAGTGGCTGAGCGGCGTCGACGAAGTTCTGGCCGAGAGCCGGCGCGAAGTAGGAGGAGTATTCGGGGAAGACCACGAGTCTCGCCCCGCGAGTGACCGCAGTGGTGGCAAGGTCGCGAAGAACCTCGAGGTTGAGAGTCGGGTCCGAGGTCGGCGCAAACTGTGCAACAGCGATCGCGACGCCCACGTCGACCTGCTCAGTCATGGCTCAAGCCTAAGGCGTGCCACTCTTGAGTCGTGGCCCGTGTAGTGATTGCCCCCGACTCATTCAAGGGCACCGCATCCGCCGCCGTAGCGGCCGGCGCGATTGCGCGCGGGTGGAAATCCGTCCGCCCGGAAGACTCGATCGTAGAACTGCCGATGGCCGACGGCGGCGAGGGCACGCTGGATGCATTCGCGGCCGCGGTTCCTGGAGCGGTTCGGATGCCGCTCCGCGTCCTCGGGCCCGACGGGCGGGCGGTCGAAGCGGAGTGGCTCCTGCTGCCGGACGCGACTGCCGTGGTTGAACTCGCGCAGGCGAGCGGGCTCACCCTGCTCAATCCCCTGCTCCCGTTCGACGCGCACACCTACGGATTCGGACAGCTCATCGCGGCCGCTGTCGACGCCGGCGCGACAAGTCTCATCCTGGCGGTCGGCGGGAGTTCGTCCACAGATGGCGGCGCCGGCGCACTCGCCGCGCTGGGGGCCGAGCTGCTCGACGCTTCCAGGGTCTCGATTCCGCTCGGCAATCGCGGGCTCGCCTCCCTCGAGCACGCGAGTCTGGCGACCGCGCGAACGGCGCCATCGAGCGTCGTCGTCCTCTGCGATGTGGTCAATCCGCTCCTGGGCCCGGACGGTGCAGCGGCCGTGTTCGGACCGCAGAAAGGCGCCCTGCCGGCCGATGTCCCGGTGCTGGATACCAACCTCGCCCACTTCGCGTCGGTGCTTGGTGGCGATCCGATGTTCCCCGGTGCAGGTGCAGCCGGCGGCACGGCCTTCGGGCTGGTGGCGTGGGGTGCGGAACTCCGGTCCGGAGCCGAGGAGATCGCGGCACGCGGGGGCCTGGATGCGGCCATCCGATCGGCCGACCTCGTGATTACCGGCGAGGGCCGATTCGACTCGCAGTCCGCTTCCGGCAAGATCCCGCACCACATCGCATCCCTCGCGAACGAACTCCAAATCGGCGTCGCGCTCGTTGCGGGCCTCATCGAGGCGCCAACCACACAGTTCGCGGACGCCGTCTCCCTGAGCGAGATCGCGGGCAGCTCTAGGGCCGCGCTATCCGATGCCGAGCGTTGGCTCCAAGCCGCCGGAGCGGAGTTGGCGCGACGCTAGCGGTGTGCCCTCTCGACCTGGGCGACAACCGAGGCGAAGAGTGGATGCCCCGGCTCAAGCCCGGTGACCTGCTCGACGAAATCCTGCGCGCTGAGCGATCCGAGCAGCTCGCGAAGTTCGACGCTCTGCGGGTCATCCGGAACGTCGAAGTGCAGGGCCGCACCCATTGCGCGCACGAGCGCGTCGCTTGGCAGACCGAGCTCGGCCAGTTCTGCCGCGGGGCCAACAAACCGCTCCCGGCGGGAGAGCTTCCGAAGCGGCTCGCGACCTACCCGTTCGACGGTGTCGGTCAGCTCTTCGTTCGCGAACCGCGCGAGATTGGTGTCGATGTAGTCCTGTTGGACTTCTGGCTCGAAATCGTGTTTCGCGACGAGCAACTCCTTGGTCTCGGCCAATACGGCGCGAACCTCGGCTAGCACCGTCGGCATCGCTATCGCCTCCGCAATCGACGTCGCGCCCGCCAGGAACCCGTGATACGCGGTCGTCGCGTGACCCGTGTTGACCGTGAACAGCTTGCGTTCGATGTACGGAGCAAGATCTTCAACGAAATGCGCCTCGGGGATCTCGGGGACATCCTTCCCGAACGGGCCTCGCTCGACCGCCCACTCGAAAAACGCCTCGACCGTCACGTCGAGCCCGGCGGTTTCGGACTGGCCGGGCACAATCCGGTCGACTGCCGTGTTCGCAAAGACCGCATTGGCCAGATCCGACGGGTCCTCGATCGAGTCGACGACCGAGTTGCGAAGCACATCGGTCGCGTTGATCGCGTTCTCGCAGGCCATCACCGCCAGCGGCCGTCGCGAGGGGTCGCGCTTCGCGAGACCAGCCGCGATCACGGGTGCAACAAAGCGCAGGATGTTCGGACCGACCGCGGTTGTCACGACATCCGCCGTCGCGATCTCCGCGATGACGTCCGCCTCGTGGGTCGCGCTGTTGATCGCTCGGTAGTTGTCGACCGTGCTGGTCGCAGCGCCGAGTCCAACCTCCCGAACCTGGTAGCTCGTGCTGGCCGCAAGCGCGTCGATGAGCGGTGCCGCTACGTCGGCGAAAACGAGCTCATATCCGGCGTTGTGCAGCACCAGCCCGACGAAACCACGCCCGATGTTGCCTGCACCGAAGTGCACCGCCTTCAGCGACATGACTCGTCACGCATTGACATCGCCCAGAATTCCGAGAACGTCTTCCGGGGTTTCAGCGACGAGGAGCCGATCCACTTCCTCCTCGTCGCTGAAGATGAGGGCGATACTGGAGAGAACGTCCATGTGCCCGCCATCCTTGCCCGCGATCCCCACCACGAATCGAACGGGATTGCCGCCCCAGTCGATCGGATTGTCGTAGCGGACGAACGAGAGCGCGGACGCAAGAACCGTGTCCTTGCCCTCGTTCGTCCCATGCGGAATCGCCAGGAAGTTGCCCATGTAGGTCGACACAAGCACCTCCCGGTCGTGCATATAGCGCGGGTACTCCGCGGTCACCGCCCCGCTGGCGACGAGGATGCGACCGGCTTCGTCAATCGCTTCGGCCGGCGTTGTCGCCGTTCCGTGCAGGTTGATCTGCTGGAGTTCGAGTACCTTGCCCATGCTCTGTGACCCTTCCTGGCGCTACCGGTCAGGCGCCCTGCGACGCCTTGACCTCGTCGACAACCTCGTCGTACTTCGGGCTTGCCATGAAATTGTCGACCGAAACGTGCTGCGCGTGCGGAGCTTTCTGCTTCGCGCGCTCGGTCAACTGCGCCTGCGTGATGACGAGATCGACATCATCCGTGAGGTTCGCGATCGCCTTGTTCTCGACCGTAACACCGGTAATGCCCGCCTTCTTCAGCTTGTTTCGCACCACGGTTGCGCCCATGGCGCTCGAACCCATCCCGGCGTCGCAGGCGAAGACGATGGTGCTGATCTTCGTTGCGGTCTTGACGCTGCCTCCGGCATCTTCTGCGTCGGCCTGGGGGCTGTTCGCACCCGTATTGCCGATCAGGTCACCGACGCGGCTGCTGCCACCCTTGTTGGCGGCGTTTTGAGCGATGGCCTCCTCGAGAGTGTTCTCGCCCGCAGCTTCCGCCGCCAGGTCACGCCTGCGGCTGGCCCGCAGGATGACCGCAGTGACCAGGAATGAGACTCCCGCGGACAGGACCACCGACAGGATGACGCCGACGTAACTGTCCTTTGATGTCTCGAACAGAATGGCGAAGATCGAGCCAGGAGATGCTGGCGCAACGAGACCCGAGTGGAAGGCGACGTTGGTGGCAACGCCGGTCGCGCCGCCGGCGATGACTGCAAGGAGCAGGATCGGCTTCGACAGCACGAACGGGAAGTACACCTCGTGGATGCCGCCCAGGAACTGGATGATGAACGCACCGGGAGCGGTCGCGCGCGCTATGCCAACGCCGAAGAACGTGAACGCCAGCAGAAGGCCCGCACCGGGGCCGGGGTTCGCCTCGAGCAGGAACAGGATCGACTTTCCTGACTGCTGAACCTGCTGAACACCCAGCTGGTCGAGCACACCATGGTTGATGGCATTGTTCAGGAACACGACCTTCGCCGGTTCGATGAATACGCTCGCGAGCGGAAGCAGGTGGGCGTTGACCAGCCACTTGACGCCGTCGCCCAGGATCGTCGTGATCCAGGAGAAGAACGGCGACAGCCAGAAGTAACCAGCGAGAGCCAGACCGAACCCCAGGATGCCCGCCGAGAAGTTACTCACGAGCATCTCGAAGCCGGCCTTGATCTTGCCTTCCCAGAGGCGGTCGAACTGCTTGATCAGCCAGGCGCCGAGTGGGCCACAAATCATCGCACCCAGGATCATCGTGGTGCCGAGCGATCCGATGATGACACCCATGGTGAAGACGGTGCCGACGACGGCTCCACGGAGACCGTAGACCATTCGCCCACCCTGGGCCGCGATAAGAAGCGGGATGAGGTAGGTGATGATTGGTCCGACCAGTCCCGGGTTAGCAACCCCAGCGGTCGTTCCGAATCCTCCGAGGAGTCCATTCGGTGTCCATCCCGTCTGGATGAAGAATGCGGTGATGATTCCCCAGGCGATGAACGCGGGGATGTTCGGCATGACCATTCCCGAAAGGAAGGTTCCGAATTTCTGGACGCGAACCCGCGCGCGGGACGACCCCGCGGGGGGCGGCGCCAGTACAGACGTCGTTGTCATTGCTACTCCTATTTCTGTGTGTTGGGTGGAGGGGTTGCCGCCGCGAACACCGCTGCGCGGGCTTCGACGGCGCTATTTGCCGATAGTGCGAGTTCGGCGAATTGGATTGCCTGCTTCCTGGTGAAACGGGACAGTTCTGCGCGGACATCCGCGAGGGCCGCCGGCGACATCGACAGGGACGTCGCACCGAGACCGACGAGGACGACGGCGAGCATTGGGTCCGCGGCAGCCTCGCCACAGATCCCGACCGGCTTGTCGAGGGCGGACCCCGCTCGTCCGACTTCGCCGACCAGACGCAGCACCGCCGGATGCCACGGATCCTGAAACGAGGAAACCGACCCGAGGAGTCGGTCAGCCGCCAGCGTGTACTGCGTCAGGTCATTGGTGCCGATACTCGCGAAGTCGGCGTCGGCGAGGATGCGATCGGCGAGCAGGGCGGCCGACGGAACTTCGACCATGACCCCGGCCGTCTCGAGCCCGAGCTCCTTGGCGAGGCTCACGAAGTAGCGCGCCTCCTCGACCGTCGAGACCATGGGCGCCATGACCCAGACCTCGGCCGAGGTGACGGCCGCAGCGCCCGCGATCGCGGTCAGCTGGTCGCGGAGGATCGACTCGTGCGCACGCAGCGCTCGCAGGCCGCGAAGCCCGAGCGCGGGATTCTCCTCCGGCTCGTCGTTCAGGAAGCTCAGCGGCTTGTCGGCGCCGGCATCCAGAGCGCGAACGACAACCTTCTTGCCGGGGAAAGCCTCGAACAGTTTCGTGTAGCTGGCCTGCTGTTCGGCGACGGTGGGAGCCTTGTCCGAGTCGAGGAAGAGAAACTCGGTGCGGAACAGGCCGACACCCTCCGCGCCCTTCTCGACTGCGGCATCCAGCTTGTCGACGGCTCCCAGGTTGGCGAGCAGCGGGATGGCCGTGCCGTCCGCGAGGGCGCCCGGTCCGACCGAGACCGCGGGCGCACTCGCGCGAGCGGCGAGAGCCGTCTCGGCCGCAGAGCGTTCGGTCTCCGTCGGATTGACCGTGACGACCCCCGTCGAGGCGTCGACGATGGCCCAATCGCCGTCCTCGAGGGACAGGGCGCCGGGCACCGACACGACCGCGACGATCGACTTCTCCCGCGCGAGGATCGCGGTGTGGGAGGTCGGTCCGCCGTCGCTGGTAATCAACGCGAGCACCTTGTCGAGATTCAGGAGCGCTGTGTCGGCCGGCGCGAGATCACGGGCGACGAGGACGAATGGACGATCGGGGTCGGGCACTCCTGGCGCAGCGACTCCCCGAAGGTGCGCGACTACCCGCTGCGACACGTCATCGAGATCGGTTGCCCGCTCACCCATGTAGCCGCCCATGCTGGCGAGGAGATCGCGGAACTGTACGAACGCCTCGAAGACCGCCCGCTCCGCCGTCTTTCCCGTCTCGATGCGAGCGTTGACGTCATCCTTTAGCGTCGGATCTTCGGCCATGAATGCCTGGGCATCCAGGACGTCCTTCGCAGAGCCGCCCGCCTTGTGGCCGCGCAGGCGGATGTCCGCAGCCGCGGCTGCCAGCGCTCCCGCGGCGCGAACCTTCTCGGCATCCGCTGCGAGTGCGCTCAGAGCATCCGACGGCTCGGGGAGCGGATCGGGCATTCGCAGCACGGGACCCATGCCCAGGCCGCGACCGATCCCGACACCACGCAGTGTTGAGGCACCGTGTCTCGAGGCCGCGGTTTTTGTGGTCATGCGTCCATGTCCGTTGTCAGCAGCTCGACGAGAGAGTCGAGCACGGCGTCGGCGCTCTCGCCCTCGGTCGCAAGCGTGATCTGGTCGCCGTGGTTGATGCCGAGAGAAATGACGCCGAGGATGCTTGCAGCGTTCAGCGTCTTGTCGCCCTTCGTCAACTGCACCGGAAGGCCCGATGCGTTGACCGCCTGAACAAACAGCGAAGCGGGGCGAGCGTGAAGTCCGTGGGCGGACGCGATGGTGACGGTGCGTTCAGGCATTGACGGATCCTTCGTTGGTTGCGTCGAGCAGGGCGAGTGCCTGCTCCAGGGCGTCGGTCGCGCCATCCGGGCCAAAGGCCGTCGCTGGAAGTAGTCCCGCGGGGACCGAATGGGTGGCGGCCTCTGCCCGCAGTTCGGAGAAGCTCGCTTCGAGATGGGGTCCAACCAGCAGGACAGTCGCGTCCGCGAGGCGCGACGACAGGTCGAGGTTGCTGGCGGCGCGTGCGGTGAGGTCGAGCCCGCGCTCCGTTGCGAGTGACCGGATTCGGCTGGCGAGGAAGGTACTGGATGCCCCGGCACCGCAGACGACAAGGATCAGGTCCATGGGATCGCCTCCTTGCGTTCCTTCGGTACGGGGGTACAGGCCAATAATCGAACCCAGGAGCCCTCCGCATCCAACAGATTGCTTTCCGCAGGAGCGGAAAAAATTGTGCGGAAGAACCACCCGCGAAGTGCATGCGGTTACAGTGACTGGGAAATGACCGATAAGTATGAGCGCCTGCTCGACCACCTGGTGCAGTCCGAGGGCTGGGTCACGGCGAGCGAGCTGGCAGACCAGTTGGGCGTGACGACGCGCAGCGTGCGCAGCTATGTCACGGCGGCCAAGGCAGCCGCGCATCCGCTGCCGATCATCACCGCGTCGACCAGCGGTTACCGGCTCAACCGCGAGGCTTACGCCACGTTCGTCTCGGGCGCGCGGGCAAAGGACAGCGACTTCGACACCCCGCAGGACCGGGTCCACCACCTCGTCCGTCGCCTCACCGAGGCCCCCCAGGGGCTCGACATCCATGCCCTCGCCGACAGCCTGTTCGTCAGCGAGTCGACCATCGAGTCCGACCTGCGCAAGGTCAAGGCGCTGGGCGAGGATGCCGGAGTCACGCTCGTGAGACGGGGCAGCACCGTGACGCTCACCGGTTCGGAAAGCGATCACCGCAAGCTGCTCAGCAAGCTCTTTCACAGCGAGAGCGCGCAGGGATTCCTCGAACTCGAGAACGTGCAGCGCGAGTTTGCGTCAGAGGATCTCGGCCTGTTCAAGACCGACCTGATCGCGATGCTGGAGACCCAGGGCTACTTCGTCAACGAATACGGGATCAACAGTGTGCTGCTGCACGTCGCGATTGCGGTCGACCGCGCGATCCGCGACGCACGCCCGCTCGCCATCCCGCCACATCCACGAGACGCCGAACGCGAGCCGGTGACATTTGGGCTCGCAACGCTGATCAGTACGCACTTCGACGTGGAGCTGGCGGATGTCGACCTCGACTATCTGGCCAAGCTCCTGACCACGAGGGTGATTACGCCCGGCCAGGGCCAGCCAGTCGCCGCCGTGGCGGAGCAGTACGTTGACCCAGATAACCTGGCGCTCGTACGCAACGTGGTCGCCCAGGTCAGCGAGGAATACCTCGTCGATCTGAGTGACGAGGGCTTCATGGTGAGACTTGCGCTGCATCTCGGAAACCTCGTCGCACGCGCCCAGGACAACTCGTTCTCACGTAATCCACTGGTCCGCTCCATCAAAACGTCCTACCCGATGATCTACGACGTCGCCGTATTCATGGCGTCGCAAATACAGCGGGCGAAAGCGATCACGATGAACGATGATGAGATCTCGTACATCGCCCTGCACCTCGGCTCGTTCCTGGAGCGGCAGTCACGTCGTGAGGAACGGCTCACGGTGGCCATCGTCTGTCCGGGCTACTACGACATGCACACGATCCTGCGCGAGCGGATTGAATCCGCTCTCGGCTCAGAGCTCTCAGTCGAGGTAATGGTCACCAGAACGGACGTCGACTGGCTGGACTTCTCTACCGACCTGGTGCTCACCACCATCGCCGCCAAGGGGGTGGTTGACAACGTTGTGGTCATCCAGCCGTTCCTCACCGATGGAGACATCGAGAACGTTCGCCGGGCCATCACCCGGGTTCGCCGTCATCGCCGACGAGCGCAGATCAAGGATGACCTGCTGCTGTACTTCTCCGACGGGCTGTTCCTGCGCAACGCCTCGGCGTCGTCGGAAGTAGACATGATCCGGATGCTCGGGGCGCTCATGGTCGAGCGCGGGATCATCGACGAGAGCTACGTCGAGGGAGCCGTGGAACGGGAGCTCATGTCGTCCACCGCGTTCACCGACACCATCGCCGTCCCGCACGCGATGGTGATGAGCGCGTCACGAACCTCGATCGCGATCGCAGTCAATGAAACACCGATGACCTGGGGTGAGAACCGGGTCAACGTGATCGCGCTGATCGCATTCTCCGCGAGCGGCCGGGCATCATTCCAGGAGGTCTTCGACCAGTTCGTCGAAGTCTTCGCGGACCGCGCGGAGGTGCTCGAACTCATCAAGCGCTCCACCGACTTCGCGACCTTCATCGAAGAGCTGGTGCACGTCATCGACAAGTAGCCCCTTTCTCGCGGCGCTCACGGCTTGCGCGTTACGGAGACGTTACGGCCGGGATGCCACTGTCGAACCATGCCCGCGAGAGGATCAACAGCAATGGTGCGAAAACGTGTATCGATTCTTGGATCGGGAGCGGTTTTGGCCGTGGTGGTCGCCCTGACCGGATGCGCCCCCGCCGTCCTTCCGCATGCCGCGGCACCAAAAATTCGCGCATCGGCCGCGGCCACGCCGTCACCGTCCGCGACCCCGTCGTCGACTAACCCTTCGGCCGGCCCCCTGCCGGCAAACGCGCTGTTCCGGATCACCGCCACGGTGACCGAGAAAAGCGGGGCGACCGTCGACCTCGAGCAAACCGTCTATGCGCCCGGCCCGGCAACCGCCGCAGGCACCTCACTGCTGGACGACCAATGCAACGGTGGGAGCCAGCCTGACTGGGAGACGGCATACGCCGACCCTCAACTCTTGACCACCACAATCACTGCCACTCTCCGACCGGGCTCTCCGGCCTGGGATCCCGACGATCAAGTGGTCGCATACTTTCTCACCACGGCTTCGGCATACACCGGCTCGTACGAGGTTGGTCAGTCGGCCTGTGCGCCCGGATACATTGCAATCCCAGGAACGATTCAGGGCGTTGCCGCAGTCGATGCAACCGAACCTGCCACCGGCAAGTATGGCTGGGCGAGCAAGTTCGGTCTCTATGGATTCGATGGTGAAGGAAACGATCCGAGTGCACCGGACAACGGCACGGGCACGGGAGTGGTCGCACATTGCCAGATCGAACTCAGCGCTGCGGCGAAGGCAGCGAGTAGCGCGGTCGCCGATTGGCTCACCACGCCCGTCGACCCGACGCTCGGGTGCAGCTTTCAGGGCAACGATGGGTGATCCGGCGACGGCTCCGAATCGGGACTACATAGTCGGACGACGCCGGGATGAACGTGTTCTTGGTGCCGCTCGCGGGAGAAGAAGCTAGTGCGCCCTAAACATCCTGATCACGGCGAACGCCAGCGTCAGACCAATCACAACAAAAAGGCTCGACATGATGACGAATTGAACGGGGATACCGCCAAATGCGGTGGCTCCCAACACTACGGACTTGAGCATCCAACTGACCTCTCAGTCATGGTTCCAGATCACGGACGTACCGGCTACCGATGTTGCTGCGGTTCCCGTGGTTAGTGGGCTCCGTTCTTACTTACGAAAAGAGACCGACCGTTCCACCCGGCATGACGGCGCTTTGGGCGCAGAAGCGACCCCAGTTCGGGTGACAGCGGTGGGCCGTGTCGAGGACGGGTTACCCTTCTTAGGTGAATCGCACAGCCGCGCGCGGCGTACCTACTGTCGCGGCGGTGCTCGTTGCTGTTGCGCTGAGCGGATGTACAGCGAGTAGCCCACCTCCTTCCGCGATCCCGTCGGTTCGTCCGTCCCCGACTCCAACAATTGCCGGGCTTCCGACCCCTTCGCCCTTGCCGGGAAATGGGCTGTTCCAGATCAATGCGGTTGCAACGGCATCCAACGGTGCGATCGTCGACCTCGTTGAGACCGCGTTCGTTCCCACCGCGGCCGTGGCAGGCCAGACGGCGCTTCTCGACGCCCAGTGCAACTATCCGGGCGACCCGGAGGCCCAGGGTCAACCGCGCTGGGAGACGCAGTATCCGCGCACGGTCTACATGAACGTCACCATTACTGCGACGCCGCGAGCCGGCACGCCCACCTGGCCAACTTCGACGGATCCGGTTGTGTTCAACTTCCTACCCGTCTCTGCCTACACCGGTGCATATATGGCGAATCAGGCAGGTTGCGCCGCAGGAATTATCACCGTTCCGGGCACTGTGACGGGTGTTGCGCCCCTCGCGGGCAGCAACCCGGCCCACGGCGCCTATGGCTGGGCGACGCCGCTCGGAAGTTACGGCTTCAACGGCGGCGGCAATGACCCTGGGGGACCCAACCCGGGAACGGCCGTGGTCTCTGACTGCGCCGTGCAGCTGAGCGCCACCGCGACAGCCGCCGGTCCCGCGATTGCGGCATGGGCGACGCGGGCGTTCAACCCGCAGGTTGGGTGCGTCTTCGTCGGATAGCCCTGCCCGGTCGCGGCCTGAGCGAGGGATGATCGGATCACCGAATGGGTCATGGCCAGACCGGTAGTCCAGTGGAATCAGCGGACGCGACGCGCGTCCATGTGCTGTTCGAGCCACCAGGATGCGCCGCCGTCATCTGAGACTCGCCCGTCCCAGGCGAATGAGTCGGCGGTGATGCCGCTGAACCGCCAGCGGATGCGCCGGCCGTCAGTCTGTGTGCCGTCGAGCAAGATTGCATCGGGGCCATCGGCGGCTCCGCGCAAATCGCAGTAGTCGCCGCCAGCCACGCCAAACCAGTAGACGCGCCACGCGTCCAGTGTCGGGTCAAAAATTCGCAACGTCGTACCACCGGCTCGCTCGTTCGCTCCAACGATGACGTCTTGCACCCCGCGTCCATCGAGGATCCAGGCGAACATCCATCGGAAGCGACTCTCGACCCATTCGCCAGTCGACTCGATCAAGCTGCGATTGTCGACCTGCCACTCCCCGACGAAACGCCCGAACAACGCCAACTCGCCCGAGTGTTCGGCGACAGGCCCTTCGGCAATCAGTGCGTCAACGAATTCGCTCATGTCTGAACGCTATCGACCGCATCCGACCTTGGTGCGCAAAAGCGTGGATTGGCGCGGGGACAGGATTTGACTCCCCTACCGTTACTGTGCCGCCAAAATATCGCTCCGCGACATTTTGGACTGCTCAGCGGGGACCCACAAGCAGCTTCGCACGCTGATCCTCCAAGAAAGGAACGGCCCCACCGAAGCGGGGCCGTTCCTTCTTCTGTTGGCCTTATAGGACGCTACTCAAAACCCCGCTACTCCGAGAAGTCACTTGAGGAATTACTTCATCTCCTGGCTCGAGCCGAGAAGAAGCGGCAACCCACGGCACTTCCTACCGTGGCGATCTTCGTCCGCAATGTCGAACGCCGCCTCGGTCGAGAGAACATCGACCAACTCGTTGCTGAATACGACGCGGGTGCGCAGACGACTGAGCTCATGGCTGCTTACGGCCTCAGCAAGTCCAGCGTCCTCAAACTTCTGGAAGCTCGAGGTGTCGCCATGCGTCGGCAGGCCATGACACAAGATCAGATCGCATCGTCCGTGAAGTTGTACGAAGAAGGTGTCCCCCTGGCCGCGATTATGAAAGAGCTCGAGGTTCCCCGAGAGTCAGTCCGCCGAGCTTTGATTAGCGCCGGTGTCCAAATGCGAAACCGAGGTCGTTCCGCAGGTACTCAGGCAGCATCGGTGAGGTGACCGAGTCCGCCGAAGAAAGTCACCGACCCAATCACTTCGTCCGCGAACAACTCCGCCATGTCCTCTTGGTTGTTCAATGGTTCATCGGCTCGACACTTCAATCCGGTAAGCCACGAACGGATCTCACCCAAGGCTTCGCTATCTGAAGAAAGGGCAGGATGCTTCGCGCTGAGCACCAGAAGCTGGAGCGCCATGTAATGGCTGGCAAGATCCCAGTCATTTGCCTGGCCCGTGAGAACTTTTGCGGTCAGCCAAGCTGCCTGCCGCAACCCGATCTGGCGATCGAGAGGCTCGCCCGAGGACCTCAGTGACTCTTCGCTCCGAACCACCCGTCCAACGGTTCGCAGATCATCTAGCAACGCCGAATCGCCAGCCGAAGCCGAAGTCATGAATTGTGTCGTCGTCTTCATCTGTTGCTTTCACTTACCGCGACCCGCCACACTCGCTCCTGCGATGGTTCGCTGGCGCCCACTATGCGCGGGGGGTTTAAGCGTGTCAATAGCCCGATCGATCGAAGCCGTTCGCTGCGCGCTCACGACCGCGCCAGACGACCACTACGGTTAGGGAATCATGAAGTTGCTTGAGATCGAGTAGATCGTCGATGTCATCGACTCATGGGTCACCGGTAAAGGTGCGGCTGAACCGTAGCCTCTTTCCAGCCGACCTCATCACGATCCGGGTCACCGGCCGCCGCGTTCTCGACGGAGTCGAACTTGGCTGGCAGTTCGCGGACGAAACATTGAAGGTGAACTCTGGCGACGGCGAGAGCATTGGTCGTCTGACCTCGGCACAGAGCATCGACATCTTTGTGCATGAGGGTCGGGCCTCGCGCCTTGAGGTTCCGGGGCTAAACCTGACGTACCTGCGAGAGGTACGCCGTGACAATCCATTCCTTATCAAGATGACGTGGTCCGGGGTCGACGGCGATGGTCGCCCAGGGCACTTGCACGTGGCTTGGTCTTATGAGGATCGTAGGAAGGATCTCCGTCCGAGGATCGCTTATGGCAAGGACGCGGAAGTGCTGGAGAAGTATGTCCGCGCGGCCGGGCAGCCGGTCACAGGCGCCCTTCTTCGTCTTCGGGGAAGAGTAGAGCTCATGTCAAGGCGGGACATATTGCAGCGGTATCGGAGCGAGAAGAAAGGTTCAGTGATGGACTCAGGTCTTAGTGGTGACGTGAGGGCGACCGCGTTATCAACTCGCGGGTATCGCGGGTTTCGTCAAGAGGCGACGCTTCGTCTGGCGATTCCGAATGAGAAGGTTGGCAGTGGACTTACGATCGTGGTCGGTGCCAACAATGCTGGCAAGTCCACGATCTGGGAATCATTCGACGCGATCGCCCGAAAGTTCAAGTCGGATATCTCCTTCTCTGAGGGACGTCGCAATCGGCAAACGCCCGATGGTATTCGGATCACCCTTGCGCGCGGCGACGGCAGCACGTTCGTCGTCGAGAGCCAGAACGCGAACACGAGCGAGACCAAGAAGCATTGGGAACCCGAGACCATTAACCCTGCGACCCTTGAGATCGTGTCCGTCCCTTCCCGTCGCCAGTTTCAAGCGAGCTTCGGGAAGAACTGGACATCACAACGCGACTGGATGACGAGCGGGTCAGACTTCTCGCGGTACCGGCAACCCGACAATCAATTCACCGGTCGACTCTTCGACTTGCACAACGATCCGGCCAAGAAGGAGCAATTCGACAAACTGATGACCAGGGTCCTCGGCGAACCGCTCGACTGGACCATCGACCTAGCGGATGGCGAGCATGGTTCTTCGTACTACATCAAGGTCACTACCGGCGAACGCGTCAATCACACCAGCGAAGGGCTCGGTGATGGCATCATCAGCCTACTGTTCATCCTCAACGCACTGTATGACTCCGAACCCGATACGCTGCTGGTCCTCGATGAACCCGAGCTGTCGCTGCATCCACAGTTGGTTCGCCGGCTCGGGCGAGAGTTAGCCGAATACTCAAGAACTCGCCAAATCGTCATTTTCACGCACTCACCAGCATTGATTTCCTGGGATGACATCGCAAACGGCGCGGAGATCGCCAGGGTTTACAAGACGACCGGCGACTCCCATATCGCGCAAGTCCCGCGCGCGACGATCGACGAACTGTCTAAAATGCGCGGGGGTTGGAGGAACCCCCACGTCCTTGGCACTGACGCAAAGGAGGCCCTTTTTCTGGATGACGAGATCATCGTGGTCGAAGGGCAAGACGATGTCGGTCTTCTGCCTAGGGTCTTCGAACAAACGGGAGTAGAACCTCGCGGAACGATCTTTGGATGGGGCGCTGGCGGTGGTGATGGAGGTCCGCGGCGCATCGTGGCATTGCTTTACGGCCTCGGCTTTTCAAAGGTGGTAGTGCTCCTTGATGCCGACAAGGTCTCGGAAGTTGAGGCGATCCAGCAATCCTTCGCTGGCTATTTCGCGACAACGATCCCTGCTGATGACATTCGAGACAAGGCCGAGGACCATTTCGCCGGGAAGGAAGGCCTACTCGACAAGCACGGCAAGACGCTGAAAACGGCACTCAAGCCCGCGACCGAAGAAGTCTTGCAATCAGTCGTGGATTACTTCGCGCACACGGACCCCATGAACACGAGTGCCGAGACCGATGGCGGAGACGCCACTTTCGAAGCACTCACTGGTCTCTCGACCACATAGGCCGCCGTTTAGCGTCGCTTGCGCGGTAGCTGCGCAGACGCGCGGTCTAGGAATGCCTTTGCTCGCGATGCCATGCCCGCGGGATACAGCTAGGTGGCTCCGTGGCCGAAGCTCTCGAGCGTGGCAGCCGTGCCGGCGGCAAGGCTGTCGCGCGCGTTGGTCCACCAAATTTCTTGGGAGTCGGAGAGCTGGATTGTCAGGTCGCCCTTTTTATGGGAACCAGGTGAGTGCTGGTAAGAATCGTTATCGGCAATCCTGAATTGGTGTCTGGCAAAGGTGGGGTCTGAAAAGACCAAGATATACGAGTCGCCGCCGCGAAGTCCGGCTCTGCGGGCAGAGGACGACTTCGCAGGTTCGCCGGAGTAATTCAGGGGATCACGGTAGCGAAGGTATCCCTTGACCTCGTACACCTTGTCTCCATCGGCTAGCGCAAATGGACCTGCGGGCAGAGCACGCTGTCCTGTGTAGATGTGATGGCTATTGTTACCGTGGTCAGTGGTCCACTCGAATATGGGGAGGGGCCGTACTCCAGCTTGGCGCAGGACCGCCTCCGCTTCACGCGCCAGCCCGTAAAATTCGGCGATTGCGGCATCGAGATCCGCAGCCGCCTGTTTCTCACCTTGCACGCGAAGTGCTTCCCCGTCACGCATTCTGCTCTGGGCGCTGCGGATGTCATCACTGAAACTCATAGACAGATTTTAGGTTGCAGGCTCTCAATCGAACGACACCTACTTCATCGCCTATACGCGTGGGGTTTGGCTGTCAATAGCCCGATCGATGAGGAAGCTCATATATATCTCTATGGTGAGGCCGGAGTATCCAGTCGCTCAGAGACCCGTCCTGGCAATGGCACGGCGATGTTCTCAGTCCACGGAAAGGGTGGCTCGGTTTTAACGATGAGGCGGGTGCCATCCCGTTCGAAGAATCGAAGGTCGCCATTGAACTTGTAAGCGTCGCGAACGTTCATACCGAGATCGCGCGCCCAGAACGTAAGGTCGAACAGCCAATATTCCGGCTTGTTGATCCCCGCGTCATCGGCGAGCGCGTACGAGGAAAACGTCCGAGTCCAGACAACAGCTCTCGTGTCATGCGGCGGTATGACAATAGAGGTTCCTTGCCGCAAGTCCATTTCACCGTTGACCGGATCGGTGATATCGATTAAAGCCAATCGTTCAGAGACGTTCGTGAATGTAATGGTGAGCGTCGTACGAAATGCCGCGCCCTCATCGCTTGCAAGTTCGAACGGTGCCTCGACTTTCTCCCAGTCCGGTTGCTGTTCGGTTTCTGACACGCGGTGCCTGACGAGAAGATATTTGGTGGCGTCATCGGATGTACCGAGAGTGGCGCGCGCGTAGATAGTCGGCGCAAGTGCATCCAGCCTCGATTCGTCGAGCCGACGATTGGCTCTTTCAGTCTCAAGCTGTTCAAGTCGCAACGCGTTCTGCGCTACCTCTGCCTCTTGCTGGGCAATCACTAATGCGTCGTTCGCAATTTGCACTTGCTTCTTTGATGACTCGGCCTGCTCCTTCGTCCAATGTGCAGCTTTTCCGGCGAACACGCCCGCCGTGATTGCGGCGCCCAGAGTCAACACTGACGCGATGGCTACTATCCAGTTCGGGACACCTTGCCATGCAATATCCACCATGCGACGAAACTACCGCGCGCCGCCTACCGAACCACAACGGGACTATCTCGCAAACCGAATCGCAAGCTCGAATGGTTCTACGATGTGCAAATAGCTCTCTTTAGTCGCCGAGTGGAAAACCGTGAACCCGCACTGTGCGTTGTGTCGGCACCGACATCGGGTGCCAATGATCCGGCTAACTGGGCGGACATGGCGTTAGACGCAGGACGCCGAGCCCGAATTGCCATTGAGAATCACGATCCAAAAACAGCGCAGGCGGCTCGGTCGGAACGTGCGAAGGCGGATGCCAAACGGCGCGGCTATGCAGTCGACGACGCGCTCATTCTCTTCGACCAGGATCAGGTCAAATACAGCGGCCTATTTGGCGAACCTGACACGCTCGCAACGTAGGGAATGATCAACGGGTCAACATACAGCTTTGTGTACTCAGCCGTACCCGCTGCCGGGCGATCAGCTAGCTTGTCCTGGATATTTTGGTCGACAGATTCGTGCACGGTTTCACTTGAAGAAGTACTACCACCACCGGAGCCAGTATTTCCTTCTCCTCCATCCTGGGTCGCACAGCCTGCAAGCGCAGGAGTGACGAGGACTCCAAAGGCAACCACAGCGCCCGCCCTCAGTGACGCGCGCCGCGATGAACCAGTGAGCTGTACCAAGGTCGGGTTCCCTCCGCTCCAGAAAACAATGCCTCATCTTATCGAGCAGGCAAGGCTCCGGACGCGCAGCTATATCGTGACCTGACA
>DATAZY010000051.1:0-7364 GCA_036271795.1 Galbitalea sp.
GACCGTCGTGCTCGGCCTGGGCGTAATCGCAGCCTGCTGGGTCGCCCAGGCGACGAGCCCGAGCGTCGCGACGGAGCCTCTGGTCTACGTCGCGATCCTCGCCCCCGTGCTCAGCGCGCTGTTTGCGGTGCTCGGCATCCGTTTCGCTCTGAACTCGGATGCCGCCTGGCGCCGCGTCTACGCGCGACAGCGGATCGACATCCTGAAGCTCCTCGACGACTTCGACCGCTCCACCCGCAAACGCGTTCCCGGCCTCGGCGATCGCGTTGCTCGGGCCCTGAAGATCCTGGGCCGCCAGCAGGGACAGTAGCGATTCGCGTGCGAATCCCAAGGGCACGGCATGCGTAGACTGGTTAGCCGGATTTAAGGGGCTCATCCAGTGGCAGCGTCATCAGAGATCGAACGCGAGCGCGACTACGTCCACGGTCTCTATTCGCGTCTTGATGCGCTCCGTGATGACGCCCGAGAGCAGCTCGAGGGTGTCCAGCGCGGCGCGGTCGGTGGGACTCACCAGGCGCGCAGCGAGCGGGATGCTTTTGCGAGGCTCTACGAGGATCGCATCGCCCAGCTCGGCGAAGTCGAGGACCGCCTCGCGTTCGGTCGGCTCGAACTTCTCGGCGGCATCCACCGCTACATCGGCCGCATCGGGCTCCGGGATGCCGACCAGCAGCCGATCCTGCTCGACTGGCGCGTCCCGCAGGCGAGTGCGTTCTACCAGGCGACCGCCGCAACGCCGCTCGGTGCGCGCGCCCGTCGGCACCTCAGCACGGAGGGCCGCAACGTTGTGCGCATCGAGGACGAGGTCTTCGACTCGAGCCTGCTGACCGACGAAACGACAGAACTCCAGGGCGAGGGCGCACTTCTCGCGGCACTCAGAGCCGAGCGCACCGGCCGCATGACCGACATCGTGGCGACGATCCAGTCGGAGCAGGATCGAATCATCCGCTCCGAGATCGCCGGCGTGCTGGTCGTGCAGGGCGGACCGGGCACCGGCAAGACTGCCGTCGCGCTGCACCGCGCCGCGTACCTTCTCTACTCGCATCGAGACCGGCTGCGTTCATCCGGAGTCCTGATCGTCGGCCCGTCACCGTCGTTCCTGGAATACATCGAGGCAGTGCTGCCGTCGCTGGGTGAGACCGGTGTCGTTCTTGCGAGCGTCGGCCAACTGTTTCCCGGAGTCGAGACGACGCTCGAGGATGCGCCAGAGGTCGCCGCGCTGAAGGGTCGCGCGTCGATGGCGGACCTGCTTTCGCGCGCGGTCAAGTCCCGCCAGGTCGTCCCGACAGAGCCGCAGGTGCTCGACGTTCTCGGCGAGAAGGTCACGCTCGAGCCGTCCGTGGTGCAGAGTGCGATGCAGGCTGCGCAGCGCGCACGCAAGCCGCACAACGTCGCTCGGCAGCAGTTCCAGAAGAGTGTGCTCGGCACCCTGACGACGCAGCTCGCCGCGCAGTTGCGCTCACACGGAAGCACGATCGATGACGCCGATCTGGGCTGGCTGCGCGAGGATGTGCGCAATTCCTACGACGTTCGCGTCGCCCTCAACACCGCCTGGCTTCCGCTCACGCCGGAGAAGTTCCTGCAGGATCTTTACGCTCGCCCAAACTGGCTCGCCAGCCTGACCCCGAGCTGGTCAGCGGCCGAGCGTGAACTGCTCCGTCGCGACCGGGGCGCGCCGTTCACGGTGTCGGATGTTCCGCTGCTCGATGAAGCCGCAGAACTTCTGGGCGAATACGACACGACGAACGACTCTCAGAAGCGCGAGGCGAAGGCGCAGTTCAAGCGGGATGTGAAAAACGCGGAACAGGCCATCAAGAACATGGGCGTCGAGGGACTCGTGAACGCCGAGGATCTCGCGGCGAACTTCACTGAGACCGCCGCGCGCGGAACGACCGCCGAGCGCGCGGCGGCAGACCGTGAGTGGACCTACGGCCACATCGTCGTTGACGAGGCGCAGGAGCTTTCGCCGATGCAGTGGCGACTGCTGCGACGGCGTTGCCCGCTGCGGTCCTTCACGATCGTCGGGGATGTCGCTCAGGCCAGCGCGGCCGCGGCAGCGCCGGACTGGACGACCGCGCTCACCGCGCTCACGACCGAGTTCCGGCTCGAGGAGCTCACGGTCAACTACCGGACGCCCGCCCAGATCACGGAGGCCGCGGAAGAGATGGCTCTCGCCCACGGGCTCGCCGTTACGAAATCCAGGGCCGTTCGCGAGAGCGAGTGGCCGGTCGACGAGGTCGTCGTCGACGCCGACGATCTCCTTGCCGCAGTTGTCGATGTCGTCGACGAAGATCGCACGGTGGATGATCGTGGCACGCTCGCCGTTATCGCGCCGTCGCGAATCGTCGACGCGCTGGCCGAAGAGCTGACGCAAAGGTTCGGCGCATCCGTCGGTCGTGCTGCGCTCGGCCTTCGGCGCGCGATCGCCGTTCTCACTCCCCAGGAGGCCAAGGGCCTGGAGTTCGATTCGGTCGTGGTCACCGAACCGAACGAGATCATCGCGAGTTCGTCGCGCGGCGTCGGTGCGCTCTACGTCGCCATGACCCGCCCGACGCAGCGGCTGCATCTGATGGGCACGAGCGCGCTTGCCTAAGAGGCATAACTCGCGACCGCGGAGTGTGCGGCAGTGTTTCGCGATTCTGGTTCAGAGAACGTTCTCAAGCGAAACACTGCCGCGCGTGGTTCGTAAACGAACCAAACCCGATATGGACTCACGAAGAGGCCATAGTTAACCCGATTTATTTTGTTATCCGAATTACGAAAGCCCCCCGGCTTTCACAGAGCTATTCGGAGAGTTACTGAGGTTGGATTGCACCCTCCGCACCCCCAGAACGGGGGACACGATTGGTCTACCCGTGAAACACCGAGAACAACCAGAACAGCACAAACACGCCGACAATGACGAGCGCCCCGATTGAGGTGCCGTGTCGAAGTCGCTGGCCCTCCGGCGCCACAATGTTGGCAGCCGCAGATCCCACCCGGTCGTCGTGGTAGTTCTCGGTCTGGCTCACCGTCTTGGAGCCCACGGTCTGCACGATGGTGAACAGTCGCTGGTAGTTCGGCACTGACAGCGGCGGAAACTGGTGCGGGGAGTAGATGAACATCCAGTCATCCACAATCTCGACGTCGTAGGAGCCGGCATCGTCGATGAGCAGCGCCATCAGATCTGGGGTGAAGACGTAGAGCGCATCCTGCTCGTATTCTTGCGGACAGTACAGCGTGAAGTGTTTGTCGAAGTCGCCCTCGAGCGAGAGGATCTGGTCGCGCCTGAACGTGATCGGCAGGTCACTGCCGAAGAGGGTGTTGTTCTCTTTCGAATCGAGCACCATGTTGGGCAACTGGCGGTCGAGATGTAGCGCCAGGAACCCCCAGTAGTGGGTCGATCGGGACTTGCCGGACCCGGTCGTGTACTGGTAGTCGCCCAGATCGAAGTAGCGGCCCGTCGTCGAGTTGAGGTGGTTGAACGCGGAGCGACTGTCGCCCAGGTTGAAAATCATTCCGGTGTAGTTGGGATTGGCGGACCGGTTGCGGTATTCCAGTCCGTTTGCGGCGGCGAACTGGCTCAGCCGCATCCATTTCGCCCAGCTGCCACCCGAGCCAAAATGTCGCACGATCATGAGCACGATCACGAGAATGAAAACGGCAAGAAATAGCAGGAACACGAGAAGGCCGGAGCCGGAATCGCTGCCGCCCGCGACGGCTGCTCCGAAGCCCGCGAAGATCACCGCGACGAAGACCCCGCCAAAAATCACCAGGAAGGCGATCGTGATGATGCCGGTCGCCGTCGTGAGCCCGGTTCGGATGGTGGGGTCTGCCCGCTGCGCTGCCCTGATCTGGGCGCGAAAGGCCCGCACCTGCGCCGAGGTAATCGGTTCGGTCAGCGCCGAGTAGTCGATGCGCGTCAGGTCGAGTGTTACCGGGTCAGCCATGCGCCCATGATATTGGTGACGATGACTCCAGCTCAGGAGCGACAAGCTCATCGCCCGGTGCTGCGGCAGTGCCTGCGAGTCGACCGGGCGATGAGTTGTACTCTGCCCAGCTTTCACCGCGATGCCGTGCTCGTCAATAGGAAATGGGAGACTCGCGTGCGGCCGTCGGAAGATGTGCTGATGGGTGCCCCAAATGGGGCGTCCCAGCACTGGGGGTAGCAGCCGGTTGGCGTCCTTGGCAAGCTATCCATACCGAGTTCTTGGGGGAGAATTCGACGCAGCGCTTCGGTGCTTCGAGTGGGCCGGTGCGGGGGAGCACCGGCCCTACTCATTTCCCCGCCCGAACCTACGAGCAGCGTCCCCACCGCACTGACCGAGAGGCGCATCATGCCGGCCAGCAGTTCGTTGCGCGGTCGCGTACCCGGACAGGTGGCGATGAGTGACGTCGTCGCGGCTCAGCTGGATGTTCCAGCCCGGTCGCTTCTCGGACGAATCTTTGGCCGGAGCCCGCTCACGCCCGAAACCCGGCCGATCTTTCGCGCCGCACTCGGCGAGCTCCTCGTCGGCGACATGCTCGACAATCTTGGCCCGCGCTGGGACGTGCTGCACGTCGTGCCGCTGGACTCGTGCGAGCGAGACATCGATCACCTGGTGATCGGCCCTCCCGGGGTCTTCACGATCACAACAGAGAACTTTCCGGGCCAGGAGCTCAAGGTCAACGGGGAAATCGTCTCAGTAGGAAACCGGCAATTCGATCACATCCGAATCGCGCGCCGCCTCGGCGAGGGCGCCGCTGAGCGACTGAGCGCTGCTGTTGGGCACCCGGTCGAGGTCACTCCGCTCATCGTTGCCGTCACGCCAACCAAACTCGTGCTGCGCGACCAGCCCATCGGTGTCTCTGTTGTCACCTCTCGGGGCCTTCTGCATCACCTCGAGAAACTGGATGTCACACTCAGCGGTGCCGACATCGCATCCATCTCTGATATCGCCGACCGCCACTCGACCTGGGAGATGTCGCCCGATTCCGCGCAGGACCCGCAGCGGCTCGGCGTCAGCTTTGCCGCGCTGCGGGAAGAAGTTCAGGATGCCGCCGAGACGCGGTTGTTCTGGAGCATCGTCGGCCTCGGTACTGTCGCGATCTGTGTCTGGTTCGGGGCATCCATGATCGTGCAGCTCCTGATGGGGCACTAGAACCATCAGCAAACTGCAGGGCATGGGGCACTAGGACCATCAGCAAACTGCAGGGCCATGGGGCGCTAACTCCCATCAGCTGCTCGCACAGGGCAGAATCGATGCATGAGCATGATTTCTATCGACATTGACGGCCCCGGCAGCCCGCTTTCCGTTTATCTCGCGGAACCGACGGGTGAACTGCGCGGTGCACTGATCGTCATTCACGAGATCTGGGGTCTCGTCGATCACATCAAGAACGTCGCGGATCGCTACGCGGCCGAGGGCTACCTGGTCGTCGCTCCGGACATCCTGAGCCACGGCGGCATCACTCCTGAAGTCGGCAACGAGCTCGCGGCGCTCATGTTCCGCGGCACAGACGAGGAGCGCGCGAAGGCCCAACCCCTCATGCGTGAGAAAATGGCGCCGGTCAATCAGCCCGAGTACGCGGCCTGGGCGGTTGCCGCACTCAAGAAGGTCGTCGACTACCTCGAAGCGCAACCAGGCGTGGATGGCCGCATCGGTGTCCTCGGATTCTGCTTCGGCGGGTCATACAGCTTCGCCCTCGCGGCGGCCGATCGGCGCATCCGATCGGCGATTCCGTTCTATGGCGCGCCGCCGGAGACCGCGGACCTCGCCCATCTCGACGCCCCGGTGCTCGCGCTCTACGGCGAGAACGATGAGCGGCTGATCTCGACGCTCCCGGACGTCACCAGCCGGATGCACGACGCCGGAGTGCAGTTCGTCTCGCATGTCTATGAAGGTGCGGGTCACGCTTTCTTCAACGACACCAATGCGGTCACGTATCGCCCCGATGTTGCTGCCGATGCCTGGACGCGTTCCCTCGAGTTCCTGCGCGGTTCGCTGGCGCCCTCGTCGTCGGAGGTCGAGTAGGCCGGGCCAGTCCCTGGCGCACAATCCGCGGGTGCACTGTCCGTGGGTGTGCTTACTCCGGGCGCACTATCCCCGCGTGCACTGCCCTGACGAGACCGGTGCGGTCAGACTCGGTGCCGCATCCGCGACCGGCGTCACGCTTTTCATCGTGATCGCGTAGCCGACGTTCGGCGTTGTGGCGCCCTTGGCGAAGATCACTCCCGCGACCACACCGTTCGTGGTGAGCAGCGGGCCGCCCGAATCACCTTCCTGCACGTTCGCGGCGAGGCTGTAGATCTCGCGCGGTGAGGTTCCACTGTTGTAGATGTTCTCGACGTTCAGCGTTCCGACCTGGTCCACGCCGACCTGCAGGGACACGAACGGGCCGCCGAATGGATATCCGTCCGACACCGCATCCGTCCCCGCCGAGACCGTCGGTCCGAGCGGCAGGGGCTTCACGCTGAGACCCGGCACATCGAGAACGGCGAGATCGCCGGTCGGGTCGAAGTAGACAACGGTGCTCTGCAGGGCGGGGCCGTTGCGGACATCCACCACCGGATGCTCCACGCCCGCCACCACATGCGCATTCGTCATGACGCGATCGCTCGAGATCACGAAACCCGACCCCGACTGGCTCTGGCCGCAGGCGTACGCGTTGCCGGTGATCCGCACGACCGACAGGGCCGCGTTGTTCAGCACGGGAGTGTCGGTTGCGACGTTCGGGATGGTGGTCGAGACATTCCCGCCGAACGCTTCTGCGATCCGCGGCAGGCTCTGGTCCACCGTTGCAGATCGAACCTGGGCGAGGAACGCCTGAACGGGAACCGGTGTGATCGCGTTGATGCCGCGCAACACCTGTGAACCCGCAATTGTCTGCGAGACCTGGGGAACACCGAGGGCGCTGATGCTGGCCGCAAGCATGGATGCGACGAGCGCCGCGACGATCGTTACGACGACGGCGCCGAGAACCCGGTCGATCCGGCGAATGGCGACCCCCCTCACCCGTGACTGGATGAGGTGCCCGAGAGACGAACCGCCGTAGTAGGCGCCGACCACGACCAGGGCAACGACCGCGATTGTCGCGATCGTGCGCAGCCCCGGATCCTGGACCCACGATGTCACCAGCGGGATGAGCAGGATGGCCACAAAGCCGCCGACAACGATGCCGACGATGCCACCGAGGCTCCTGATGAGCCCGATGCGGTAGCCATAAATCAGGTAAACGACGAGCAGCGCGATCAGGAACAGGTCGAGCAGAATCGAGCCGAGCATCCACTCTCCTGAGGTTTCGCCGCGGGCGACGGGATCGCGGGCGGTGGGGCAATTCTCTCTTCGACCTTAGAACATCAGGCTGAAATTGAGTCATGCAGTGGGCGGGGTGGTCATTCCGGGCAT
>DATAZY010000052.1:0-55880 GCA_036271795.1 Galbitalea sp.
GAGGGATCCGGTGCCGGGTCGCTGCTGCCAGCCGGTGGGTCCACGGGAGTCAGAGGATCCGCGCCGGGTGCGGGCGCCGGGGTGGGTGTTGAGGAATCCGTTGGCGTGGTCGTCGGAGTCGTCGGGTCCGTCGGCGTCGCCGCGGGCGTGCTCACGGGGGCCGGCGTGCTGGTGTCATCAGCGTTCGCCGGCGCCGCGAGCGAGAGAGTAGCCGCGATAGCCAGGGCCAGTGTCGCCGATGCTAAGGCCATCAGACGACGGCGCGGGTGGTTCCTGGATGCTCCTGGCAGGATGTTCACGGGGTTCCTCTCATTGCACATGCCTCACTGAGGCCGCGTCCGTGATCGGGGTACACGGACGTGCAGGTCGCTTTACGGGGGAATGCGCCTGAGGATGCCAATCTGGCCGCCCATATACAGGGTGGTCAACGGCCTGCGGGCAAGCCTGCGGGGTTCGGCAGGGAATATGCGGATGCCCGCAGCCGGGCTATACCGGAAGGGGAGTGTGGCTACTCTTCGACCGGCGTGCTGGTGACAATTCGGGTCCACGGCCCCGCCGGCACCTGGCTCACGTCGATGAAACGCCAGGCGAGCTGGTCACTGTCGCCATCGAGCTCCGCGAAGCCGAGACATCCGTTGAGCGCGGGCGAGACATCAAGTCCGGCACCGCCATATCGGGCGTTCTGCGGGCGTGCGTCGCCGCCGCCGAAGACGTAGTTGGAGTCGTCGTAGTCGCCCGGACCGGCATCCTCGATCTGCCCGTAGCAGGTCCTGCCATCCTTCTGCAGTTCGACCCAGCGATTCTTCATCAGGCTCACGTTGGGGTCATGGATGTAGGGGGCATACGTGGGCGAGGTCGCCCACGGAACGACCGATCCCCGGCTCGCATAGGCACCAGAGTCGTTGATGTCATCGAACGGGAGGTCGAGGTAGAACGGGTTCTGTTTTGGCGTCATCGAGAGCGGGAAGTAGCCGTTAGCCGGCGTGCGAGCCTGCGTGTCGCAGGTGCCTTTGATAATGGCACCGTCGCATCCCCCGTAGTTCGCATACCAGTTGGCATCGTAGGTGGAGATGACCTGGCTGCCGTCGGCCGCGTTTGCATCGAAGATTTCGCCCACCCAGAATGTGGTCGACACGATCTTTGTGTGCCACGGGTACGGATCAACCGGAGCGGCCTGGGGCTTCGGCGTCGGCGTCGGCGTTGGCGTCGGGGAAACGGTCGGAGAAGCTGTCGGCGTGGGGGTGGATGTCCCGACCCGCGTGGGGCGCGCGGCCGGGTGTGACTTCGGTGACTCGACGCACGACGACAGCACAGCCGTGAGGGCGATTGCCGTTACGCACGCTACCAGCGTCGCCGACCGGGGGAACCTCATCCGTCCAGCGTCACTCGACAGTGACCGATTTGGCAAGGTTTCGTGGCTTATCGACATCCCGGCCGAGCACGAGCGCGAGCTCACGCGCCAGCACCTGCATCGGAATGACGGACTCGAGTGGCCCACAGGGCTGGAACCCGTTGCCGACCGGAGCGTGCAGACTGCGACCGAGAGCCGGGATGGTGCTGCCGGCACCGCCGATCGTGATCAGCCGCGCGCCGCGCGCCGCGACCTCCGCGATGTTGCCCGCTATCCGCGCGGCGTCACCGTCGACGACGACGACCGGCGTTCCCTCTTCGACGAGTGCGAGTGGGCCGTGCTTCAGTTCACCCGCGGGGTAGTGCTGCGCCCAGCGGTAGGTTAGTTCCTTGAGTTTCAGCGCGCCCTCTGCCGCGTAGACGACTCCCGCTCCACGGCCAAGGAAGATGACGCCGGGGCTGGTCGCGAGCTGGGCCGCGAGCGGTGGCACAACATCCTTCGCGACGGCGAGAGACTGGGCCAGCAGGTCCGGGGTTCTGCGCAGGTCGCTCAGGATCGATCGGGTGTTCGCGCGGTCGACGCGACCCAGCTCGTGCAGTGCGGAGATCGCGATGGCGACGCCGGTCAGCACCTGGGCGACGAAAGTTTTAGTTGCCGCCACTCCGATTTCTGGCCCCGCGTTGCACTCGATGATCGCGTTCGCGCGCCTCGCAAGGCTCGAGTGGGGGTTGTTCGTCACAGCCAGCACAGGGCAGTGGGCAAAGTTGTCGCCGTCGAGGGCACGCAGGATGTCCGCGGTCTCGCCCGACTGGCTCATCGCAATCACGAGCGTGCGCGGGTCAAGAATCGTGTCCGCTGCCTCGCTGGCGATGATCGTCTCCGCGGGCATCATCCCGAATCGTCGGAATGCTGCGGCGACAATGCCGCCGGCATTCAGCGAGGTGCCGCAACCGACGATCGCGACGCGGTCGAACGTGGGCAGTTCCAACGAACGCCACAGCGCGCCGTTCGCCGCACCAGTTCCCACTCGGTCGAGGATGCGACCCGCCAGCTCGGGTTGCTCATCGATCTCCTTCGCCATGTGGTCCGGATATCCGTGCAGGCCGAGCTCGGCGCTGGTCCACTCGTGCCGGATCACTTCCGGCTGGTCGGCATGGTTCCCCGACCAGCGCGGCGGCGCTGCTAATTCGACGACATCGCCATCCCGCAGGACCTGGAATGAAGCGACTAGCGACCCGAACGCGCTAATGTCGCTCGCCAGGAAGGACCCCAATGGCGATGCCGCGACCACGAGAGGAGCGTGACGACTAGCGCCAACGATCCGCCCGGAGCGCGAATCCATTACAACGATCGCACCGGAGCCATGACAGCGGTCGATCGTTCGACTGAGGGCGTCCGCGAGATCGACGCCGGATGCCAGCTCGTCTTCGACGAGGTGGGCAATAACCTCGCTGTCGACGTCGGAACAGAACTCGTGACCTGCAGACAGAAGTGCGCCCTTCAGGTCTTTCCAGTTTTCGATGATCCCGTTGTGCACGACATACACGGAGCCCGTGCAGTCGGTGTGCGGATGCGCGTTGCGCTCCGAGACACCGCCATGCGTTGCCCAACGGGTGTGTCCGATTCCGACGCCCGTGAGGTTATCGGTCGGAAGTGTTGTGATCTGCTGAACCAGTTCGGCGACGCGGTGTGTGCTGCGGACTCGCAGCGCACCACCGCCCACCGTCCGTACCGCGATGCCGACCGAATCGTAGCCACGGTATTCCAGCGATTCAAGTGCTTCGCAGAGGTAGTCGGGCGCCGACGCTGCAATGTTGCAGGCGACAATGCCGCACATCAGCGGACCGCGAGGTTCGAACTGCGCGCGGGTCGCGCCTGGGTCATCGTCCAGTCGTCGCGATCGACCGCGGTGCCCAGACTCTCTGCAACCATCCGGACCATGGCATCGATACGCGTTCGCGGCACGAAGCCGATGAGTTCGTGAGCGAGCGAATTGTCTGGTACGCGACGGCGCATGTCCTCGTAGCCGTCGCCGTACGCGTTCTCGTAGGGCACAAGCTTGATCTCGCTCGCGCTTCCCGTCTCGCGAATGGTCAACTCGGCGAGATCCAGGATGGAAATCTCATCCGCGCCGCCGAGGTTGTAGGCCTTTCCATATGCGTCCGTGGACTCGGCAATCGCGACGATCGCCGGCACGATGTCGGTGACCGATGAGAAGCAGCGGGTCTGCCTTCCGTTGCCGAAGACGGTTAGCGGATCGCCTCGCAGCGCCTGTCCAACGAGGTTCGGTACGACCATCCCGTAGCGGCCCTTCTGCCGTGGACCCACGGTGTTGAAGAGACGCACAATCGAGACGGGTAGCGCGAACTCGGTCCAGTAGGCGTGTGCGAACGCCTCGTCAATGCCTTTCGCTGCGGCATAGCTCCAGCGGGACTTCAGGGGCGACCCGAGTACGCGGTCGGACTCCTCGGAGAGGCTGTCCGACTCGTTCTTCCCATAGATCTCACTCGTCGAGGCAAGCAGGAGGGTCGCGCCGGTCTCGGCACACACCATCAACACGTTCTCTGTGCCGTGGATGTTTGCGCGCAGGCTGGTCAGCGGATGTTCGACGATGAGCTTGACACCGACGGCCGCGGCCAGATGGAACACCCTGTCGCTCTGCGATACACATTCGAAAACGATCGCAGGATCCAGGATCGTCCCGACCACCAGCCTGAATCGCGGGTGATCGCGCACGGCGCTCAGGTTCGAGAGGCTGCCGGTGCTGAGGTCGTCGAGCACGAGGACCGAATCCCCTCTGGATAGCAGGTATTCGACGAGGTGGCTCCCGATGAAGCCGGCACCGCCCGTGACGAGTGACCTCATGATGCCGCCGCCAGGGATGCCTCGGGGAACCGAGGATCGAGAACGAGCTGGGTGTCCGCGATCCACTCCAGCTCGACGTCGGAGTGTCGCGTGTGGATCAGCACCAGGTCGGGCTGGAAGAATTCCGGGCGACGCGTCGCCGGAATGATCTCGCCCGATTCGAGTCGGACCTCGTCGAAGTGCTTATCGAGGAATCCGACGGATGCGCCGGCCTGAGCGAACGCAGACAGGATTTCGAGGGCGGGTGATTCGCGAAGATCGGCAACATCCGGCTTGTACGAGATTCCGACCACGAGGATGCGAGCGAGACTGAGCGGGACCCCTCGTTCGGACAGCATCTTGCGCGCCTTGTCGACCACGCGGCCGGGGCGGCTCGCGATCTCGGACATTGTGCGTTCGATGAGTGGCGCCGAAACGTGTTCCTTGCGCAGCTGCCAGAGCAGGTAGTGCGGATCACAGGGGATGCAGTGGCCGCCAACGCCAGGGCCCGGGCGGAATGCCATGAATCCGTATGGCTTCGTGGCGGCAGCGTCGATCACATCGTTGACGGGGATGCCGAGGTGATCGCAAATGTCGGCGAACTCGTTGGCGAGTGCGATGTTAACCGCGCGAAAGGTGTTCTCGAGAAGCTTGGTCATTTCCGCGGCCGCGAGCGAGCCCACGTGATGTACCTGGTTCGCATATCGGCGCAGGAGGGCATCGGCGAGAGCTTCGCACTCTGGCGTCGCGCCGCCGACGACCCGCGGGATCGCCTCCTGGTCGACCGCGTCGTTTCCCGGGTCGATCCGCTCAGCGCTGAAGGCAACGAAAATGTCTTTGCCGATCTCGAAGCCGCGCTCGCGCAGCGGTGCCGCCAGCAGGTCTTCCGTGCACCCAACGTACGTGGTGGAGGTGAGCATGATGAGTTGGCCGGGTACGGCGTTGGCGACGACGGTTTCGCAGGCGCCAGCGAGCATTCGCAGGTCGGGAGTCAGATATTCGTCAACCGGTGTCGGTACGCAGATCACCACTGCCGCGGCCTGCGTGAGGCTGCGCGCGCGGGATGTGAGCAGGAACCGGTCCGTCATCAGCGCTTCGGTCAGGCGCCGCTGGTCTCGCGCGAGTAAGTCGGCTTCCCCTCTCGTAATCGTCGTGAGACGGCTCTCGATCACATCGAGTCCGAGTACTCGGGATCCGCCGGCATGGTACGAGATTGCCGTTGGCAGTCCGACGTAGCCGAGGCCGACTACGGCGACGTCGAAGTCGAAATCTTTTTCCGTAACGAGGCGCGGGACAGCGCGGGGCTGTGAGCGTGAATGACGCGGTTCATCGCGTTCATCCTGGGCTGCGGGTGCGATCGTGCTCATGGGGGCGCCTTCTTTCGGGGGAGGAGGGGGCTCTGGCGAATACATTGGCCCTGATTAATGGCTCTCGGCGAGACTCTGAGGCAGACTGTGCGGAATTGCGGGCGGGGAATGCGGGGCTCGGTGTGAACCGCAAAAACCTGCGGCAGATCGCGCTGGGCAAAGCTATGGGGCCGCGAATAGCCTGTCTACTGAGCGCATCCGGTGGCCTCTGAGCACCGGCAAATCCGAACCGCGAGAGGACGTAACAGTGCAGTCGCCCACGATTGTCCTGCTGGTCACATTTCTTGGCGTGGTTGGCGTGAGCACCCTCCTCTGGTCCAGTGTCGGTGTGGTGCGCGCGATCACGGGAGTGCTGCGTCGGCGCCCGGAAACCTATCGCCCGGTGGTCGAGAAGGGTGCGGTGGCCATTGTCATCGCCGCCCACAACGAGGAACTCGTGATCGAGAAGACTCTCGCGTCGGCGATGTCCCAGGTGCCCTGCGGACAGGTGTACGTCGCATCTGATGGCTCGACCGATGCGACCACCGAACTTGCGCTCGGTCGCGGAGCCAATGTGCTCGATCTCAATCCCAACCGCGGAAAGGCCGGTGCCATTGTCGCCGCGATCGAATATTTCGACCTGGTCGAGCGATATGACGTCATCATGCTGCTCGACGCGGACACCGTGCTTGCCGACGACTACCTCGACTCCGGCTTACCCCTATTCGACGACCCTGAGACGGTCGCCGTGGCGGGCCGGGCATCGACGATTTTCAGCCCCCCGCCGTCCACCCTGATGGGGCGGATCCTGGTTACCTACCGACAGCGCGTCTACATCGCGGTCCAGTACCTGCTCAAATACGGGCAGGCATCCCGACGCGCCAACGTCGTGTCGATCGTCCCCGGGTTCGCGAGTATGTATCGCACCCGGATCATCGATTCCATCGATATCGACGCGCCAGGTCTCAGCATCGAGGACTACAACATGACTTTCGAGATTCATGCCAAGTCTCTCGGCCGGATCGGGTTCAATCCGCGATCCGCGATCGCTCGCACCCAGGACCCCGATACGCTGCACGACTACTCAAAGCAGACTCGCAGATGGTCGCTGGGATTCTGGCAGACGCTGTTTCGTCACGGTTGGCACCCCAGCTTGTTCTTTGTTGTGGTGTGGCTCTCCGTTGCGGAGTTGCTGATTGCCTGCGTCGTGTGTGTGCTGAGTCCGGTTGTGGCGATGCTGTCGGGGCTCTCTGGTCTGTTCGCCGGGTGGGGCTTGGATGCGACGGGCGACCTGCGCATCTTCGCGACGCTTGTACCGGCCTGGGTCCTTGCCGCCGGCATCCTGGTGCCCGATTTCATCCTGTCGCTCGTGACGGCAATCTTCGCCCGCAACCCCCGTTTCCTGCTGTATGCGCCGGTATTTCCACTCCTGCGGATCCTCGATGCCGTGCTGTGTCTCTCCGCGCTGCGACGGGCGCTCGGCGGGTCATCCAGCGGAGTGTGGCAGAGCCCGCAGCGTCGGGCAACGGTGTCGCAGAAGACGGCGCCTTAGAAGGAGTTGGTCTGCTCGAGTTCGGGTACCAGCGTGAGCAGGTGCGAGCGCGAGCGTGCCTCGAGCTTGCGATAGATCTGGGTGATCCTGACCTCCACGGTTCGAAGCGAAACAAACAGTGCTGCCGCGATGTCCTTGTTGCGAACACCTTGGTGCATCAATCGCAACACCGCGAGTTCGTTCTCGGTGAGGGTCGACAGGAGGGAGTTCTGGACGGGAGCCTCGATGGTCCTGATCGCGTTCCGAACCGCGTTCACCCAGCCGTTCGCCGACAGGGTCTCGAATGCATACTCGGCCGACTGTCGTTGCTCATTCGCTCGCTGACCATGACCGAATCGGTCCAGAGCGATGGCGAAGCTGAGGCGCGTCCGGCCGGCTTCGTACACGGCGTCGCCCTTCTTGGCGATGGCAATCGCGTGGCTGAACCGGGCGACGAACTGGTCGTCCGGCGCAACGATTGCCTCCGCGCGGGCGACAGCGAAACTGGACCAGGCAGACGGATGCTCCTGAGCGCGCTCGGCGAATCGCGCGGCGACCCGGCGGGCGGCATCCCACTCACCGCGGCGCGCGAGCACCTCGACGAAGTCTGCCTCCATGCGCATGAAGTCGGGCCGAAATTCGAGCGCCGCCTCGTAGGCGCGAGCCAGTCGTAGCCGAGCCTCGTCGAGGTCGCCCCGCATCAGCGCAAGACTTCCTTCGAACGCGAGCAGCTGAGCCATAGGTACTGGCTGGTGCGACTGGCGGGCGCGCGTCCGCGCCTCCGCCAGGAGTGACTCTGCGGCCGGGCCGTCCCGGACGACGGCTTCGTTCCAGGCGAACAGCACCAAAGTACGCAGAGTCAGGACCGGAGCGAATTCCGCAAGGGCGTGGATGATACGGCTCGCCTCGGGGATATTGCCAGCCCGGATCTCATTTTCAGCGGAGAGGGCGAGGACACGGATCGTCCAGGCCCGTCCGCGGCTGTGGCTCGGATCTTCGAGGGCGAGGCTTCTGAAGGTGTGCCGCGCGGCCGCGTAGTGCTCTTCAATCATCAGGGCACGCCCGCTCACGAGCTGGACGACCTCGGGGAGTTCGTCGATTTCCGGTTCCGCGTCGTCCTGGGTCGTCGAATCCGCTCCGTGTCCATCTATTCCATCGATGTAGCGCAAGGCCCAACCCTGCACGCTGCCGTGAGCGACCTTCTCGGCGGGAAGGATTCTGTACGCGCGATCGATATGAGCGCGCGCCGACACGAGGTCGCCCGCGACGGCCAGGTAGACCGATGCGAAAGCCAGCAGCTCCGCGCTTGTACGTGGACTGTCCTTGCGATACCGGTGTGCGTAAACGTCGATCGCTCCGACGTCGATGGTTTCATCGGCCAGGGACGCAATGGTGACCTCCAGACGGAGGCATTCCGCGAGTTGTTGTGGCTTGCGCGCCGCACGTCGGCAGACGTCGAGATATCGGCGAGCGAGCCCGAATTCCGAAAGGTAACTGAGCTTGTCGCACACGGCCAGGAGTTTCTTGAGCATGTCCTCTGGCGTCGGATTGAGGAGCAGGGCGCGCTCAACGAACTCCGTGGCGGCCGCGGCAAGTCCTTGCTGATAGAGGTCGATGGCTTCGTCCAGAAGCGAATCTCTCGCAGCCGGTGAGTGCTTGCCGTGATCCGCGTGCCACAGCACGAGACCTCGACTGTGTCCCTCTTCTTCAATCGCGGCAAGGGAGTGCAGCTCCTCGCGCTGGCTGCTGGTCATCGACCAGTAGAGCGATGATCGAAGCGCGCCGTCCCTGATCGCGACGAAGGAGCCGTTGATCTCGAGGACGCCCTGCGAGGTGAGCTGTTCGAATCGATCACGATCGATATCGCGCACCTGGCGCATAGCGGAAAGGCTGCACAGCGGCGCAGTGGAGAGCCGTTGGAGCAGGCGCACTGTCTCCGGCTCCCAGGCATTAAGCGCCAACCCCTCCGGCCCGTGGTAGAGCGGAAGCGCGAGTGGGGCGTGACCCTCGAGCTGATCGGTAGTCAGGTGGGCAAGTGTTGATGTGATCATGCCCGGTAGTCCGCCACACGCGTCGCACACCATTGAGAGAGTTTGCGCATCTGCGTTGGGGGCAATCCCATGTGCTAGTTCCATGCACTGTGCGCGGTCCAGGCGCGATATCCACACGCTTCTGATGCCCGCAAACGCGGTGAACGTGGATTCCGGCCTCACCGCCAGGACCATTCGCAATCCGGTATTTGTGAGCCGGCCCGCCAGGTAGGTGAGAGCGAGTTGAGTGTGCTGATCAAACTGGTCGGCGTCATCGATCAGGAGCAGGGTTTCCTCTCGCGACCCGCTCTGGAGGAGCGCCAGCAGGTCGGCAGCCACGGCGAGCGTTTCGTCCGGCGTGGGTTCGGAAAGCTTAAGGGCGCCGATGTATTCGGAGAGGCGGTGGTCTCCGGTCACGTTGAGCGCCAGCGACAGGCCGGCCAACGGTCGATACTGTTCCATTGGGTGCGGCGCCGCCCAGACGCTGCGCACGGATGCGTGCGCGCGAACGGTTTCGAGGAGCCTGGAACGGCCGGAGCCGAGCACCCCGACGACGAGGATTGCCGAGGCAGGCGTTTCCGCACTGTTGAGTACCTCGTCCAGGTATTCGTTGCGCCCCGCAAGTTGAGACGGCGCTGCGAACGGATGTCGGGCGGGTGAGCGGGACAGTCGTTTATTTGCTGTTCGGGTGTTGGGCATTCGGGACCCCCTACACGCAATACGGGTTTTGCGAGTAGTACTCTTTTGCTTTTGCGCGCTTCGGGTTTTGGTTGGAACTACCCGAACTGCGCGCACATCCGGGCGGCTCTATGTAGCGTCCTCGCTCGACGGACTAGGGGAACGCCGGGGGCATGGGCACTGCAGTGAGAATCCATCATGATCGTACCGTGCGATCAACTCCGCGTATAGGGTCTAATTTTCGCGCGTTTTCGGCGGGTGCCCGACGGTGTTGACCGCTCGTTTGACTGCCGCGATCGAGAAAGCGACATCGTTTGCATCCGTCGACCAGTTGCTGACCGAGATGCGAAGAATGTCCTTGCCCTGCCATTTCGAGCCGGACATCCACACCGCGCCGTCGGCGATGAGGGCGGCAGTGACAGCACGAGTGAGGTCATCCGATCCGAAGTAGAGCGACACCTGCGTGAAGACGACGTCGTTCAGCACCGTCACATCGGGCAGCTCGGAGAGTCCGGCGGCCAAAGCGCGCGCGTTCGCGACGAGGCCATCGACCAGCGCAATCACGCCCGACCGACCCAGCTGCCGTAGGGCCGCCCATACCGGAACGCCGCGCGCTCGCCGCGACAGCTCCGGCACCAGGTCGTATGGGTCCGGCGCGCCGGCATCATCTCGAATCAGGTAGCTCGTCTGCGTGCCGACCGCGGCGCCCGCCGCACCCGGACGGGCGATGATCGCGACGCCGCAGTCGTACGGGACGTTGAGCGTCTTGTGCGCATCCGTCGCCCACGAGTCGGCCGTTTCGATGCCGTCCAGTTGGCTGCGCAGCGCCGGGCTCGCCGCCGCCCAGAGACCGAACGCGCCATCCACATGCACCCAGGCGCCGCGTTCATGAGCAACTGCCACCGCATCACGCATGGGATCGAACGCGCCAGAATGCAGGTTGCCGGCCTGCAGAACCACGATCGTGGGGCCGGTTGCCGCTTCGAGCGCCTCGGTGAGCGAGGACACGATGATGCGTCCCTGCGAGTCGGCCGCGACCACGGTCGGCAGCCCGAACCCCAGGTAGCGAAGAGCGAGGTCGACGGATGCGTGTCGCTCGGCGCCGGCGAGGACTGTGACATGTGGCGCGCCCTGCAGCCCCTTCTCGTTGACGTCCCAACCGGCCTGGTCGAGCACGAACGCCCGGGCGGCCGACAGACCCATCCAGTTCGCCATCGTCGCACCGGTCGTGAATCCGACATCCGAACCCGTGGGTAGTCCGAGGAGGTCGACCAGCCACTCACCGGCCACTTCCTCGATTGCCGCCGTCGAGGGGGATGCGTAGCGCATTCCGGCGTTCTGGTCCCACGAGCTCACCAGCACGTCGGCGCCGAGTGCCGCGGGAAGCGTTCCGCCGATGACCCACCCGAAGAAACGGCCGGAGGGCATCGCCATGAGTCCTGGCTCGGCCAGCGTCGCGAGCTCCTCGACGACGTCGACCGGATCGAGTTCCTCATCCTGCAGCGGGCGCCCGAAGACCCTCTTCATCGCATCCACGTTCGCGCTTGGGGCGACCGGCCGCGTGGGAAGGGACTCGATCCACTCCATCGACCGTGCAGTCGCGCGATCGAGGACATCCTTGTACTCGTCGGGGTTCAATTCCATGCCCCGAATCTACAACCGCACTCAGCTGGCGGCCGCGAACCGTCCCGCCGAACGGGCGCGAGCCTTCGCTGCCTCGACCTCGCGATCCTTGGGCGGGCCGACTGCGACGAGATCCTCGAGCAGGTGTTGCGTGATGTGGGCGATCTCGTGCACCGCGCGCTCGAATGCTTCCGCGTTGGCTTTGGACGGCTTGGTCGATCCGCTGATCTTGCGCACGTATTGCAGTGCGGCCGCGTTAACCTCTTCGTCGTTGGCAGCTGGCTCGAAATTATGCAGGGTGTGGATGTTTCGGCACATGTCAACGAGGCTAAACCTCGCGTGCCGTCAAGCTCAACAGAAAGGGCATCAACCGTTCGGCCCGCTTAACTGCCAGCAGTCTCCCGCAGCTTGATGCGTCCGGCCGGAGCGCCCTTCGCGATCTCGACCTGGTCATCCTGGGCCTTTACGAAATCAGAGAACGACTTGTAGCCAAGGGATTTCTCGTTGAACGACGGGTCCATGCGCATCATCTGGCTCTTCACGCCGCCGCTGAACAGCCACTCGTCGTCGCTCGTGGCCTCGCCGACGCGGAGCGCACGAACGAGCAGCTCCCTGGCCGACAGTTTCGGGTCGACGGGTTCGGGTTCCGGCGCCTCCTGTGGCTTGGATGCTCGCCGACTTGGCGCCTTCTTCGCCGGGACCGGTTCGGCGTCCGGGTCGACCGCGGGCGATGGAGCGACGGCGGGGACGACGCCGGGGAGCTCGCCGTAGAACTTGAACTCGTTGCAGGCCGCGGCGAGCGACTTGCTCGACGCACCCGCGACGCCAATTCCGACGACGTAACGGCCGAGCCGCTTGCAACTCTGCGCCAGGGGAATGAAGTCAGAATCGCCCGCCACGATGACGACGTGCGTGATGTCGGGCAGGCGGAACATGTCCTCGACCACGTCCACGGAGAGTCGGATGTCCGCGCCGTTCTTCTGGTACGAGCCCGTCGTCGGGAACATCTGCGTCAGATCGACCGCACGGTTCACGAGCTGTCGCGAGTACAGCGAGTTCGCGGGCGCGGACCAGTCGGCGAAGGCGCGGCTGATGACCACGCTGCCGAAGGATGTCGCATAATCCAGGATCGCGCCAACATCCACGATCGCCGGATCGGACGAAGCCGGATTTTCGACCACTTTCTGAGCTCTGCCGTTGCGCGCTCGATCGGCCATGAACCTGCCACGACCGAACACTTCGTCGTAACGCGAGATGACGATGTTGTCGAAATCGATGTAGACGGCGACCCGGTTCTCCGCAGTTTCAGCCATGTCGCGCTCTTCTCTTCGGTTGGCGGTGCCTGCCATCCATGCTGCCCGAACCGCGAGCCAGTTTCTAGGTGTTCGGATGTGATCGACCGACGATACGCCCCCAACTGCGCCAACTGTGGCACCGAAATCACGAGTAGCGTTGCGCCATGCTGGAGCAGGCGTACGATCCCGGGCGCACGCTCGCTACACTGACGTCCGCGTTCGCCGCGGATCCCGTCGAACGCTGGTTGTGGCCAGACGATAGTCAGTACGCGGAGCGTTTTCGCCAGTTCGCGGAAGTTTTCTCCGATGGTGCCATCGAGGCCGGAACAGCATGGCAGGTCGACCAATATGCGGCCGTCGCAGTCTGGATGGGCCCTGGCATCGTCCCCGATCCTGAGCGAATAGGTCTGGCGCTCCGAACGACGGTTGCGAGCGAGAAACACGAGGATATGTTCTCGGTGTTGGAGCAGATGGAAGCCGCACATCCGACGTATCCACACTGGTACTTGCCGTGGCTTGGGGTGGATGCGTCCCGACAGGGAGGTGGTCTCGGCGGGACTCTTCTTTCGGAGTGCCTGGAATACGTCGACACGAGCGGGTTGCCGAGCTTCCTGGAGACGCCTAACCCACGCACGATCCCGCTCTACGAGCGTCACGGTTTCGAGGTCGAGGGGTACGCCCAGTCGGGCTCGTGCCCACCGGTCGCGCTGATGTTGCGACCGGGACAACCGGTCGCCGGTTAGCCGTCGGTCAGCGCGTAGGACTGCAGTTGGTGTCGGTCGCCAGGCACGTGAAGGAGAAGCGATCGATCCCCGAGGCATAGCTCGCAACCTCGGTCCGGTTCGCACCGGCCACCGTGATCGTGTAGCTCTTCTGGTCTGCTGACAGGCTGTATCCAACGGTGTCACCGGTCGGCATGGTCGCAATCACCGATCCGTCGGCAGCGGTCACCTGCGCACCCGTTGGCTTGATCGTCGTCGGCCAGGTCTGTCCTGCTGCGAGCGTGGGTTTGCCGGACGCGTACTTCTGATTCATTGCGGTTGCGAGTTGCTGCACTGCGGAGCCGTCGGCCGTCAGCGCGGGATTGGCCGGGAAGACGAACGGCTCGCTCGAGGCGGGGGGCGGCGCGACTTCGGCGTTCGCCGTCGTAGACGATGTCGGCAGCAGGCCGCCTGCGGCCGAGTCGAACAGGCTCAGAACGGCGATTCCCATCAGCATGAGCCCGGTCGCGGCACCGCCGAGCAGGATGCCAAGGATCGGTGCCCAGACATTCGTAGTCCGCCCGCTTATCCGCTGCGCGATCGCGATAATCCCCAGCAGGATCGCGATCGCACCGGCGCCGACGACCCAGTAGGTCTTCGGCCCGGGTAGGAATGTCACGATCATGAAGCCAATCGAGAGCAGACCAAACAACAGCGAAAGGAAGGCAGTGTTGTTCTTCGGTTTTCTGACGGGAACCCTATCGGCAGTCGCGTACGCTACAGCGTCGTAGTTCGAGGCGGGCACGACTCCGATGCCGTAGCTGGACGCAGGCGCGATGCCGATACCGTGAGGGTTAGTGTGCCCCGTCACGGCAGCGGCCTTTGCCGCTGGTGCGTCCGGCATCTTCAGGTGGCTTGTCCACTGGGTGCCATCCCACCAGCGCTTGCCACCCGATTGTCCCGGGTCCGTGTACCAGCCCGCAGGCAGTCTGGTCTGAGTTTCGCTAGATATGGTGTGCCCCCGCAAGTGCCCAGAGGTCCTAGGAGTTAACCTCTGAGTTCGAGGCTAGTGCTGGGCAATTGACCTCTGCGCTCCCCAGTTCAAGTGCCCACCGATCGGGTGGCTCCCGAACAGGGGGAGAAGACTCGGGCTGATTGTGGGGTGTCGTTAGCGGGTCACCGAGATGTTGAAGACGGGTGAGCCGAGCTTGATCATGGTGGCGAAGAACAAGAGGAAGTAGCTCTCCGGGCCGCGAGCCGTGGTGATGTCGCCGAGGTCGAGTTGGGAGTCCTTCGACCAGCCAAGATCCTCGAGCAGCGAGCTGACTGTCGCCTTCGCGTCCTCATCATTGCCCGACAGGAAAACGGTGGTCGGCCCGATAATCGAGGGGCTGGTCATTACGGCTGTATTGAACGTGTTGAGCGACTTGACGACCCTGACCTCGGGAAACGTCTCCTGGATGAGCCGGGCCAGACTGTCGTTCGGGTAGATCAGGCTGAGTGTCTGATCGCTGGCGTTGGCGACATCCAGCAGCACCTTTCTGCCCAGCGCCGTTGCGCCGATGGACCTCAGAATCGCGAGGGATGCTCCACCGGGAGTGGCGTTGATCACCAACTCCGCGCGCTCGACGGCTGTAGCGAGCGGGAGCGAGGGTGCGACGAGGTCCGACTTGTCGGACCGGACGCCGAACGTGACGTCATGCCCGGTTTCGATGAGCTTGGTGGCCAGTGCGGTTCCGACGGTGCCGGCTCCGAGGATTGCGATCTTCATTGGGTCTCCAGAAATAGTTTGAATTTGAACGAAGTCGACACTACAACTAATTCAAATTCAAATCAAGTAGGATACTGATATGAGCGCGAGACTGAACAAACAGGAGTTCGAGGCGTACGCAGCGCTTGTCGCGAGCTCGACCCTGTTGCAGCGCGCGATCGAGAAAAACCTGCAAGAGCAGCAATCCGATCTGACCCAGGTCCAATTCGAGATCCTGATGCATCTCTACAACGTGCCGGACGGCTATCGGATGGCCGACCTCGCCGACCGCCTTATCGTCTCGCGCAGCGGCCTGACCTACCAGGCGGGCCTAATGGAGAAGGCCGGCCTAATCGCACGGGAACGACACGGGTCGGACGAGCGCGGAGTCGTCGCACGCATCACGGACAAAGGCGAGGCGGTGCGCCAGAAGGTTCTGCCGGGACACCTCGCCGTAGTGCGCGGATCGTTTCTCGGGCTGCTCAGCTCCGCGGAACTGGATACCGTGACCGAGCTCCTCGGTCGGGTGACGGCAGCGCTCGGCCAGGAAGCCGTGCGCGAATCTGCTTCACTTGACTAGTGGATGCAGTGCCAAACGGACCTCTGGATCCCCGGCGCTGGCGCGGGCTGTTCGTCCTTTTGCTCGGTCAGTTCTGCGCTCTTCTCGACGTGAGCGTCACGAACGTTGCACTGCCGTCGATCGGACGTGCGACGGGCGCTGGTCCGGCCGAGCTCCAGTGGGTCGTGAGCGGCTACATTCTCGCTTTTGCGCTCATGCCGGTCATCGCCGGTCGCCTTGGTGACACCCGGGGCAGGCGCCGAATCTTCCTTATCGGCATCATCGGGTTCATCGTCGCCAGCGCGGCGGTCGGCCTGTCGCCGGTTCCACTCGTGATGATCGCCGCGCGCGTCATCCAGGGCATGTTCGGCGGACTACTCGGCCCGCAGGTTTCCGGTTACATCCAGAACACCTTCCCGCGCAGCGAACGCGGACGGGCATTCAGCGGTCTTGGGATCACGGTCGGCGTCGGGACCGCGCTCGGCCCAGTCGTCGGTGGACTACTCATCGGCCTGGGTGGGCCGGACTTCGGCTGGCGACTCGTGTTCTTCATCAACGTGCCGATTGGTATCGTCGCGGTCATCCTCGCGCTCGCCTGGGTGAGGGAGCCTGGACCGATCGTGGATCGCGCGACGATCAGGCTGGACATCGGAGGAGCGCTGCTGCTTGGGCTCGCGGTTCTTCTGGTTCTGTTCCCCATCGTCGAAGTCAACGAATTCCACAGCGCCTGGCTGTTCCTGCTGTTTCTGCCGGCGGCGCTCCTGGTACTCCTCTTCTTTTTACGCCGCGAGTCCCGGCTCGGCCGCGAGGGCGGATCACCGCTGCTCGACCTGCGACTGTTCCGCATCCCGACCTTCACCACGGGCGTGTCGTTCGCGGTCGTCTTCTTCTGCAGTAACACCGGGATCCCGCTCGTGCTTTCGCTCTACTACCAGCAGGGGCTCGGCTTCACCGCGCTCGAGTCCGGTCTGGGCGTTTCGGCGTTCGCTCTCGGGTCGGTGCTCGGAGCCACTGTCGCGGGACGTCTGGTCTCGCGCCTCGGACGCCCTCTCGTCGTCGGAGCGGTCTCGCTATTCTTTCTGGCGACCCTCACGATCGAACTGGTGGCTCACCTGTCTGCGGACGTAACCAGTCCGGTCGAGGTTATCCTTCGGCTTGCGGCGCCACTGTTCATCCTGGGCGTCGCGGGTGGCTCGATCGTGACGCCCAACCAGACGCTCACGCTGATGGATGTCGACCCGCGCGAAGGCGGGACGGCAGGCGGTGTGCTCCAGACCGCGCAACGCGTCGGGTCGGCCACCGGACAGACCGTGCTCGGGACACTCTTCTTCGTCTCGGTCGCGGGACTGAGCGCGTCCCAGTCACTCAGGGCACCTGCTGCGCATCCGGCCGACTTCGCCGCAGCTCTTGACGCCGGTCTCATCGGCTCGCTGGTGTTTTCCGGCGTCGCGCTTGCGCTGGGCATCGTTGACCTTCGCCGAACGCGCCGCTAGCGGGGATGCCGCCGAACTACAGGACGTGCGAGACGAGCGCGAGAAGAACCAGGTTCGAGGCAAGCAGGCCGGCGAGTGTACAGGCGGCGACGCGGTCCTTGAAGGTTATCGCTCGACGAAGGGTGTGGGTCTGGATGCGCGGTGACTGGGTGTCAGGATTGGCCGAATAGTAGTCGGTCCATTCGTGCCCGTTCCACCAGCGACGGCGCGACCGATTTTCCCGGTCGGGGTACCACCCGGCCGGGATGCGGTGCGCGATGTCTGCTGTGACTGCCACGTGCTTTCCCAATGCCTCTTGGAGTGCTGTAACTACTGTAAGTCAAGGTACGCGCGACGCCCGGCAACCCGCTTGCCCCAATTCGCGGCACGTTTCGTTACCTGCCGATTTGGGGCCATCCCCCGGAGGGGGGTAATTTTTGCAGTCATGCAAAGTTTCATTTGCGTAAACGTGCACGCAGTGCAATAATTCATTTATGCAAACTTCCCAACCTGGGCTTCGCGAGCGCAAGCGTGCGGAGACCCGGGACCGGCTCGAGACGGCGGCGGTCACGCTCGTCCTGAAAAACGGACTCGAGCACGCGACGCTCGACGCGATCTGCGAGGCGGCCGACGTTTCCACCCGCACCTTCTTCAACTACTTCGACAGCAAAGAAGATGCCATCCTCGGCCTCAGGGACTCCGCGATCACCGACGAGTCGATGGCGGCCCTGCTCGCCGATCACGAGGGCGCGGATCCGGTCGAGTTGACCGTCCGCCTCATGTTCGGGGTACTCAACCCATCGATCAACTCGTCGACGCTGTTCAAGTCCCGCATGAAGATCGTGAAGCTTCATCCACAGCTGCTGGGCCGCATGGCAAACCAGATGCAACGGATGACCGAGCAGTTGACCAACGCGATCCGTCCCATTCTTCGGAGTGCGCCGGAATTCGCGAACGAAGACGTGGCCGAGACTGACCTCTCGGTCGAGGTGATGCTTTCCCTGTGCAGCGGCGCGACTCGTGCCGCCGTGAAGGAGTGGGCCACCAAAGGAAATCAGGCGCCCCTCGCGGCGGTAGAACAACGAGCAATCGAGCTCGTGCGAAACACAGTGAAGAGAATCAAATGACAACCACAATTGCCACTCCAAAGAGCGAGGCAGAGGCCGACGAGGCCGCGAACAAGCGCCACATCCTCCTCATTTTCGCCGGCCTGCTCGTGACGATGCTTCTCGCATCGCTCGACCAGACGATCTTCTCGACCGCGCTCCCGACGATTGTCGGTGACCTGCACGGTGTCGACCAGCAGCTCTGGGTCACGACCGGGTACATCCTGGCGTCGACAATCATGCTTCCGCTTTACGGCAAACTCGGTGACCTGATTGGCCGCAAGGGCCTGTTCATCGCCGCCATCTCAATCTTCATCGTCGGGTCGATCATCGGTGGTCTCGCAGGCGGTATGACCCAACTCATCATCGGTCGGACCGTTCAGGGCATCGGTGGTGGTGGCCTGATGATTCTTGCGCAGGCGATCATTGCCGACGTCGTTCCGGCGCGCCAGCGTGGCCGTTACATGGGAGTCATGGGTGGCGTGTTCGCCCTGTCGTCCGTCGCCGGGCCGCTGCTCGGAGGCTATTTCACCGATGGACCCGGCTGGCGCTGGGGCCTGTGGATCAACGTGCCGCTCGGCATCCTCGCCATCGTCTCGGCCGCGCTTTTCCTTCACCTTCCGAAAAACACCAGGGGCCGTCCGAGCGTTGACTTCGCGGGCTGGGCACTTCTCGCCCTCACGTCCACCGGCGTCGTGTTGACTGCGGTTTGGGGTGGCAACACCTACAAGTGGGGCTCACCCGAGATCATCTCGCTCATTGTCGGCACCGTTATTGCGGTAGCGCTGTTCGTGGTGGTTGAGCGTCGCGCCAAAGAGCCGATCATGCCGCCTCACCTGTTCACGTTCCTTAACTTCAACGTGACCACGATCGCCGGTCTCATCATCGGCGTCGCGATGTTCGGTGCGCTCGGCTACCTGCCGACGTACCTGCAGATGGTCACCGGGGTCAATGCGACGTCGGCCGGGCTGCTGCTGATCCCGCTCATGGCGGGCCTGCTGGTCACATCCATTGGTTCCGGGCAGTTCGTGAGCAAGACCGGCCGCTACAAGGCGCTGCCGATCATCGGTACCGTCATCACAGCCGGAGCGCTCGCGCTGCTGTCGACCATGACGGCGACTATGCCGGTCTGGCAGATCTGCAGCTACCTGGCGATCATGGGCATCGGACTCGGGATGGCGATGCAGATCCTGATCCTGATCGTGCAGAACACGTTCCCGAACGCCGAGGTCGGAACGGCCACCGCGTCGAACAACTACTTCCGGCAGATCGGCGCCACCATCGGTTCCGCCGCCGTTGGAAGCATCTTCGTCGCGAACCTCAAGCACCTGATCGCGACGCGCCTGCCGATCGATGCCGGGTCAGGCTCATCCGGCGGGGGTCTGAATTCGTTCACACCGGCGCTCGTCAAGTCACTGAAGCCAGCTGTTCGACACATCATCGTGGGCGCCTACAACGACGCGCTGACCCCAGTGTTTCTCTACATGGTGCCCCTCATGCTCATCGCGTCCGTGCTGCTGCTCTTCGTCAAGGAGAAGCCGCTCGCGACGACGATCGAGCGGGAGCCGGCCAGCGCACTCTAGCTAGCTGGCGTTGCCAATCCGCCCGTCGTATCTGCGGTCGACCAGTCCAGGAAACAGATTGGCGGCCCAGATCAGCGGACGGTAATAGCCAGGAACGACGACTCGTCGTCGCGATCGAGTAGTACAGGACTCAATCGCGACGGCGACGATGTCGGCTCCGGGCATCCGTCCGCCACGGTGCGTGGTCATGGCCGTTGCGATGTACCCGGGTTCGACCAGGGAAACATGGATGCCGCTGCCGGCCAGTTCCCGTCGCACCGAGCTGGTCAACCCGCGGAGCCCGAACTTTGTCGCCGTGTAGATGCCGCCGATCGCGATCTCGCCCTTGACGGATCCAACGTTCACAATTGCGCCGCTGCGCTGGGCGAGCATGATGGGGACGACTGCCCGCATGAGCCGGATCGGCGCCAGCAGGTTGGTGTCGACCATCGTTCGCACGCCATCATCGGGCGTCGTGATGGATGCCATCCCTCCCACTCCTGCGATGTTCAGCAGGGCGTCGATGCGGCCGCCGATTGCGTGGGTATCGGTCACGATCCGATCGATGTCCTTCGGTTTTGTGACATCCGCCTCGATGGTGATGACGGAACCGCCGGTCGCCTTGATCTGCTGCTTCAGCAGGTTCAGCTCGGCCGCGCGACGGGAGACGAGAGCGACGGTCCAGCCGTGGCTGGCGAGGAGGATCGCGGTCTCCCGACCGATCCCGCTCGACGCTCCGGTGACGATGGCAACGCGGCGCGGAGTGGTCATGCACTCGATCGTACGGGCGAAGCCAGGACTCTCGGCGAACTCATAGCAAGATCACGTTTCGGTAACAGCGATCGTTACGCAGAATGGTTTCACAGCACAAACGAACACCTGATTTACCCGGCCGCCGCGGAGTACCGAGGCGGCCGGAGGTGTCTCTGGGGTGGGAGTCGCGCGTCTATGGCAGGGACGAAGTACTCTGCGCCAGTCGCCCGCGCGTGACGTGGTCGGTGGTGAGGGAGATCGCCTTGTCGTAGGCGAGCCGAGCGTTCTCCGCGCGACCGAGCTGGGCGAGCAGGTGGGCACGTGTCGCCCAGAACGGCTGGAATCGGGATGCACCCGCGGTCGCCTGGTCGACGCGATCCAGTTCGGCGAGCCCGGCTTGCGCACCATCCACCTCGGCGACGGTCGCGGCGTAGGAGACGCGCGCGCCGAGGGTCGGAGCGACCTGGATCAGCGCCGCGTAGAGCTTCTTCAGGGCCGCGTAGTCCGTCGGCCCGCCGTCACGCCTGGCACAGTGCACGGACTGGATGGCCGCCTCGAGCTGGAATCGCCCAATCCGCTCGAACGAGTGTGCCCGCCGAAGGGCCGCTTCGCCCTGGTCGATGAGGGCGGCATCCCAGAGGTGGGTGTCCTGCTCGTCGAGTGGCATGCCGTCGGCGCGGGCCGCGGCGCGGGAGAGCGATAGCGCAATGAGAGCCACCAACCCGAACGCTTCAGGCTCGTCGGCAAGCAGGGTCGCAAGAGTGACTGCCAGGTAGAGCGCCTCGGCCGACATCGAGTCGCGCACGGTCGCGCCGGAGACACCCTGCCAGTCGATCGCGTAGGCGCCGTAGATTGCCTCGAGCACGGGAGGCAGCCGGGTCGCCATATCGGCGACGACCGGAATCGCGAACGGGATGCGCGCAACCCGGATCCGCTGCTTTGCGCGGACGAGCCGCTGCGCCATCGCCGGCGCGGGCACGACGAACGCGGCCGCGATCTGAGCGGACTCGAATCCCAGCACGGTCTGCAGCATGAGAGGGGTTCGGATGCCCGCCTCGATGGCGGGGTGCGCACACACGAAAAGCAGTTCAAGCCGCTTGTCGGGGATCGCCTCGAAGTCGATGTCATCCAGAATCGCGTGGGTGTCGTCGAGTTCCGTTGAGGTGCGGTGCGCGGCCGACCTGTAGCGGTCGCGCTGCCGGTTTCGCGCCACCGTGATCAGCCAGCCTTCCGGGTTGTCGGGGATGCCGCTCGCCGGCCACGTCGCGAGCGCCCTCTCGAAGGCATCCGCGAGGGCGTCTTCCGCGACCGGGATGTCGCCGGTCGGCGCCGCGAGCAGCGCGAGCAGTCGACCGTACGAGGTGCGGGCAACCTCTTCGGCGCGAGCGGCAGCGTCGGTCATCCGGTGCCCTTCCCCGACCTAGTCGACCTGATGCCAGCTGCCGTCGCTGAACACAATGGCGGAGGGCCGGACCTCGACCGCACCGTACTGCGCACCCGGGCACTTTTCCGCCCACGCGATCGCGGCATCCAGATCCGGAACCTGGATGACGAAGGTACCGTTCAGGCGCTCCTTGGTGTCGGCGAACGGGCCATCCTGAACCTTGAGCGCGCCGTCGCGAACTGTCACGGTGGTTGATGCGGCGACGGGCTGCAGGATGTCCGCGGAGACGAGCACTCCCGCGGCATCCAGCGACTTCGCGTATGCGTCGAATGCGGCGCGGCCCCAGTCCATGGCTTCCTTGCCGATTTCGGACTCGGTCGCTTCGCGGCTGATCACGAGAAGTGAATACTGCATGGTGGTTCCTTTCGGTAGCAAAGATACTGACACTCGAATGACGACCGGGAAAGGGTCCGATCGACATTGAAGGGACTTCCAAGAAGAACTCGATAGTCTGCTGCGATGCACCGTCGGAACGGGGGCCTCGCTGCCCTGGCGATTGCGGGACTGCTCGCCGCGGCCTGCTCGCTCACGGGATGCTCGGCCGCCCAGCACCTGACCGCGCTCACCCAGACGCCCAAGATCGGCGACTGCTGGACGGTCGATTTCGGCCAGTCGCAGAAGTACGAGGACTGGGAGGGCATGCCCGCCGTGCCGTGCGCGGATGCGCACCAGAGCTACACCTATGCGGTCGGCAGGATCACGCAGAAGTTCACCGGAAGTTGGCTCGATTCGAAGGGGAACATCCGGACCGATGTCGACCAGGCCGCATACAACGTCTGCAAGGCCGAGCAGCACAAGGTCCTGCCGGAGCTCAGCACATCCGATGCCCTGCTCTACCCGGCCTACTATGTTCCGTCCATCTCGCTCTGGAACGCCGGCGCCCGCTGGGTCCGTTGCGATCTTGCCGAGATCAAGGTGGGGAGCAGTATTGCCTCGCCTGCGCTGACCGATCTCCCCATGGGTTTTTCCGACCTGGTCGCGGCGCTGAAATCCGATCCGAAGAAGTTCGCGCTCTGCGAGGACGACCCGGCGAGCAACGGACCGGACGGCGCGGAGACCACCTACGCGGACTGCAACGGTCCGGCCGACTGGTCGTTCGTCCTGCAGCTGGCGCTGCCGGGTGATACCGATACCGCCTATCCGGGAGCCGCGCAGCTCAAGAAGACCGGCACCGCCGACTGCCTCACCCGCGTCCAGAATCCCGGCCACGAAGTATTTGCGGAGACGCCGGATAAGACCTCCTGGGATAAGTACGCCAACAGGACAATCGACTGCTGGGTCAACAACAACTGATAGAAAGTAGTCATGCTGATTCGCCAGGCCATCGATGCCGACCTCGACACGATCCTCGCCATCCACAATGACGCGATCGCGAAGTCGAGCGCGATCTGGACCGACGACCTCGTCCCTCGCAGCGAGCGCGAGGAATGGCTGGCCAGCCGGACTGCGGCGGGCGACCCCGTGCTGGTAGCGATCGAAGACGACGAGGTCGCCGGTTACGCGACCTACGCCCAGTGGCGAGCGAAGTGGGGGTATCGGCACACCGTTGAGGATTCCGTGTACCTGACGGCCGAGCACCAGGGCAAGGGATTTGGGAGAGCGCTGCTCGAGGCCTTGATCGATCACGCCCGCGCGGCCGGACACCACGTCATGCTGGCCGACATCGAGAGCGGGAACGTGGCATCCATTCGCCTGCACGAAAGGCTCGGCTTCGTCGAGGCGGGGCGCCTGCGCGAGATCGGTACCAAGTTCGATCGCTGGCTCGACCTAAGCATCCTCCAGCTGAACCTCTAGCCACGCAGCGGGGGTGGGCAGTGGTTCAATGGCTGCATGCCAGAGTTCGCAGTTTCCGCCGACGGAACATCAATCGCCTACGACAGGGCGGGCAGCGGTCCGCCGCTCGTGATCACGGGCGGCGCGTTCAACACCCGTCACTCGCCCGGCCCGCTTGTCGAGTTGCTCGCGCCGCAGTTCACCGTCTACACCTGGGATCGCCGCGGCCGCGGCGACAGCGGCAACACCTTGCCGTATGCGATCGACCGCGAACTGGATGACCCCGCCGCCGTCATCGCGGCCGCAGGGGGATCGGCGTTCGCCTATGGGCACTCGTCCGGCGCGATCCTGACGCTTGAGGCAGCCATGCGCGGTGTTGGGATCACGAAACTGGCCGGCTACGAGCCGCCGTACGTGCCCGGCAATCTGGCTACGATGGCCGGTGTTCAGCCTGCGCTGGATGCCGGCGACCCGGCGCTCGCGACCCTCACCTTCGTGAAGGGCACGGGAGCAGAAAACACCGACGGACTCACCGAGTCACCGTGGTGGCCGGCGATGGTGGCGATCGCCGACACGCTGCCTTACGATCTCGCCCTCACCGGCGACGGGATCGTGCCAGTCGAGCGGCTCGCCGGCCTCCGGATTCCCGTGCTGGCAATGGACGGCGGCGCGAGTCCTGCGTGGGCTGCCGATGCCGCAGTCGCGATAGAGGCTGCCGTCCCGCATGGCAGCAGGCGTACTCTCATGGATCAGACCCACAACGTCGCGCCCGACCTGCTGGCGCCGGTTCTGGCCGAGTTCTTCAACTAGCGAAAGAATTTCGCACAATGGTGCCTCCAAAACAAGAACCGCTCCGAATACCTCCTGAACAGGGAGAAAAACGGATGTCCACCCGAGGATCAACCGCGATCGCCGAGCTCACGGCGACTGCGTCACGCACCCAGACCTGGAACACCGCGACTCCGCTCACGCCCGTCGGCTACTACCCCAAGTCCGGCCTGCTGCCCGCCGTTCTTGAGGTCCGCGACCAGAGCGGCAACTGGGACAAGCCTGGCCAGACGCGCAAACTTCTTCTCTCGGATGGCGGCTCGGTCATCGAGCACACCACGAACGTCGAGCCGTACGGTTTCTTCGCATACAACCTCACGGATTTCCAGAAGATCTTCGGGAAGCTCGTCGATCACGCTCGCGCGGAGTGGACGTTCTCCGAAGTCGCTGGTGGCACGATCATCCACTGGTCCTACACATTTTTTCCGAAGAGCGGTGCGGCGCGGCCGCTCCTGGCGACGATCGTCAAGCTGCTCTGGGGTCCCTACATGAACACGGTGCTGCCCAGGATTGTCGCCGAGGTCGAGCGTCAGGCGGGCGTAGCGTCCGTCGCGGCCCAGCCCAACAAGTGGGCGAGTTGCTAGGTGGTTAACGCACGGATGCCGCGACGATCACTCGTCACGGCATCCGCTTCGTTCTTTGGGGGAACTCTTCTTAGGCGACAGCCTTCACCGGGGACTTCTTCGCGGGAGCCTTGTCGGTCTTGTCTGCGGAGGCGATCTCGATCTTGCGAGCCTTGGCCCTCTCGGCCACGGGGATCGTGACGCTCAGAACGCCAGCGTCGTAGCTGGCGCTGATGTTCTCGCGGTCAACGGTGTCACCGAGGGTGAGACGGCGCACGAAGGAACCGCTGCGGTTTTCGCGGGCCAGCCAGGCACGACCCTCGGCGCTCGGGGCGACGCGCTCTGCGCGGATGGTGAGGTACTGGCCGTCGACATCGAGATCGACCGATTTCGGGTCGATGCCGGGGAGGTCGGCGTTCAGCGTGTAGTGGTCGCCGTCGCGGTAGAGATCGATCGGCATCTTGTAAAGAACAGACATGTTGGCTCCTTCACGTGGGCCGCTCGCTCCCGTAGGGGACACTGTGCAGCTCGACGATATATGCATTAAAAAACAACTGTGAAAGTTGAGTCGAAGTAACTCAACTTCAACAAATCTAGCACTCGGGTGTGCAGAGTGCTAACGATTTCGGCCCGGTTCGCAGAGGGCGAACAACCCGCCGAGAAGTCACGATCGAGGCTTCGTTTCGTCAAGGAAGGGTCGATCGTGACCTCTCACGGAGTCTGAGGCTCACGGCATACTGATCGCATGGGGATCGAGGTGAGCGCCGGCGAGCTTCTTCGGCTCAGGCAGTTCACCCAGCGGATCCACCCGGTCGCATCCGGCAGCGTCACCGAAACGGTTCGCCACCTGCTCGCGATCCAGGCGCAGGACTTCGCCCAGGCACTTTGGGCGGTCGGCGTTCGAACCGAAGGATCGACCCGATCGGATGTCCTCGCCGCGCTCGCAAGCGGTGAAGTCGTGCGAACCCTTCCGATGCGCGGCACGCTGCACTTCGTTGCGGCGCAAGACCTTCGCTGGATGCTGTCCCTCACCGCGGCGCGCTCGCTGCAGAGCGCGAAGACTCGCAACTCGCGGTTGGGACTCGATTCGTCGACCCTCGATCTCGCCGAGTCAGTGACCAGAAGGGAACTGGCCGGGCGTTCGATGAGCCGCGACGAGTTCATGAAGCTCCTGGCCGCGCACGGCGTTTCGACCGACGGCCAGCGCGGCTATCACGTGATCTTCTCTCTGGCGCAACTGGGTCTTGTCTGCTGGGGACCGCCATCCGGAATGCAGCAGGCGCTCGTGCTCGTCGACGATTGGATCCCGCCGCAGCAGCCTCTGGCGAAGGATGCGGCACTCGCGCAATTCTCCCGTCGCTACTTCTCGAGCCACGGACCGGCCACCGAGCGCGACTTCGCCTGGTGGACGAAGTTGACTCTCGCCGATGTCCGCGCCGGGATGTCCGCGGTGAGCGACGAACTGACCGAGCTCACGCACCGGGGTACCAGTTACTGGATTACGACGAGCCAACTGGATGCCGCCACGGGCGGGCGCGCCGCATCCGCCGTCCACGCCCTGCCCGGTTTCGACGAGTACCTCCTCGGCTACCAGGACCGACTGTTGCCTTTGGCGGTCGAACACTCCGCGCGAGTTGTTCCCGGCAGCAATGGCATCTTCCTGCCGACAGTCGTGGCCAACGGACGAGTTGTCGGCACCTGGCGCCGCACCCCCGGATCGAAGACCGCGGAGATCGAGCCAAACCACTTCCAGACGGTGAGCGCGGCGCAACTGGCGAGCTTCGCCAGAGCCGCGAAGCGTTACGCGCGTTTTACCAGGGGTTAGCTGATCCGAGAGAAGTCCGTTCTGCCCAACTCTGGCCCGGTTCAGGGCAGGACGGGCGGCCAGACGCCGATGATGACCGCCATGATCAATACCGTCACCAGTTCGTGCGAGATGTTGAGAATTGTCAGCCCACTCGGGCGTTCGTCGAACGCGTCGTGGGTAACGAACCTCGCGGCGGTGAAGCCGGCCCACAGCACGCCAGCCGTGATCAGCGCGTTGAGCAGGAAGCTGCCGTGATAGAAGTACTGAGAGAGGTACACCGCCCCGGCGAGAACCCAGGCCGTGACGAAGCTCACCAGCACGGCCACAACGATCGGAGCCGCCGCATCCAGTGCCCGACCGCTGGGCTTCACACCGGCCGCCTTCATCCAGTAGTTGCCGAAGACCTTCGGTGCGTACCAGATCGACCCGACGACCAGCGTCGACAGGGTGGCCGCGATCACGGCGAGGTAGTTGATGTGGGGGAGCACGGTCATCCTCTCGAACAGGCGAAGAAAGTGTCGTCTAAACACTGTTGACCGAATACTAGTGAGTGAGCGCGGGCAGAACGTGCTTCCAGACAAGATTGAGTTCCGCAGCCATGTCGTCGACGTCGCCGGTCAGGACGACGACCGCATCCTGCTCCGGCATCACGACGCAGAACTGACCGAGCATACCGTCGGCCCGGTAGGCACCGTGTCGGCAGCGCCAGAACTGGTATCCGTAGCCCTGCCGCCAGTCGTCCGGCTCGTGCGAGTCTCCATTCGATGCCTGCCGCGTCGTAGCCTCGTCGACCCACTCCGACGGAAGCAGGGTTCTACCCATCCACTGGCCGCGCTGCAAGAGAAGCTGGCCGAACTTGGCGAGGTCCTCGGTTCGCAGCCGCAGTCCCCATCCGCCGGTGTTGATGCCCTGGGGTGAAACCAACCAGGCAGGATTCTGGATGCCCAGCGGCTCGAACAGCCGGGGTGTCAGGTAGTCGAGCAGGGGCTCCCCGGTCACCGTCTGGACGATGGCGGACAGCAGGTAGCTTGCGCCGCTGTTGTACTGGAAGTGCGTTCCGGGCTCGAATTCGAGCGGTTCGGCCAGGATGTGCTGCGCCCATCGGGACGTGATGGTTCGCTCGTCATCCGGAAGCGACTCGGCCGCGTGGCCGGTCGTCATGGTCAGCAGGTCGCGAACGGTGAGATGAGCGAGTTGGTCGTCGATCCTCTCCGGCGTCTCGTCCGACAACAGTTCGACAACGCGGTCGGTCAGAGCGAGCCGCGACTCGGCGATAGCGAGACCGACCGCGGTGGAGGTGAAGCTCTTGCTGACCGACCAAATCTCGGCGGCGACATCCGGGACACCGGGGGACCACCATTGCTCGACGACCACGGCGCCGTGCCGAACCAGCATGAAGCTGTGGACCGAACCAATGGACTCGAGCGATTCGATGAAGTCGTGGATGCCCGAAGAACGCACCCGCTGGGCTTCGGGAGGGTCGCGCGGAAGGGAAAGTATCACGTCAACAAGGCTACGTTCGCGAGCCGTCCGTGAAGGTAGCGTTGAGCACATGAGCCCAGTTCCGATGATCACCCTCAACAACGGCGTCGAGATCCCGCAGCTCGGTTTCGGCGTCTTCCAGATTTCGCCGGCCGAGACAAAGGCGGCAACGCTTCAGGCCCTGGAGGTGGGGTATCGCCACATCGACACCGCCGAGATGTACCGCAACGAGCAGGGCGTCGGCGAGGCGGTGCGCGAGTCCGGTCTTGCCCGCGAGGACGTCTTCGTCACCAGCAAGCTCAACAACAGTTTCCACGCGCATGACGCCGCGATGAGCGCGTTCGACCTGACGCTGAAGACGCTCGATATCGGCTACCTCGACCTCTTCCTCATCCACTGGCCGCTTCCGGCGGTGGGGGACTTCGTCGAAACGTGGAAAGCCATGATCGAGATGCACGCGACGGGCAGGGTGCGGGCCATCGGAGTGTCCAACTTCCAGCCTGCCCACATTCGGCGCCTGCTCGACGAGACGGACCACATCCCGTCGGTCAACCAGATCGAGGTGCATCCGTATCTGATCCAGGATGACGTGCGTGCCTTCGACTTCGACAATGGGATCGCAACCGAGGCGTGGTCGCCCATCGCGCAGGGTGCGGTTCTCGACGACCCGGTTATCGTCGCGATCGCCAAGCGACTCGGCAAGACACCGGCCCAGGTGACCCTGCGCTGGCACATCCAGCGTGGCGACATCGTGTTTCCGAAGACGACTCGTCTCCCGCGGATGGTCGAGAACTTCGAGCTGTTCGACTTCGAGCTGACAGCGGATGACGTCGCGGCGATCAGCGTGCTGAACCGGAATGAACGCACCGGCCCGGACCCGGACCTCAATAACTGGGTGCCGAAGTAACTGGGTGTCGAACTAGCGGGGTCTCGAACCAGCGGGGTACCTAACTAGCTGACGCTCGTCGCTAGTGCCTCAAGGATGGGCACCTGGCCTTTGACCAGGCGGCGGGTGGCATCGCCCGCGGGCATCCATTCTGCGCGGTCGACTTCGGGAAATTCCTGAATTCGACCCGACCTTGGTGGCCACTCCGCCGGGAACGTGTTGCTGTGCACTTCCGCGACCTCGAGGTCGGATTCTGCAGCGTATGCAGTGACGACCTTGCCGGATGACTGGCGGAATTCGCCGAGATTCACGTAGTCGAGTTCCGGCGCGGCCACGCCGATCTCTTCGAGAAATTCGCGCCGAGCGGCCACCAGGGCGTCCTCGTCCGCGGGATATTCACCCTTCGGGATCGACCACGCTGCCTCATCCTTCTTCGCCCAGAACGGGCCGCCCATGTGGGCGATGAAAACCTCGAGACCGTGGTCACCGCGACGCCACAGCAGGAGACCAGCACTGCGGACGCCAGCCATCGCTAGTGTCCAGCGGGCACGGCCGCTCCCGGCGCGACCGTCGGAGGGCGAACGAAGAACGCGGCGGGGATGGCCAGCAACGAGATGATCGCTGCGGTGAGGAACGCCCAGTGGATGCCGATCGCGGTCGATGGCACTGTCGCGAGTTTCGTCGACGAATCGAAGAGCTGGTGCGACGACAGGATGGTGACGAGGAGCGCAGTACCGGCAGCGCCGGCCACCTGCTGCACCGTTCCGACGATCGCGCTGCCATGCGAGTACAGGCGCTCGGGCAGCGAACCAAGGCTCGCCGTGAAGATCGGAGTGAACAGGAAGGCGAGTCCGATGCTCAGCAGCAGGTAGGCCACAAACACCAACCAGACGTTCGTGTCCGCGTTGAACGACGTCATCCACCAGAACGTGAGGCTGGTCAGAACCGCTCCCGTGGTCAGGAGTGCGGTTGGTCCGTGCTTGTCGTAGAAACGGCCGACGAACGGAGCAAGGAGGCCCATCAGCAGACCGCCGGGGAGAAGCAGCAACCCCGTGTCGATGGGACTGAGCCTGAGTACCGACTCGAGGTAGATCGGCAGCACGATGATCGTGCCGAAGAACGCCATCATGCTAACGACGAGCATGAGGATTGAGACCGTGAACGTCGGTGACTTGAAAGTGCGCAGGTCGAGGAGCGCTCCATCCCGCTTCTGCAGCGGCAGCTGCCGCAGCACGAAAATCGCGATTCCGACCACTCCGACGCCGAGAGGCAGCCAGCCCTGCAGCAGGATCGTGCTCGCGGTCGCAGTGCCAAGATTGCTGATCCCGTAGACCAGTCCCCCAAATCCGAAGGCCGACAGGATGACCGACGGCACGTCGAACCTCGTCTTCCGAGGGATCGTGACGTTCTTCACCCGTATCCCGCCGACGATGAGCGCGGCAAGCGCAATCGGAAGAACCAGGATGAACAGCCACTGCCAGTCGTGCAGGGCGTTGATGATGACGCCGGAAATCGAGGGCCCGATGGCCGGAGCCACGGATATAACGATTGAGATATTGCCCATCGTGCGTCCCCGCGTTGCCGGCGGCACGAGTTCCATGACCGTCGTGATCAGGAGCGGGAACATGATTGCGGTCCCGCAGGCCTGCACGACGCGCCCAATCAGCAACACGTCGAATCCCGGCGCGAGTACAGCGATCAGCGTGCCCGCGCTGAAGAACGACATGGCGGCGATGAAGATCGGTCGCGTGTTGAAGCGCTGCAGCAGAAAGCCGGTGATGGGGATGACGATCGCCATCGTGAGCATGAACGCGGCGCTCAGCCATTGGCCCTGGCTCGCGTCGATATGTAGCTGCTTCAGGAATTGCGGCAGTGCGACACCGATGATGGTTTCGTTCAGGATAACGACAAAGGTCGACACCATCAGGATGCCGATCACGAGACGGTTGCGTGCGCTCAGCGACGCCGCCTCCGCACTCGCCGCGGAGACGGGATCGATCTCAAGCTGGGCGGTGTCTGACATGGAAATCCCCGGGGAGTGATGGTGTGGTATTTGTGGCGACCGTGCCACAGAGGTGCTAACTAGAGCGTTTTACGAGTCTTCCCTATTCCCCTGACATGAAATCTTACCGATTCGCTAATAATGGGGAGGTGACGATCACTCTCATTACGGGCGCGAACAAGGGCCTCGGATTCGAAACCGCGCGCCGCCTTGTTGGTCAGGGCCATTCGGTTTATCTGGCCTCGCGGGACGCCAAGCGCGGACGTGCGGCGGCCGAAGCGGTCGGCGGCCGGTTCATCGAGCTGGATGTTACGAGCGATGAGTCCGTGGATGCGGCGGCTCGCGACATCCGTCGACGCGACGGCCGACTGGATGTCCTCATCAACAACGCGGGCATCGCCGGCGGTCGAGCGAAGCCAGGCGACGTCACCGCGGAAGACCTTGAGCACGTCTACGCGACCAATGTCTTCGGCCTGGTTCGGGTGACGCGCGCGATGCTGCCGCTGCTACTCAAGTCCGAAGACCCGGTGATCGTCAACGTCGCGAGCGGACTTGGATCGATCGGAGTCGTGACCGACAAGTCGCGGATGGAGTCGCAGTTCCCGACAATCGCCTACAGCTCATCCAAGTCGGCCGTGACGATGCTCACGGTGCAGTATGCGAAGGCGTTCCCGGAGATCCGAATCAACGTCGTCGATCCGGGTTACACCGCGACCGACCTTAACGGTAATCGCGGCACGCAGACCGTGACCGAGGGTACTGACGCCATCGTGAAGCTGGCGACAATCGGCTCGGATGGCCCGACCGGCACCTTCCAGGATCGCAACGGCACCGTTCCCTGGTAGCCGCTTATATCGCCAACACGTGCATCGCTAACACACAGCAGATTCCGAGGCTAGCCATTGTCGCCGGAAGGCGAATCAGGCAAGACTGGTCGGGATGTCTACTCCCACTCGCGCCCTGCTCATCCTCGCCGACGACCACCGTGACAGCCTCGAGAAGGAACTCTACAAACTGACCGCGCCACCGACAGCGATCGAGGCGGCGCGCATTCGCTCAGACAAGCTGCTGGTGTACCGGGCGCTGGTCGACGCAACGAGCACACTCCCGGACAGCGCTCAGGCGGGCATCCTCGTCGACGAGGAATATGGCGCCGAGGTCGCGGAGCTCGCCGCGGATTCCGACGGCCGCATCAACCTCTCGATGCCGCTCGAGGCCAGCGGCAAGACCTGGTTCGAGTTCGCCTACGGCGACGACTGGAAGCTTCACGCAGACAACTTCCGCACCGACCACGCGAAGGTCCTGATCCGGGACAACCCCTCGCTCGCGGTACCGGATCGACTGCAGCAGGCGGAGCGCCTCAAGATCGTGTCCGCGTGGGCCGTGGAGACGAGACGTCACCTGATCGTCGAGTTGCTCGTACCGCCGATAGACGGCGACCTGAAGTCGGTCGGTGGCGACCGCAAGCGCTATGACGACGAACTGCGCCCGAAGCTCACGCTCGATGTGATCGGCTTCCTGCAGGACCATGGTGCCGACCCCGCACTCTGGAAGGTCGAGGGCATGGACACGTCAGCTGATGCTGCCGCGGTCGCAGACCTCGCCAGGCGCGGCGGCCGCACTGCCGACTGCATCATCCTGGGTCGTCACGCCTCAAAGGAGGATCTCGATCGCTGGCTGGAAGTCGCCGCGCCGCTTCCCGGCTATGTCGGCTTCGCTATCGGCCGCAGCATCTGGTGGGATCCGCTGGCCGACCACCTCGCCGGCACGATCGCTGCGGATGTCGCCCGCGCCCAGATCACGAAGAACTACCTCTACTTCGCTCATGCCTATCTGGACGCTCGCGCGGCCGCTCCCGTCGCCGGCTAGTCCCAGATCTGCCGATCGCCATCCTGGATGCGCGGTTCGTCGTAGATGTAGGTGTCGTCGAGCGAATCGATCTGGTACGGAACGAGCACGGTGACGGCGAGTCCGTCGCGGTGTTCGAGCCGCACCTCGATGGCATCCGTCGCCTCTTCCGGTACCTGAACATCGGCGCCAATCGCCAGTGCGCGAATCGAATTGCGGCGCTCCCGGAACAACTTCACGATGCCCGCCATGACCTCATCGGGATCGGGGACCGAGGGGGTGACCGGCTGTTCGAGACCGATGAGCGCCAGCTCGCCATCGGCCTTGATCACCATCGGGAACGGGATGAAGTCCCCGCTTTGGTCGAGGAAGTTGCGGGCAGCAGCGATCGTCACCTCGGCGAGCCGATCGAAATCGTCCTGAACTTCATCCGATGCGCCGTCGCGCCAGTTGGTCATGCGCCCACGCTACCTCCTGTCGACAGCTCGAAGACCGCGACGCCATGATTGCGAGCGGCATGGAAATGGGCGTCACCGAGGGTTACGAACGCCTCGACGACCGGCTCGCGGCCTAGGCGCGCAGCTTCCGATCGGCGGCCGCAGAAGCCCACGTCGCGACATCCGCGGCGCGGGCTTCGATGGCCGCCACCGCCTCGTCCGCGGATGCCGCAACGACGACGACTTCATCGAATCGTTCGCCGAACAGTTCGCGAAGGATGGGGACGACGGGGAATCGCCTGGTCCAGTAGCCGTCGAGGTCGAGAAAGACCATCGGGCTCATGCCCTCGTTCGGCGGTCCGTAGAAGTTCTGGTTGGCGTCCTCGAAGATCTCCTGCAGAGTGCCGGCCTTGCCGGGAGCATAAATCGCGCCGTAGATGGCAAGAGTGAGCAGGCCCTCCTCGCGAATCGAGTTCTCGAAATACTTGGCATGCTCGGTCGCAAACGGTGTCGCCGGCTCGTGACCGTAGAGCCAGGTCGGGATGCCGACCGATGCTCCGGCACTCGCCTCCGATTCGATGGCGAGTTCCATGGCCGGCTTCATCCAGGCGTGGAGTTGTCGCAGCGCGGCCTGGTCGAATGCCCCATCCTTGACCAGATCCGAACCGTGCGGAAACGGAAAGTGTGCGACGTCTGGATCGCTCGAAATCCGGGCGAGCGCGTCGGCGAGCGCGGCATCTCCGAGGGGTGCGTAGCGGGCGCCGAGGTGAGCCGCCTCCATCGCGCCGGGGCCTCCGCCGGTCAGGACTGTGTAGTTCTGACGGGACAGCGTGTACGCAATCCGCGCCACCGCCTCGTAGGTGTCGCTTCCGCGGGACTCTCCGTGCCCGCCGAGGATGCCGACCGAACGGGCGTCCACGACGCGCGCCGCGAGAGAGAAACTGATCGCGGCGTCGTGGAGAGCGCGGCCGTTGCCGATCCCGCGTGAGCGGGCGGTCGGCTGGCCCTGGGCCAGGGTCGCGAGGTAGGTGCGGAAGTCGAGCGACCGGCCGAGGGACAGCTCGTCTGCGCCATCCCACGTGTCATAGAGCGCCGACGAAAGGTACAGGCGGTCCGGGGGAGCGAGCACGAATCCGGAGTCCGAGATGCTTCGCTCTGCGTCTTCCTGCCCGGTCACAGTTCCTGAGGCTAACGCACGCTGTCTGCAAAAAGAACGAGCCGGGCTTTGCCAGCCCGGCTCGCGAAGTTACGGCAATGGCCGCCTATCCGTTGCTCTTCGAAGCTGCCTTCGTTTTCTTCTCGGCTCGCTTCTCTTTCAGAGACTTAGACGCAGCGGTCTTGGCGCTGTTCTTCTTCGGCGATTTGTCTGCCATAGGGCATCCCTCCCTCGGAAGCACGGACGGCTTCGGTGCGTAGAGACTACCGCTCGGAGCTTGCCTGCGCACGGTGTCGAGTTGCACTGCCACGTTTTGCTCGATGACGCAAGCGTTTGATCGGCCCGAACCGGGGACACAGAGTGGAGGTATGGCATCGAAGAAGACGGCATCCAATTCAAAAGTCATCGGTCTTGCGGTTGCGGGCGCGGTTGGGGGGTTTCTGTTCGGATTCGACTCGTCCGTCGTGAACGGCGCGGTGAATCCGATTGCGGGGCAGTTCCAGCTGTCGCCAACCATCACCGGCCTGGCCGTGGCGAGCGCGCTTATCGGCTGCGCGGTCGGCGCGATCCTCGGCGGTCGAATCGGTGACCGCTTCGGTCGGATCCCGACAATGGTCGTCGCGGCCATCCTGTTCTTCGTGAGCGCGATCGGCGCTGGCCTCGCGCCGGATGTCTGGCTCTTCATCGTCTGGCGCCTTATCAGTGGTGTCGGCATCGGTGTCGCGTCGGTCGTCGCCCCCGCCTACATTGCCGAGATCTCGCCCAAGGCGCTTCGCGGACGGCTCGGTTCTCTCCAGCAGTTGGCGATAACGCTCGGCATTTTTGTCGCGCTGCTTTCCGACTCGATCTTCGCGACCGCGGCAGGCGATGCGGCCGCGAAGTTCTGGCTCGGGCTCGAAGCATGGCGGTGGATGTTTATCGCGGGCGTTGTCCCGGCTGCGGTGTACGGCATCCTGTCGCTCACGCTGCCGGAGTCACCGCGGTACCACGTGCTCAAGGGCGAGGATGCGAAGGCGAGGGAGGAGATCAAGAAGCTGTGGCCGAGTCAGGATGTCGCATCCGCGCTTCACGACATGAAGGAGAGCGTCAAGGAGGATGAGGACTCCGGGAAGGGGAGCCTGCGCGGCGACCGCTTCGGGCTCAAGCCCATCGTCTGGGTGGGCATCATCCTCTCGATCTTCCAGCAATTCGTCGGCATCAACGTGATTTTCTACTACTCGACGACTCTGTGGCGGGCGGTCGGATTCACCGAGAAGAACTCGTTCACGGTGTCGGTACTGACCTCGGTCACTAACGTTCTGGTCACTCTCGTTGCGATCTTCCTGGTCGATAAGGTGGGGCGTCGACCGATCCTTCTGGTCGGATCGATCGGGATGACCGTGTCGCTCGCCGGGATGGCTCTGGCGTTCAGTCAGTCGCAGGTCATACACGGTGCCCCGAGCCTGCCCGGCGGTTGGGGTCCGGTCGCCCTCGTGGCGGCCAACGTGTTCGTGATCAGCTTCGGGGCTTCCTGGGGCCCGATCATCTGGGTATTGCTCGGTGAGATCTTCCCGAACAGGATCCGCGCTCGTGCGCTCGGGGTCGGGGCCGCGGCGCAGTGGATCGCAAACTTCGTGGTGACGATCACGTTCCCGCCGCTGGCCGCATTCTCGCTGCCGATCACATACGGGCTCTACGCGTTGTTCGCGGCGCTGTCGTTCTTCTTCGTCATCGCGATCGTTCCGGAGACGAACGGTGTTTCACTCGAGGAGACCGGCGGAACCAAACGCGACCAGCTAACGCAGAAGATGGCCTCCCGCGAAACCTCCAGGGCCGCCTAGGGGATCGTGCCCACCCAGAGGCCGTCGCGGGCGCGAGTCATTGCGACGTAGAGTTCGCGTTTCTGCAGCGCGGTGTGCTCGGCGGCCGCGCCCTCCTCGGAGGGAACCAGGTCGTGTTCGCCGGGCATGAGGGTCGAGGGTACCTGGACGAGTAGCACCTGCTTGAACTCAAGGCCCTTGGCGCGCTTGATCGTCCCGACCTTGACGGCGTCGACCGGGCGACCGTCGAAGTGAGTCAGTTCGAGCACGGGGATGTTGGCCTTCTGCAGCGAAGCGATGGCCGCCCGGACACCGAAGGTGGTGAGCGCCAGGATGCCGATGTCGCCGTAGTCGATTCCGTCGTCCGCGACGAGCGCGCGAACCCGACGCGGGATTTCGATGTCGTGGGCCGCTCGATTGCTGAAGCGCACCAGGAGCGGAGTCGGTCCGGATCGTGGAACAGCGACGTTGTCAACGCTGCTCTTGCGCGCGCCCTCAATGTCGATGAAGTCGTCGTCGCAGAACAGGGACTCGGCGAAGTGGAGGATCTCGACGGTGTTGCGGTAATTGGTACTCAGGACGACCCCGCGGCCGGCGAGCGAAATGCCGACCTCAGCCAGGGTGAAACCGCCGGGGTAGATCGACTGCTTGTAGTCGCCGATCAGGGTGAGCCCATCTGCTTTGTCGCCAACCAGGTGATGCAGCATCCGGACCATGGCCGCCGACAGGTCCTGGGCCTCGTCGACGATGACCGCCGCGTAACGATCGAGCGGTTCCTCGCGCAGCGTTTGCTCGGCGAGCAGGATGATGTCGGCTTCGTCGTGAGCTCCGCGAGCGAGCATCCGTGCCTGGTACGCGGTAAAGAGGTCCCACATCGCGCGGCGCTGCTCGAGTGTCAGCCCGCGCAGTCGTCCTGTGCGCTCGACCTCGGCGTATTCCTCAAACGTCGTGATGCCGCGCCCCTTGATGACGTGGTCGATCTCGTCTTCCCAGTAAGTGGATTTGGGCTCGATGCTGCCGAGCAGCCCGGGTTTGCCGATCGTTCTCCAAACGATCTCGAATTCGGCGTCCGCGATGGACGGCTGCAGGTTGGTGCGAATTCCGCGGTCGGACAACAGGCGTTTCGCGAAGGATTGCGTCCCGACGAATTCGATGCGCTCGCGAATGTCCGGAGCGAGTCGCTGCATGAGCGACGCCTGCGCGGCCGGGAGGGTGCTCACGAAAGAGGTGACGAGGACGATCCCCGGCTGCGTTCTCGCCAGGTACGCGGCCCGATGGAGTCCGACGATGGTCTTGCCGGTTCCCACGGCGCCGCGGATGCGGGATGGGCCGTTGAAGCTGCGGCGGACCAACCGGGCCTGCTCCGGGTCGAGGAACGCCATCCACTCTTCGAGCGCGGGTGCCTTGACGACCGCCGCGACCTGGCTCATGAGCTGCGCGCTGGTGATGGACGGCAGAGTGTCCTGCACGGCGAGGTGACCCGGTACGTGGTTCGGGTCGGTCATTTCATCGACCGGTTGATCCCCGACGTGCTGGGCGGAGATAGTGCGCAGCGTCGGTTCGGCAACGACCGGGAAGTAGTCGAGACTGGCCGCGAGGACGCGTTTGAACTGGTTCTCGGTGAATCGAAGTCCGCGCTGCAGGATGTAGCTGGCGACGCCGGTCTCGCCGATCATTTCGACCGTGCCGATCCTCGCGTGTACTTTGCTGCCGCCGGCCAAAACGACAAGTGCGTGGACTTCGCCGGGAGCGAGTCCGATGTCGGCCATCGCTGCTTCGGTCGCGTAGGCCAGGTCGGCGAGGCTCGCGAGGTCATCCGTCACGTCGCTGTCCTGGCGATAGACGCGTCCGGCTTCGATGGTGACATCGCTCCAGGACTTGGTGTCGACGATGTAAAGGCCGCTCGGCCCAACCACGATCAAGTCGACCTGAGCGCTGCGATTGCCGGGCCAGCCGCGATTCGGGAGCAGGTGGTAGCCGATCTCCGTCAGCGGTTTGAGTGCATTCAGGACGTCGCGCTCCACGTGCGGCTGCACCTGGTAGCGCGCCGCTGCCCGGCGGGCGAGCGCCGCGGCGCGCTCACGTTTCTCGGCAAGAAGAATCTCTCGTCGGGTGTCGACATCCGCGGATGATGCCGCAGTCATGAATTCCTCTGTTCCTGCCCGAACGTGGTTGCTAGGTGGAGCTCAATGCCCGATGGTGGTCTAAAACGGATACTCCAGCTTCGCACGACGGGTGCGCGAGCAATAATCCACTTTCGGGGGGCGGCTCACTTCGCGCGGCGAGCGGCTTCCCTGGCGCGAAGCCGCGGCTTGACGATGAGGTCGAGTGGGGTCGCGAGGAGCAGAACCAGGAGCGCCCAGTACTGGATGTTCGGAAAGACCAGAGCCAGGAGCAACGCCACCGCGAAGGCCGCCGCGGTCGAGCCGATTCCCCAGATCTGCATGGAGGAGACCGGCTTGTTCTTCTGTTCGAGTTGCGGATGCCGGTAGAGGTACGCGCTCATGGCGGTCAGAAGCAGAGTGCCGGCGAAGCAGGTGCCGATGTAGATGCAGGTCGTCAGCTCACTCGCCGGGTACACGGCCGTGATCTCGGTCGGCAACGGCAGCACGACGATCGTGAACACCCAGGCGAGGTCGAGCCACATGAGGGCGGTTGTCGTCTTGACGGTGTCGGCGAGGATCTCGTGATTCGCGAGCCAGAATCGCGCGATGATCAGGAAGCTCAATCCGAACGCGAGTATCTGGCTGACGTTGTCATACAAAAACTGCTCCACCGTGACGGCGTGCGCTTTGCCCGCGTCGGTGGTCACGATTTCAACCAGGGGCAGGATGAGCAGGGTGATCGCGATCGCGGCGACGGCATCCGTGAAGAAGATCAGTCTCTCGACGCCGCGCTCCTTCTCCGCCTCGGCTTCCATGCCCCAACGCTAGCGGCCGCGATGGCCTGTGAGCGCATGAAATTCGAGCCCACGTGGAGCGGAATAGGTCTCTCGCAACGAAATACGCACACATTGGAGTCATTTTTTGACGATATCGACTGTTGTTTTGCCTACGTCAGGCGATATCGTGTTGACACTGGCTGTTCAGAGACGAACAGACTGACCGTGTTCCGCCCCGATCGTCCCCGAGCGATCCGCCCCCAAAGGAGCGTTCTATGTCGACTGGTATTCAGGCTGTCAAAGGGCAAACAGAGAGCAAAGGCTTAAAACCCGGCGCGCTCGGTCTCGTGTCGAGCGTGGTCGTCGGGGTCGCATCTACGGCTCCGGCCTATAGCCTCGCGGCGGCGCTCGGCTTCATCGTCATCAGCGGTATCGGCAACCACGTTGTCGGTGTTCAGGCGCCGGGCGTCATCCTCCTGGCCTTCGTCCCGATGTACCTCATCGCCGTCTCATACCAGGAGCTCAACAAGGCCGAGCCCGACTGCGGCACCACCTTCACCTGGGCATCCCGCACCTTCGGACCCGTCATGGGCTGGCTCGGCGGCTGGGGCATCATCGTCGCCGACGTCATCGTCATGGCCAATCTGGCTCAAATCGCGGGGCAAACCACCTTCGGATTCATCGGTAACCTGGGCGCCCTGTTCGGAGATAAAGCCGCTGCCGCCTACTGGGGCGGTATCTCCACCAACTACTTCTGGGAGCTCTTCGCCGGTCTCATCTGGATCGCACTGATGACCTGGATCTGCTACCGCGGCATCGAAATCTCGGCCAGGTTGCAGCAGATCCTGTTGTCGATCGAGGTGGTCGTCCTGATCATCTTCGCCCTGTACGCGCTCATCCGCGTTTACTCGGGCAACGGCATCGAGGGCGTTTCCCTCATCCCGCAGTGGAGCTGGTTCAACCCGTTCACGCTCAACTTCGGCTCCGTACTGGCGCCAGGATTGCTGGCCGCGATCTTCATCTACTGGGGCTGGGATACGGCGGTGTCGATCAACGAAGAAACCGCAGATCCGGCCAAGACGCCCGGTCGCGCTGCCATCATCAGCACCGTTCTTTTGCTCATCACCTACGGCATCGTCAGCACGGCTGCCGTGTCGTTCGCCGGGGTCGGGGACAAGGGCATTGGCCTATCGAACGGCAACAACTCGGACAACGTTTTTCTCTCGCTCGGGCCGAAACTGTTTGGGGACAGCGTCATCGGGCACATCCTGCTCGCGCTGCTGACGATCTCGATTCTGACTTCGGCATCCGCGTCGACCCAGACGACGATCCTCCCGACGGCACGAACCTCGCTCTCGATGGCCGTATACAAGGCGATTCCGGAGCGATTTGCCCGGATCCACCCGAAGTTCCTGACGCCGACCTGGTCGACGGTCGCGATGGGGATCGTGTCGATTGCCTTCTACGCGATAGTCAGCTTCGTCAATAACGACCTGTTAACCCCGTTAGTCGACTCGATCGGTTTGATGATCGCGTTCTACTACGGGCTCACAGGCTTCGCCTGCGTCTGGTTTTATCGATCGAGTTTCTACAAGACGTTCCGAAACTTCATCATGAGATTTCTGTTCCCGTTACTTGGCGCCCTGTCGCTGACAGCGATGTTCATCTTCGGGCTTGTCACCTACGCCGAGGCAGATTGGGAGGTCGACTCGCACAATCACGACCTTGCCGCGAACTTCTTCGGCTGGGTGGTCGGCGACGACGCCGTGATCGGCGTTGGCGGCATCCTGATCGGACTCGTCCTGATGTTCATCTGGTGGGCCATCAAGCCGGACTTCTTCCGCGGTCAGACGCTGGCGAAGATGAGTGACGACTACGTCCTGGCGCCCGGAGACGGCCGCATCGCGACATTCGGTCTGCCGGACTCCGGACGCATGCCAGAGGTCATCGCGCCCGATCTGTCCAACCTGCCTCCCGGGCAGACGGCAGTCGACGCGGCAACGGGCGAAGAAATCACGAAGCCCGAGAAGTAGGTCTCCCGGTGGTCGAGTGGCGGACCCGAACGCTGCTCGACCACCGAGATGAATCCCCATGGTCATCGCCTCAAACGAGGCTGTTCCCCGGCGCGCCGAGAATTCATCCGGCGCCCATTTCAGAAATCTGTCACGAGTGTCGTTTTGCGACTGTCGAGCTCCGTCGTACTCACGTACCGTCTAACAAGGAGGACCAATGACCGAGTACGTGATGTTCGTGTGCACCGACACAGAGCCGGACACCGATCCCAAAGACTTCCCCGACATCGAGGACTGGGTCTCGGAGGGCGAGCGCCGCGGCATCCGCAAGCAGGGTGACCCGCTGGTCGCCCGCACGGAGGCGCGAACGATTCGTGTCCGTAACGGCGAAACGCTGATCACCGATGGACCGTTCACGGAGTCTAAGGAGTGGATCGCCGGCTACGACCTGCTCGAATGCAAAGACATCGACGAGGCCATCGAGTACGCCTCGCGACACCCGATGGCCCGTCGCGGGCGAATCGAGGTCCGCGAGGTGATGGTCTGGGAGGGCTGACCGATGGAGTACCTCTTCTTCATCGCGACGGACACCGAACCCGACGCAGAACCGGAACGGGACGGCGAGGTGCAGGCCTGGATCGAGGAGGGCGCGCGTCGCGGGATTCGAAAGCAGGGGCACCGTCTTCGCCCCGTCGAGGATGCGACGACCGTCCGAATTCGCGCCGGCGACCTTTTGGTCACGGACGGTCCGTTCGCGGAGTCGAAGGAATGGATCGCCGGTTTCGACATCGTGGAATGCGAGAACCTGGATGATGCGATCGATTTCGCGTCGCGGCATCCGATGGCTCGCGCCGGGCGAATCGAAATCCGACCCTTCTGGCCCACCGAGACGTGAACGACGTCCGCTCGACCGTGGCTGCCGTCTCCCGCTCCGACTGGGGCAGGATCGTCGGCGGCCTGATCCGTCTGACCGGTGACTGGGCGCTCGCCGAGGACGCAGCACAGGACGCCTTCGCGATCGCGCTCCAGCGCTGGCCGGCTGACGGCATTCCCAACAATCCGGCCGCGTGGCTGACGACAACCGCGCGCAACCGTGCGATCGATCGGCTGCGCTCCGCGGCCTCCGAGAGGACGCGCGCGAAGGAGGTGGCAATCATGGAGTCTTTGGAACACGGGTCGGGGCAGGACATCGAGGACGACCGCCTCCGCCTGATCTTCACCTGCGCGCATCCGGCTCTGCCGCTGCCTGCACGGGTCGCCCTCACGCTTCGCACGGTCGCCGGACTCACCGTGCCAGAGATCGCATCCGCGTTTCTGGTGCCCGAGTCAACGATGGCGCAGCGGCTGGTGCGTGCCCGTCGCAAGATCGAAGAGGCGGGCATCCCGTATCGCGTTCCGCCGGCCGAGCTGCTGGGCGAGAGGCTCGGCGGGGTGCTCGCGGTTCTCTACCTGGTGTTCAACCAGGGTTACAGCGCGGTCGCCCGGAATGAGCTCGCTGCTTCGGCCATCTCGCTCGCGGGCGCGGTGGTCGAGCTCATGCCGCGGGAGGACGAGGCGCGTGGCCTCCTCGCGCTGCTGGTACTTCAGAATTCGCGACGGGATGCCCGCATCGGCGTCGCGGGAGAGCTGCTGACTCTCGAGGAGCAGGACCGGTCGCTCTGGCACCGCGACGAAATCTCGCACGGACTCGCACTGGTTCCGCCCTCCGACGGCCCTTACGCCATCCAGGCGGCCATCGCCGCGTGTCACGCCCGAGCGTCCTCGGCGGCGGATACCGATTGGGACGAGGTCGTCGGTCTCTACGATGTGCTGCTCGTGCGCTCGCCGTCGCCGGTCGTCGAACTGAACCGCGCGATCGCGATCGGAATGCGCGACGGGCCGGACGCCGGGCTCGAACTGTTGTCCGCGTTGACGCTTGACGGTTACCGCTGGCTCCCCGCCGCGCAGGCCGACCTGCTGCTGCGCGCCGGTCGAACCTCGGAGGCGGTGGACCGGTTTCGCGAGACGATCGCGCTCACGACATCCGACCTCGAGCGCGCCGATCTGGAGCGCCGGCTCGCCGAACTCGAGTCGTGATGCGCGCGAGCGTTTTGTCGTGGAGAATGGACATAGCGCTCGACCACAAGTGAAGGAACCCATGAACGTCGTCTACTTCATCATCGCCTTCGCGTTCTTCCTGCTCGGAATCTTCCTGTTCGCGTTCGCGTTCGACGTCCAGGGGTACCAGGCGGTCATGTTTCTCGGCGGCATCGCGGCGATTTCGATCTCGCTCTTTATCCCGTTCCACATCCTGGGGCACGGCGAGCAGCGCTGACGCGCTCGCGCATCGGCGCCAATTGGCTGATGCCGCGCGTTTCGGACGACGGATTGCGCCCAATTCTGCTTAGTCTTCTGTGTGCCCTCGCGCCCGACGCCCCCCGTTCCACGCAGCACTAACGCGGCCACCGGCGCCACGCAGAGACCTCGAGTAAGTCGCCTAAGGATCATTGTTCGGCGAGTCGTCGCGATCGTGGTAGTGGTCCTGCTGGTCGCGGCGGGCTATGTCGCGTTCAACTACCAGACCTTCATCAACGGCATCACTCACGTCAACGCTCTCGTCCCGGGCGGTCACTCCTCGAGCAAAGACGAGAACATCTTGCTTGTCGGCGATGATCACCGGCCGGCGGGTGCCACGGCCGCGGAGTTGGCTCAGCTCGGTACGACCCAGGACGGTGGTGCCACCGAGACCGACACCATCATGCTCCTGCACATTCCCGCCGACGGGAAGAACCCGACGCTGATCTCGTTTCCGCGGGATTCCTGGGTCGATGTTCCGGGCGTCGGGATGCGCAAGATCAACTCGGCGTTCCAGATCGGCTCCGCCAGTGGTGGTGCTTCTGGCGGCGCGCAACTGCTGGTCAGGATCATCCAGAACATGACCGGGCTGACCGTCAATCACTATGTGCGGATTTCGCTGCTCGGCTTCTACGACGTCGTCAATGCCCTCGGTCCGGTGACGGTCTGCCTGAATCATGCCGTTCGCGATCCGTATTCCGGGATTAACCTGCCGGCCGGAGAGTCGACGGTGGATGCCAGTCAGGCTTTGGCTTTCGTTCGTCAGCGTCACGGGCTCCCCGACGGAGACCTGGACCGGGAAATCCGCCAGCAGTACTTTCTCTCGATCGAGGCGCAGCACATCCTGAGCGCCGGCACGCTCCTGAACCCGGTCAAGCTGCATAACGTGCTCGGCGCGGTCAGCTCCTCGATCGAGACTGACCCGGGACTGAACCTCCCGGACCTGGCCGCTCAGGTGAAAGGTTTTGCCGGCCACCTATCGTCGGCGACGATTCCGATTTCCGGCACGCCAACGATCACGGTCAACGGCGCAGCTGTCTCCATTGTCCAGGTCAATATGGCGGCGATGCCGACGTTCATCTCGCAGATCGTGCATGGCACAGCCACCAGCACGGCGACTGCCGGTCCGTCGCCGGCTCAGATTTCGCTGGTGGTGATGAACGGGGGCGCGCCAACGGGAGCCGCAGGCGCTGCAACGGCGGCGCTGCATGGCGTCGGCTTTCAGACCAGCACGCCGACCGACACGACGGAGCAGCTCACGACGACGGTCAATTATCCGAGTCAGGATGCTGCTGGCGCCGCAGTCGTGCTGCGTTACCTGCCCGGCGCGACGCTCAAGCTCGTACCGGGTTCGACCGGGATCCAGGTGATGCTCGGGCGGGACGACGTGGTCGTCAATGTGGCGGCCGGTAAAGCACCGCCACCGGTCGCGTCGTCGACCGCGCATCCGGCCACGAGTTACACCTCGGGCTCGTGCGTGAACTAGAACCCGTTCACGAGGTTGGGCTCACCGGACTGCTCGCATCCCAGGGTCGGATTGCCCGCACGGTTCACGTTCCCGGCTCGCTCCTCGCTGAGGGGTTTCGCTGGAGCGGTTCCGACCGCTGGACCCAGCGCTGGTGGCCTCAGGGCATTGCGGTTGGCACCTGGGAGGGCGCGCCGCTCGCGATTGTGAGCTGGTTCTCGAAATCACACGGTACACGCGAACATGGCACGCGAATAACCGTGGTCGACCTGGTCTCGCTGCAATACCGTCACGTGTTGCTCGTTGCCGGCGACGACCTCGCGCCGGTGTCGGTGCACGCGGGCGGGATCGACTGGTCGGGCGACCGGTTGCTGGCTGCCGCGACGTTCAGCGGGATCCGAGAGTTTCGGCTGTCGGGCATCCTGCGCACTTCGCGGGGACGGTTTCTGCTTCCGCAGACTGCGCTTCTGAGACCGGCCGAAAGGTTCCGGTATTCATTTCTTGCGGCGGGATCGGACGGGATGGTCGTCGGGGAATACGCGAGGGGTGTCGGACATCCACACGCTCGGAATCCCCGAAATGCAGGGAGCGGTTCTGATCGACGGCACGTGGGCGATCAGCTCTTCGCGCGGCGATCGGCAGAACGGTGACCTGTGGGTTGGTGAGCGGGGCTCTCTGGTCAAGCACGAAGGCGCCCTTCCATCCGGACCTGAGGATCTTGCCTGGTGGGCCGAGCGCAGGCAGGTTTGGGGAGTAACCGAGCACCCCGGCCAACGCTGGGTCTTCGCGGTCGAATGGCCGCTCTAGCGCTTCGCCGTCAGAATGCGTGTACTCATCCAGGGCCCTGACCACCACATACGCCAGCCCGCGGCGGTGTCGGAGGTCGGGATGATGTCTAACACGTCGAGTGACTTCTTGTATTCGCTGACCTTGGAGATGTCGACGATGAGAAGGTTGCCGCCCGGCTTGAGCACCCGAATGGCCTCGCGGATGGCCGCCCCGCGACCCTCGACCGACGGCACATTGTGGATGGACAGGCTCGCCGTCGCCAGCTCGAACGTGTTGTCGGCAAACGGGAGTTTGGTCATGTCCGCCGTCTCGAGCCTGACTCGGTCTTCAACGCCGTTCAACTTCAGATTGGCCTCGGTCGCCGCGGTGTTGTTGCCCGACTGGTCGACGCTGCGCCAGAGATCGATCCCCGTCACGTGTCCCTCCGGCAGACGAAGGGCGAGCGCAACCGTGACTGCGCCGCGGCCGCACCCGATGTCAAGGGCGTTCTCATTGCCGTTCAGGCCCGCACGGTCGAGCACCTCGGACCAGACCTCGAACTTCCCGCGGAAGGTAGCGTTCAGGTAGAGCGATCCACCAATGATCCAGACGGCGCCGCCGCCGAAAAAGTAGACGATGCTAACGACATACCAGCCGTTGAACCCGTTGAACAGGTTGATGATGCCAGCGACCAGGAACAGGCCCCCAAGGCCGTACCAAAGCCACGGCACCCACGGCGCATCGACGCCGTAGTTGCCGGGAATACGAGCGGGTGCGGCCATGGGGCCGAGGTTAGCAGGGCGCCGGGACAATGGCACCTGAGTATGCATCAGTGCCACAATTGCCGCATGTCGGAGGCGCCCGCAACGAAACCGTTTAATCGTCTCGCGCTCGTCGGGATTATCTGTCCAGCGCTCGCGCTCATCGCCCTCCTCGTCTGGATCGTGCTGGGGCTCGCGAGTGCGTCAACGACATTTGGTGGGGTGATCTCGCCGTTCGCGATCACGGTGACTGCGGTGTTGGTACCGATTCTGTATCTTCTCGGCATTGTCTTCGGCATTGTGGGCATTCGTCGATGGAAGAGACTGGGTGGCAGAGGGCTGGCGATCGCGGCAATCGTGGTCAGCTCGGCGCTCCTCATCGTGACCGTGCTTTTCGCCGTTGTTGCCGCTCTCTTTCTCAACCTGCTCTCGCAAGCCGGCGGCTAGTTCGTCGGCAGAAGCTCCTGCGTGAAGTTGTCGAGACGAGCAAGCAGTCCCGAGCTGCGATCGGAGACGACATCCGTCGGGCGCGGCAGAAAGTCCGACGGCGGCGGAACGATACGGATGATCGTCGAGCACGACAGGTCAGCGCAGATGTAGGTACCGATGGTGTTACCGTCACGGCCGGCCTGGCCCGCTTTGGGAACGGTGAACAGCGAGACCTGGCTCCCCGGCTGGTGGGTGCGACAAAGTGAGCACATCGCGGAGATTCCGCGCGACATCGTGGTCGAGGCCGAACGAAGGACGATGCCGAACGGCTTTCCCTCGCGCCAATAGACGATATAGCCGCGCTGCGCGAAACTCGGATCGAGCCAGCCCAGGTATTCGCGGTCCTCCCAGACGGTCTCATGCAGCCCCGGAAGTGGCATCCTCTCGATCGCGTCGTTGGACGCGTTGATAAAGGATGCCCGGATCTGCTCCTCGGTCAGAGGGTTCACAGGCGGTCCTAGAATCCTTCGATCGCATGCGGAAGGTAGTGCTCCTCAAGCTGGGCCAATTCTTCGCCCGTCAGGACGAGTTCGACCGCTGCGGCGGCATCGTTCAGATGGTTCGGCTTGGTCGCGCCAACGATCGGAGCGGTGACGGCCTCCTGCTGGGCGACCCACGCGAGTGCAACCTGGGCGCGTGGAATCCCGCGGGCCTCTGCGACGGCGGCGACCGCATCCACGATCTTCTTGTCCGATTCCTCGGTCTGGCGGTACAGGATCTGGCCGAACCTGTCCCTCTCGCTGCGCCCGGTTGTCGAGTCCCACGGACGCGTCAGTCTGCCACGCGCAAGCGGGCTCCACGGGATGACGCCGACGCCGGTGTCGAGACAGAACGGATGCATCTCCCGCTCCTCTTCGCGGTTGAGGAGGTTGTACTGGTCCTGCATCGAGATGAAACGTGTCCAGCCATTTGAGGAGGCCGCGTGCTGCATCTTCGCGAACTGCCAGGCGTACATGGACGACGCACCGATGTAGCGCGCCTTGCCGGCGCGAACGATGTCGTGGAGGACCTCCATCGTCTCCTCGATGGGGACCAGCGGATCGAAGCGGTGGATCTGGTAGAGATCGATGTAGTCAGTGCCGAGCCGCTTGAGCGACGCATCCACCTCGTTCAGGATCGCCTTGCGCGAAAGGCCGCCGCCGTAGGGGCCGGGGCGCATGACGCCGTGCACCTTGGTCGCGATGACGATGTCCTCGCGCTGGGTAAACTCACGAAGCAGTGTGCCGGTGATTTCTTCGCTGGTTCCGAGCGAGTAGACGTTCGCGGTGTCGAAAGTGGTGATGCCCAGCTCGATCGCCTGCCTGAAGAACGGACGGCTCTCGTCGAGCCCCACGCTCCACTCGTGCGTGCCGCGCTTGGGGTCGCCGTACGACATGCAGCCGAGGATGACTGCCGAAACCTGAAGTCCACTGTCGCCGAGGTTGTACGTTTCCATCTCCCAAGCCTAGACACGATTGAATAGCACAATGGATGCCCGCCCCGAGCTTGTCGCGCGCCTTCGCGACGACCTGGCCGCGGCGAACTTCACGGTCGCGCGACTGGATGAACTCTGGGGCCAGGATGCTGCATCCGCACTCGGCCGCGGACATCGTGTCCCGGCTGTTCGCGCGCTCGACCTGCTGGTCGAATTCGACCCGGCGGCGGTTCTCGCGCGACTGTTCGTTCTCGGGATGCCCGCGTCCATCGCCGACGTGGCAATGGCGGTGCCCGGCCTCGAACTCGAGGGCGCCGTCGAGCTGGGACTACTCCGACTCGGCGATGAGACCGTCGAGCCGCTTCTTGACCTTCGCCCATACTCATTCACCGACAGCTCGGGCGCAGCCGAGTGGTGGATCGCGAGCGACCTCGGCGAGCTCGCACTGGGAGTCGCGCTACCGGAAGACCACGTGCTCGGCGTCGGTGGCGCATCCCTAACCCTGGCCGGGCTGCAAGTCGAGCGGTCGCGCGAGCTCGCGCTCGACCTGGGGACCGGATGCGGAATCCAGGCTCTGCACGCGAGTCGCCACTCCGGACGAGTTATCGCGACAGACATCTCGCAGCAGGCGCTCGACTACGCGAGTTTCAACGCGCAACTCAATGGCATCCGCAACGTTGAATTTCGGCTCGGCAGCATGTTCGAGCCGGTCGTCGGCGAGCGCTTCGATTACATCGTGACCAATCCGCCGTTCGTGATCACGCCGCGAGCCCACGGCGTTCCGGCCTACGAGTACCGCGACGGAGGACGCGTCGGCGACGCGATCGTCGCGGAGGTGGTCGCGGGCGCGGCACAGCATCTTCGTCCGGGTGGCATCGCCCAGCTGCTCGGCAACTGGGAGTACCACGGGACCGAGGACGGCCTCGAACGCGTCGGCGGCTGGATCGACGCCGCCGACCTGGATGGCTGGGTCATCGAGCGGGAAGTCCAGGATGCCGCGCTCTACGCCCAGACCTGGATCCGGGACGGTGGCACTCGTGCGGGCACGGAGTCGGACCGGCTGGAGGCCACTTGGCTGGGCGACTTCGAGGCGCGTGGGGTTACGGCCGTCGGGTTCGGCTATGTGGTGCTGAGGTCTCGACTCGAGCACGCCGGTGAGCGATTCCGACGCATCGAACGAGTCAACGGTCCCGTCGGCGTGGGACTCGGAGCCCGTATCTCCGCGACGCTCGACGCCCACGACTGGCAGGCATCCCGCGACGACAACGAGTTCGCCCGCGAAATGCTGGTAGTGGCGCCCGACGTTACAGAGGAGCGGCACTATTGGCCCGGGGACGAGCATCCCGCGGTCATGAACCTGCGACAGGGCGGCGGATTCGCCAGAACCTATCCGCTCGGAACGGCGCTCGCCGCGGTTGTCGGCGCCTGCGACGGAGAGCTCAGCGTCGCCGCCATCTGCGCGGCGGTATCCGAGCTTCTCGAGGTCGAGGAGAGCGAACTTCGGGGCGAGGTGCTCCCCAGTCTCCGCGAATTTGTTACCGTCGGGCTGCTGACCTAGGCACCCGCATTGGCCTGAGGGCCGGCGGCGCAAGGAACAGCAGTGCGGAAAGCGTCGCCGCGGCGACTGCGAGGTGCATGGCGACCAGAATGATGACCGCGTGCGGCGGTGCGCCGTGGAGAAGGATCCACGCATCCGGGGCAAGCAGAACGACGGAGGCGAGGATAGTCGCCCAGAGGTAGAGCAGGCGAGGCCGCACGAAGACGGCGCAGAAGACCGGCCAGGCTATGCATCCGACGAGAACGCCGATCGTTGTGAGCTTTGCATAGTCGGAGAACTGGAAGTGCACGTACCCGGCCGTATCGGGAAACACGCTTACCCCGATCAGGACCAGCACCGCGCAGGCGAGAAGCGAACCAGACAGCGCGACAACCGTGGCAACCACCAGCAGCAGCGGACGCGGTCGCGGGATGCTGCGGTTCCTGTTCCCTGGCGGATTGAGCACGGTCGATAGCTGCATGTCGCTCAGGCTAAGTTTCGAGAATCGACCGTCGACCGGGATTGGAGCGAGATTTCCTGAGGATAGCTACATCTTCGCGTTTCCTCAGAAAATCCCAAGCCAGGAGTCCGGAAGCTCAAACCTTCGTAGCGCAGGGTGGACCGTGTGCCCCTCTTTCACACACTCGTTGTCCACTCAGCCTTCAGCATCGGTCAGCTCCTGAACCCGGTTGCGTTTCTCCGGGAGGTCGGGCCGTGGGCGATTGTCATCATCATCCTCATGGTGTTCATCGAATCGGGGCTGCTGTTCCCGTTTCTGCCCGGTGACAGCCTGGTGTTCGCGGCGGCGCTGCTGAGCGCGACGCTGAGACTTCCGCTGTGGATCCTGATCCCGGTCGTGGCCGCAGCGGCGATCGCCGGCGGGCACAGTGGGTACGCCATCGGCGCCCGGATCGGGCCGAGGTTGTTCAGGGACGACGCCCGAATCTTCAAGACGAAATATCGCCTTCAGGCGGATGCGTTCGTTGCCAGATACGGAGTCGCCGCAATTGTTCTCGCCCGGTTCGTCCCGATCGTGCGCACCTTCCTTCCGCCGATAGTCGGGATGTCGCGGATGACGGTTCGCCGCTTCGCCCTCTGGAACGGGGTCGGCGCCATCGCCTGGGCCACGCTGGTGGGACTGGCGGGATTCTGGCTCGGAAAAATTTCGATCGTCGCGAACAACGTTGACCTGATCGCCGTCATCCTTGTGCTGGTTTCGGTTCTGCCGATCGTGATCGAGCGGATTGTGCACCGCCGACGCGAGCGTCTAGTCGGAGGTGGCCGGGTCGACTTGTCGAATAGCGATTCGTCGAACGGCGATTCGCCGGGACACCCCGAGGTAGATCACGAATCCCAGGATGATGACGCTGAGGACAAGGCTGACCGGACCGGTTCCCCAGTTCAGTCCGCCCCGCTGGTGTGAGACGGCCATCCAGTCGGCAAAGGATGCCCCGAGCGGCCGGGTGGTCACGTAGGCGAACCAGAACGCGAAGATAGCGTTCAGCCGGAGCTTCCACCACGCGATCGCGGGCACCGCAATGACTACCGCGAACAGGATGCCGGAGCCGAGGAATCCGAGCTGGAAGGTTGTCGCCGTGAGATCGCCCGCGGCCGTACCCAGCGCGAACGTTGTCAGCACAGTCGCCCAGTAGAAGAGTTCGCGCGGCCTGGTCGTGATGCTGTGGATTGAGAGTGTGCGCTGCGTGCGGTGCCAGGCCACGAAGATCGCCGCAAGCACGACGGCGAAGAACGTGGTCGAAACGAGATAGGGGATGCCGAAGCCGACGTGCAGAACGTCGGCCGTCATCGTTCCGAACACGCTGACCATGACCACCGCGAACCAGTAGACGCCGGCGATGTACCTGGACACCCGAAACTGGGCAAACAGCGCGGCCGCGAACACCAGCGCCCCGATGCCGATCGCGATCGCCGGTCCGAGAGTCAGCACCAGATAGTCGGAGGTCGACTCACCCATGCCCGTCGTCAGGACTTTCGTGATCCAGAATGCGACTGTGATCTCCGGCACCTTGCTGAGTGTGGGTAGAGATGGTCGCATGGTCTAACTCTGGCTGCTCGAATCCGTGAGAGTCCTGAAATTAGCGCCAGCTGTGGAGATTCTCAGACGCTCGACCGTCAGGTTGCGGGTGCATCGAGGCGCCGAGCCCGAACGATCGCGACCCTGGGCGCTCGCCCGCGGAGCGTCACACTCACCCGGAGCTGGTGCTTCCGCGCCAGGTGGATGCCGATGACGACCGCGGCGACAGCGGGTACAAGGCCAGAGATCGCCATCCCCACGTTGGGACCGAACGTCGAGACCACCCAACCCATCATCGGGCCGCCGATCGCCTGTCCGCCAAGAAGGACGAGCACGTAGAGCGACATCACGCGGCCCCGGATGCCGATGTTGGAGGACATCTGCACGAGAGAGTTGGCTGCGGTGATGAACAGCAGGTTGGCCACACCGAGCGCGACGAGGGTTACCCCGAACCCGAACTCGTTTGGCATGAACGCGCCGAGCGCCTGGAGCAGTCCCCATAGCGCCGCCATGAGCATGACGGTACGCAGCCGCACGGTTTTCCGCCTGGTCGACAAAATGGCACCGGTGAACGCTCCTGCCGCGATCAGGGTGTTGAAGAGTCCGTATCCGGATGCGCCAACCCTGAACACATTGTTCGCGTAGGCGGTGAGGATCACGGGCGTGGTTAGAGCAAAGAGCGAGAGGATCGCGACCAGAACGATTGACCAGAAGATCGGCGGCTTTCGCATCACGTAGGCAAGCCCCTGCCTGAGCTGTCCCTTCGCGCGCGGCACCGGCGTGATCCTGATGAGCTTTGACTTCTTCAGCGCAGCAAGAGTCAGGACAGTGATCAGACAGGTCACGGCATTGATCGCGAACGCCCAGCCGGCGCCGACCGCATCCAGCAGGAAGCCGGCCACCGCGGGGCCAATCAGGCCACCCAGCTGGAATACGGAGGAGTTGATGCTGATCGCGTTACGTATGTTTCGCGGCCCCACCAGTTCGTTCGCGAAGACCTGTCGGGTTGGGTTGTCGATGACGACGACGAGACCGACCAGAAATGCGATCGCCCAGATGTGCCAGACCTGCACGGTGCCGGTGAGGGCGAGGATCGCGAGAAGAGCCGCGAGAAGTCCGATGGTGCCCTGCGTGATCATCAGGAGCATTCGCTTCGAATAGCGGTCGACGATGAGTCCGCCGTGGAGGCCGAAGAGGAGCATCGGCGTGAACTGCATGGCAACCGTGATGCCGACGGCGGTCACACTATGCGAGAGCGTGAGGACGAGCCAGTCCTGCGCGATGCGCTGCATCCAGGTTCCCGACATGGCGAGGATGTTGGAAATCGTGAAAAGGCGGAAGTTCGGAACCCGAAGGGAACTGAAGGTCTGACTCCAGGGTGCCCGGCTCGTGATGACCGGCATCGGCTCGGTTGGCGGGTAGGCGGACGAGGTTGGAGCGGCGGTCACGAAGAAAATCCCTGAAGGTTGTGTACGACTGAAGTTGTGTATGGGGGCTTGAGGTTAAAGGTTACTCGCCAGCAATTCATTCCCGGACTAAATTGAACCTATATCTGACATTGAGAAACGTAATGAGTCGACAGAAGATTGGAAACGCGTGTTCGATCCCGTGCTCCTGAAAACCTTCCTCGCCGTTGCCGACACCCTGAGCTTCACCGGAGCCGGCGTCGAGCTCGGCCTGAGCCAGCCGACCGTGAGCCAGCACGTGCGAAAGCTTGAGGATGCGGCCGGCCGCATCCTGATCTCGCGGGACACCCGGGACGTGCGTCTGACCGACAATGGGGAGGCCATGGCCGGATTCGCCCGGTCGATCCTCTCCGCCCACGCGGTGGCGGCCGGCTACTTCAGTGGGTCGGCGATGAGCGGTCGGTTGCGTTTTGGCGCGGGCGACGACCTGGCGATCACGCAGCTGCCGCGCATCCTGCGGCACTTTCGCCAGCTGTATCCGCAGATCAATCTCGAGCTCACGGTCAGCCAGACCGGACCTCTCGTTCGTCGGCTGCATGCCGGGCAGCTCGACCTCATCTTCATCAAGGAGCGGCCGGATGAGTCGCCCGACGGCGTGCGGGTCAGCCGCGACACCATGGTGTGGGTCGGCCACGAGTCCACGATCATCGAGTCCAATCAGCCCGTTCCCGTCGTTGCCTACCAGGCGCCGAGTTTTAGCAGGCAGGTGGGCATCGATGCCCTGGAGGCGGCGGGACGCACCTGGCGGATCACCTGCAACTCGCGCGAGGTGAGCGGACTGCTGGCCGCGGTGCGCGCAGGTCTCGGGGTCGCCGTGTTCCCGCAGACGCTCATCCCGGACCACCTGGTCAAGGTGACCAACAAGTTCGGGCTGCCCGCGCTTGGCGAGGTCGACTTCACTCTGCTACGCAATCCTTCTGCGCCGACCGACTCGACGGATGCCCTGATTTCGGCGATTCTCGGACGGGGGCTCGCCCGCGGCGAGTAGCGTCGCGGGGTGAACGATGCTGACGTGACCGGCGCGGACCCGTACGGGACTGATCCCTACCGCGGGGATCCTTACGGCGGGGATCCTTACGGCACCGACGTCCTCGCTGACTTTGGGCGGCGCGCACCGAAGGTTCAGCCGACTGTCGTCGAGGCGGTGCGGGACCTGGTCGTCGAGGAGAGCGCGACCGGATTCGTCGGTGCGGTCGTCGGACATGAGGGTCGGCTTCTGCGGCTCGAGGACCGCCGGGGGAGTGTTCGCTTGTTTCCGATCGGTCCCGGTTTTCTCATTGACGGAAAGGCGGTCTCGCTGCGGCTTCCGAAAGCCCCGAACCGGGGAGCCACTCGAACGGCGTCGGGTTCGATGGCAGTCGAGGGCCAGCGTGCCCGGGTAGCGCGGGCGAGTCGCATCTTCGTCGAGGGCAGGCACGACGCGGAACTGGTCGAGAAGGTCTGGGGCGCCGATCTTCGGGTCGAGGGCGTCGTCGTCGAATACCTTGAAGGCGTTGATCAGCTCGAGGAGGGGCTTCGCGAGTTCGTTCCATCGGCCGAGCGACGCGTCGGCGTGCTGGTCGATCACCTGGTTGCCGGCTCCAAGGAGAGCCGGATTGCGGATGCGGTGAACCGTGGACCGTTCGGCTCCTCGGTGCTCGTGGTTGGCCATCCATTCGTGGATGTCTGGCAGGCGATCAAGCCGTCGCGAGTTGGCCTTGCGGCCTGGCCGCAGATTCCGCGTGATACCGAATGGAAACACGGCATCTGCGATGCCCTCGGCTGGCCTCATGCCGACCAGGCCGACATCGCGGCCGCCTGGCAGCGCATCCTCGCCTCCGTGCACACCTATGCCGATCTGGAACCTGCGCTCCTCGGCCGGGTGGAGCAGCTCATCGACTTCGTGACCGAAACCGGAACTCAAGTCGGGGGTTAGCCCCATACCACCTGGCCCGCGGCGCGACGACGCTGGAGTCATGGCTGAACTCAGAAGACCCATCAACGGAAAAGTTATCGGCGGCGTGTGCGCGGGCATTGCGGATCGCTTCGGCATCGGGCGCAACACCGTGCGTCTGATCGCCGTCGTGTCCTGCCTGCTCCCGGGCCCCCAGTT
>DATAZY010000053.1:0-21783 GCA_036271795.1 Galbitalea sp.
TCACGCCTTGCACGATGTCGGTGGGGATGGTTCTCCGCCGAAGAAAAGCCACGAAACCGCGAGGGGACTTACCTGCCTGAGAACTCATGAGCGTCCGACTCCGAAACGGAGGGTGTCAAGCAACCTTGTCATGTGACCACCATGCGCTTACTCTCACTAGGTGTCAAGGGTCATTGACATGGACTCCGATAGCGGGGAACGAGTCAAGGTGACTTGATATGTCATTGGGGTCACCCCATAGTGAGGCTATGACAAACGAAACAGACATCGAGGAAGAGGCTCGGTCGAGAGGCGTACAGCGGCGGCGGAGCTGGATCCGACTCGTCATCGGGGTGGTTGCGTACGCCGCGGCAATGATCGCGGTGCGCGTGTGGGGTCATCTTGGCGGCACCGATCCGTCGCGATTCCTGTGGGCATTCCTGCCGCTGATTCCGGCGGCATGGTTGGTGATCAACATCACGATTCGCGCACGCCAACTCGACGAATATCAGATCAAGCTGGTTTACCGAGCTCTCGTCGTTGGGTTCACCGTCGCGATCTTCACGGCGGCAACTCTCGGCATGCTGGGAATCAGCGGCCTATATCTTCCCTACGCCGGGTGGATCGTTGTCTTTGCGGGCGGAGTGTCGTGGGGCGTGACGAACATCGTCACTGGAGCAGTGCGGCAATTCTGATGGAGAACATCATCCGGCGCGAGCGCGAGAAACGAGGCTGGACCCAGGCCGTCCTCGCTGTTCGACTGGGTGTGTCCCGCCAGACCGTCAATGCGATCGAAACAGGCAAGTACGACCCGTCGCTGCCTCTCGCTTTTCGCATTGCCCGACAGTTTGGTCAACCTATCGAGGAGTTGTTCGTGCCCGACGGCCAGTAGTTTCGCGCGTGCGGACTAGAGGGCGCGAATCCCCTATTCACCCTAACTCAACAACGTAGTAGACTCGTATACGTTAGTGAGGTTCCCGACTGGTTGCACCGCCGTGAGCACATCGAACAGCGGTCGCAACGGAAGGGCGAGACGGAGCAGAACATCCTCGTGGAGTGGGCGGACGAGGCCTACTCGGACGACTCAGCAGTGACGTTCGATCCGGACTACGCCTCAGACACTGATCTTTCGGCACGGACGATCGGCTGGTCGGACTCGGCCGGATTCCTCATCACCGTGATCACCGTCCGCGACGAGGATGACCACTTGTGGGGCACAACCGCGTTCCGCGCGAACAGCGCGGATGAACGTCACTACTTAGGTTTGTAAGGAGCAGCAATGAGCATCGAAGAGACCCTCGCCGCCGAGGCGGCTCACGCCGAAGCCAACCGCGACGCGACACCAGGGCCGGGTGTGCGAGCCCAGCGCCGTTCCGGTGCCGGCAATCCCGCGGTGCTGTCCGTGCGTCTCACGAAGGAGCAGTACGACCAACTGTCCGAGCGAGCCGCGCGCGCTGGAATTCCCACCTCGGCACTCGCACGCGAAGTCATCCTGGCCTCGTTAGGCGACGCGGACGGGGATCGCGTCGCAGCGAAGCTGGAAGAGGTGCTTCGCCGCACACTCTCACCAGACCTGCTGGCGAGTTGACAGATCGATTCACCAGGATCCTCAGCCAGGATGCCCATCGCTACTCAGCTCGTTTCCGCGCCCGGAGAAATCACCCCTAGCCGCCACGCCGGGCGCATACTGATGGACATGGTTTGGTTCAGCCTCGCGCATGGGATCAATCAACGTCGAAAGACTCAACAATTACGACAGGAAGCCATTGAGTCCGTCAATACGCCAGACGCCAATCACCCAGCGTTGGGGCTGGGTGGGCGCTCGATCGAACTATCGCTGAGTCGCGGACTCCCGCTGGATCCGGGCGCGTTCGAGCTTGCGGTAAATGACCTACACGACCATTTGCTGGCTAAGGATTGGCCGACAGCAGAGCTGCTAGAGAGTGCACTATGGCTCAGATCGCTTTTTGACGCGTCGACGACCCCCGCGAAATCTTGGACACGGCTCGAAAGCGACTTTGCAAATCTCGCCGGGTAGTCGCGGTTGCTACATCTGCGACTCGGCTAGAGGAGCTCGCGGCGACTCGGCCATTCGCTCACGACGTTAGACGTTCCGGTGCCGTGTCTGGCTCGATCCCGTAGGTCGTGCGAATGTCCGCCTCGAGTTTTGCGATCTTTGGCAGCTCGATCTGTGCTGTAGCTATTCGCCAGACGCTCACAGCGATCAACAATGCCGCGAGTATCACCGGGCCGATCCAGTTGCGGTTGTCGATGCTGAAAAGTGAGAGGATCGCGGCGACTACGAGCAGCATGATGCAGATCCGACGCAGGCTCCTGTCGGCCGAGGCACGTGCCTTCAGGGCGCCGAGCCAGGGTTCCGGATTAATTAATCCCGGAAGTTTGCCCTCTCGAAGGGCAACGCCGAGCGGCAGCGTAGCTCGACTAGTCGGGTTTGCCCGACGACGCCGCAACATTGTGAAGGGTGTCATAAGCGCAGAGAGCAAGACTCCGGCAAGTAGCGACGGCACGAGGCCAGCCGCCGAAGCCGGCTGGCCGCTACCAATTCCGGTGATCCAAAAGACGAGACCGAACGCCAAGGCGAAATAAAGAAAGACGCCTGGCCACGAAAGGCTAGCGAACCAATCCCTCATTGCCGGTCGCCTCCTAGTTGAGGCAACATTAGCAAAGCATCAACGTTTCAAAGGACAACCTCGAAGCCTTCGGTCCGCGCAGGAGTTGGCCTGACAGAGTTCCCGTTTTTTGCCCACAATCCCAGCTCATCGAGATCGATTCAATGAAATCACCTTGAGCTCTAAAAGGCTTTTGATCAGCTAATAAGCAAAACAGCCGCGCCAATTCAAGCCTCTTTCTGATCTTGTAAAGCGAAGGTCGTCGGTTCAAATCCGACAGGGGCTCTCTTCGAATCCGGGCGGGTTCGGCGGATTAGGCTGTGCGCGCTGGCCCGGATCAGCCGAACTCGCCCACATCTTGCCGGTGCAGCCGGACGGGGTCGCCTCCTGAGCAACGTCCCCCAGTTGACTATCGTTTCCGAGGCTTGACTGCCCTCGGCGGAAGAGTCGCGACCTGCTCGAAAGCCGCGTCGAGCCACTTCGCAACCAACCCCGGCCGTTCCCCCCAGCCCGAGGGCAGCGAAATGTATCCTCCCATCGGGCGCTCTGCCGGGCCGAATGGGGCGATCCCGGGATTGCGGCTAATTCGGCAGCGGCACTCGCATCCGTAAGCCGTACGCCGAGATCCGGGCCCAATAGCCCAGCGAACATGTTGCCGTTGACGAATGCACCAAGGTTTCCGAACATCGGCTTCACGATCGCACCCCTGATCGGAACGGCGGCGGCGGCGAACACCTCCTTCTTGGCCTCGCTCGGTTTGGGGATCTGCACAGCTATCGAGCCATCGCCTCTGGGACCCGCTGGATGGCGGAGGCCCCTGACTCAACCTGCCTGACGATCATCGAGCCCATCAGCCTCATGCGGAGATCGCTGCCCGTCACCGTTACCTCGCGCGCGACTCGTCCTGGCCGATACGGCACCTCGCACCTCGCGTGTCAATCGCCCTCACCGCGACCATCACGCTCGCTCTGGCTTACCTACTGACGACGCTGCTTATCTGAACCATCCCCACCCGGGCGTCGGTCTGCACGGACGTCCGGTGCTCCGTTCCCAAAGCCGGTCCCGGAAAACGGCGCTCGAATCCCTTGCTGTGAAAGCGGCACGACCTTGTTGCCTTTCGGTGGTTACTGTGCCACTCTGACGTCTGTCAGGCCATGGTCATTTACTAACTTGCTTCTTAGCAAATTGGGGGATTTTGGTGCGCGCAAAAAACCGCAATAGTCGGTGGGTTTCGCTACTGGCAACGATCAGCCTGCTACTCGCAGGATGTGCGGCCGCCACGACGGCCGGGTCCCCGCGAGTTACCCCGGCAGGACAACTTGGCGGCGCCTTCACGGCCGCATCCGTACCATCCGTCGAGCACATACTCGCCGCCGATGGGATCGCGACCGTCACCGACGAGAAGTCGTCGAGTCCCCTCGTGCCGGTGACCGGTGCCGTGCGAGTCACATTCACCGAACCGCAGGTGCGGGCGATGGCGCTGCAGGCCGCGGATGGCAACGGCATCACGGGCAGCGTCCTCAATGACAGTATGAAGCTGCCCACCGACTACCCGCCATTCGCGTACCTGCTGGCAGCCTGGATCAGCACGTCAGGCACTCCTGCCGCGAAGGAGATACTCAGCGTCATGGGCACGCAGAAGTGGTCGGATGCACCGCACCTGGTGTTCCCGACGATCGCGCTGCCGCTGTTCGCCGCCGACGTGATTGCCGCGTCGCCAGTGCCATCGCCGGCGCCCTCCAGCAGCGGGCTCACCGACGGCGCCCCGGTGTCAGGGACAGGCGTCGGCAGCGGCGTGACCGAAGCATCATTCGTGCACAGCGGCATCCTGGATGCGCCGTGCTCGACGGTTTCGAACTTCATCCAGAGCGTGCTCAGCAGCGTCTTCTCCGCGCTGCAGGTCGGCACGTCGTCCAGCGATGGAGCCGTCGGCGGCTTCTTCAAAAGCATTTGGAACGGCGCGGTATCACTCGCGGGTGCCGCCATCCAGGGTCTGGTCAAGGTGATCACGGGGACGGTGCTGAACGCCATCAAGTCGGTCGCAGGGACCGCGGTTGTGATCGCGCAAGTCGTCAGCTACCTGAAACCCTGGTCGGTCAAGGTCAGCGTCGACCCGTCGAGCGTCAATGCCGGCGCCGGCGGAACCTTCACGGCAGCCGTTGATACCGGAACAGGCGACCTCTCCTACCCACCAGCGATCACCGATTGTGCGTCAAGCAGCGGCTTGAACCTCACCCTGCCTGCACTCACGGCGGCCGACGCATCCGGGACCTGGGCCCTTAGTGGACCCATCACCACGTCCGATTCGACCAGCGTCACGATGGATTCTCATGGCAAGAGCAGCTTGGCCTTCACATCGTCGAAGGATGACAGCTCCGCGTGCGGCGCCGATGCCGCGGCCGACCAGGCTGGGGTCGCGAAAATCACCGTTACCCGGCCGGGAGTGGAGAGCCTCAAGGATCTCGCGACGTCGATGCTCACCAACGGTCTCGGACTGGCTGGCAGCATCGTCGGTCCCATCCTGACGTCGATCCTGGATCCGATCCTCGACAGCGTTCTCAGTAACCTCAGCGCGCTCACGGATGTCATCGGTGCGGGAACAGTGACGATCGCCGGCGCAACGGGCGCCAACTGTCCCGGATCCGAAACCACAACAAAAGCGAACCCGCCGACGTCGGATAATCCCTCGAAAACCAAGAAGGTCGCATTTGTGTGTCCAAGCGTGGCGCTGGTCCGGTCAGTGCTGAACGATCAAGACCTCGACACCCCGTTCTTCCTGGAAAACAATCCCGGCGTATTCACCGCCTGCGTCTACCCGCCGACCGATAGCTGTCCGCCTGGCGATGGTGGCGCAAACTGCGCGGCCGAGGTGACTTTCGTCGGTGACTCGACGGATGGCCCGTCAAACTTCAACTCGACTTACACCCTGCTTCCCGCTGCCGGCTGTGACTGTGATGTCGCGGCGACCAGCGCTGATGACAGCCGACCATTCATGAACAGCGGTACAGATTACGGCATCATCGTGCTCGGAGTTCTGAACGGAGTGCAGGTCGGCGTCAGCTACGAAAAGACGGAGGGAACTGGACCCGGGCTGGCCCTGTTGCGCGAGATCTTCTCAAAGTAGGCTCCGTGCACGGCGGTGACCACAGAAGGCGCGTGCGATGACTTGTCCTGCCGACCGGCCTTCAAATCGACGACGCGTTAGTTTGCGGGGAGCGCGAAGAGCGTGATGGCCAGCATGAGGATCGCGGGCGAGGCCGCCGAGCCGGCCCGCCGCCGTCACGATTTACCCCAGGCCCGATCGCACGAGAAGTGATACCACGAAAAGTTCGCTCGAGCCGGTAGCTGGCCGATTCTTGGGGCACGGTCAGGGCGCGGCTGCGCCCTTCGCGCCCGCGAGCGAAATGGCCTCCGGTTCCGCTTCATCGACAGGTCCTGGCGCGGCCGCGCTGTTCAGCCTCCCGGGAAGAGCTCCGAGCGGAGCGGGTTCACCGCGATGCCTGATCGACTGGACGATCAGAACGACCAGCCCAAAGATCGCTGCGGCCGCGGCGACATCCGTGTTGATCTTCTCACCGAGGAAGTGGAACTCGGTCGGGTCGATCCGCAAAGTCTCCAGATAGGCGCGCCCGGTCCCGTACCAGAGGAAGTAGACGCCCATCGACTTGCCCCAGGACATGACGAACCGACGGCCGAGAAGGATGATCAGAATGGCACCGGCGACGTCCCAGATCATCTCGTACAGGAACAACGGCTGGAAGAGCGTTCCCGCCGGAAGTCCTGGCGGAAACGCCGGGCTGGACGACGTGATCTGAAGACCCCAGGGCAACGTGGTGGGAGGTCCGTAAAGCTCCTGGTTGAAATAGTTACCCAACCTCCCGAAGGCCTGCGCAAACAACAACCCGGGTACCAGCGCATCAGCGAAGGCGAAGAAGCGGATGCCCGACCGACGGCACCCGATATAGATACCGAGGGTGCCGAAGAGGATAGAACCGAAAATCGCCAGCCCGCCATCCCAGACGGCGAAAATTGTCCAGAGATTGGCGCCCTTGTAGAAGTAATCACCGGGGTGAGTGAACACGTGGTAGAGGCGGCCACCGATGATGCCGACGACCACGGCCCAAATCGAGACATCCAAAACGACACCACGAGGAATGCCCGTCCGTGCGATCCGCCTTGCGGTGAGCATCGCGGCAATGATGATGCCGCCGAGGATACACAGGGCGTAAAAGTGGATGGTCAGCGGCCCGATATTGAAGGAGTTGATTGGAGGGCTGGGGATGCTCAGGTGCAACATGCTTCGCTCTCTCGGCGCTAGGAACCGGTCGGCGCTTCGGCCGTCAGGGTGTTGAGGATGTACACGAGCTGTTCCGCGGTCATTTCACCGGGATGGCGCACGACCACCTTTCCGTTGGGGTCGAGAATGACCGTATACGGAAGCCCGGGTATTTCGTACTGGGCGTCGATTGCCCCTTGCGCGTCCGAGAGCATCGGGTAGGTCGCTCCGGCCCTCGCGGCAAAGGCAACTCCAGCGCCCCCGGGATCGGAGGCATCGATCCCAATCACGGCCACCTTCGCGCCCTCGCTTCGGTACACCTGCTCCATTGCGGGAAGCTCGTGCACGCAGAGGGTGCAGGTCGGCGACCAGAAGTTCACGGCGATGTACTTTCCGCGATCGGCGGAGAGGGTTGTCGCGGTGTTGCTTCCAAGTGCCGGGAGCTCAATTGGCGGTGGTGTTTTGCCGATCGCAGTATCCACTTGTTGACTCGTGGTGCCCGTGGGGCCACCCACGGTGTGCCGCTCGTTGACGGGAAGCAACTCGTTCGCCAGCTGGGCCATCGAATGGGAGAACTCGGCGGTGTTTGCGGACTCGGTTCCGAAATCGCCGATCTGCTCCTCGTCGCCATTCGGTGAGATGAAGAACAATTCCGTCCCGTGGTCGATCGTGCGGGTCTTCGGGTGGAGATCGACCTCGACTCCATATCGCTTGGCAAGTGCCGCGAGCGTCGCTGACTTCCCGGTGAGAAAACGCCAGTTCGCCGTGTGCCCGAGCCCGTGCGAGTCCGTCCACGACTTGGTCGCAGCAACTGACGGGTAGAACGTGTTCGCGTTAATCGATACGAACTGAATATTCGAGGCGCCGGAGCCGAGGTCCTTGTCCGCGGCAAGGACATCCTCGGCGAGCAGAGTACAGAGGTCGGTGCACTTGTCGTCTCCGAACGTCAGAACGACCGCCTTCCCCGTGAACGCGGAGAGTGATGTGCGAGCGCCGTTCTGATCGGTCAGTGTAAATGCCGGGGCCGGCGTGCCCAGGGTCATCAGCGGATTCACCTCGAGGACGGTCGACATCTGGTTTGAAATCGCGAGCGTCGGGCTCGTCGACCCAGCCGTTGAGCCCGATTGAAATGCGTAGGCGATCATCGCAATCACGGCGAGACCGGCGACACCCAGGAGCCAGGGCATCCAGCCCACCCGAGTCCGCAAGCTCTCGGGCCGAGCTGAGTCAGCGGGACCGATTGCGGTCTTATCGTCGTCCGAGGTCACGCTCCGTCCCTACTGTCACGAGACGCGAACGCCTGAAGCCGTCGGTTGTATGCGACCAGATCCGCATCACCGTCATTGTCGGCTTTGCGGTTGGCAACTTTGTCGTGTCGTGCGGCGGTCGACTGCCATTGCCAGAACAGCACACCGAGCACGATCAGCGTGGGAATTTCAGTGAATCCCCAGGCAATCCCACCCCCGACCTGCTGATCGCTCAGGGCCGAGATGTGCCAGGACGGATTCGGATGCGCGTAAAAGCGGACGATCAGGTCGACCGACATCATCACGACGACACCGAAGAAAGCGTGAAACGGGACGGTGACGACCATTTCCAGGATCCGGAGGATCGGTGAACTGAGTGATCGGATGCCACGGGTCGCCCGCCGCGGGCTGGGGTCGACCCCCATGACGCCCCAGAAGTAGAGAAAACCGATCACCAGGAAGTGCAGCAGCATGAGGTTGTGGCCCCACATGGTGCTCATCAGATAGTCGAACACCGGCGTGAAATACAGCCCGTAAAGGCTGACGAGAAACAAGGTGACGGTGACGGCGGGGTGAGTGAAGAACGATGCCACCCTGCTGTGCAGGATCGCGAGGAACACCTTCCGCGCGTTCCAGCCGCCACCGTGGCGGGTCGGGAGCACACGAATGATGAGGGTGATCGGGGCCCCGAGGGCCAGGAAGATCGGGGTGAGCATGCTGAGCACCATGTGCTGGACCATGTGCACACTGAACAACTCCATGCCGTACCCATCGACCCCGGTCGCGGTCACGAGAAGGATCGTCGCAATGCCGGCGATCCACCAGATAGTGCGGGCGATCGGCCAGCGCACCCCACGCCTGCGCAGCACAATGATGGAAACCAGGTATCCAAGCAGAAGTAGCGCGGCAAGGACGGGAAACACCGGCACGGGCTGCAGGTGCCATGCGATCAGCCGGGCGAAGGTTGGCGGGAGGGATGGCATCCACATCGTCCCCGACATCCCACTGCCGCCCGGCATTGGCATTGGCATGCCAGAAAAAGGGAGCCCGCTAAATTCCAAGGACCAACAACTCCTCAACCGAGTACTCGTCCGCCGCAATCGCGAACAACTCAAGCGCGGCGCGCACCGACTCCCGCTCCGACGGCGTGAGGCGCTCGAGAATGGTCGAAATCTCGCGGTGCCGGTGCTCGGTCACCTCGTCGACCAGCGCTCGACCCGTGTCCGTGAGCGTTATCAGGACCTCACGACGGCTGTCCGGACTGGTGCTTCGCTGCGCCCAGCCACCGGCGACGATCCTGTCCATCGAGCGACTGAACGTGGACTGATTCGCGTGAACATGTTCTGCAAGGGCCCCCATCCGCATCGGTCCGGACCCCGAGAGGATGACCAAGACGCGGAACTGAGGGAGGGTAACTACCTCCAGAGCACTCGACACAGATCGGGCGACCACGCCCAGGAGTGCCCGTGACGCCAGCAATGTTGCGTCCGCCGCGCTAACCGTGCCTCGCATGATTCTCCGGTCTTCAGATTTTTATGCACAATGGCAACACTTGCAACTATACATACATAGCGGATAGGTTATGCCCGGAACGCCGCCGTAGCTGCACCCACCTAGGAGAATATGGACTCGGCATGACTGAGCAAAGCCGCGAGGGTTGGATTCCCCGCGCCGCTGGCAGGATCCTGAGGACTCGATGGATCGTCCGGGCACCAATTTATTTATACAAGTGGCAGCTTGGAGGCATCTTCGGCACGCGACTCCTCATGCTCGAACACACCGGACGCAAATCCGGCCAGGCGCGATTCGTTGTGGTGGAGATCATCGATCGGCCGGCAAGCGGAGGATTGGTTATCGTCTCCGGCTTCGGGGAGAGAGCGCAGTGGTACCGCAATGTCTTAGCTAACCCGCGGGTGCGCATATACCTGGGTAGCCGCCAACCAGTGGATGCGACCGCGCGACCGCTGCGTTCTGATGAAGCCGCAGCGTCGCTCCAGAGCTATGCCGAAAACTTTCCGAAGGCATGGGCAACACTGCGCCCGGTCCTCGAGGACACCCTCGGAACCCCGATCAACGCGGAAGGGACCAATCTGCCCATGGTGCTCATAACCCCGTCACAACGGAGCCCCGTTGAAACCGCTTGATGACGGTAACCGCTCCGTAGCCCCTGTCGACCCTGCAGCGATCGACCTCGATAAGAACTCGTCGATAACGATCGACATCAGCGGGTTGCTGCACTCGCAAGCAGTCGACGCGGTGCCACTCGGGACCGTCGGACTGAAGTCTGTGCAAGAACTAGCTGGCAAGGCAAACATCGCGCCGCTGATCGGTCTGTTATCGCGCTCCGTAGATTTCGCGCTCGGTTTCGTCGAGCTTCCCCACTTCCGAGTCCTCATCATTTTGAGTGAACGGGATTCGATTTCGGCAGCGGAGATTGTCCAGGCCACCAAGGCGACATCCCGGAAGACCTTGGCCCTGCTCGACTCGATGGAGAACGCCGGCTGGATCCACGCGCTCGTGCCAGGGCGAGGGGTCACCGAGACCGTCGCAATCACAGAAAAAGGACGCGCACTCGTCGAGGAAGTCACGACGAAACGACAGCAGGAAATCGACGAGATCCTCCAGCGACTCTCCGAAGCAGACAGGGCGCTCATCGCCAAGGCGTTCAGCTCGTTCGCGACGGCGGCGAATGAGCCGCAGATTCGCCGACGAAAGAACGGAATCGCTCCGTGAACAGCAGCAGCACATCACGGCAACCCCGTTGGAACTCGAAACTCACCGATGGGATAGCAGGCGGACTGCGCGGTTCCCGTTACGGGCTGTTCGCTTTGGCGCTGGTGATCGGTGTCGCCTCAGGCCTCGGGGCGGTCGCGTTCCGCTACCTGATCGCGTTCTTCACTTGGCTTGCCACCGGTAAGTCCGAGTTCGGGCAAGGCGGATATGTTGCCAGTACGCACCTGCCGTGGCTGGGATTGGCCTTCTACGTCCTCATTCCCATCATCGGTGGCCTCCTTTACGGGCCTCTGGTTTACCGCTTCGCGCGGGAGGCGCGCGGCCACGGCGTACCGGAGGTAATGGTCGCCGTCGCCGAGAACGGCGGACGCATCCGACCCCGGGTCGCCGCGGTCAAAGCCCTCGCCTCCGCCCTGACGATTGCTTCAGGGGGATCGGTCGGCCGCGAAGGACCCATCGTGCAAATCGGATCCGCACTGGCGTCAGGACTGGGACAGTGGGTCCGGATGCCCGAGAACCGGATGCGCATCCTGGTTGCGTGCGGCGCTGGCGGAGGCATTGCCGCCACCTTCAACGCGCCCATCACCGGAGTCTTTTTCGGAGTCGAAATCATCCTGCGGGAGTTCTCCGTCGAGGCGATGTTCGCGGTCATGCTCTCCGCAATGGTCGCCGACGCGGTAGCGATCCCGTTCCTCGGCGACCACGCTTTCCTGACCGGATTTCCCTCCGGCATCGCCCTTCACAACCCCACCGACTACCTGCTCGTTGCCGTACTCGCTGTCGTCGCTGCCCTCATCGGTCTCCTGTTCAAGAGCGCGCTCTACAAGATGGAAGACCTGTGGGACCTGATCTGGAAGAAGCGCCCAGAGTGGGCTCGCCCCGCAGTGGGCGGCCTCGTCCTCGGCCTCCTGCTTCTGGCGCTGCCGCAAATGTACGGGGTCGGCTATCCGGTCATGTTCAAAGCCATCGCCGGCAACTACGCGCTCTGGTTCCTCTTGATCCTCATGCTCGGGAAGATTCTGGCCACGAGTCTTACCCTCGGCATCGGAGGTTCCGGCGGAATCTTCGCCCCATCCCTCTTTATCGGGGTCACCTCAGGCATGGCATTCGGGTTGACCGCCGACCACCTGTTCGGGCCAGCTGCGGGCAACCCCGCGCTTTACGCCGCCGTTGCAATGGGCGCCGTCTTCACCTCCGCCGCACGGGCACCGCTCACATCGCTTGCCAGCGTCGTCGAAATGACGGGCGACTTTACCCTTACGCTGCCGGTAATGCTCGCCGTCGGTATCGCGACCGCGGTCTCACGGGGCATCAGTTATGGAACCATCTATACGACCAAACTCCTCCGTCGCGGACAGGACATCGACCGCGCCGCACCGTGGCGGGTATTCTCCGACCTCACCGCCGAGCAGGCAATGAAACCGTTCGCTCGCCCGCTGGACCTCACCCTCGGCCGCCGAAGTACCCCCCAGGAGCAAGAGCAGCCCAACAGTCTTCCGGGGCAGGTGCGGCTAATTCGCGAACCCCAGGCCGTATTCGCCACCGAATCCCTCGCCGACGTCTTACGACAGCTGCAGGTCTATGGGCGCGACGGGCTGCCGGTGTTGTCCGAAGATGGGCGACACGTCGACGGCTGGGTCACCAACCAGTCCGTACTCGACACGGTCACCCAAGAACTCGGCCGACGGCCGTCGCGCCGGGCAGTCACGCCCATCGGCAAAGACCGATCCGCTGCCGCGCAGTCGGACATCGGGCGACCGGCAACACCTCTGACCGGCTTCCAGATCGCCGAGGTCACAATCATGCCCAGTTCGGCTGAAGTAGGTCGGACGTTGGGTGAGTTTCCCTGGCCGCGCGGGCATGTCGCCGTGTCCTTCATCCGCGACCATGTCCTGGGCGAACCAGACCCTGGCATCCTGCTGACGGCGGGCGACCGAATCAACCTCCTCGTCCGAGTAACACCGTGAACCGACGCAGCACGAAACAACCCCGTAGCGGTCGAAGGATGGGGATCGCCACCGAGCTCATGGAGGAGGCGTACGAACTGACAGCCGAGCTGCGCCGTTCTGGCGGCGGTCACATCGCGTCCGCCCCCGCCGTCGCGCCCAGCTGGTGCCGAGGCGCACAGTGATGAAAACAATGAGGGTGAGAGATTCAGATTCCAAGGACCAGCAGGTCGTGGTTCGAGGGCTCCCCCGCAGCATTCGCGAACAGCTCCATCGCCACACGTACCGACTCCTGCTCGGACGGGCTCAGTCGATCCAAAACGAGCGACAACTCGTCGCGGCGCCGCGACGTCACCTCTTCAACAAGGCTCCGACCAAGTTCAGTCAGGCCGATCAACACTTCGCGACGGCTTTCCGGGCTCGGACTACGATCAACCAACCCGCCAGCCACCATCCGGTCGACGGCGCGGCTGAATGTTGACGGGTTCGCCCCTACCAGGTCTGCCAATGCCCCGAAACGAGTCCGGCCTCGGACGCTCAACAAAACCAACACCCGAAACTGCGGCAACGACACGACCTCGAGCGCTCCGGCCACTGATCGCGCAATTACGCCGAGCAACGCCCGCGATGCCGTCAGAGTTGCCTGAGCGGTCGTTGGCTTAGCCGAATTCATAAGCCTCCTCGCGACGGGAGATGGATTGCATCATTTGCAAGATCGCATCTATTGCAGATTCTAGCGTCCGGTCCTTCACCCCCTCAGAATCGATACCGCAGTGGGCGGCTTTGTCTCGACCAGGGCTAACGCTCGACGGATGGTTCCTGGACATCACTTATTGTTGTAATGCAGCATTAGTTGCATAATTGCACTTAGCGAATATGCATAGATGACCCGTGCGATCCGCGCGGTGATCTGTCCGTAGCGAGACATTGCGCGACGACCGTCAATTCCCTCGGAACGGAGGCTGCTCTTGAGATCGACTGACACCAACGCCAGAGAGCCACACGTCCGGGTTGTTGTAATCGTGCTCATCATTGCCGTCGCCCTCAGCGCGGGACTCTTCGCGTTTGGGTTCATCGTTCCCGCACTGGTGGTCGTCCTTCTCGGCCTGGGGATCGAGATAGTCGTGATTCTTACCACTTTGGCTCAGGCACGGAGAGTTCCTGCGAGCCTGTCCCCCCGTCGGAGCATCCGCAGTCAGGAAGCCACGACGACGACTGATCCGCGAGCTGTGGACACATCGGCATGGGCGCCGCGAAATTGAACACGTGGTTCGAGGGCACCGGGACAACTGAGTTTTGTCCTGTCGCTCCCCGACGAGTTGCCTGGACGGAATCCCCGTGACGGATATCGGAGTTCCACTTTTCGTCAGGCTTCGCGATACGGGTCAAACAATCGCCGATCCAAGGCAGGATGTGCGCGGACGAACCGTCACCGACGCAACGGGAATGATTGTCGGCAAGATCACCGCGCTCATTGTCGATGACAAAGAGTGGAAGGTCCGACTTCTCCAGATAACGTCCGGTGGGCGATGGGGAGCGCGAACCCGTACAGCCTTCCTGCCGGTCGAGGCAATCCACCACATCTCGTCGACGAATGTGCAAGTCGATCGCGCAAGTACGCACGTGTCTTCGGGACCAAGATACGATCCTCAGACGATTGACCAGATTGCGCTGTTCGCGCGCACCTACGGGCACTACAACGTGGCCCCTTATTGGGACTGGCCACTCGATGCCCCCGCTAGCTCCGCGGGAGCTCGCAACCAGTCGACCGAAGCACGAAATTGATGCGAGCACTTATCCCGCGGTCGTCCTGACCGGGACAAGCGCTGACCTCACGCGGCCCGCCTGACGTCTGCTGGATTGCGTTATCGAGCCATCGAGAATGCGGGTGCGAGATCCATCGTCACCTGGTAGTCCACGATCTCGTCATGAGCAATCCAGATGACGGTTACGCACGGCAGGTCGACCTCGGTGCCTGCGGGGTCGGCGGTCGAGATTGTGAACCGGCAGAAGAGCTGATCCCCGAGATGGGCGATCTGGTCGACCGTATGACGCACCCAGGGCAGCGAGTTGGCAGCTCCTTCTGTCGCGGTGAGCACGGCGGAGCGCCCAATCGTTGCTGCGCTGTTGCCGAACCGGTAGCGTGCGTCCGCAGCGAACCAGGAGGCGAATCCTTCGGCATCTCCCCGGTCAACGGCCGCGCACATGGCCGCGACCATGCGATCACGGCCGGCTGAGTCCGCCGGAACCGGCCCGGATACAGTCACTCGGGTTTCTTCTGAAGCGACAGTCCGAACTTGTCCATGACCTCGGCCACGAGCTTCATGTCGCGTCCAGGCGGAAGCTGGCTGAGCCCACGGTAGTAGTTCTCGAGTCCGGGAGGTGAGACGACTGCGATGATGCGAGTCTCCTCATCGAACGGGTTGTGGAACATGTGCGGCACGCCGCGCGGCATGAGCAGAGCGGAGCCAGGCGTGAGGATGTGCTCCTTGCCGTCGAGTTCGATCCGCACCTTGCCCTTAACGCAGATGAAGAGTTCGTCTTCGCGAGAGTGGATGTGGGTTGGCGGCCCACCGAGACCGACGGGCACAACGTATTCGAACAGCGAGTATGCCCCGTTGGTCTGCTCGGCGGTCATCTTGACATAGATGCCGAGTCCGATCGCTCCGACATTTTCGCCGGCACCCGGCTCGAGGACGTGATGCTCGGTCTGTGCTGGGCTGTCCTGCTGGATGGTCATTCGGTTCTCCTTGAATCTGGGCGGGTAGTGGTGGGTCGGATCAGCCGACGGCTGCGGTTCTGGCTGGGTTCGAAACAAGATCGCTCGCCTGCGCGGTCGCTGTCGCTTCAGGTTTCGGCAGGCGTGCAAGCACTCGCGGCGTGATGGTCCGATAGGCGGAGGGCGCTATCGGGTTGATCCAATGCGAGAACCGGACGGGAGCGGGGATGTTCACGTGAAGGTCGCCGAGCACCTCATCGACATTGTGCATCGAGAACGGGATGATCTTGGTCCCACGCGAGTGGTGCCTGTTCGCCGCTTCGTCCATGAACTCGAGGTGCTCTGTGACAGCGGCTCGTCGTGCTCCCGCCGGTGGCAGCTCGATCCCGCCCGCCAGGTCCGCGGCGATCCAGACGGCTGCCATCTCGGCATTCAGCGGGCTGAAGAATGAGGAGTTGTAGCCGTTGAACCACAGGCCTTCGATTTCGTTCGGCTTGATGTGGCGATACAGCATGAAGTTGTCGCGCTCGTCAAAGAGGGTCGAGGCCAGCTGGTCGTCGAGAAAGGGCACTCCCTGCGTGAAGCCGGTCGCTTCCAGGACCACGTCAGCGGGAAGCACGGTACTGTCGGCGAGTTCCACGGCCGGCTTCCCGTTCACTGCGAGGAGTCGTGTGATCGTCTGGTCGCGGTGCACTCGGATGCTTCCGGATGCGACTCCCTCGAAGAACCCCTCGGTGGCAAGCCCGATGGCGCCCTTGACGATGTCCTCCATCTGTCCCTCGGGCACGAGGCCGAGTTCCTTGAGGTGGAACTGACGCACGGAAACGGACCCGATCGAGTTCAGCATCCCTCGTCGAATTTCGTTGCCGGGTCCGTGCAGAAACTTCTCGAAGCCTCTGAGGTAGCGGTAACGGAAAAGCGATTCACCCAGCCGGGTGAGCAGCAGCATCTTGAAATTGACGACGTTGTTGATCTTGCGTGGCACCTTCCACAGCAGCTGGCGAGCGATCACGTCGGTACTCGCGGCAGCGTCACTGACCGCGACGGTCACGTCGCATGCAGACTTGCCATAGCCCACCACGACGACGTGTTCACCGCGCACCTGGTCTGCTGACTGAAGTTCTGATCCGGCCAACAACCTGCCGCCGGCCGCGATGAACTCCTTCGCTCCCGGGAACGTCGGACGACTTGGCTCACTGAATACGCCGTTAGCGATGACTACGCCATCGAACGTTGACGAAGTGCTGCGCTGTCCGCCAACCGGGCGCGTGCGTACCGTCCAGTGGCCGTCGGACTGCCGTTCGATGTGCTCCACTTCGGTGCCCAGATGGATGTCTCCGCCGAGGTCATTCTGCCCGGCGTATGCCTCGAGATACTGCTGGACCTGCTCACCGCTCGGCCATTCGGGGACTGACTTGGGCATCCTGAAGTCGGAAAGTTCGTACTGGGCCTTGGTGCTCTGCGTCGATAGGCCGGGGTACCGACGCGAGGCGCTCCAGACGCCACCGACGTCATCCACGCGGTCGAACACGATCACCCCGTGACCCGCTTGCTTCAATACTTTCGCGGTGGCGAGCCCGGCGACGCCGGCTCCGACAATGGCGATGTCCACGAGTCCTCCAAGTCCGTCACTGCGGTGTGGCGATGGTGCTACCTTCGTCGCGCGGGTTCGGCCATGCATCTTCGCGTCCCACTGTCCGGGACGATTTTCTTCAGGCTACGATCGTTGCGAATAGGCGCGCGTCGCTGCCGCCCCGGCCAGCTGCACCGCGGTGGCGAGCCGCTCGGGCTTGATCAGAGTCGCGGGCCCCGTCACGGAGAGAGCCGCCGCGACCTCACCCCGCGAATCGAAGACGGGGGCCGCTACGCAGTTGATGGCGATGTTGCCCTCTTCGCGGTCCGCCGCCCACCCGCGAGCGCGAACGGACTCCAGTTCGGCGCGCCAGTCCGATTCCGACGTAATGGTCTTGGATGTTCGACTGCGCAACCCGTCGCGCAGAACCGAATCGACGATGGCCGCGTCGGAGTGGGAAAGGATGACGCGACCGAGCGCCGAACAGTGCGCGGGAATCATCGAACCAACCTGCGAGAGCATGGGCATCCGGCGGTGTCCACTGATTTTTTCCACAATCAGCACATTCACGCCTTCGAGGACGCCGAGCTGTACGGCGGTCTGGGCGGCGGCATACAGATCCTGCATGAACGGCAGCGCCGCTTCACGCAACTCCCTGCGCACGGCGACCAGGCCGGAGAGCTCAAAGATTCGAGTGCCGACGCGATAGCGGTCAACCGGCTTGTCAAGCCAGCCAAGTTTGATCATCCGATCGGCGGTTCGATGGACCGTGGATCGAGGTAACCCAGAGCGCCGCACGAGCGCGGCAAGGGTGAGTTCCCGGTGAACCTCGTCGAATGCGTCGAAGATCGCGGCCGCGCGGTCGAGGCCAGCGGCGGGCGCGGGCGAACCGCCCAAGCTATCCCGGTCAGTGGGACTGGAAGTTGTCTGCTCTACCATGAGCCATCACTCTAAACCCATCACAGATCTGGAGACCGTGTGAGCCCCACAATGAAGCCCATCGCCATCGTCGGCGGCGGGTCAGCCGGAATCGGAATGGCAACAGGACGAGCGCTGGCGCTCGCGGGAAACCGCGTGGTGCTGGTTGGGAGACAGCTTGGTTCGCTGCAGGAAGCAGCGGAGAAGATCTCCGTGGAGACAGGAGCAGAGGTGAACGTGGCAGTGCATGACCTCGCGCGAGCCGACGACACCGCGGTGTTCCTCGATGACGTCACGACCCAATTCGGCGATCCGGAGATCCTCGTGCTCAACGCCGGCGGCCCTCCCGCGGGGCGGATACTCGAGCTCACCGACACGGACTGGCGCACCGCGTTCGACCTCCTCCTGCTGGGACCGATTCGACTCGCTTCGCTGGCGCTGCCCGGCATGGCGGCACGAGGATTCGGGCGGGTGATCGTGGTCACGTCGACTGCGGTTCGCCAGCCCGAGCCGGTGCTCGCCGCATCCGTTGTCCTCAGGTCTGCGATGACGGCGGCCGCCAAACTCCTGTCCCTCGATTACGCGGCCGACGGTGTCACGGTCAACTGTGTCGCGCCAGGCTCGACTGCGACGGGTCGGAGGGCTGCGGTCGTGGCGGCCCGAGCTGCGGCTTCCGGACGATCGGTCGAAGAGATGTCCGCGGATGACGCATCCGGGATCCCCGCCGGTCGGCCCGCACAGCCATCGGAGATCGCCGACGCGATCGCGTTCCTGGCCTCCCGCGCCGCGAGCTACGTGAACGGCACGGTTCTCACCGTCGACGGCGGAAGGACGGTGACGATCTGATGGCCACCAGCGGACCGGATTTCTCGCTGAGCGAATTCCTCGCATCCATTTCCGACACGGTCGAACCGGGCTCGGCGCGTCCGTTCGTCGTGCACGCCGACGAACTCGAGACGTTACCGGCGAACCAGGTGCACAACCCGAGCAAGCTCTCGGTCGCTGGTCGCCTGCCAACTACAACCTTTGAGATCTTCCGCCAGGTGATCCCGGCGGGTGAGAGCACCGATATGCAGCGCCACCATCACGAGACGGTGCACTTCGTCATCGCCGGCGGTGGACACACCGAGCTCGAGGATGACAGCGAGCCGTGGACGACCGGGGACTTCATCTACACACCCCCGTGGACCTGGCATCGGCACTACAACGACTCGTCTGACCTGGCGGTCGAATTCCTGACGATCGAAAACTCGAGGCTGCTTGGCCTGCTGGGCGTCGCGCGTCGGCAGAGCGCCGGCCAGGTTTCCGTCGACGAGGCACGTCGAACGTCCGGAGGTTAATGATGACGGCAACAGAACTAGCGTCGCGGCTGACGACCGTGCCCGATCACATCAGCATGTGGGCTGACCTGTGGGATCTCGATCACGAACTGCGTCACATCGACGTGAACGGCGTGCGGACCCGGGTGTTCCAGGCGGGAAGTGGTCCCGATCTGGTTCTGTTGCACGGCACCGGCGGTCACCTCGAGGCCTATTGCCGCGACATTGCGGGCCTCGCCGAGCACTTCCGGGTGACCGCGTACGACATGGTTGGGCACGGATGGTCCGATCTCCCCGATCGGCCGTACACAATCGACGTGCTCGCCGACCACCTCCTGGGGGTCGTGACCGAGCTTGGACTCGAGCATCCGCACCTGTCTGGGGAGTCGCTCGGCGGGTGGGTAGTCGCCTGGGCGGCGGCGCATCACCCGGATCGATTCGGTCGGCTCGTCCTGAACACGCCAGGCAACATCGCTAACAAGCCCGAGGTCATGGCCCGGATGCGCGACTCGACGCTCGCGGCCGTCCAGAATCCGGATGACGCGACCGTGCGAAGGCGCGTCGAGTTCCTGTTCCACCACAAAGAGTTGGTTACCGACGAACTCGTAAACGTGCGCCGCGCAATTTATTCGCGTCCCGGATATGAGCAGGCCATCCGCAACACCCTGGTGCTTCAGGATCCGGAGATTCGCAAGGACTTCGCCTGGAGCCGTGACTGGGTCGAGCGAGTGGTGGCACCCACCCTGCTGCTGTGGACAGACAACGACCCCACTGGGGGGCTCGACGAGGCCGAGCTCCTCCTCGACTGGCTTCCCGACGCCCGACTCCACGTCATCGAAGACGCGGGGCACTGGCCGCAGTGGGAGAAACCCAAAGAATTCCTGAACGCCCATTTCGAATTTCTCATCCTTGGAAAGGACCCATCATGAGTGAGATCGTCGGTTTCGTCGGCATGTCACACGCTCCGTTCGCGACAATGATGCCGCCAGAATCCCCCGAAGCGCCCGGTGGTGCCTTCATGGCGGATGCGGCACGTGTCGCTCGCGCGGTCGCTCGCCTCGCCCCGGACGTGATCATTGCCATCGGGCCGGACCACTTCCACGGCAACTTCTACGACGTCATGCCGCCCTTCGTGCTCGGGGTCGAATCGGCGTCGGGTTTCGGCGACTTCGGTACTTTTGAAGGTTCAGTGCCGGTCGCGAGTGACCTGGCCTGGGCCATCCACTCTGCACTCACTGCCGCAGACTTCGATATCGCGCTCTCCTACGACCTCACCCTCGATCACGGCGTGATTCAAGGCTGGCAGATGATCACACCCGATAAGCCGATTCCGATCGTGCCGCTCGTCGTCAACACCGCGGCGCCACCGCTGCCAAGCCTTGGGCGCAGCGCGGCCCTCGGGGCCGTCCTCGGATCCGCGTTGCGCGCCTGGCAGGGCCCGGAGCGTGTGCTCATTTTGGCCAGCGGCGGTCTCTCCCACTGGCTCCCCAGCAACGACCCACGCGAACTCCCAGAGGAGCGTCGTGAACCGCTCATCCACGGCAGGTCGGACACGAGGGCTTTTGCGGCCGTGCGCGAACCGCGGGTTCGGGCGATGGGGGGCAATCCTGAAGCCAGGGTCAACGCGGAATGGGACACCTGGTTCCTCGACCAGCTGGTCGTAGGCGACGCGCAGCCGATCATCGATCTCGGGCACGATGGACTCGAGGAGCACGCGGGCAACGGTGGACAGGAACTGCGCACGTGGCTGATCGGAAACGCCGCCGCGCAGCTTCCCTTCGTCTGGACAAGCTACGAAGCCGTGCCAGAGTGGATCACCGGCATGGGTATTGGCACCAGCTTCGGGGTGGAGTGACCTCGTGGACGCTGCCGTGACCAAAACAAAATCTCCTGCGCTCGAACGACTGCTCGAGGCTCGCGCGACCGGTCGCCCTTGCTCGCCGGTGCGAGACCTGCTCGTCCCGCCGACCGTCGAGGCGGCGTACGCGGTCCAGCTCGCTTGGATCGAGAGCCGCCTGGATGACGGCGCCTTCGTCGTCGGCCGAAAGATCGGTTTGACAAACCCCGCGGTGCAACGGCAGCTCGGCGTCGATTCGCCCGATTATGGCTTCCTCTTGACGGACATGTTTTACCTCGATCGCGCGAGCATCGAGGATCGGGTCCTTCTCCAGCCGCGCGTGGAGGCCGAGGTGGCCTTTGTCCTGCGCAGCGACCTCGATCTCGCCAATCCGACCGAGGAGGACGTCGCCGCAGCCACCGAGTATGTCTGCGCGGCGCTGGAGATCGTTGACAGCAGGATCGCCGATTGGGACATTCAACTCGTTGACACGATCGCGGACAATGCATCCGCCGGAGCCTTCGTCCTCGGCAGCGAGAGGCACGAGATCGACGGCGACCTGGCGAACGTCGCGATGTCCATGCATCGCAACCAGGAGAACGTCTC
>DATAZY010000054.1:0-22774 GCA_036271795.1 Galbitalea sp.
ACGGTATCCGCCGACTCCGCAACGCCGCGGACTGGTCGCCATCGCTGGACTTCGCGTTCGATCTGGCGCAACGCTATCCGACCGGCATCAAGCTCGGACCGGGCATCGATCGCGACCTCATCCCCGACGACGCCGAGGCGCAGTGGGTCTCGGTCGGGCGAGACGTGGTCGAAGTCGGTCTGTGGTTCGGTGCGCTGGCGCGTCCTGGCATCCACCGGGCCGCGCTGATTGTCAGCGATGACGGCACCTCTGAACTGTCGGCTGCGGGAGACAGCGAGGACGCTGACGTCGGTACGATCGGCGAATACGTCTACGAACCCGACGGTGCGGTCATCCGCGCACGGCTGATCGGCGATCTCGTTCGAAGTCTCGATGGGAGGATGCTCGATCGGACGATCGCCTACTTCACGATGGATGCGCCCGTCGTGACGCCGTTCGGAACCGGTTTCCGGGTGATCGAATCATTTCCGTTCGATGAGAAGCTGCTCAAGCGGGAGCTCTCCGCGAGAAAGATCGGCACGCTGGAGATCAAGAAGCGCGGCATGGATGTCGACCCGGCCCAGTTGCGCACGCGCCTGTCCCTCAAGGGGTCGGCCTCGGCCACGCTTATCCTGACCCGAGCCGGCGGGAAACGTGTCGCCCTTCTCGCAGAACGTGCCTAGGTGTTGCCCAGTTCGCTAAAGGCTGCCGGGTCATTTGCCGCGTTCACAGCGATCACTATGACGATGACGAGCAATGCCACCCCGATCAGCGACAGGAACAGCCCAACGTAGCCGGTAATGAGGCCCGCAATCCAGAACCCCCTGGCTGTTGGCTGTCGCTTTTGTGCGCGATGCCCGGTAATGATCCCGGCGATCGACGGAAACAGACCTAGGCCGTAACCGAGCGAAAAGAACACGCCGACGATGCCCAACACCATCGACGCGATTGCGAGCCCTTTTGGCGGCTGCGGCGCTCCGTAGTACCCGGAGTATCCAGCCGCGTAGGCGGGCGGATAGGCGGTTGGCTGATACACCGGCGCCGCGTAAGGGTCGACGCCGGGTGGAGGCGGAGGAACAGCCGCGGCGGGCGGGACAACCGGGATCGGCTCGATTGGGGGAACCGCTCCGGATGTGGTCTCAGCTGGCAACGGGAACTCGATTCTTATCCAAAACTTCCGAAGTCGCCGACCGCCGACCCCGCCAGGCCGATGGCCGCAAAAGTAACAATGATGATGAAGGCCACAAAGATCAGCACCATCACCGTCAGTACGTATCCGACGATAACAGCGGCCAGCGCGATACCGTGGCCCGATTCACCGGACTTCTTGATCTGAGACAGGGCGATGTGCCCCATCACGACGCCCGGAATCGCCAGGCCGACACAGGACGCGATGAGCGCGATGACGGCGAGGTCATTCAACTCGCCCGGCGTTGCCGTCCGCACCGCCGAATATTTCGGCACGACAACTGGCCCGGGAACCGTAAGCGACTCCCCCGCTGGCAGTGGATGCGGCGGCGGCTCGTAGCTGTCTACGGGCGACGGTGGATCCTGTGCGGCCCTGGCCATTTTTTTCACCCTATCGGGACGACTGTGGGCCCGCGCCAATCGACGCGAGCCCACAGTCAAAGAGTGGTGACTTAGTAACCAATTCCGCTGGTGACAGCGGCGGTTCCCAGCCAGATCGGCAGTAGCGTCGCCACGAGGAAGACGATGCCGAAAATGATGCCGAGCACGATGCCGACGATTCCGGCGATGAGGCCGATGAGTCGCATCCACGACGGGGCCGCGGGCTCGCGCTTACGCGACATCACGCTCGTGATGATGGCTGCGAGTCCAGCGAGGAATCCGAGGACCGGAACCCAGGTGAAGACGACAGAGGCCAGGCCCAGGATGAACGAGGTAAGGCTGAGGACCTGCTTCGGTCCCGCTGCGACAGGTGCTGGCGCGGGCGCGGCAGGTGGAACTACTGGATCGGTCATTGCGTATTCTCCTTGAGATTTGCTGAAAAGCCGTAGCGGTGCCCATAGTGGCATCCCCCCAAGACGCTGTCAACGGAGGAACGCGGAGTAGTTGGTACTCAGGTATCAGGCCTGAATCACCGTCACCGGCAGAGTGGAGTCCGCCCCGAAGTCTGGTCCGGATGGCGCGTGACCCGCCGTGACGAGTTGGGCGCCAAGCGCGGCGATCATGGCACCGTTGTCGGTGCAGAGGTCGAGCGGTGGCACCCGAAGCTCTATTCCCGCAGCCTTGGTCCGCTCGGCCGCAAGTTCTCGGACCCGCGCGTTGGCGACCACTCCCCCGCCCAGCAACAACCGCGGTACCCCCAGATCGAGGCAGGCGGCCACCGCTTTCCCGATGAGCACGTCGGCGACTGCCTCACGAAAACTGGCCGCGACATCCGCAATCGGCACCTCGGCGCCGGAGTCTCTCGCGTGCTCCACCCAGCGCGCGACCGCGGTCTTGAGCCCGGAAAAGGAGAAGTCATAGCGGTGCCGCTCGAGATCCTTCTGCTGGGTGAGTCCACGCGGGAAGCGGATGGCTGTCGGGTCGCCGCCGCCGGCAACCCGATCGATGTGTGGCCCACCCGGGTAGGGCAGTCCGAGCAGGCGTGCGACCTTGTCGAAGGCCTCGCCCGCGGCGTCGTCGATGGTCTCGCCCAGAAGCTCAACATCCGACACCAGGTCACGCACCAGCAACAGGGAGGTGTGCCCACCGGACACCAGGAGGGCGACGGTGGGCAGTTCGATCGCGGTTCCATCGTCGCGCAGCACATCCGCACCGACGTGCCCGACGAGGTGATTAACTGCGTACAGCGGCCGGTCGATTGCCAGCGCCAGAGCCTTCGCGGCGCCGACACCGACCATGAGGGCGCCCGACAACCCGGGCCCCGAGGTAACGGCAATCGCGTCGAGATCCGCGAAGGTCACGCCGGCCTCTGCGAGCGCCGCCGTGAGGGCTGGCGTGAGCGCCTCGAGATGGGCCCGCGCCGCGACCTCCGGCACAACGCCGCCGTATCGGGCGTGCTCCTCCATCGACGAGGAGATCACGTTCGCGAGCAACTGCGTCCCGCGCACGATGCCGATGCCGGTCTCGTCGCAGCTGGTCTCGATCCCAAGGACGACCGGGCCGCTCACAGTGTCACCCGCATGATCTGGGCATCGACGCCATCCGGCTGGTAGTACCGTTCCCGGACCGCGATCTGCTCGAACCCCAGCGAGTTGTAGAGGGCTCGTGCCGTGGGGTTGTCGGCGCGCACCTCGAGGAACACCTGGCGAGCGCCGCGAGTGGCGGCCTCCGCGATGAGGGCAACCACGATCGCGCGGCCCAGTCCGTTGCGTCTGGCGGCCGGAGCAACGGCGAGGGTCTGGATGTCCGCATCGTCGCTGTTTCTCGGCGCGAGTAGTCCACCGTACCCCGCAATCGTGTCGGGAGCCGCGGGATCGAATGCGAACAGATAGTGGGTGTGCCTGCTCCTCAGCTCACTCGACATCGACTCGGTCGACCACGCATCCGACCCGAAGGTCGCGGTTTCGAGCGCCGTGATCGCGCCCAGGTCGGCGACCGTTGCGACGCGAAGTTCGTAACGCATCAGCTCACCCGCTTCGGTCCGGCAGAGAGGGTCACATCGGGTGAACGCAGATACAGCGCCTCGCCGCTCGCGAATGGCCGCTGGTTCGCCTGGAGCAGCTGTGCGACGAGTCCTATCGCTGCCGCGGAGACGACCTCGGCGTCCACGCGACGATAGGCCGTGAAGCCGGGTACATCGGCCGCGAGCCGATCGGGCGCGCACAACCCGGGACCGGCCGTGCGAACCGGCAGACCGACGGCATCCATACCAGAGTAGGCGGACCAGTAGACCTCGCGGCGGCGCGCATCAGTGACGACGAGCACCGGCTCGGTGCGCCCGAATGCCAGCCCATCGTGGCTCACGACGGGGATCACTGGTTGGTTAATGCCGAGCGCGAACGCGCGTGCCGCGGCTATTCCGACGCGCAGACCGGTGAAGGGTCCCGGTCCCATCCCAACCGCGACACCGGTCAAGTCGGTTACCGCGATTCCCGCGTCGGCGAGCGCGCGTCGGATGAGAGTTCCGATGACTTCGGCGTGCCTGCGGGTGTCGCTCTCGCCGTGCTCCGACAGGATTCCGACGTTGTCATTCACGACCGCGACGCTCGTGCCCGCGGAGGTATCAATCGCGAGCAGCACCGACCCACCCTAAGTCCTGCCAGCGATCTCCGTGACCGGTGATCGTTACGGTGCGGGGATCGGGGCCGTCGTACCCTTCGACGAGCCCGGGGAGTTGGTTCCCCGCACGCGGCCTCACGATGTCGACCTCGAGCCAGTCCTGCGTGATGCCGTCGAGCAGGCCCGCGCCCCACTCCACCACCACGATGGATCGCTCGAAGTCGATGTCGAGATCATCCAGTTCGACCGCAGTCCGCAGTCGGTAAGCGTCGACGTGCACCAGTGGTGCATCGTTCGGGCGAGGATGCGACCGCGCCAAAACGAACGTCGGACTGGTGACCGGTCCCCGCACGCCGAGAGCGGCGCCCAGGCCTCGTGTCAGGGTCGTCTTGCCCGCGCCGAGTTCGCCGTTCAGCTGCACCAGGTCCCCGACGCCCAGCTGAGCCGCGATGCGCGCCCCGAGCTCCTCCATCAGCTCGGGTGTCGCAATCGTGAGTTCGATCATGGGACGTAGACGCGTGTCACCCGGGGGCCGATACGGGTGACGATCTCGTAGTTGATGGTGCCGCACGCCTCCGCCCAGTCCTCGGCAGACGGTACGCCGGTCGCGGGGTCTCCGAAGAGGATGGCCCGATCGCCGGCAGTAACTTCGTCGTCGCCGACATCAACGACAAACTGGTCCATGGCAACCCGGCCGCTGATCCGATAGGTCCTGCCATTGATCGACACGGGTGCCGCGGAGGATGCAGAACGCGGGATGCCGTCCGCATAGCCGAGCGGCACCAGCGCGACGGCGGTCTCTGCACCGGTTCGATAGCTGTACCCGTAGGACACCCCGCTGTCCGCGGGTACGCGCTTGACCGACACAATCTCGGCGCTCAGCTCCATGACGGGACGAAGCTCCAACTCTGTCGCCGTAATGTGCTCGAAAGGGGAGAGCCCGTATACCCCAATCCCGAGGCGAACGAGGTCGAGCCGCGACTCCGCGAGAGAGAGCGCACCCGCGGTCGCGGCGAGGTGTCGCACTTCCGGGCGCAGACCAGCATCCTTTGCCGTATCAACCGCGACCATGAATCGACGAAGCTGTTCGCGGTCTGCCGCCTCGCCCGCATTCGCCAGGTGGCTCCATACGCTGCGCACGGAGACGCGCCCATCGCGTTCCAGCTCGGCCGCGCGACGAAACAGTTGCTCGCTGGCCGCTTCCACGATCCCGTTCCGGGAAAGCCCCGTGTCGACCTTCAGCTGAATGATCGCGACACCCTTCGTCGCACCCGCCCGCTCAAGTTGTTCGAACGTGCTGATGCCGATGTCAACGTTCGAATCCACCGCAGCCTGAAAGTCCGACTCGCCGCCGTGCAGCCAGGTCAGAATCGGGACGCGGATACCCGCCGCTCGCAGCGCGATCGCCTCGGGAATGTCAACGACGCCCAGCCACTGCGCCCCCGCGGCTTCCGCGACCCGGGCGGATTCGATGGCGCCGTGGCCGTAGGCATCCGCCTTGACGACCACCATTATCGCTGCGGGCGCGACCGCGGTGCGAAGCGTTTCAATGTTGGCACGCATCGCCGCGAGGTCGATGCGAGCTTCCCGAATCGGCCTGCTCACCGCTCGCCCACCGACTCCACAATGACGTACGCGACCGCGATCCCCGCATCGTGCGACAGCGACAGGTGGATGCCGTCTATCCCACGCGAGGCCACGATCGCTGCGACCGCGTTGTGCAGCACGAACGACGGATTTCCGAGCTCGTTGGCCACGACCTCCATGTCGTGCCAGCGCACACCGGTTGAGTCACCGATTGCCTTGATGAGCGCTTCCTTGGCCGCAAATCGGCCAGCGAGGGAGTGCAGCGGAAGCGCCCGCTCGCTGGCGGTGAAAAGCCGCTCGAGCAGCGCCGGGGTTCGCCCGGCCGCTCGCTCGAATCGGGTCAGGTCGACGACATCGATTCCGATGCCGACAATCACTCGACCGTCACCGATTTGGCCAGGTTACGCGGCTGGTCGACATCGAGCCCCTTGGCCGTCGCGAGCTCAAGCGCGAAGATGTGCAGCGGAACGACAGCGAGGAGCGGCTCGAAGAAGGGCGCCGCGAGCGGGATGTGGATGACCTCATCCGCGAACGGCAGCACGGCGGCATCCCCCTCTTCGGCGATCGCGATAACACGAGCGCCGCGCGCCCGAATCTCCTGGATGTTGGAGATCACCTTGGGGTGCAGCGACAGCGGATCCCGCGGACTCGGCACAATGACAAATACGGTCTGCCCGGGCTCGATCAGAGCGATGGGTCCGTGCTTGAGCTCGCCCGCCGCAAACCCCTCGGCATGGATGTAGGCGAGCTCCTTGAGCTTGAGTGCGCCCTCGAGCGCCACCGGGTATCCGACGTGCCTGCCCAGGAACAGGACAGACCTGGTGTCTGCCATCCAACTCGCGAGCTGGCCGATGCCCTGCGACGCAACTAGTACCTCGGAGATCTTGTCGGGGATCGCCTGCAGCTCCGCCAGATCGCGTGAAAGTTCGGTGGGAGTAAGCGCTCCGCGCACGGTCGCCAGGTGGAGTCCGAACAGGTAGAGCGCCGTGATCTGTGCCACGAAGGCCTTGGTCGAGGCGACCGCAACCTCCGGTCCTGCGTGCGTGTAGATGACGGCATCCGACTCGCGCGGGATCGACGACCCCTGGGTGTTGCAGATCGACAGGCCTCGCGCGCCCTCGACCTTTGCGTACTTGACCGCCATCAGCGTGTCGATGGTCTCGCCGGACTGGCTCACCGAGATGACCAGTGTCCGATCGTTGAGGATGGGATCGCTGTACCGAAACTCGTGCGACAACTGCACCTCGACGGGCACCCGCGCCCAGGCCTCGATCGCGTATTTGCCCAGTACGCCGGCGTATGCGGCGGTTCCGCAGGCGATGATGATGATGCGCTCGAGGGACTTCAGAACCGTCTCATCGAGCTCGCCGAGATCGGGTAGGACGACCGCGCCATCCGCGATGCGACCGAGCAGGGTGTTGCGAACCGCGTCCGGCTCCTCACTGATCTCCTTGCGCATGAAGCTCGACCAGCCGCCCTTCTCGGAAGCGGAAGCATCCCAGGCGATCTCGTATTCGCGCGTCTCGACGCCGTTGCCGGCGAAGTCGGTGACTTCCACCGAGTCCGGGCGGATGGTGACGATCTGGTCGTCGCCGATCTCGACAGCGCGTCGGGTGTGCTCGACGAAAGCCGCGACATCCGAGCCAAGGAAGTTCTCGCCGTCACCGAGACCGATGACCAGCGGTGAAATCCGGCGCGCCCCGACGACCTCGCCCGGACGATCCTGATGAACGATGAGGAGAGTGAACGCTCCCTCGAGTCGCGCGACAACCTGTCGCATCGAGAGGGTTAGATCGCCCGTTTCACGGAACGCGCGACCGACCAGGATGGCGGCGACCTCGGAATCGGTGTCGCTGGTGAAGGTCTCGCCCGCCTCCAGAAGTTCCTGTTTGAGCGGCGCAAAGTTTTCGATGATGCCGTTGTGGATGAGGGCCAGCTTGCCGTGGTCACCCAGGTGCGGGTGGGCGTTCGCATCGGTCGGACCGCCGTGGGTCGCCCAGCGGGTGTGGCCGATTCCGGTTTGGCCATCGACGAGCGGCTTGCGGTCGACGTCGTCGATCAGAATCTGGAGCTTGCCGGCGTGCTTACGCGTCGCGAGGACACCGTCACTGCCCAGTACGGCGATGCCCGCCGAGTCGTACCCGCGATACTGCAGGCGGCTGAGACCGCCCAGAAGGACCGCGGTACTGCCCTTCGGACCTACGTACCCAACGATTCCGCACATCCCGTAATTCTAGGTTGCGTGGCAGGCCGGTAACGTTGTGGGCACAATGCATGACTCGCCACCGGCCCAGCCGTCTCCATTTGTGGAGATTGATCGGCAGAGTTGGGCGGAACTGGCCCCCTCCACCCAGTTGCCGCTCACCGAGCCGGAGCTGGTTCAACTCCGCGGACTCGGCGACAGGCTCGACACCAGCGAGGTCAGCGATGTCTATCTGCCGCTGTCGCGACTGATCAATCTCTACGCGGGAGGTGCACGCGCGCTCCATCGTTCGACAAGTGAGTTCCTGCATGCCCAGGGTGCCGCTACACCGTTCGTGATCGGCGTCGCAGGATCGGTCGCCGTGGGCAAGTCGACGACGGCGCGGCTGCTGCGCGAACTGCTCGCGCGCTGGGATGACACCCCGAGAGTCGAGCTGGTCACGACCGACGGGTTTCTCTACCCCAACTCCGTGTTGGAAGAGCGCGGCCTGATGGACCGAAAAGGCTTCCCGGAAAGTTACGATCGCCGTGCCCTGCTGCGATTTGTCACCAACGTCAAGAGCGGCGTTCCTGAGGTGCGAGCGCCCTTCTATTCGCACCTCAGCTACGACATCGTGCGCGACGCGGAGATCGTCGTGCGTCGCCCGGACATCCTCATCGTCGAAGGGCTGAACGTGCTGCAGCCGCCGACGCAGGGAGGACGACTGGCGGTGAGCGACCTGTTCGATTTCACGGTGTATGTGGATGCCAGAACCAGCGATATCGCGAATTGGTACGTTGAGCGCTTCCTGTCGCTCCAGCGCAGCGCGTTCGCCAACCCGAAGTCGTACTTCCATCGCTACGCGACCCTGAGCGAGTCGGACGCCACGAGTCAGGCTCGCGCCATCTGGGCGGCGATCAATGAGCCCAATCTGGTCCAGAACGTGCTACCCACTCGGGCCCGCGCGTCCCTTGTGCTCCGTAAGGGCGGCAATCACGCGGTGACATCGGTGCTCCTGCGCAAGATCTAGGGCGATGCGGCCGTATCGATCCTCCCGATAGGCTGCGGTGCTGAGGATCTATTTGGGAGGTGGAGGACGTGGGAACCGGTATCGCGGTCCAGTCCCAATGGCCCCTCACGGGTCGCAACGAACAGCTTGACCAAATCACGGCTGTGCTGCGCTCGCACTTCGTGTCCATCGTCGTTCTCACTGGCGAATCCGGTGTCGGGAAGTCCCGGCTTGCGGCCGAGTCTGCCGCGACGCTGACGGTCGACGGTTGGGCGATCATCCGCGTGGCCGCGAGCGCGATGCTGACGGCAACACCGCTCGGCGCCCTGATTCCCGCTATCTCACCAGGTCGGGATGCCATCGACGTCGTCGTTCGCGACTCGCTCGCCATCTTCGACCTGGTCCGGGAATCCATCAACCGGCTCGCCAAGGACAACCGCGTCATCATGATCGTCGACGATTTCAGTCTGCTCGATCCGCTGTCGATGACGGTCATCATCCAGCTCGTCGCCGCCAACGCGGTTCGGCTGATCGCGACGGTGCCCTCCGGTGAATCGCTCCCGGATGCGTTCGTCTCGATGTGGACGGACGACTCCGCGCTCGTGCTCGAGGTGCTCCCGCTGAGCATCGCGGATGTCGAGACCCTGTTGAATGCGGTACTGGGCGCCAGAGTCGCGCACCGGACCGCCGTTGCCTTCCACGAGCGCTCCGGCGGCAACGTCCTGTTCCTGCGCGAGCTTGTCATCGGCGCGGTGCAGGATGACCAGCTGCAGGAGCACGACGGCGTCTGGCAACTCCTGGGAAAGCCGCTCGGTACACCCGCTCTTCACGACCTGATCCGCACCCGCCTGCAACACCTCTCGGCTCCGGAGACCGCCCTCATCGAGCGGCTTGCGGTCTGTCATCCGCTCACCCTCGATGACCTCCCGGCGGAGGCCCGCGAAAGCCTCGTTTCGCTCGAGCGGGCCGGCCTGGTGATCGTCGAGGAGCGGCGAGGCAGAACGTGGCTGTCGCTGTCCCACCCGCAGTATGCGGAGGCTGTCCGCGGATCCATGTCGCGCCTCGCGACCGTCGATCTGCTAGTCGACCAGGCGGCTCTGGTCGCCGAGCGCGACATGTCGCCCGAGGATGAGCTGCGCGTTGCACTCTGGCGACTGGATGCCGGAGTCGAGTCCGATCCGGCCATCCTGTTCCGCGCAACCCACCTCGCAGTACTCGGTGGCGACCATCCCCGGGCCGAGCATCTCGCAGCCGCGGCAATTGAGGCGGGTGCTCCACCGGCGGAGATGCTGCTGTTGCAGGGCCAGTCGATCTGGACACTCGGGCGGATCGCCGAGGCACTCGCGATTCTCGACCGAGCGGCGCTCGAAGATGAGGCGCACCCGACGACCGTGAAACTCACCGGCCAGATCGCGTCAACGCGGGCGAGCGTATTTGCGGGCGAGACGGACGGTAATTCGCTCGGGCTCGCGGTGATCGACCGCGCCATCGAGCGCCACCCGGAGCTTTCGGTGACTCTCGCCTTCCCCAAGTCGGTGCTGTTACTCAACCTGGAGGATGCGGCGCTGTCCGAACTCGCCCTGCAGGTTGCGACGCCAGCGCCGGACGCCGACGAGACCGAGCACGCAGCCTTCGATCTTGGCCAGGCCCTTCCGCTGTCTGCGCTCGGTCAGGTCGAACCGGCGCTTCTGGCAGCCAGGGCGGCCGTTGCGCACAGCACCGAGAGCCTGCAGCCGGCGTTCGCCCTGCGTCGTGCACAAATGGTGCTTGAAACGGTCCTACTCCAGGTCGGTCGACTCGAAGAGGCACGCGAGGTCGCGGTCAGATCGCTCGAGGCCTGCATCGACGCCGACGACGAACTCGGGACGCGCTACAACGAGCTGTTGCTCGGGCAGTGCTACCTCGGGATGGGTCAGCTGGATACCGCCGGCCGGTGGCTGAGTGATGTGATCAGCGGGTCACAGGCGCGGGGTTCCGTCTTCTACCTCGACCAGGCGCGATCGCTTCTCGCGCTGACCTTGCTCTGGAGGGGTCGCCCTGGCGAGGCCGCAGCCATCCTCGCGGATCTCGACCAGAAGCTGGTCGCATCGAGCTCGATTGCCGCGCTGTCTACGTTGTGGCTCGATGCCGTCCGCGGTGGGCGGGACCGCGCGTTGGCGGGAATGCTGCGTCGGGCGCGAGCTGCTGCAGACCGCGGGCATGTCGTCCTCGCGGCGAGCCTGCTCCATGCCGCGTCGCGCCTGGGAGCAGCGGCGCAGGCGGCTTCGCAGCTGACTTCGCTCGCCTCAGGAACCACGTCCGAACTGCTTAAAGCCCAAGTTGCGCACGCGGCAGCAGAGGCTGCGGGCGATCTGGATGCACTCGTCCGTGTCGCCGATCGCTGGGAATCGATGGGCTACATTCTGTTCGCGGGTGAGGCACTCGTCTCCGCGAGCGGGGCAGCCCGGCGCGCCCATAACTCTCGAGTCGCCATCAGCCTGCAGAACCGTGCCGATGACCTGCTGGCCAGGTGCGAGGGCGCCGCGACGCCGCTCCTCCAGTTCGCGGAACGTGGCGAACGGTTAACCGGCCGCGAACGCGAAATCGCGGCTCTTGCGGCGCAGGGCCTCAGCAGCCTCGAGATCGCCAAGCGCCTCCAGGTGTCACCCAGAACGGTCAACAACCACCTGCACGCCGCTTATTCGAAGCTCGGTGTCCGGGGACGAAACGAGCTCTAGCTGTACTCGGCTAGCTCGCGAGGCTCAGTTCTGCCTTGACCACATCGGCGAGTTCGTGCGCTATGCGATCGGCGGTCGCCTGGTCCTCTGCCTCAACCATGACGCGCACCATCGGCTCCGTGCCGGATGGGCGCAGCAGCACGCGACCGCTTTCGCCGAGTGTCGCCTCCGCTGTGGCGACGGCCGCAGCGATCGCAGCGCTGTCGGCGAGACGGTGGTGGTCGACGCCTCGAACATTGATCAGGATCTGTGGATAGACCGTCATGACTCTCGCGAGTTCCGCGAGGGACTTGCCGGTGCGCGCAATCTCCGCCACCAGGTGAAGTCCGGTCAGGATGCCGTCCCCGGTCGTCGCGAAGTCGGTCATGATCACGTGTCCGGACTGCTCTCCGCCGAGCGAAAGCCCTTGCTCATTGAGCGCCTCGAGAACGTAACGGTCGCCGACGGCCGTCTCCAGCATCCGGATGCCGCGTTCGGCCATCGCGCGCTTGAGGCCCAGGTTGCTCATGACCGTCGCGACCAAGGTTGAGTCTTTGAGCGCGCCGCGCTCGTTCATGGCGACGGCCAGGATCGCCATGATCTGGTCTCCATCGACAACGTTGCCATCGGCATCCACTGCGAGACAGCGATCGGCGTCCCCGTCGTGAGCAATGCCGAGATCGGCGCCAGCTTCGACTACGGCTTTGGCAAGGTTCTCGAGGTGAGTGGATCCGACACCGTCGTTGATGTTGATACCGTCAGGCTCCGCACCGATGACGGTGACAGTTGCTCCTGCATCGGCAAAGACTTCCGGCGAGATTCCCGCAGCGGCTCCATGCGCACAGTCCAGCACGAGGTGCACTCCATCGAGCCGATTCTGCAGCGTCGACAACAGGTGGACGACGTAGCGGTCCTCTGCGTCGGCGAACCTGCGGATGCGGCCAACATCTGCCCCGGTAGGCGCGAGCTTTGTCTCACCAAGCGCGACTTCGATGCGATCCTCGACCTCGTCGGGCAGCTTAGTTCCCCCCGTCGCGAAGAACTTGATGCCATTGTCGGGTGCCGGATTGTGAGACGCGGAAATCATGACACCGAGGTCGGCCTTGAAGTCGGCGACGAGGAAGGCAAGTGCGGGGGTGGGTACAACCCCCGCGTCGTACACGTCGACACCGGAGCTCGCGAGACCGGCGTTAACGGCCCCAGCGAGAAACTCGCCGGAGATTCGGGGGTCGCGAGCGACAACGGCGATCGGCCGCCTCCCGGAGGCACGCCGACCGTCGGCTACCCGACCCTTGCCCAGTACAACCGCGGCGGCCTGCGCGAGACCGAGCGCAAGCTCGACGGTGAGGCCGGAGTTCGCCCTACCGCGAACCCCGTCCGTGCCAAACAAGCGCGGCATCGTTGGAGATACCCAGACCGAAGCGGGTTAGCGCTTCGAGAACTGCGACGCCTTGCGCGCCTTCTTGAGACCGGCCTTCTTGCGCTCGATCACGCGGGCATCCCGGGTCAGGAAGCCGGCCTTCTTCAGGGCCGGGCGGTTGTTCTCGCGGTCGATCTCGTTTAGCGACCGAGCGATGGCGAGACGCAGCGCGCCAGCCTGGCCGGAAGGACCGCCGCCCGTGATCTTGGCTATCACGCTGTAGGAGCCCAACAGGTCGAGAACTTTGAATGGGTCGTTGATGAGCTGCTGGTGCAGCTTGTTGGGGAAATACTCCTCGAGCTGACGCCCGTTAACCGTGAACGTGTCGCCGCCCGGGGTGATGCGCACGCGAGCGATCGCCTCCTTTCGACGACCGACTGCTGCGCCGGGAACGTTCAGGATTGCGCGTGGCGCCTTCGGAGCCTCACTCGGGGTGCTCTCGGTCGTGAAGCTGCTCACGTCGCCCGACTCGGTCGAGTAGCTCGTGAGAGAGTCTGTGCCCTCGGGGGCCTCGTCGATGGTGTCTTCGATCTTCGCCATGTGTCTAAGTCCTAATTCGTCTAATGGCCGGCGCTACTGAGCGACCTGGCTGAGGGTGTACGGCTTGGGCTGCTGGGCAGCGTGCGGGTGCTCAGGTCCCGCGTACACCTTGAGCTTGGTGAGCTGGGCACGACCGATCGAGTTCTTCGGAAGCATGCCGCGCACGGCCTTCTCGACCGCGCGGGTCGGGTGCTTAGCGAGCATCTCCGCGTAGGTCATCGAGGACAGCCCGCCCGGGTAACCGGAGTGGCTGTACGCGAGCTTCTGTGCGAGCTTGGCACCGGTGAGTGCCACCTTCTCGGCGTTGATGATGATCACGAAGTCGCCCATGTCCATGTGTGGAGCAAAAGTCGGCTTGTGCTTGCCGCGCAGGAGAGTTGCCGCGTGGCTGGCCAGACGACCGAGCACGATGTCGGTTGCGTCGATGATGACCCAGTCGCGCTGGACATCAGCGGGCTTGGGTGAGAACGTACGAGTCACAGGTGTACTGCTTTCTTAGTCGGACTGAGGTGATCGAGATTCCCGCTCCGTGGAGCGTTCCGCGACCAGATAGCCGTGGAACCCTGCCGGTGGAGGGCTCAAGTTCGGGTGCCACGCCGATCTTTCAAACGGGCGAAGGCACCAAGGGTCTACGATAGCCGCCATTGGCAGGGTGGGTCAAACCGCAGCCAACCCGAGGGAGCGCGCAGAGGGGTCGCGAAGCGGAGTTAGCTAGTCACTTTCGGCATCACGTCGGGCGCGGGTCTGTTCCGCGCGCGCCCCCAGCTCAGCGTCATCCGGATAGCCCACTTCCATGAGGGCGAGCCCCTTGGCGGGCAATACCTTGAACTCGGCCGTCCTGACTCTGGCCTGCAGCAATTCGACGGCCCGGCTCGCTTTCAGTTTGCCCTCCCCGGCTGCGACCGCCGCGCCGGTGAGGGCACGCACCATACTGTGGCAGAACGCATCCGCCTGCAGGGATGCGACCAGGATGCCATCCGGATCCCGGTCCCAGCCGAACTGCTCGAGGGTACGGATGGTCGTTGCGCCCTCTCGAGGCTTGCAGTACGCCGCGAAGTCGTGAAGGCCGAGCATCCCCCGCGCGACAACGTTCATCGCCTCGAGATCGAGCCTGGCCGGGTACCACAGGGTCTGGTTGCGCATCAGCGGATCGCGCGGTGCGCCCTTGTCTGCGATCCGGTAGCGATACCGCCGCCACGTCGCAGAAAAGCGCGCGTCAAACCCGACCGGCGCAACCGAGGATGCCGAGACATAGAGGTCACTCGACAGGCCGGCGATACCGTTCAGGCGGCGACCAAGGCGAGCAGCCCAAGCCTCGCGCGAGCCATCCGGCCGTTTTCCCTTGCCGTGATGGGAACTCGCCAGGCTCTCGAACTGCTCCGCCGTGAGGTCGACATGCGCGACCTGGCCGAGAGCGTGCACACCGGCATCGGTTCTGCCTGCGACAGTGAGCACCGGGCCCGGTCCGAAGCGTGAGAAAACGGCCGCGAGAGCGATCTCGAGCTCGCCCTGGACGGTGCGAAGGCCCGGCTGTTTGGCCCAGCCGAGGAACCCTGTGCCGTCGTAGGCGATGTCGAGACGCAGGCGAATGAACTGTGCCGGGCTGTCCACGAGGGCTGGGCTGTCCACGACATATGAGTTTATGCGTGAGTGCGAGATGATCGAGTCGTGGACGCTCTCATCGAACCCATGCTTGCCAAGCTCACCGCCGCGATTCCGCTGCCCGAGAAGATCGAGGGCGGCCTGCTGTACGAGCCGAAGTGGGATGGCTTTCGCGGCATCGTCTACTTCGACGGCACGGATGTCGAGATCGGCAGCCGCGGCTCAAAACTGTTGACGAGGTATTTCCCCGAGCTCGTGGCGATGTTTCTGGCTCAGCTGACGGTGCCATCCATTCTTGATGGTGAGATCGTCGTTCGAAGCGGCAAGCCGGGGGCCGAGCGACTGGACTGGGAGCTCCTATCTCAGCGCATCCATCCCGCGGCGAGCCGGGTCGAGAAACTCGCCCTGGAGACCCCAGCGTCCTTCGTCGCCTTCGACCTGCTCTCGCTGGATGGCAGGTCTCTGCTCGACGCTCCGTTCGGCGAGCGCAGAGCGTCGCTCGAGAAACTGCTGGCGACGGCGAAGCCACCGTTACACCTGACCCAGACGTCCGTCGATCCCGCAGTCGCGAGGCGCTGGCTCGAGGAGTTTGAGGGAGCAGGGCTGGACGGCGTGGTTGCCAAGCCGCTCGCCGCGCCGTATGGGCCCGGCAAACGCACGATGTTCAAGACCAAGCACGACCGGACCGCGGATGTCGTGCTGCTCGGCTATCGCATCCACAAGAGCGGGAGCGGCGTCGGATCGCTGCTCCTCGGGCTGTACGGAGCTGACGGTGAGCTCAAGAACGTGGGCGGCGCATCCGCGTTTTCGGATGCCCGCAGACTCGAGCTCGTCGAGGAGCTTGCACCGCTGGTACGTCGAGACCCGTTGGGGGATGTCGTCAAGGGTGCGACCGACCGCAGCCGCTTTTCCGGCAACAAGGATGTCTCCTTCGTTGCCCTCCAACCAACCCGCGTCCTCGAGGTCAAGTACGACCAAATGGAGGGCACTCGCTTCCGCCACACCGTGCAGTTTGTGCGCTGGCGTCCGGATCGCGACGCTCGCAGTTGCACCTACGAACAACTGGAGCGCCCGATCGCGTACGACCTCGGCGACGTCTTCGCCTAGGCCCGTCCCGGTGGCGGGAGAAACCGCCCAGGTTGGCGGGAGAAATATCCTTACGGCGGGAGCGCAGGCTCCCGCCGCGTGTGCGTTTCTCCCGCCACCTCAGTCAAGGGAGTTAGCCGGTCGGCTTCTTCGCCTTCGAAGGCTGCACACGGGGCGGTTCGCCGGGCATCTTGGGGAAGTCTGGGGGGAACGGCAGCTCGCCGAGCCCGTTTTTCAGGTCCCTCTCCCACCAGTCGAGCAGCGGCTGGATTGACCCCGGCGCGGCCGAAAAGTGCTCCCACGGGTCGCCGACCGTCGCGAGTCGCGAAGGGACAGTCAGGATCGTCAGCGACGTCGGGTCGATAGTCGGCAGCTCATCCCAGGTGATGGGCGTCGACACCGAGGCGTGGGCAAGCGCTCTCGGGCTGTATGCGCCCGCCATCGTCCGATCGCGGTTGGCCTGGTTGAAGTCCACGAAGACCCTTGTGCCACGCTCCTCCTTCCACCAGGCGGTCGTGACTTTGTCCGGCATCCGCCGTTCGAGTTCGCGTGCCGCCGCGATCACGGCATGACGCACATCCAGGAACTCGTGCCGGGCGGCGATCGGTGCGAACACGTGGATGCCGCGATTTCCCGACGTCTTCACAAACGCGGTCAGCCCGGCCTCATCCAGCACCCGGCGCAACTCAAGCGCGGCGGGCACCGCGTCGGCAAAGTCGGTACCCGGCTGCGGATCGAGGTCGATGCGCAACTGGTCGGGATTGTCGGGGTCAGAAGCCAGCGACGCCCACGGGTGAAACACGACCGTGTTCATCTGGGCGGCCCACACCGCTACGGCAGGTTCATCGATGACGAGCTGAGGATGCGAGCGGCCGCTCGGATAGGTCACCGTCACGGCGTGCACGTAGTCTGGCGCGCCCTTCGGTGGATTCTTCGAGAAGAATTGCTCGCCGTCGATGCCATCGGCGAAACGCTGCAGCGAGATCGGACGGTGGCCGTTGGCGGCGACAAATTGCGGACCGACAGCGACGAGATACTCTGCCAGGCCGAACTTCGTGATGCCGGGCTCGGGCCAGAGCACCCGATCCGGGCTCGAGATTCGGACTTCGCGGGCCCCGGAAGGACCCGGCACTTCGAGGATGCGCGCTTCGCTCGCCATAGTTCAACTTAGCGCGGCGGTTCACAGTTGACGATGCTCCCGACTTGCACAAGGCTCGTTCATGGCCCCCAATGACACAGTCCACCAAAATGAAGAAGAGCAACGCGCCCACGCCTCTGGCGACGGCACGGTCTTCCCACCTATCCGGTATCGACGGGCTCCGCGCCATCGCCGTCGTTCTAGTAATCCTGTTTCACGTCCTGCCCGGTGCCCTTCCGGGCGGCGGTCTTGGCGTGGACATCTTCTTCGTCATCAGCGGTTTTCTGATCACTGGGCTCCTGGTCACCGAGAAGAGCGAGACGGGCCGCATCCGATTTGGGGCATTCTGGGCACGGCGGGCACGACGGCTCCTGCCCGCCCTCGCGATTCTGTTGCTCGTGTGCACGAGCGCCGCGCTGTTCGTCGGCGGCGACGTACTTGTCGGCATCGGGCGACAGCTACTCGGCGCGGCCACGTTCAGCAGCAACTGGCTCGCGATCGCCAGTGGCACCAGCTACTTCGGCGGAACAACGCCGGAGCTCTTTCGCAACCTGTGGTCGCTGGCCGTCGAGGAGCAGTTCTATCTGATCTGGCCGTTCGTCGTGCTTCTCGTCGTTCTGCTCCGATGGCGCTGGATCAGGTTCGGGATATTCGTGGTCGTGGCGGCCGCATCCGCTGCGGCGATGATTGTCGAATATTCGCCCAAGGTCGACCCCACTCGGCTCTACTACGGGACGGACACTCACAGCTTTGGACTTGCGCTCGGCGCTGCCCTGGCGATCGCAGTCACGGGAATGGCGCAACATCCGCTCGAGTGGCCGCGCTGGTCCAGGCGCATTCTCGGCGTTGTCGGCGCGGTTGCGGTTGGCGGTCTGATCGCGACCTCGATTCTCGTCCCCGACGACTCCGCGCTGATGTTCCAGGGCGGATTTGCGGCCATTGCGCTCCTGAGCGCGATCGCCATTCTCGGTGCAATCGTTCCCGGCGGACTGCTGGGGTCGGCACTGGACTTTCCGCCGCTTCGGTGGGTCGGCGCTCGTTCGTACGGTCTGTACTTGTGGCACTGGCCGGTGCTCATCCTGGTCACAGCCGCCGAACCGAAATGGCAGGACTCGCCATCGACCATGTGGCTGATCGGGATCCTCACCGTCGCAATCACGGTCGTCGCGGCCGCGCTGTCCTACCAGTTCGTCGAGAGGCCGATTCGTAGAGTTGGATTTCGCGCATGGATCCGCAGATTCTGGCAGTCCGGCGCGCTCCGCGGTCTCCGCATCTCCGCCGCCGCGGTCGTCGCCGTGCTGCTTATCGCGGGGCTTGGTGGTGTGGGACTCGCGGTCGCACGCGCGCCGGCGACCGGACAGGCCCAGAGCGATATCGAGGCGGGCACCGTTGCCCTTGCCAGGGCCAAGTATCTGCCGCCACCACCACCGGGTGCGCCGGGCAGCAATATTGACGCCGTGGGGGACTCCGTGATGCTGGCCTCAGCACCAGAACTCCGGCAGCAATATCCCGGAATGAACATCGACGCCGTGGTGTCGCGCCAGATGTCGGCGCTGCCCGCGATCGTCGGGGCACTACTGACGTCGGGACAGCTCCGCCCCATCCTCGTCGTCGGTCTCGGTACCAACGGGCCGATCGCCGAGACGACCCTCCAGCAGGTGAGAACGATGCTTGGCCCGAATCGCCAAATGGTCGTCGTGAACGTCGAAGAGCCGCGGGTCTGGGAGAGTGAGGTGAACACCACCCTGTCGACGTTTGCCGACGACTACGAAAACGTCGAACTCTCGGACTGGTACGACGCGATCACACCGCATATCTCGATTCTTGCCCGCGACCACATCCATCCGGGTCCCGCGGGCGGGCGCATCTACACGGCGACGCTCCAGACGGCGCTGGCACGTCTCGCCGCGCTGCCGCCGTACCCCAACGTCAGCGACCTCTTCTCGACGACCCCGCTGTCGGCAAAGCAAAGGTGACGGAACTCATGCCCCCAATGCGAAAATGACGACACTCATGCCCCCGACGCGAAAATAGGGCCCCGCGAGAATCCGCGGAACCCTACTTACGTTGGTTGTTGACTATTCGTCGTCCGCCACGATTGACTCGGCGTCGTCGGCATCGGCCGCGTCCGCCTCCGCCGCTTCGGCGGCAGGAGTCTCGGACTCCGCGGTGTCGACGGTCTCGACTTCCGGAGGAGCCTCGGTGTCCGCGGCCTCGGTCGCATCAACTTCTGCCGGCGTCTCCTCGACCACTTCGGCTACCGGCGCAGCCTTCGCCGGGGCGGCGGCCGCAGTCGTCTTCGCTTCGCCAGGCTCAGTGCGCGGCTTCGTGCTCTTCGGCTTCGGGTTCACGGGCTCGAGAACGAGTTCAATCTGGACCATCGAGGCGTTGTCACCCTTGCGGAAACCCAGCTTCGTAATACGGGTGTAGCCACCCTCGCGCAGTTCGACCAGCGGCGCGATCTCGGTGAAGAGTTCGTGCACGACGTTCTTGTCGCGGATGACCGCCAGCACCCGACGACGAGCGTGAAGGTCACCGCGCTTCGCGAACGTGATGAGCCGCTCGGCAACCGGACGCAGACGCTTCGCCTTGGTCTCGGTCGTCTTGATGCTCTTGTGCGTAAACAGGGCAGCCGCGAGGTTCGCAAGCATGAGGCGCTCGTGCGCCGGTCCACCGCCGAGGCGTGGTCCCTTAGTTGGTGCAGCCATTGTCAGGATTCTTTCGTTGTTGTGAAGTTAGGGGCGAATGTGCAGGGGTCTCGATACGCGCTTCGCGCTACTCGACCCTGAACCTTCGGTTGATATCGCTGCGCGATCTCAACCTTCGGATCAGACCTCGTCGTCATCCCCGCCGTAGAAGTGAGCACCGTCAAACCCGGGAACCGAGTCCTTCAGGCTGAGGCCCATCTCGACCAGCTTGTCCTTGACCTCATCGACGGACTTCTGACCGAAGTTGCGGATGTTCATGAGCTGCATCTCGGAGAGAGCGACCAGCTCGCTCACGGTGTTGATGCCCTCACGCTTGAGGCAGTTGTAGCTGCGGACGGACAGGTCGAGGTCCTCGATCGGCATGCTCAGCTCGCTGGACAGAACTGCGTCAACCGGCGCCGGACCGATCTCGATGCCCTCCGCGGCGGTATTGAGCTCGCGGGCGAGTCCGAACAGCTCGGTCAGCGTGCGACCGGCCGACGCGATCGCGTCACGCGGGGTGATCGCGTTCTTCGTCTCGACATCCACGACCAGACGGTCGAAGTCGGTGCGCTCACCTGCGCGAGTGGCCTCGACGCGGTAGGTGACCTTCAGAACGGGCGAGTAGATCGAGTCGACCGGGATCTGGCCCGCCTCGGAAAACTCACTGCGGTTCTGGGTCGCCGAGACATAACCACGTCCACGCTCAATGGTCAACTCGAGCTCAAACTTGGCCTTGTCGTTGAGCGTCGCAATGACAAGCTCCGGGTTGTGGATCTCAACCCCGGCGGGTGCCGAGATGTCGGCGGCCGTGACCTGGCCCGCACCCTGCTTGCGCAGGTAGGCAGTAATCGGCTCGTCGTGCTCGCTGGAAACCACGAGACCCTTGATGTTCAGGATGATCTCGGTGACGTCTTCCTTCACGCCGGGAACGGTGCTGAACTCGTGCAGCACACCATCGATGCGGATGCTGGTAACAGCCGCACCGGGAATGGACGAGAGAAGCGTGCGGCGAAGCGAGTTGCCGAGGGTGTAACCGAAGCCGGGCTCAAGCGGCTCGATGACGAATCGTGAACGGAACTCTGAGAGGTTTTCTTCTGCGAGTGTGGGGCGCTGTGCAATGAGCACGGGTTGTTCCTTTCGGCGAAGTGTCCGCTATATGACACTTATGGGGTGACGGGTGGCTGGCCCGCCGGAAAGCTATTGAGTTTTGAGTGGATGACGTTCTTCAATGAGGGGCGAGCGCGCGCGGTCGTCCCGACGCGTTTCTATGAACCGCTTCATAGAAACGCCAATAGGTCAGACCCTGCGGCGCTTCGGCTGGCGAACGCCGTTGTGCGCCTGAGGCGTCACATCGGAGATCACGCCAACCTCGAGGCCGGCGGCCTGAAGCGAACGGATGGCCGTCTCGCGACCCGAACCGGGTCCCTTGACGAAGACATCCACCTTCTTGACACCGTGCTCCTGTGCCTGGCGCGCGGCCGACTCTGCTGAGAGCTGCGCGGCGAACGGGGTCGACTTACGCGAACCCTTGAAGCCGACTGTGCCGGACGATGCCCAGCTCAGCACGGCACCACTCGGGTCGGTGATCGTGACGATGGTGTTGTTGAACGTCGACTTGATGTGAGCCTGGCCCACTGCGACGTTTTTCTTCTCTTTGCGACGCGGCTTACGAACGGCCGACTTTGGTGCTGCCATTTATGAAATCCTCTTGATCCAGCTAAACCGGCAAGGCCGACTAGCGAGCCTTCTTCTTGCCTGCAACGGTGCGCTTCGGGCCCTTGCGGGTGCGAGCGTTGGTCTTGGTCCGCTGTCCGTGCACGGGAAGGCCCCGACGGTGACGGATTCCCTGGTAGCTGCCGATCTCGACCTTTCGGCGGATGTCGGCGGCAACTTCGCGACGGAGGTCACCCTCTACCTTGAAATTGCCCTCGATGTAATCGCGAAGGACGATGAGCTGGTCATCGGTTAGATCCTTGACGCGGATCTCGCCGCTGATTTCAGTGTCTGCGAGGGTCTTAAGGGCCCTCGTGCGACCCACACCGTAGATGTAAGTCAGTGCGACCTCAACGCGCTTATCGCGCGGAATGTCGACGCCGGCTAGACGTGCCATTGTGGCTTCTCCTTGAGAATGTTGGAGGTGTTGGACAGTACCGGTGTCGAGGCCTCCAAGCCCCGGGTGTCCCCCAGCAGCTCCTGATCGGAACTGGCGGGTTCTGGTACTGCTCTTATGTGTATTTAGTTATCAGCCCTGACGCTGTTTGTGACGCGGGTTGCTCTTGCAAATCACCATGACGTTGCCGTGACGACGAATCACTCGGCACTTCTCACAGATGGGCTTGACGCTGGGGTTGACCTTCATTGTGTTTCTCTTTCGCTGTCTTCGATACGGCCTCGAGAGGCCTCTCGTTACTTTCCAGTTGTTCACATAAAGTGCACTACTTGTAGCGCCAAATTATTTGTAGCGATAGACGATCCGGCCGCGGGTCAGGTCGTATGGGCTCAGTTCTACGATCACTCGGTCCTCAGGAAGGATTCGGATGTAGTGCTGACGCATCTTCCCCGAGATGTGGGCAAGTACTCTGTGTCCGTTGGTCAGCTCAACGCGAAACATTGCGTTGGGCAGAGCTTCGACCACTGCGCCTTCAATCTCGATGACA
>DATAZY010000055.1:0-36839 GCA_036271795.1 Galbitalea sp.
GACCGGTTGCCCGCGGCGAGCGCCGGGCTTGGCGCGATGAACCTCACCTCGTTCGCGCGCCGCGAAGATATCAAGATCGAGGACCGCTGGTATTGCGCGAAGGTCGCGCCTTACTCTGCCGCGAAACTGGAGCCGGTGTCGGATGTCCCGGAGTTCGCGCACACACCGGACTCCATGACGAACGGCATCCTCACTCTGCGGTTCGCGCGATCGGGCGAGATCGTTTCTTGCGTCGACACCGACGGCGTCGAGCACTCTGGAGCCGGACTCAACCGGCTCGTGCTCTATCGCGACCCCTACCAGTTCCCGTTTGACGCCTGGGACATCAAGGAGACCTACGCCAGCACGCGGCCCCGCACGCTCACAATGTCGCACGTCGATACGACGATCGATGGGCCGACGATCATTCGGCACCAGCAGCACCGGTCAGCCAAAGTGACGATCGACCAGCGGATCGTCCTCGAAGCCGGCAGTGATGTCGTCCGTTTCGATACCCACGTTGAGTGGCACGCGAAACACAAAATGCTGCGCGCTCAGTTCCATCCGGCTCACTACGGCGACACGGCGCTGAGCGAGATCCAGTTCGGGCATATCGCTCGCGTCACAACCGAGAACAACTCGATCGAGAAAGCGCAATTCGAGACCTGCGCTCACAAGTGGATCGCCACTCAGGATGACCGCGGCGGCTTCGCGCTACTGAACGACAGCAAGTACGGTCACCGGGCCAAGAACGGACTCATCAGTCTCAACCTTCTCCGTGCGCCCACGTTCCCCGACAAGACGGCCGATCGAGGTCCCAACGACTTCACGTACGCGTTCACTCCCTTCGCGACGGATGACCTGGCGAAAGTCATCCGCGAGGGATACCGCTTGAACAATCCGCTCCTCGTCAATGATGGCGCCGTGTTCGACAGTGTCGCCTCGGTGGATGACCCGGGCGTGATCATCGAAACGATCAAGCCGGCCGAGAGCGGCAAGGGATCGGTTATCCGCCTCTATGAGAGCCTCGGCCGGACAGCGGCGACCTCGCTCGCCACAAAACTGCCACACAAGAAAGCGTTCTTCACCGACCTGCTGGAGAACAAGCTCGGGCCTGCCGATCTCGACAAGCTGGAGTTCACCCCGTTCGAGATCACCACCATCCTCCTGGAGTCATAGATGACCACCACCACAGCTGTGAAAATCCCGTCGGCACGTACTCAGCACCTCGCGATCGTCACCGCGGCCTTCGGCCAGAATGCGATCCTGACCACCGTCACCACGTTCATCCTGCTGTACCTCTCCGCCTACGCCGGCTTTTCTGCGGAGGCCATCGGCGTCGCCGCCACAATCGTCGGTGTTGCGAAGATCCTGGATGCGGTCAGCGACCCGATCATGGGCAGTGTCATCGATATGACTCACTCCCGGTGGGGAAAACTGCGGCCGTTCATCCTGTTCTCGGCCGCGCCCGTCGCGATCCTCACAGGACTGCTCTTCTCCGTGCCGAACAGCACCCAGACTAGTCAGCTCATTTTCTTCGGCATCGTGTACGTGGTGTGGGGCGTCGTCTACACCGTGTGCGATGTTCCACTGTGGGCGCTCATTGGATCGGCGTTCGTTGAGCCAAAAATGCGTAACCGGGTGATCGGCGACGTTCGCGCGTTCGGGTCGATCTCTCTCGGTCTCGCCACTCTGGGCATGCCCTACCTCGCGCAGGCCCTCAGTTTCGCGCCGCAGACGACGACAGCAGGCTGGTCTCGTGCGGTCTTCGCCATGGCCATCGTTGGCATGGCGCTCTATCTGCTCGCATTTACCTTCGGCCGCGAGCGCGAGACTGCCGCGCAGACCCGCCTCAGTTTCCGACAACTATTCGGAACGCTTTTCCGGAACACCCCACTGCTCATGGTGCTCCTCGCCTCGATTCTCGGGTTCGGGCGCAACATCGTGCAGTCCGGCGGGGCGCTGTTTGCCGTGATCGCCTACGGCAAGTCACCGATCTATTTCACCTATATCGGCGGGTCTCTCATCGTGGGCCTCGTGGTAGCGGCTTTTCTGACGCCACTCGTGCTGCACCGGGTGCCGGCGCGAACCGCGGCAATCGGAAGCTCCTTGATTGCGGCGGTCATCTATGTCATCACGTACTTCCTCGGGTTCAACAACCTCTACGAGTTCATGTTCGCGATCTTCCTCACGGGCCTCACGCTGGGAGTCTTCCTCGTCATCCAGGCATCGATGATCGCGGACGCAGTGGACGATGTCGAGAAGCGAACCGGCGTCCGCAACGACGGCATCTCGTTCGCCACGCTGACGTTCTCCTCCAAAGTCATGGCGGGATTGTCGGTGATCGTGTTCGGCGCATTTGTCGCGCTCGCCCACTACCAGACCGGTGTGAAGGTGACCCACGACATCCAGAACGTGATCTTCATGTCGATCACGCTCGTGCCCGCCGTCAGCTGCCTGCTTTCGGCCATCCCGTTCTACTTTTACAAGCTCGGCGGAAGACCGGTGCGGAGCGGACCACCGAATGGCTTAGATTGAGCACGTGACCCGAACCAAATCGCGCATCGCCGCCGCACTGCTGTCCGTCATTGCTGTGATCGCGGCGACAGTCGGGATGGCCGCCCCCGCGTCCGCGACCCCCTTGCCGCCCATTACGTTCTCGTGGCAGGTACTCATTGGTTCGACCTGGACAACTCTTCCGTTCGGTAGCGGCAACGGTGTACAGGCGCCAGCGGGTGTGCAGCAGTCTCGAATTGTTGTCACGAATAACACGGCCAGCAATGACGCAACCGTGAGCGATGCGTGGGCTGGCTCGAGCGACTATGACAACGGCGGCACACAGGGTGTGCAATTATCCGATTGCACAGGATACGCGGGTTCGCCACTCGCATTGCCGGCCGGTGAAAGCCTGACGTGCACATCCACTTACAACTTCCTGGCAGGCAACCAATACGACCTTTACGGCTTCACCACGCAACTTGCTGTCGGGGGACAGGACCAGCTCGAGAACCAGGAAGCCGACTACATCGGTGTCGATGACTCGGCGACAGAAACGGCCCAGGCGACCAACGGGGCCGGCACGTTCCTCGCATCGACGGACCCCGCGCTGCAGACCCTGCCTGCTGGCTACACGCCGCAGGTGAAATTCAACTTCACGAATGCAGGCGCAAGCGAGAATCTTACTGACGTCACATACTCGTCAACGGGCACAGCTTCGCTCGGCTCGGCTTGCCCATCGCTCGCCACAACGTGGGTTCCGTCGGGCGCCGGATCCGGCAGCTGCACCGTCGGTCTCGCGAATCCCGCATCCGTTAGCCCGCAGACCGTCACGATCAGCGCGACCGGTACTGGAGCGTTCGGGGCGGTAACCACGACTCAGTCGTTCACCTACGCGGCAACCGCGGCAACCTGCACAGTATCCGCGACGACGTTTAACCCAGGCAACAGCGGAACCATCAGCTGCACCGGATTCCAGCCGAACATCACAATCGGCGGGACCCTTCACAGCGTGCCCGTGAGTTTGGGAAGTGTGAGCACCGGCGCCGCGGGCGCGTTCACGCTGAGCTTCGTCGTGCCTAAGGGCACCGCGGCCGGCACTCACACGATCTCGATCGACGGCGGATCGACCGCATTGGTCACCTCCGATCCGTTTACGGTCGGCGTCCTTGCCGCGACCGGCGTGGATGTCGCGGGGCCGCTCGGTGCCGCAGGAGTCCTGCTCGCGGTCGGTGGGGTGTTCCTCTTCTACCGTCGCTCGCGGTCACTTCGCACCCGGTAGAGGATGACCTGAATCCGGTCGGTTTCGGCTCAACCTGGCGGGCGCGCACGCCCATCGACGCCGATCTCGCCCGTTTTCCCGCCCAACAGGCTTGCTTTGCGTCATAGCCGCGCAGGTTCTCCGTCTCTAGTTGTGAGAGGCGGTGGAGGCCGCCACTCGTGGTTGGGAGGCCAAGTTGTCCGATCGAATTGTGCTTCGACTGATGTGCGACCAAGAAAACGAAATCTCTTACCTGTTCGGGTCCTGGGGCGCAGTTGATCAGGCGGAGGCTATCCGCGAAATCGAATCCGGTGAGCGGAGCTACATCCTGCAGCTGCAGGACGGCTCGCGTGCTCTACTCGACACCGTGGGAACGGGTAGTTCGAAACGCCTGTGCGCCTATGCGAACGGGGCTGAGGTGCTCAGCCTCGAGAAAGCACCGCAGATCTCCGCGTAGCCTCGCCGTCGCGTCCGATCAGGATCTGTGCGAAGAAGGCCGTTAGCTCTGCGGTTGCCGTCAGCGGCAGCAGGTTGGCCACGTACTGGTCCGGACGCACCACGACGATCACTCCGTCCCGGTCGATTCCGCGCAGGTCGAAGATGTCCTGCCCGGAATCGACCGCGAACACGTTGTTGTCGTCGATGAGTCCGTAGGGGCTCTTGCGCGGCCTGAAGGCGGCGGGGACCGCCTGTATGTCGACGCCCGTGTGGTCCTGCTGGTAGATCACCTTGATGTCGAACCACGCATCCACCTCGGCGCCGTCCGGAGTGCCGAGGACCACCGGGGAATCCGGAGCAGTCGAGGTCCAGTCTGCGAATTCCCCGACCTTCGACTTCTCGCCGACACGCGCCGCATCGGCGAACACGTAGATCCGCCAGCGGCCATCCGCCGCCGCAAGATGACCGAGGTGGATGTCGTTGCCATCGCACACGCGTCGGACGATCGCCGACTTGAACCGCTTCCCGATCGGGAATCCGGCCGCGAGGCCCTGATGCGTCGAGTCAGCGATGATCGCGGACGGCGGGTATTGAGTCATGAATCCGGCCGGGAACTCTGCGGTCGACACGTAGAAGCGCTCGAGCTCCGACGGGTCCACCATGTCCTCCGGTCTGGTCGCCATGAGAGTGGACCACTCCCGGTCGAAATCGATGAGATTCTTCGCAATCACCCGGCGCTCGGCCGAATAAGTGCCAAGCAGGCTCTCGGGACTGCGTCCCTCGAGGACGTGCCCAAGCTTCCAGCCGAGATTGAATCCGTCCTGCATGGAGACGTTCATTCCCTGGCCCGCCTTGGCGCTGTGGGTGTGGCAGGCATCGCCCGCGATGAAGACGTGAGGGGTGCGCGTGCCAATCTCATCCAGGGGCACGTCATCGAATCGCTCGGTGAGACGGTGCCCGACCTCGTAGACGCTGTGCCAGGCGACGCTCTTAACATCGAGCGTGTACGGCGCGAGGATTTCGTTCGCCCGAACGATGATGTCGTCGATAGATGTCGCTCGCACGTTGTCCCCCTCGTGTGCCTCGCCCAGGTCGACATACATCCGGAACAGGTATCCGCCCTCGCGCGGGATGAGCAGGATGTTCCCGCCGCCGCCGGACTGGATCGCGCACTTGGTGCGAATGTCGGGAAAGTCCGTGACGGCGAGCACATCCATGACGCCCCAGGCGTGGTTCGCCTGGTCACCATCGAGAGTGACGCCGATCGAGTCGCGAACTCGGCTTTTCGCGCCATCCGCTCCGACCACATACTTCGCATAGACCACGCGTTCGTCGCCGTCCGAATCGACGAGCGTCACCGTCACTGGATACTCGCCACCGTCCTCGACGGTCAGGCTTCGAAACTCAAGACCGTAGTCGGGCGTCAGGCGGGTAGGCGAGAACGCCGCGAACTCTGCGAAGTAGTCCAATACCCGGGCCTGATTGACGAGGAGGTGCGGGAACTCGCTGATGCCGGTCGGATCATCGACGGCGCGCGCGGCGCGAACGATCCTGGACGGGTCATCCGGATCCGGCTTCCAGAACGCCATCTCGGTAATGCGATAGGCCTCGGCGATGATGCGCTCGGCAAACCCAAAGGCCTGGAAAGTCTCGACGCTCCGGGCCTGGATGCCGTCCGCCTGGCCGATCACCAGCCTGCCCTCCCGGCGGTCGATGATGCGCGTTGTGACGCCGGGAAACTGTGAAAGCTGGGCGGCGGTGATCATCCCGGCGGGGCCGGTGCCAACGATCAGAACGTCGACGAAGTCCGGAAGCTCGGCCGGTCGATCGATGCCGACACCCGCAATGGGCCGGATGCGCGGATCGCCGGACACGTAGCCGTGATGATGGAACTGCACGGTCATCCCTCACTTCTTTGTGGGCGAGTGTTTCGCCGAGCTCGCCATGTGTTCTATAATCGAACACGCTGTTCGTAATCAGAACAACGGTAGATCATGCGATCGCCGAAGACAAGCGCGAGGAGGACCGGAGATGTCGGATGTCGGAGTCGCGGCGCCCCATTCTCAGACCCTCTCACGAGGGATTCGAGTGCTCGAGGCCCTCGCGGACTCGACGACGCCTCTCACAATTGCCCAGCTCTCCACTGTGCTTGATGTTCACCGGTCCATTGCGTACCGCATACTCCGCACTCTGGAAGATCACGGGCTCGTCGGCCGGGATGCCGCGGGGGCCTTCACACTTGCGCCCAAGATGGCGACGCTTGCGCTCGGCGTCGAGCGCGACCTGCAATCGGCGGCGCTGCCCGAGCTCACCGCGCTAGCCAGCGACCTCGCACTCACCGCATTCCTCGTTGTGCTCGACAATCTGGAGTGCGTCACCCTGGCCAGCGTCGAACCGCGCACGGGAGGGGCGACGGTTGCGCAGCGACCGGGTACGCGTCACCTTCTGGGCGTTGGCGCACCCGGGATTGCGATCCAGTCGCTGCTCACCGACGCTGAACTGTCACGACGCGACGTGACCCGAAGGCCGCTGGTCGACGGTTTTGCGACCAGTCATGACGAAGTAATCCCTGGCCTGCGTTCTGTCGCGGTGCCGCTGCGCGCGCCGGGCATTCCGCCAGCGGCCGCCGCCGTCGTCTTTGTCTCGAGCCCGCATAGCAACGACGAGATCGGGGCGCGACTCCGAGACGCTGCGGCTACAATCGCACGCGACCTCGGGGCGCACTAGCGGGCTGGGGCACCGTCGATCCGTCTCTTCCGAATCGTATACGATCTGTGATACCGTGCTCTCGAAGAGACGAGGGCGTCATGTCGAACGAAGCGCTGGGCCGGCCGGGCAAGATCATCGCCGTGCACCTCAACTACCCGTCGCGCGCGGCGCAGCGAGGACGAACGCCAGCGTTCCCTTCCTACTTTCTGAAACCCAGCAGCTCTGTTTCGAAGAGCGGCTCCTCGATCGAACGCCCCGCGGGCACGGAACTGCTCGCCTTCGAGGGCGAGATCGCACTCGTCATTGGAACGGCGGCACGACGAGTCAGCCCGGATGACGCGTGGGGCTTTGTGTCCGCGGTCACCGCGGCGAACGACTTCGGCGTCTACGACCTTCGGCTTGCCGACAAGGGATCGAATGTGCGCTCAAAGGGCGGTGACGGATTTACTCCGCTGGGGCCATCCGTCATCCCGGTCGCCGATATCGATCCGACGGCACTCCGGATTCGCACCTGGGTAAACGGCGAACTCGTGCAGGATGACTCGAGCTCGACGCTTCTCTTCCCGTTCGCCCAGCTGGTCGCCGACCTCTCGCAGTTGCTAACTCTGGAGCCCGGGGACGTCATCCTCACCGGCACGCCAGCCGGGGCATCCGTTGTCGCGCCCGGCGACACCGTCGAGGTCGAGGTGGATGCGCCGACGGCAACAGGATCGCCCACGACGGGCCGGCTATCCACGACCGTCGTGGAAGGTAGGTCACCGATCCCGGCGTTCAGCGCTCCGGCCCAGGTCAACGATGAGCAGAGGGCAGATGCGTGGGGCAGCGCGGACGTCGCGGGGCTGGCTCCGGCGTTCGTGCTCACGCCCGAGCTCAAGGCGAGGATCGCCAGCGTCGGCACCGCGACGCTGAGCGCGCAGCTGCGCAAACGTGGATACAACAACGTGTCGATCGACGGGCTCTCTTCGACACGACCGGGCGTCCGGCTGATCGGTCGCGCCCGTACCCTGCGCTTCATCGCACTCCGCGAGGATCTCTTCGAGCAGTACGGCGGAGGCTACAACGCCCAGAAGCGGGCCTTCGACGGCCTCGGGACGGACGATGTCCTCGTCATCGAGGCGCGCGGCGAGCGCGGCACCGGAACGGTCGGCGACATTCTCGCGATGCGAGCGCAGGTGCGTGGAGCGGCCGGGATCGTGACGGATGGCGGCGTTCGTGACCTTGCCGCCGTCGCCGCTCTCGACATCCCGACCTACCATGCCGGACCCCATCCTGCCGTTCTCGGGCGTCGCCACGTACCGTGGGACACCGATCTCACGATCTCCTGCGGCGGCACGGCTGTGCAGCCGGGGGACGTCATCGTCGGCGATGCCGACGGCGTCCTGGTCATCCCGCCATCCCTCATTGATGAGGTCGTCGACGCCGCGATCGAGCAGGAACTCGAGGAGACGTTTATTGCGGAGCGCGTCGCCGACGGCGAAAAGGTCGACGGACTGTACCCGATGAACGCGGACTGGAAGGAAAGGTTCGCGGTATGGCGAGCAACACGGTGACCGACGCTCCGGCGACGCAGAGCAAGGCGCAGCTCGCTTATGCCTTCCTCAAGGCACGCATCTCCGACGGCACATTCACGCCCGGCTACCGACTGGTGCTCGGCCAGATCGCCAGGGATCTCAACGTGAGTGTCGTCCCTGTACGGGAGGCCATCCGGCTACTCGAGTCCGAGGGACTCGTGACGTTCGAACACAACATCGGTGCGCAGGTGGCGATGCACGACGAGACCGAATACCTCTACACGATGCAGACCCTCAGCGTCGTCGAGGGGGTGGCCACCGCGCTCTCTGCTCCTCACGTCACGGTCGATGACATCGCCAGGGCACGTGCCATCAATGCACAGCTGATCGAATGCCTGAATCATTTCGAGCCGCACCGCTTCACCGCGCTGAACCTCGAATTTCATGCGGTGCTTTTCGAGAATTGCCCCAACCCGCACATCCTCGACCTCGTGCATCGCGGCTGGGGACGCCTCACGGTGCTGCGTGATTCCACCTTCAGCTTCGTTCCCGGTCGCGCCCACGCGTCTGTCCGCGAACACGAAGAGATCCTTGAGCTCATCGAGGCGAACGCGGACCCGCTGGACATCGAACTCGCCGCGCGCGCGCACCGCACCAGAACGCTCGACGCGTTCCTCGCCTATCAAGAAAACAAGCACGTCCAAGAGAGCAGGCACTCGTGAAGTACCGCAGCGACCCGTCGCAGATCCGTGGTTCAATCGTTCCCCTCATGACCCCGTTCACGGCCGACGGTGCCGTCGACCACGCTGGCCTCGCGAACCTCGTCAACTGGCAGATCGCGCAGGGCACCCACGGGGTGTCCATCGGCGGCTCCACCGGTGAGCCGAGCGCCCAGACGATCCCGGAGCGAATCGCGGCCATCAAAACCGTCGCTGCGGCAATCGACAACCGTGTCCCATTTATGCCTGGCACCGGAACCGAGAAACTCGATGAGACACTCGAGCTGACGGCCGCGGCACGGGATGCCGGCATCGACGCTGCGCTCATCATCACCCCGTACTACGCACGCCCGACCCAGGAGGCACTGTACGTCTGGTACAAGACGGTGGCAGAAGAGTTCCCCGACCTGCCGATCGTCGCCTACAACGTGCCCAGTCGAACCGCGGTGGATATCGCACCGGAGACGGTTGCTCGGCTCTATCGCGACGTCGAAAACTTCGTCGGGGTGAAGGAGACGACGAAGGACTTCGAGCACTTCTCTCGGGTGTTACAACTGTGCGGACCCGACCTGCTGGTCTGGAGCGGCATCGAGCTCCTCTGCCTGCCTCTGCTTGCACTCGGCGGCGTCGGGTTTTTGAGCGCCACAGCCAACATCGCGCCGCGCGCGCACGCCGACCTCTATGAGGCGTGGGAGTCCGGCGACCTCGAGTTGGCGAGGGAGTTGCACTACGGGCTTCATCCCCTCGTCGACCTCCTCTTCGTCGAGACCAACCCGGCACCGGGAAAATGGGTGCTCGAGCAGCGCGGGCTCATTGCATCCGGGTACGTGCGGCCGCCGCTCATCACTCCAACCCCCACGGGGCTGACCAAAATCAACGACTACCTCGAGGCGGGCAGGCAGTACCTCTCGCCGGTCGCCGGTTTCGCAGTGAAAGGACGCTGACAATGGCGCACTACGTTCCCGAGAATCTGCCAACCAGAATCCAGCACTACATCGGCGGTGAATTCGTCGACAGCGTCTCGAGCGCGACGTTCGACGTGCTCGACCCGGTGTCGAACCAGACGTACGCGACCGCAGCTGCCGGCCAGAAGGAAGACATCGATCTGGCTGTGGCCGCAGCGACCGAAGCCTTCAAGAACGGACCGTGGCCGCGCCTTGCGCCCCGCGCGCGCGCGCGCATCCTGAATCGAATCGCGGATGCGGTGGAGGCCCAGGATGCCCGCCTCGCCGAACTCGAAACCTTCGACACCGGGCTGCCGATCACCCAGGCTCTCGGCCAGGCACAGCGGGCGGCCGAGAACTTCCGGTTCTTCGCGGACCTGATCGTGGCGCAGGCGGATGACACCTACAAGGTTCCCGGCGTCCAGATGAACTACGTGAATCGGAAGCCGATCGGCGTCGCCGGGCTCATCACGCCGTGGAACACGCCCTTCATGCTGGAGAGCTGGAAGCTGGCACCCGCGCTGGCATCCGGATGCACCGTCGTGCTCAAGCCGGCCGAGTTCACGCCGCTCTCGGCGAGCCTGTGGGCCGGGATCTTCCGCGAGGCCGGGCTTCCCGACGGTGTCTTCAACCTGGTCAACGGACTCGGCGAGGAGGCCGGCGACGCGCTGGTGAAACATCCCGACGTCCCCCTCATCTCGTTCACCGGCGAGACTACGACTGGGCAGACGATCTTCCGCAACTCGGCCGAGAACCTCAAGGGGCTCTCGATGGAGCTCGGCGGCAAGTCCCCCGCGGTCGTCTTCGCCGACGCCGACCTCGACGCGGCGATCGACTCGACCCTCTTCGGCGTCTTCTCGCTCAACGGCGAACGTTGCACCGCGGGCTCCCGCATCCTGGTCGAACGGCCGATCTACGAGGAGTTTCTCGAGCGCTATGCGGCGCGAGCGAAGAGAATCGTCGTGGGTGATCCGCATGACCCCGCCACCGAGGTCGGCGCTCTGGTGCATCCGGAGCACTACGCCAAGGTCATGCGCTACGTCGAGATTGGCAAGACCGAGGGCCGTTTACTTGCCGGTGGCGGGCGGGCGGAGGGCCTCCCCGACGGCAACTACGTCGCGCCGACAGTGTTCGCCGACGTGAAGCCCGACGCCCGGATCTTCCAGGAGGAGATATTCGGCCCGGTCGTCGCGATCACGCCGTTCGACACCGACGAGGAGGCGCTCGCGCTCGCGAACGGTGTCAAGTATGGCCTCGCCGCCTACCTCTGGACGTCAAACCTCACTCGCGCGCACAACTTTGCCCACGCGACCGAGGCCGGCATGGTTTGGCTGAACTCGCACAACGTGCGCGACCTTCGCACACCGTTCGGCGGCGTCAAGTCATCCGGTCTCGGGCACGAGGGCGGATACCGCTCGATCGACTTCTACACCGACTCGCAGGCCGTGCACATCACCCTCGGTGACGTGCACACAGCCCGCTTCGGGTCACGCTGACCATCCACCAGGAGGCACTCATGGCTCTACTCACTCCGCCCGACGTGATCCGCTGCGCCTACGCCGAGCACATCGTCACCGACCTGGCGGCATCCCGCGCCTTTTATGTCGACGTGCTCGGACTAGTCGTGACCTACGAGGATGATGACGCTATCTACCTCAGGGCTTTCGAGGAATACCTGCACCACTCGCTCATCGTTCGCCGCGGGCCGATTCCGGCGCTCGCAGTACTCGCTTATCGCGTTCGCTCAGAAGCCGAGCTGGATGTCGCGTTCGAGTACTACACGGCGCTCGGCGTCCGGGTCGAACGACGCGAACCCGGAGCAACCCGGGGCATCGGCGCGGCGGTAAGGATCGAGGATCCGCTCGGCTTCCCCATCGAATTCTTCTACGCGGCCGACCACGTCGAGCGGATGACCCAGCGCTACGACCTGCAGGGCGCGACGACCATCGCGCGCCTCGACCACTTCAACGTAGTCACCCCCGATGTGCCCGCCGCGATCGCCTACTACGAGGGGCTCGGCTTCAAGGTGTCGGAGGACATCGAGGACGACGAGCAGACCGTATACGCCGCGTGGATGTACCGCAAGGCGACCGTGCACGATGTCGCCCTCACCGGCGGCGACGGACCGCGGCTGCATCACATCGCGTTTGCAACCCACGAGCGCAGCCAGATTCTCCATCTCTGCGACCACCTCGGCGCACTCCGCCAGTCAGACAAAATCGAGCGCGGTCCGGGCCGGCACGGCGTTTCGAACGCCTTCTACCTCTATCTACTCGATCCGGACGGCCACCGCATCGAGATCTACACCCATGATTACTACACTGGCGACCCCGACAACCCGGTCGTCAAGTGGGACGTGCACGACAACCAGAGGCGCGACTGGTGGGGAACACCGGTCGTTCCCAGCTGGTACGCGAACGCATCCACGGTGCTCGACCTGGATGGCGTTCCGCGCGCAATCGAGGAGCGCACAGATACCAGCGAGGCGGCCGTGACTATCGGCGCGGATGGTTTCTCGTACACCCGCAAAGACGAGGGATTCAAAATCGGTTCACAGCTCTAGAGCGGTCGGAACCTCGCCCGCCCACTCCAGCTTGTCGATATACATCTGCCGCCGAGTCCGCGCGCGGTTCCAGGCGTGGTAGGCGATGAGGTCGGAGTCGGTCGGACGCTGAACCACCGAGTTGTGGCCGGGTCCGACGAGTCCCGTGATCGCGGAGCTCAACACATCCGCCCGATCGGCAGGGGCATGGACCCACGGACCGAGCGGCGCGGCAGCGGTCGCAACCGAGACACCGTAGCCTTCGCCCTCCCACGATCCGCCGGAGAAGAACAGGTGATAGCCGTCGCCGCGCCGAACCACGGTCGGGCCCTCGAGGGTGTGCCAGTCGAACTCTCGACCGTACATCTGCCGCGAGCGCTCGTAGATCTGCCAGTCGGAGTCCGGGGCGAGGATCGCGGTGGTCACGGGCTCGACGCTGGTCATGCTCGTCATCCGCTTCGCGGCAAGGTGGGTTCCTGGCCGATCGGAGTCGAGCACATCGCGCGCAAAGTAGAGGTAACGTGACCCGTCGGCATCCCAGAACGGATGCGCGTCGATCGCAAAACTCTCGTCCGGGGTCAGGTTGACCCCGGTGTCCTCAAAGGGACCGACGGGTGAGTCCGCAACGGCGACGCGGATGTGGTGGCCCGTGATTCCGTGACCCAGCGAGTAGTACATCCAGTAGCGGTTCCCCGCGAAGGCCACCTCCGGCGCCCAGTACGAATCGCCCATCGCCTCGTCAACTCCGGCAAACACGACGCCAACAGAGCGCCAGGTTCGCAGGTCGCTGGAACGCAACGCTTCAAACCCCCGTGACGGCAGAGCAGGGTCGCCGGAACCGTAGGCGAAATATTCGTCGCCAAACCGGGTGAGAAACGGATCGGCGAAGTAGCCGTCGTAGACCGGTCTACGCATCGGGCTCGAGCACCGGCGTCACGATGGCGAGTTCCCGAAAGCGCGCGGCGGCGGGAGTCGGAATTCGAACCAGCCTGCCGTCGTCCTGCTCCTCCAGCCGGATGAGTCCCATGCGCCGCAGGAACGGTGTCTTGCGGGCAACACCCGCCGGTTCAGCGCTCGAGGATGCACGTGCCGTCACGATCGCGTCATCCACGGCGAACTCCTCAACGTTGCGGCCCTCGGATGCGTACGACCAGTCGACGAAGTCCATGACCGGCCACCAGGTGTAACCGCGCAGGTCCATCCCGCTCTCGCGCAACTCAGTCACACAGCGCATCGATGCGTCCAGCCAGTCGGACCGAACCGCGTCGTCGCCCTCGATGCTTGTCTCGGTGATCAGTAACGGGAGCCCGTAGCGCCCCGCGAATCGGGTGAGGCTCGTGGCCAGACCTGCCTCGCCGAGGTTGGTGGCGACCTGCGAGACAACCCCGTCGACGTGAGTCAGGGTTCGGGGCGAGAGGTCAGGGTAGTAATTGACCCCGAGAAGGTCGATCTCTGGCACGTTCTGCCGAAGCGCGGCGAGCTGCGCCGGGCTTGCCCCGTTCTCGACCAGCCAGTCATACATCTCGTGCGAGGCGTCGACGCGGCCGAGGAGCAGATCGGTGGGCAGCATCCCCAGCGAGGCCAGCTGGATCGCGTGGTCCTCGAGTTCAGTGACCACCGTCTGGTACAGGGTTGCGGCCTCGACGTGGACGATGACGGCATCCGGATTCGCGGCGCGGACGGCCGCGATGGTGCGCGAGATCCCCGTGACGATTCCGAGCATGACCATCGTCCAACCTTTCCAACCGGTCAGCGCGGGTGGCCAGACCCCGCGAAGCCCGCAGAACGAGGCGGTCGTCAGTGGTTCGTTCAGCGGCGTGACGTGGTCAACGATCCCGCGGTACCGTGCGGCGAACTCACCCGCGAACTGCGCAACCGCCTCCGGGTACTCCGGGTCGGCGAACGAGTGGGTGAGCCAGGTCGGCGTGCCATAGTGAACGAGATCGGCGATCACCGTGAGTCCGAGCTCCGACGTCGCGTAGGCAAGTCGTTCATCCAGCACCGACCAGTCGAACTCATCGCGTGCGGTGTGAACAAGCGGCCAGTTGACGCCGTACCGGATCGAGGTGCCGCCCATGTCGCGTACCGCCGCGAGGTCCGATTTCCAGTGCGTGGAGTGCTCGGTCAGCTCGTACTCGTCGAGCGGCATCATCCCCGATCCGGCCGGCGGGTAGACACAGGTGTCCTCGATGCCGCCGATCCAGGAGAAGGAACCGGATGTAAATGGATTCGTCATGGGGTCACTTCAGCCCGGTCGTCGCGACGCCGGCGACGAAATACTTTTGGGCAAAGAAGAACCCGATGGCTATCGGCAGCAGGGAGATCGTTGCACCAGCCAGAAGGATGGCGTGGTCGGTGATGTGCTGACCGCCGAAGAGAGTGAGCGCCGCAGGCAGGGTGAGCATGTTCGGGGACGTCGTCACCACCAGGGGCCAGAGCAGGTCGTTCCAGAGGTTCATGAAATTGAGAATCGCGACCGTCGCGATCGCCGGCTTCGACAGCGGAAGGATGACCTGCCAGTAGATCCTCCAGTGACTGGCACCATCGATGCGGGCGGCTTCGTCAAGTTCGACGGGAATGCTCATGAAGAACTGGCGGAAGAGGAAGATGCCGAACGCGCTGGTGGCCCGCGGGATGATCAGCCCCTGGTAGGTGTTGAGCCAGCCAAGATGGAACAGTTCGATGAACACCGGGATGAGTGTCACCTGGAACGGCACCATCAGGGTTGCGAGGACCAACCAGAACGCCACCGTTCGACCACGGAAGTGCAGCCGCGACAGCGCATAGGCACACATCGAATCGAATAAGAGGGTGGCCGCGGTCGTCACCCCGGCGAAGATGAAGGAATTCGCGAGGAGCCGCAAGAAGGGGAGTTGCTGCCAGATCCCGGTATAGCCGTGCAGTGTGATCGATGTCGGAAACAGGCTCGCCGGGTTCTTGAACAGATCGGCCTCTGAGCGGAATGAGCCGGAAAGCATCCAGATGAACGGGATCAGGGCCGCGGCGACACCGATCCCTAAGAAGATCCATTTGGATGAGCTTCGCAGCACGGAGAAACCGTCCCTGGCGCGGGAACGGCTGCCCGCACTCACGACCGGTCGAGTGCGGATGGTGTTAGTCGACATCGTTGTACCTAAAGAATCGAAGTTGCAGGGCGGAAATGACCACGATGATCACGAAGAGAACGAACGAGATCGCTGAGGCGTACCCCGTCTGGTAGTTCACGAACGCGTCACGGTAAAGCAGGTTCACCAAGGTGTCCGTGGTGAACAGCGGGCCACCGCCGGTCATCACGAAGACGAGGTCGAAGACCTGGAGCGTCTGGATCGTGAGGATGAGCGTGGTGAACAGCATCGTTGGCCGGATGCCCGGAAGTGTGATGTAGCGGACAATCTGCAACGTCCTGGCACCGTCGATCCGAGCGGCCTCGTACCGCTCCTGCGGCACACCCTTGAGCCCGGCGAGCAGGAGAATCATGGCGAAGCCGAGATTTTTCCAGATGTTGACGAATACGACCGTCGGAAGGGCAAGGGATGTCGAGGTCAGCCACGCAACAGGCGGCAGCCCGAGGAGATCAGAGATGCCACCGACAAAACCAATGTTCGGATCGAGCAGGAACTTCCACACCAACCCGATCGTGACGAGCGAGACGATCGTGGGGAAGAAGAAAATGGATCGCACGACGCGGGTGACGATCCCTTCGCCCTGCAGCAGCAGCGCGAGGATGAACCCGACGATCACGAGGATGGCGACCGACGCGACGGTGAACTCGAGTGTGACGACGAGTGCGTTCCAGAACTGTGAGTCCTTGAACAGTGTCACGTAGTTGTCGAAACCGATCCATGTGGTCGGCCCGCCGATGGTCACGTTCTCGAAGCTGAACAGCAGCGACTGGACGATCGGGTAGATCACGAAGGTGCCGAGGATCAGAAAGCTCGGGACCATAAACAGCACGGCCGGCTGCCAGCGACGCCTCGGGCGACGCGTCGACGCGTCGCCCGAGGGTGTGGGTGTCCGCGCAGTGCGGACACCCACAGGATTCGAAACAGTCACTACTTAGTGCATCCCGTCAATCCGTTGATCGTCGTGGTCGTCGCGGCGGTGGCCGTGGCGACGGACGTTCCGCGAGTGATCTCGCCAATCAGCGGCACGTAGCCATTCGCATCGACCTCGGTCGCATTGGTGAGCTGCGGCAGATACAGTCGTGCGTCAGGAACCTGGCTGTTGAAGACCTGAACCGTGGGGTCGGCCTTCAGCTTCGCGTCGTCGCCCATGTCGGTGCGCAGCGGCGGGAATCCGGTCGTCAGCGAGAACTTCTCCTGCTGGGCCTTCGAGGTGTAGTACGCCAGGAACTCTTGCGCCTGCGCCGGGTACTTCGTCTTCGCGGAAATGGCGAGCGGCGCGATTGAGCCGAGCGTCACCTTGCTTCCGTTGGAGGCGAGCGGCACGGTTGCGATTCCGAAGTCGACGCCAGCCGCCTTGTAGGTCGGCGCCGCCCACGGACCGTTCAACTCCATCGCAGCCTTACCGGCCTGGAAGAGCGAGTCCGCCTGGGCACCGGTCTGGCCGACCGGCGAGATGTGATCGTTCTGCACGAGGTCCGCCCAGGTCTGGAGTCCGGCCTGGCTCGCGCTGCTGGACAGCACACTGCACCCCTTCGAGTTGACGATGTCTCCACCGGTCAGCCACTGAAGGATCGGCCACATCTGAATGGTCTGGTTATCCGCCAGCGAGAGCCCATACTGGGTCTGTCCATTGTTCAGCGTCAGCTTCTTGGCATCTGCCTCGAACTCGGCGACCGTCTTCGGGGGATTAGCGATCCCCGCAGCCGCGAACATCTTCTTGTTGTAGTAGAGGCTCAGGCTGGCGAAGTTAGCAGGGATGGCGTAGAGCTTGCCGTTGTACGTCAACTCCTTAACCGCGGCGGGCGCGAGTTGTGCGGAGTTGACCTTGCTCGTCCCCGAGCCGGTCACGATTGGAAGTACCGAGTTGGTCTTGACGTAGTTCGCGATCACGTTCGGGTCGGAGCTCGGAGCCGCGATGTCCGGGCCGCTTCCCGTCAGCCAGGCTGTCGGGAGCTTCTGCTCGATCGTGTCCCACGACTCGACGGTCTGAACGACCTTGATATCCGGGTGTGATGCGTTGAAATCCTTGACGATTTGGGCGTATCCGGGGCGGTCGCCTCCGGTGAATCCGGTCCACATGGTCAGGGTGACCTTGCCGGCGGACTTGGTGGGGGTAGTGCCGCTCGAGCACGCGGAGAGGGCAAGCGCTGCCGCCCCGACGACCGCGATGACCGCGACCAATTTCCTCTTGTTCAATGTGTTCCTCTTCTTTGAGATCTGCTGTTGATTATTGTGGGTTTGCCTGTGTGTGATTCAGTCCTTACGGGGGGTCAGCTCCTCTCGTGGTGCAACCGCACGACGTGCGCGGAATGAAGGTCACGTCGAGTTCGCGGTGAGATGGCCCTGTGCTCTTCCCATCGATGAGCTCGAAGAGCCGCTCCGTGGCGAGGTACGCCATCCGCTCGGCCGGGACGTGCATGGTCGAAAGGCTGGGGCTCGTCGCCCTCGACAGCCCGAAGTCGTCGAAGCCGACGATAGCGATCGAGCGCGGGACGTCGATGCCATGACGACGCAGCGCCTGCAGCCCGCCAAACGCCATGTCGTCGTTGGCGAATACCATTCCATCGAAGTCGAACCCGCTCGCGACCAGCTCATCGACCGCGGCTGCGCCGCTCTCCTCGCCGAAGTCGCCCTCGACGACTCGACCGGAATCCTCGATGCCTGCGGCGGCGACCGCGGACTCGAATCCCGCGCGGCGATCGATTCCGGTCTGGTGGTCGAGTGGTCCCGCGACGTGAACCAGTCGTGATCGCCCGTGCCGCTCGATGAGATGCTTCGTGATCGAATGGGATGCCGCGACGTCGTCCACTCCGACGCTGACGGCATCCGGGAGGTGCGGGAAGTTCCCGATGAGCACGACCGGCAGCCCACTCGCCACCAGCCTTTCGACGTTGAGATCGGTGACGGCCGCACTGGTGAGGATGGCGCCGTCGGCACTCTTGGAGCGCATGACCCGCTCGTACGCGGCGACGCCATTGGCGGCATCCGAGCTGGTCGATACCAGTACCTGGGTGTCGTGGGCATTCGCGGCAGCGGATACCCCCGTCAACACGTGCATGAAGTAGCTGTGGCCGAATACGTGCTGCGACGTGTTCGGAACGATGAGCGCAACGGCCCCCGCTCGCTGGTTGCGGAGCGCCCGGCCCGCCGAACTCGGCACGTAGCCAAGGGAGGCGGCAGCTCCGCGCACGGCTTCCTTGGTCTTTGCACTGATACGCGGGCTGTCAAGCAGGGCCATGGATGCGGCGGACGGAGTTACTCCGACGAGCTCTGCGACATCCCTGAGGGTGATGGAGGTTCTGGCCCGTGGCGATCTGGCCATGCTTCGAACCTCCTTCAGTTCCACCCGATCGAGATGCTTTATCGTTAAAGCACTCAACCAAAAAATAGGCGATCCATACCGACGCTGGAATGAATCGACGATGTGCTGAATCGTTAAAGCTAGAAGCTAGCACGACGCTCGCCGATGTTCAACTACCGACTTGGAGGATGGCGGAACGTGCGGCAGTCAGCTCAGTGCGTTCCGCAGGACTCCCGCTCGACCAAGACAACCGGAAGATGCTGATGCGACGGGCCATCCGAACTCCCCGCGATGAGCTCGAACAACCGCTCTGTCGCGATGCGCGCCATCTCTTCTGCCGGGACGTGCACGGTGGTGATGCCCGGAGTAGTCAGGCGGGACAGGCCGAAATCGTCGAAACCGACAATCGCGACATCCTCGGGCACGCGTACTCCCTGAGCCTTCAGCGCGGCGAGGCCACCGAAAGCCATGTCGTCGTTCGCGAACACGATCCCGTCGAACTCCGTGCCGTCGGCGAGCAGTTTCTGCACTGCCGCCTCGCCCGATTCTTCACTGAAATCGCCCTCGATGATGACAGCGCGGTTGCCAACACCGTCCGCCTCGACCGCAGCCACAAATCCGTCGCGGCGGTCGATTCCGGTCTGGTGGTCGAGCGGCCCGGTCACGTGAACGAGTCGTGAGCGGCCGTGGACGTCGAGCAGGTGCGCCGTGATCTCGCGACTCGCCTCGATGTCGTCGATTCCCACGGTGACCGCATCAGCCAGGTAGGGGAAATTGCCGATCAGGACGACGGGAAGTCCTGTAGCGACGAGAGCCTCGAGCCCGGCATCCGTGACGGCTGCACTGGTCACGATCGCACCATCCGCGCTTCGCGAACGTACAACGCGCTCGTATGCCGCGACCTCACCGGCGGCCCCGGTATCCGCGGTTGTCGACAACAGCACCTGAACATCACGCGCGTTGGCGGCGGTTGAGATCCCGGTCAGCACGTGCATGAAGTAGCTGTGACCGAAGACGTGCTGAGACGTGTTCGGCACGATGAGCGCAATTGCGCCCGCGCGCTGGTTGCGCAGCGCGCGACCCACCGAGCTCGGCACGTATCCCAACTCTGCGGCGGCCTTGCGCACCGCCTCCTTGGTCTTCTCGCTGATTCGAGAATGGTCGGACAGCGCCATGGATGCAGCGGCCGACGTCACGCCCACCCGCTCCGCGACATCCTTGAGTGTCACTGATGCTGACGGTTTTTGCGGCACGAGGACTCCTAGCGTTCCGATGATTATCCCTCGTACCCCGGTGAACGGGACGGAAGGTCGACTTCCGCCCCGTTCACCATTTCTGCCGGCTAGTTGAAGTGGAATACCTGGGCGATGTTCCCGTTGCAGGTATAGATCTGCAAACCCGTACCGTTGGTCGTGACGCCGCTCGGGTCATCGAGGCACAGCCCGGACTGCGGATTGAGCAGCGACCCGTTCGACTGCGGTACCCACTTCTGACCGCCCACGCCGTTGCAGTCGTAGAGCTCGACCTTTGCGCCGATGGAGGTGCTGTCTCCGTCGATATCCAGGCAGCGACCCAGGGTGCGAAGGGTCTCATCCGAGTTCAGCGTCCACTGCTGGTCGAGGGCGAGCGGCGAGAAGGTGGCGACGGTCAGGCAGTCCCACAGCTGTACAACCGCGAGGTTGCCGCCCGTGTCATCACCCGCAACATCGACACACTTGCCGCCGTTGCCGATGATCGGAGTTCCTCGTGTGATTGAGAACTCCTGTGCCGCAGAGCCATTGCACGTGTAGATCTGCAGTTGCGTGCCGTTCGTAGTGACGCCGCTCGGGTCATCCAGGCAGAGTCCGGACTGTGGGTTCAGAATCGAGCCGTTTTCCTGCGGCACCCACTGCTGGCCACCAACCCCGTTACAGTCGTAGATCTCGATCTTGGCTCCCACGGTCGTGCTGTTGCCGTCGATATCCATGCATCGGCCGAGGGTGCTGAGAGTGCCGTTGCCGATGGCGCTCGGCGACCAGTGCTGGTCCGCAGCGAGAGCCTGGCAGTCCCAGAGCTGCACCGTCGCGAGATTCACGCCGACGTCATCGCCGGAAACGTCGACGCACTTGCCGCCCGGCCCGACGATGGTCGAACCTGGCCCGCCTCCGCTGCTCACGCCCGTGTAGCCGGCCGCGACAATATTGGATTGCACGGAATTATCGGCGGTATCTGTCGAGTACCCGGACGTCATGACGCCCTCGTAGAACGTCTGTGTCCCGCGATTGCTGTCGTCGCCGCCGGTTCCGAGGACGATCGACCCTTCCTTGTGCATCGGATCATAACCACTGGGCAGCGCCCCGCTGTACCAGGTGGAGAGCGAGCCGCTCTGGGCATTGCCGCCCTTCAGCGCGAACGTTGTCGTGCCGTTGTTCTTGAGCAGGGCGGTCACGAACTTGCTGGGGTTACCCGAGTTGGCCGTGTTGACTGCCGTGCTGCCCTCGAAGACACCGTTCTCGAGATCGGCCTCAACCCATGGGCCGTGCCCCGAGCTGCCCGGATCGTTCAGCAAAGCCAGATTGACCGCATCCATGTGACTGGCACCGGTGTCTGTCTCAGTGGTTTCGACATTCCCGAAATCCGAGCAGCAGCCGTTGTTGACGTTCGTGCCGCTCGCGACCTCGTACATCGATTCGGGCTGGCTCCCGGTCGCGATCCCCGTTGTGCTCGACCGACGATATCCAACGCCCGGCGGAAGGTAGATCCCGTACTCGTTCACGCCACCGACTGTGACCGGGAGAGCATTCGCCGTTGCTCCGACATTAGCCCCGCCGGCTGCCCCAGCAGGTTCCACCGTGAGATCGTTGTGGTTCGAAGTTTGATCGTAGATCTTCGTGATCGTGCAGGTCGTCCCCGAGCAGAAGGTGTCCTGCGAGGCGGCGTTGGCGTAGCCGCCGGTGCTCAGCAGACCGACATTGAATGTCGTGCCATCCGAGGCGCGGGTGACCTGGTACAGGCTTCCGGAGTAGGTGTCATAGAGGGCGCGCACCGAACTGTACGCGGCAACACACGGACTGCTCGCGTTCGCGTAGATGTCACACGGAAGCGGGGTGAGCGCCTGCGCACGTTCGGTCGCCGAGAACAACGAACCTGCAGCGAGGGCCACGACGGCCGCCCCGACGACGATGGCGCGACGGAGGCGATGGCGCCCGGAATACACCGGATGCGACGTGGAGAGAACTGACATGGTGGAGCCCCTTTCTCAAAGCAACATTGCTTGCGGACTAGCCACGACAAGCTCGGGTCACCGCGTTGACGTCGCGGACCGTCCACAACGGGGCGAATTAGCGAGCGTCATCGACGATGTGCTTAATCGATTAACTCAATTCAATGTAGAACGCTCTGACTACCCACGTCAATCGTCAATTGGCGTCATTTTCGACGCGAGCCGGGCACTCGATTCTCCGCCGAGAACATCCAGGAGAGTTGCTCGAGCCGGGCGATGATGTCGTGAAGCAGGTCGGCACTCGTCGGATCTTCACTGTCGACTTCGTCATGAACTTCACGCGCGGTGGCGACGACCCGATCGATCCGCGCCGTGACGAGATCCACCACGCTAGCGGTATCCAGTTCGCCGTCCGGGAACGGCTCCAGCGATGTCGTCGAAGCAACCGTAGTGCTTCGCCCATCGACGGATGCGTGAAGCGCTCGGAGTCGCTCCGCAGCGGCATCGCTGAATTCGCGGGCGCCGTCGACGAGTTCATCAAGTTGCAGGTGCAGGTCGCGAAAGTTTCTGCCGACGACATTCCAGTGAGCCTGCTTTCCCTGAAGATGTAGTTCGATCAGGTCAACCAGCACTGCCTGAAGGTCATCGGTCAGTGTGGCGGACGCGACGAAGCCATGCTCTGCGTTCTCGCGTTGCGTAGGTAGCGGACCCTGTGTCGTAGTTGCGCTCGGACGGGTCTCGTGGACTGCGGTCATGGTTTCCCTTTCGCATCTGACGGATGAACTCATCCACCGTAGGCACGGGGTAAACCCGACCGCCAGGGGATCGACAGCCAGTCGACATCGTGGTAGCTGCGGGCGGCGGCGGGAAGAAGAATGTCGCGGGCGCGTAACTTAGACCAACTCGACGGTGCGATGGAAGGGCTGCCCGGCGAATGATCCCTCGACCTAGCGTGGACAGTATCCATTCAACGCAGTATCCACTCGAGACGAGAGCTGGGAGCCTTTCTCATGAACCTTCTATTTATCATCATCATCATCGTGGCGATCGTTCTGGCCATCACAGGTGGTTTCGTCCAGTCGGTCAGCTTCCTGCTCTGGGTTGGCATCGTTCTGCTCATCCTCGCGGTCATCGCCTGGTTGATCCGATCGATTTCGGGTCGCTCGCGGGTCTGATCATGGCGGTCAAACTCAACGACAAAGCGCTCACTCAGGCTCGGAGCCTCGTGAAGGACGGCAAAGTCGTCCATGACGAGCGGGACGACTGGAGCGAGGATGCGCCTTCGGCTGCTGACGAGAACGCTTTCATCGAGAAGCACGGCATCGAGGAATTCGCCCTCTGGCATCTCGGAATCGATACCGACAAACCAACGGATACCAAGGAGCGCTACAGCTTTCCGTATGGCAACTTCAGTGATGTCCACCGCTGCGCTGTCATCTCGCTCGAATCGCGGGCGGCCCAAAACGATCACGACGACATCGCCACGGCAACAAAGAATCTCCTCGACTTGATCGACAGCTGACCGCGCTTGACATCGTCGCCCGAGAGTCACAATCGCCGTGTGAATTGGCGCCTGGGACTGATCAAGCAGGGATGGACTCGACGTCGCCAGACGACATTGCTATTTGTCTCCACCACGGCGACCGCTGTTATGTGACCACTCGCGAACGCGCCGAGGTTTTTCTTCGCCGCGTTCAGGCGCTGTCCGATCATGGAGCGAGCGAACTGGTACCCCTGTTGCATACCGGAGGTGTCGATCTGCTCCTCATCGCATCGAACGTTCGGCTTAAGGTCCATGATGTTCGTGATCGTTCCTTTCACCGCTGCGCCTCACAATCTGCGGCAACAGGACAAGAAGCGCCGCGAGAAGAATGAACATCCCGGCGCCAGAGGCTAACCCGACGACGAGGCCGGCAACGACATCCAGGATAAAAAGGGCCACACCTCCGGTAAGCAGTGAGACCAGCATCAGGTCGACGACAAGCAGGACGTTTCCAATCCTGACGATGCGCGCTTTCTCGTGTCGTCGGAACAAGACGCGGTGAAGCCCAACGGGTGCGAGACCCACTGCCGTGGTGCTCGCGGCCAAGATCACGAGGACGACATAGATGGCTATCTGGAAGTGGGCGAGCTGAGCAAATCGCTGCTGGAACGCAAGTGTCAGGAGGAATCCGCTGATGATCTGAGTTCCGGTTTGAGTGACACGGAACTCCTGCAGGATCTCGGCCCAGTTTCGGTCGAATCTCTCGCTGGCTGTCTCGTCACGGCCGTCGGTTGGATCGGCGTCTTCGCTGGCACGCTTCATCGAACCCTCGGTCTGGTCAGCCATCAGCCTCACGACTTCGGGGTTCCGTCGCCACATGTCGCAGTATGCGATCCCAGAACTGCACGATCGCGAGGCGACCGCAGTGCTGTGCCAGAACGAGCCGTGAATGTGGAACATGTTTGCGGTACCAGGTCGCATCGACGTGGGAAGTAACAGGATCCATGTCTCCGTATATGAGCAGCGTGTCCGCCCTGATGCGCCGCAACTCCTTGCCCAACGTGTGTCACGAGCGGCAAGCCGGTCCCAGGCGAGCCCTACCGATCGGTCGTCGTCGAGAAAAGCGTTGAGCCTGTTACGGACCCCGAACCCGTCGAGGGCAGGGTCGTCTTCTCGCACCCCCAGGGCGGCGAGACCATCTCTCGGATTGAGCGAGAGCGATTCGGCAGCAGCTGAGACCGAAGAAATGAAGTGTGGTCGAGCGAATTCGGCAGCCGACGGTGACGATTCACCATGGCGAGACCTGGCCGGACTTGGCGTACCCAAGACGGTAACCCGATCGACGAGCAATGGGTTCCGTGCCGCGAACGACAGCGCCGTTGCACCTCCCCAGCCCCAGCCGACGACTCCAACCGCGCGAGCAATTCCCGGCTCTCCCGCAGTTGCCACGAGGTGGGATTCGGACAGATAGTCGGCAATGTCGTCGGCGGCCTGCGTGACGGATGGCCTTTCCGCATCTTCGATCGAATCAGAGCCGCCGTGGCCCGGCCGATCGACGACGACCACGTGCACGTCGAATCGATCCGTGACCAGCGGATCCGGATCGAAAGCTCCCGATCCCGGTGGCGGCACAGACAACAAAACGATGCGTCGAGATTTCGGGTCGCCGAACCCGGAGATTCCGAGCTTGCGCCCGGACCGCAGTTCGAACCAAGTGTCACTCATTGCCAAGCTCGTCCGTGCACGGCGAGATGGTCGGCGACCCGGGCGGCAATGGCCATGATCGTTAGCGCAGGGTTTGCGCTGCCCTGGGTTGGAAGGATGCTGCCGTCTGCGATGTAAAGATTTGGCACGGCGAACGTGCGGCCGTAGGAGTCGACGACACCCGCGCGTTCACTTGCGGCCATGCGAGCGCCCCCGACAAGGTGTGCATATCGCTTAATCGTGATTACTTCGTCGGCGCCTGCGGCGCGCAGGATTTCTTCCATGGTCGCCTGGGCGGCATCCACGAGAGCGCGGTCGTTCTCGCACTGCGAGTAGCTGAATCGAGCGACGGGCAGCCCATACTGGTCTTTCTGATCGGCAAGGGTGACGCGGTTGTCCGCCTGCGGCAGGAACTCACATAGCGCACCGAGGCAGGACCAATGCACGTAGTCGCTCATGCGTTTGCGCAGCTCTGCGCCCCAATGTCCCTGCGAGGCAACGTGTTCCGCCCACGTGATGGGCAACGGAGAAACGGTCTGGATCGAATAGCCGCGCTTGTAGGGCTTGGTCGAGTCGGTCTCGTAGAACTCTTCGCTGCTGACCTCGGGCGGCGGGGCCTTGAACATCCGCACCTCCGCATCGAATCGTCCCGCCGTCTGCGGTGCTCCCTGCACCATGAGGTAACGCCCCACTTGATCAAAATCGTTGCAGAGCCCCGCAGGGAAACGAACGGATGCAGAATTCAGCAGAAGCCTCGGGGTCTCGATCGAGTAACCCGCGACGACGACGATCTTCGCCCGCTGGAAGCGCGCCACACCCGCCCTGAGGTAGTGCGCACCGGTCGCACGTCCGGTTCTCTCGTCGACTTCAATCCTGGTGACCATGGAGTCGGCACGTACTTCGGCCCCATGGGCGATGGCGTCAGGAATATGGGTGATCAGCGGCGATGCCTTCGCGTTGACTTTGCACCCCTGTAGGCAGAACCCCCGATAAATGCAATGCGGGCGATTTCCCAATCGACCGTTGGCGATCGCGACCGGACCAACCTTCGCTGTTATTCCCACCTTCAGCGCGCCGCGCAGGAAGACTTCCCCGTTGCCGGAAACGGGATGCGGGCGATACGGATACCGATGAGGATCACCCCACGGCCAGTCTTCGCCTGAAACCGGAAGCTCTGCCTCGATGTCCTCGTAGTAAGGCTTCAGATCTTCATACTCGATGGGCCAGTCGGCACCAACACCATCCAGCGTCTCGGTGCGGAAGTCGCTGGGGTGAAAGCGAGGGGTATAGCCCGCGTAGTGAATCATCGATCCGCCGACACCGCGGCCGGAGTTGTTCGAGCCGAGGGGTACTGGGTCGGAGCCGGCAATCACCCTCGGCTCGGTCCAGTACAGCTTGTGCGAACCGGCCTCGTCGGACACCCAGTCGGTCTCAGGCTCCCAGAAGGGACCAGCGTCAAGAGCGACCGCACGCCATCCCGCGCGCGCGATGCGCTGCAGCAGCGTCGACCCACCCGCGCCGCATCCGACAACGACCACATCGACCTCATCCGTGTCGTCGTAGTGTCGCATCCCATTCTGCAGGTGATGCTGTGCCTCGGGCCGCGCGGGCAGAAGCCACGCGGATTCGTTCCGTTCACGAACGCTGCCCACGATTACGGGTGCCATCCGTCCGCGAGAGTTGGGTGGGCGTCGCGCACCTCGAAGGGTTCCCGACGATCAAGCCCGATGTTCTTGTAGCCACGTGGATAGGCCGGACCGGCGAATCCGATCTCCTGCCAGGCGAACGGGTGCGAGTAGAACGCCGTACACGCGTAGCGCGTCCACAGGCTCCAGAGGTGAGCTGCGGACATCCCATGCCAGTCGGCTGAGCCGAGGTCCTGCACAGCCTGGATGATTCCCTCCTGAGCGTCGAGTGCCAATTGGATGAAGGCCTTGAGTTCGAGGTTGTGCGCCTCGTCATCAAGAGCGGCAAGGCTCAGTCGCCACGACTCCCCGTCCGGCGCCATGTCCTCGTAGTGCCATCCGTCGGTTTCGCGTGCGATCAGTCGACTGTCGACCATGTTCGTCACCGGCACGACTGTGTCATCTGACTGGTCGAGCAGGAGATTGAAAAGCGCGGTCGCCGTGTCTGCTTCGTGCTCAGTGAAGAATCGGATCGGCGCGGGCGGTTGCAACCGCGCGGCTATTACCTTGATGGTCGCGTCATCCCAGTGCTTCGATTGACCGAGCACATCGAAGCCGGGAAAACGGTGTCCGCCATCATTGGGCGGCAACGCCAGACCGCTCATCGTTCGCGGCGCAACAGGGCAGCGAGGATCCCCATCCCTCCGACGACCGTCACGAGCAGCGGTGCCATGAGCGGCGGTCCCATCTCCATGTTGTAGCGGAAGTTCTTGAAACCGCCTGGTTTCTGATGGATGCCGCGTGCATGCAGGTAGAGGCCCTGGAGACCATTCGCGACAATCAGAGCGGAAACCACGGGAAGAGTCGTCTTTGCGGCGCGCTTGCTGAACACTCCAGCGATCCCGGCTATCGCGCCGACCGGCGCCAACATGATGGGCGCCCACATGAGCTTGTTGCCGAAGCTCGCGCTGTCGTGTTCGAAGAAGATTTCCACAGCAGTCACGATCGCTCCGCCCGCGGTAAGCCCGGACATCGTGCGCTCGAAGCGGCCCGTGCGCACGTCATGGAGCGCGTGACCGGCCAACGCCGACGCTTCGAACTCCCGTCCTCGAGTGCGGCGTGTCATTTGTGTCATGTCCTTCGCATCGGCGGATATGGATCCTGCTCTTTTCGGTCTATCAATATCGCTTACGCCTTGGCAACCTCTTTCGCGAGGAGATTTTAGGTGTTGCACTGAAATGACCGAGCGTGTTATGGATGCGCTTGTCGCCGCGAACCAGAGGAAGGCCCGCCCCAATGAGACCGCGTGAAATGGAGCAGATCGCGATGGAGTACCGGTGAGGGAATTTCCGTTGTACGTCCTGCGTGAGTACGCCTTCGCCGCGGACGGCGAGCGCGGAATGCTCGTGGGCCCGCGCGGCGAGATCGCCTGGATGTGCGCGCCGAGATGGGAGTCACCGGCCATCTTTTCGACCCTCATCGGCGGCGACGGGGTGTACGCGGTTACCCCTGCGAATGAGCCATTCGTCTGGGGCGGGCACTATGAACCAGGCACTCTGATCTGGCGCAGCCGCTGGACAACAACCTCACAAGCATTCGAGTGTCGGGAAGCGCTGGTGCGGCCCGGCGATGAGCATACCGCAGTCATCCTCCGCAGAGTCATGGCCGACCGCGGCGACGCAACCGTGCGGGTCATCCTCGATCCTCGCGCAGATTTCGGAAAGCACGCGATGTCGCGACTCACTCTCGACCAGGATGGCTGGACCGCGCGGTGCGGCTCGCTCTACCTGCGCTGGTCCGGCGGCGGCAAGGCGACGGTCGGCGCGAATGGTCGGCTTGAACTCGACCTAGCCGTGCGGGCGGGACAGCATCACGATTTCGTTCTCGAGATATCCGACCAGCCTCTGCCGCAATCAGCGCCGACGGCAGATCGGCTATGGGACACGACGTCCAGCGCCTGGGCCACGAGCCACGAGATCACCGGAACCCTGGCGGATCGGGATGCGAATCATGCTGTCGCCGTGCTGCGCGGCATGACGAGCGCCGACGGTGGGATGGTTGCCGGGGCGACCATGGCGCTGCCGGAGCGTTTCCAGCAGGGGCGAAATTACGACTATCGCTACGCCTGGATCAGGGATCAGTGCTACGCGGGGCAGGCTGCGGCGCAGACGGCACAGTTTGACCTGTTGGACGATGCCATTCGATTTGTCTCGGCACGTCTCATGACCGACGGACCCGACATGAAACCGGCCTACACCTCGAACGGTGCCGCAGTGCCGGAGGAGAAGCCCCTGGCTCTGCCCGGTTATCCCGGCGGCACAGACCTCATCGGAAACTGCGTATCGCGACAGTTTCAGCTGGATGTGTTCGGCGAGGCTCTTCTCCTATTCGCCGCCGCAGCTCAGAACGATCGACTGACGTCCGAGCACTGGCGCGCAGCGGAGCTCGCCGTAAAGACGATAGAACAGCATAGGAATAGGCCGGATGCGGGTATCTGGGAACTCGACAAACAGCTTTGGACTCATTCCCGGCTGGCGTGCGTTGCCGGTCTGCGCGCGCTGGCGCAGTGGGCGCCGCGATCCCAGGCCGGACGCTGGACAAGTCTCGCCGACAGCATCCTGGCCAGGGCGAGCTCGACCTCGGTCCACGAGTCAGGGCGCTGGCAGCGAACCCCGACCGACGACCGCGTCGACTCGGCTCTTCTGATTCCCGCGGTGCGAGGCGCGATCGAACCTACGGATCCGCGCACGATCTCGACCCTCGACGCGACGATCGCCGAACTCAGCGAGGAATGTTACATGTACCGCTTTCGCCAGGATGAGAGGCCACTCGGGATGACCGAAGGAGCATTCCTGCTGTGCGGCTTCATGACAAGCCTTGCTCTCCATCAGCAGGGGCGTGAAGTCGAGGCGGCACGGTGGTTCGAGCGAAACCGCGCGGCGTGCGGCACCCCGGCGCTGTTCGCGGAAGAGTTCTCGGTTTCGCAACGTCAATTGCGGGGAAATATGCCGCAGGCGTTCGTTCACGCTCTGCTGCTGGAGGCCGCGAGCAGGCTAGCCAACCCTTGGGGGAATGAGACGCGTGCGAAGCACAGCTGAGGAGAAAGCAATGGAGTCGACGAAGTCGCGTGGGGTCGCGGTTGTTACCGGTGGATCGGCGGGGCTCGGACGCGCGATCGTGCGGGAGCTCGCCGATCGCGGTTGGGACGTCGCGGTTCTCGCTCGAGGCAGGGACGGCATTGCCGGCGCCGTTTCTGAGGTTGTCGAGCGTGGACGACGCAGCTGTGGCGTTCCGACGGATGTCGCCGACCGTCACGCGGTCGACCGCGCGGCCGCCCGCATCGAAGACGAGCTCGGGCCCATTGAGCTCTGGGTCAACGACGCAATGGTCGGCGTCTTCGGAGAATTCATGAATACCGATCCCGACGACTTTGAGCGAGCGACGGCGGTGAACTATCTCGGGTTCGTCAACGGGACGCGCGCGGCGCTGTCCGTCATGATCCCTCGAAACCGCGGGCACATCATTCAGGTCGGTTCTGCACTCGCGCATCGGGGAATACCGCTTCAGGCCGCCTACTGCGGCGCAAAGCATGCGATTCACGGTTTCACCGACTCTGTCCTGACAGAGCTGATTCACAACGGCGTCGATGTGAACGTCTCCCTGGTCGACATGCCTGCCCTCAACACCATCCAGTTCAACTGGGTCAAGTCGCAGCTGCCGAACCATCCTCAGCCGGTGCCACCAATCTACGAGCCGGAGGTAGGTGCCCGCGCGGTCGCCGATATCGCAGAGCGACCGAGGCGGCGCACGTGGGTGGGAGCGTCGACCGTAGTGACGGTGGTCGGAAATCGTGTTGCCCCGGCTGTCATGGACTGGTATCTGGCTCGCACCGGCTTCTCGGGCCAGCAGGATCCCACGACGCCGACTCCCATGCTCCCCGCCAACCTCTACGAGCCGGTGGCCGGCGACCACGGAGCGCACGGCATTTTCGACAAACGCGCGCACAGCAGGTCGACCCAGCTGTGGGCGAGCCGTCATCGGCGCCTGCTTGCGGCGACCGCCCTGGTCGGCGGAAGCCTTGCACTCGCACTCGGGACACGACGGGCCGCAGCGAAGTGATACTCACCCGATCAACACAAATGACCCATCGAGAGGAACACCATGACAACGGTCAGTGAATTCATCATCGAGCGCATCCGCGAGTGGGGGGTCTCGCGGGTCTTCGGATTTCCGGGGGACGGTATCGGCGAATTCGACGGCGCGCTCGGGCAGGCGGAACGCGACAAGCAGGGGTTGCGCTATGTGCGTCCGACTCACGAAGAAATCTGCGCCCTGATGGCGACGGCGCACGCAAAATTCACCGGTGAGGTTGGGGTCTGCATCGCGACCTCGAGTCCCGGCGCCTTTCACATGATCAACGGGCTGTACGACGCGAAAATGGACAACCAGCCGGTCGTCGCGATCGTCGGCCAGCAGGGTCTGAACTCGTTCGGCACGTTCAACCAACAGGAGAGCAACCTTGAGCGGGCGCTTTCGGATGTCGCCGTGTATGTGCAGACGGTGGTCTCGCCTGAACAGGCCCAGGCAGTGGTCGACACGGCGTTTCGGCTGGCGAGGACGCGTCTGGGGCCCGCAGTCATCATCCTTCCGCACGACGTGCAGGGGTTGAAGATGAAAGCGCCGGCCGCGGCGATGTGGGTCTCTCGCTCGAGCGCGGTGGCGCCCTCCACCGCGATCGTGCCGCCGTCAACGGAACTGGCGAAGGCCGCCGAGATCATCAACGCCGGGTCGAAGGTGACCCTCCTGGTCGGCGCCGGTGCCAACGGTGCGACCGACGAAGTGCTCGAATTGGCACGAATCTCTGGCGCTGGTATCGTCACGGCGCTGCGCGGAAAGCAGGTCGTCCCTTCCGACATCCCGTACCACACCCAGCAGGTCGGCCTTCTCGGCTCGCTGCCCAGCATGCACCAGATGGCAGGTTGCGACACGCTCGTGATGCTCGGCACCAACTATCCATACGGACAGTTCCTGCCAAAGACCGGGCAGGCCCGCGCCATCCAGATCGACCTGAAGCCGGAGCAGCTTGGGCTGCGCTACCCCACCGAACTGAACCTCTGGGGCGACGTACGAGCCACGCTTGCGGCACTCATCCCCTTGCTCGACATCAAGAAAGACCTGTCCTGGCAGAACGGCATCGCCGACGAGATGGCCTCGTGGGAAGTCGAGATGGAGGAGCAGGCAATGCTCGACTACGACGACGGCGCGAACCCACGGCGGGTTTATCACGAACTCAACAAGCGGCTGCCGGAGCACGCGATCGTCACGGCCGACGCCGGGACGACGGCGGACTGGTACGGCCACCACATCCGCCTGCGGCGCGGGATGCTCGGGGACCTCTCCGGTCGGCTCGCCAGCATGATGGCATCCATGCCGTACGCCATCGCCGCCAAGTTCGCCTACCCGGATCGTCCCGTCATCTGCACGATCGGTGACGGCGCATTCCAGATGCTCGGAATGAACGAGCTCATCACGGTCAAGAAATACTTGGCGGAGTGGGAAAACCCGCAGCTGATCGTGCTGGTCATGCACAACAACGACCTGACCCAGGTGTCCTGGGAGATGCGCACGGAGGACGGCAATCCAGTCTGGCGAACGGCCCAGGACGTCGAGTCCGTCGACTACGCGGGCTGGGCAGAGCTTCTGGGCTTCACGGGTATTCGCATCAACGCAGACGACGAGATCGAACAGGCGTGGGATACGGCTTTCGCAAACCAGGGCGTGACCCTCATCGATGCCTACGTGAGCCGAAACGTACCGCCGCTTCCGCCGCACATCACGAAGGAGTACGCCAGACAGATGGGTATCGCTCTCCTGAAGGGCGACCCGTTCGAGCTCGAAGTCATCAAAGACTCGGCAAAGTCGCTGATCACCCAAGGGGTGCACCGGGTCAAGGGCAAGCTGCATGTTGGAGAGGACTCCGGCAGCAAGGCAAGAGAGAGCGAGAGCGGGAAGTAGATGCATGGCGAGCCCGAAGTCGTCTCGGCTGCCCTGACCTTCTATGAGATTCCCACGGAGAGTTTCGGGGAAGTCAGCGCAGAAAGCGATGGCACGGCACGGTGGCACAGTACGGGGATGCTCGTAGTCGAGCTGTTCGCCGCAGGGGAGGTCGGTCTCGGTTACTCGTACACGACGGCCGCCGCAGCGCAGGTGGGCCGCGAGCTTCTCGTCCCCGTGGTCATCGGTGGTCATCCGTTCGACACCGCCCGGGCGTTCTGGGCGATGGCGGCGACCGTCCGCAATCAGGGCTGGCCGGGCGTCTGCGCGAGCGCCATCTCGGCATTCGACCTCGCGCTGCACGACCTGAAGGCCAGGCTACTCGGCACCTCACTAACCCAGCTGCTCGGAGGCGCACGCTTGTCCGTGACTGCCTACGGCAGCGGAGGATTCACCAGTTACAGCATTGGGCAGCTCGAGAAGCAGTTCGGCGACTGGGCGGCCGATGGGATGCGCGCTGTGAAGATGAAAGTCGGTACACATCCGGAGGACGATCTGGCACGGGTGCGGGCGGCGCGCGCGGCGATCGGACCGGACGTTGAATTGTTTGTCGATGCCAACGGTGCATACGAGCGGAAACAGGCGCTCGCGTTTGCCCAGCAATTCGCCGATGCCAGCGTGACCTGGTTCGAAGAACCAGTCTCGAGCGATGATCTCGACGGATTGCGCCATCTTCGGGACCGCGCGCCGGGTGGGATGCGAATCGCCGCCGGCGAGTACGGCTACACGCCGTCCTATTTCCACGCGATGCTGAGCGCAGGCGCCGTCGATGTGATCCAGGCCGACGGCACGCGCTGTGGTGGAGCGACGGTCTTCGGGATCGCCGCGGCGCAGGCCCAGGGAGCGGCGATCCCTCTGAGCGCGCACACCGCGCCCGCCATCCATGCGTCTCTCGGAGCGGCCCTGCCGAACGTCGTTAATGTCGAGTATTTCCATGACCATGCTCGAATCGAATCGCTGTTCTTCGATGGCGTGCCGCAGTTGGAGCATGGTGAACTTATCCCCGATCGATCCAGACCGGGCACGGGTCTGACCCTCAAACGGGGAGACATCGACCGGTATCTCAAGTCGGGTTGGCACTCACCGTAGGCCAATCGATGCCCAGCCGAGCGGCGAGAGACAGGGCATTGAAGGGGGCGTGGACCTTCATATCGTTGTCGAAATACACGTAGACGTCGCGACCGGAATCAAGCCACGCTCGAATATCCACGGCCCAGGCATCGAGCCCCTCGCTCGTGTAGCCGCTGGCGTAGAGCTCGTCTGCCCCGTGAAGTCGAGCGTAGACGAAATCGCTCGTGACAGCCCGGTTCTGCGGCCACTTGCCCGCCGAATCTGCAACCACAAAAGCAATGTCGTTGTCTCGGAGCAGCTGCGCGATGCGCTCGCCGACGAATTCGGGATGACGTGCCTCAAGCGCGTGACGCATGACCCGGTCCGGTTGTCGCAGTAACCAGTCACGATCATCGAGCCGCGCATCGTGCTTGCCCGCCAGAGCCAGCGCCTCCCCGGTCGTGCGCGGCAGCATCGCGAAAAACCTCGCGAGCTGGTCGGCATCGAAGGCGTGGCTCTCCGGTAGCTGCCAGAGAACGGGACCGAGCCTGTCGCGCAGGGCCAGCACGCCGGACGCGAAGAAATTCGCGAGCGCGATCTCGACATCGTTCAGCCGCTTGAGGTGGGTAATGAACCGGCCACCCTTGACCGAGAAGACAAAATCTTTCGGCGTCTGGTCATACCACGCAAGGTAATTCTGTGGTCGCTGCAGGGAATAGAAGGAACCATTGAGTTCGATCGAATTCAGGCGACTCGACGAGTACTCCAGCTCACGCCGCTGCGCAAGACCGGCCGGATACCACTGCCCACGCCAGGGCGGATACCGCCAGCCGGAGATCCCCACCCGCGCGCTCGCCACCTTCCGACGCTATCTCGACGCACGCTCGACCGCCATCCAATATCCGCCCTGTACCCCATAGTCAAGCGGTGTGCCGCTGTGAGACAACGGCGTAAACCGGAAGCATGACTGATATTTACGCACCTGTTAACCCCCTGCTGGCATATCCGCGCCCGCCATTTCCGGCCCAGAAACAGGTCGCCCCGGGCGAGGCGGCCGCCATGAACCCGGTGCCGGACCACGGTGAGAAGAGCTATCGCGGACACGGCCGCCTGGCGGGACGGCGTGCATTGATTACTGGGGCAGACTCCGGCATTGGCCGGGCGGTGGCCATCGCGTTTGCAAGGGAAGGAGCCGACATCGCCATCGGCTATCTCGACGAAGACCAGGACGCGAAAACCACGGTCGCGCTCGTGGAAGAAGCGGGACGCAGAGCAGTACTGTTGCCGGGGGACATCAGTGAGGAATCGACCTGCCGCGAGATCGTGGCAAGCGCGATCGATTCGCTCGGCGCCCTGGATCTGCTCGTGATGGTCGCCGGTGCGCAGCGAACGATTGACAGTATCGACGACTTCGACACCTCGGCTTTGGATTACATCATGCGCTCGAACGTCTATTCCCTCTTCTGGCTCAGCAAGGCGGCGCTCGAACACTTCGAGCCGGGGGCGGCTATCATCACGACCTCCTCGATCCAGGCCTTCCATCCTTCGCCCCAACTGGTCGAGTACGCGACATCGAAGGGAGCCATTGCCAACTTCACCCGCGCAATGGCACAGCAACTCGCCCCAAGAGGCATCAGGGTGAACGGAGTGGCACCGGGACCATTTTGGACTCCGCTCCAGCCTGCAACCGCGCCGACCGAAAAGCTGGAGCATTTTGGCGAACAAACACCCTACGGCAGGCCGGGACAACCCGCGGAACTCGCCTCAACGTACGTCTATCTGGCATCGCCAGAGTCGAGCTATACGAGTGGTGAAACGATAATTGTGAACGGCGGCGAGCCCGGGCACTAGCCTGTGATACCCCGCTATTCGGAATTTGAATTCCGAATGTAGCCTTGCTTTGTGAAGATAGTTATTTCCGGTGCATCCGGCATGGTTGGCTCAGAACTCAAACGCCAGCTCGAGGTGGACGGACAGGAAATCATCAGCTTGGTTCGCCGCGCGCCGACCTCGGCCAGCGAGGCGAATTGGGACCCGGCAACGGGTAACGTGCCGCAATCGGTCATCGAATCAGCGGACGCGGTCATCAATCTCTCCGGCGCATCGCTCGGGAAACTGCCGTGGCTGCCCGGCTACAAGAAGACGATCCTGGAGTCGAGGCTGCAGACCACGGGCACGCTAGCGGCCGCGATCAGCGCCGCGTCGTCAGCCCCCAAGGTGTTCCTCAGCGCGTCCGCGGTCGGCTTTTACGGCGATCGACCCGGCGAAGTGCTCACCGAAGCGTCGGCCGTGGGAGTTGGGTTCCTCTCCGACCTCGTCGAACAATGGGAGTCCGCCGCCCGGGTGACCAATGCGACCACTCGCGTCGTCACCCTGCGAACAGGTCTTGTGCTCGGCGACGGTGGATCCGCGGCACCGATCGTGGCGCTCAGTAAGATCGGCCTCGGCTCGCGCCTCGGGAACGGCCGGGCAGACTGGCCGTGGATCAGCATCCACGACGAGGCGGCAGCGATCCGCCATCTCCTCACCTCGACGCTCAGCGGGCCGGTGAACCTCACCGGCCCGACGGCCACCACCTCGGATGACGTCACGCGGTATGTCGCGAAGAAACTTCACCGGCCCTACATTTTTCGGATTCCACGCTGGGTGATTCTCGCCGGCCTTCAGCAGGCCGGGAACGTTCTCCTGTTCATGAG
>DATAZY010000056.1:0-39120 GCA_036271795.1 Galbitalea sp.
ATCGGCCGGCGAGCCACGCCTCCACGTCGTCTGCGGTGCGCGGGATGGCGATCGACAGGTTCTCGGCGCCGGACTCCGTGACGAGGATGTTGTCCTCGATCCGAACCCCGATCCCGCGGTATTCCTCCGGCACGGTGAGGTCATCGGGCTGGAAGTAGAGCCCGGGCTCGATTGTGAATACCATGCCGGCTTCGAGCACGCCGTCGAGGTACAGCTCGCGACGCGCCTGCGCGCAGTCGTGAACGTCGATTCCGAGGTGATGGCTGGTCCCGTGCACCATGTAGCGGCGGTGGTACTGGAGTTCCGGCTGCAGCGACTCCGAGGCGGAGACCGGCAGGAGTCCCCACTCCGCGGTCTTCGCTGCGACGATCTTCATGGCCTCCGCGTGGATCTCACGGAACCGGATCCCGGGCTTCACGATCGCGAACGCGGCATCCGCGGCCTCGCGCACGGCCTCGTAGACGCGGCGCTGGACCTCGGTGAATTGGCCGCTGACGGGAAGCGTGCGTGTGATGTCGGCCGTGTAGAGCGAGTCGAGCTCGACACCGGCATCCAGCAGGATGAGATCGCCCGGAATCACCGGGCCGTCGTTACGAGTCCAGTGCAGGATGCACGCGTGCGGTCCGCTCGCGGCAATAGTGTCGTAACCGACGGTGTTGCCCTCGGCACGGGCACGGCGGTTGAAGGTACCCTCGACCAGTCGCTCGCCGCGGTCGTGTGCGACGATAGCCGGCAGGTCGGCGATGACGTCGTCGAATGCCTGCCGGGTCGCGGCCACGGCCCGGCGCATCTGCTCGATCTCGTAGCGATCCTTGACCAGCCGCATCTCGGACAATTCCCGAGCGAGATCCGCGTCGCCGTCGGTCTCCAGCGATTCGGTGTCGGCGGCAAGCAGCCGGCGGCCGTCGATCGAGTCGGTCACATCTCGGTCTGCGTCCCGCACGATCAGCGTGTTGCCGTCGACCGTGTCGACCACGTCGGCGAAGGCAGACAGGTCGCTCGTCGCGAGTCCGAGATCGGCGGCGACATGGGAAAGCGATGGACGCGGCCCGATCCAGAATTCACCGATCTCCGGGTTCGCGTAGAACTCGTCGGTTCCGCGACTCGCCGGACGTCGGAAGTAGAGGGTGGCCTCGTGGCCGTTTCCCTCGGGCTCGAGCACGAGGACGCTGCCGGCAACCGTGTCGGAACCCCAGCCGGTCAGGTGGGCGAAGGCGGAGTGCGCACGATAGGCGTAGTCGGTGTCGTTGGAGCGCACCTTCGCCGCTCCGGCTGGCACGATCAGCCGTTTGCCGGGAAACGTGCGCGACAGGGCGAGGCGGCGAGCCGCCGCAAAGTCTGCCTGCTCGCGGCGCGGCTGGGCGACGTCCGGGCGATCGGCCCAGTCGCTCGAAATGTACGCCTTGAAGGTGTCGGACACAGGAGTTGTCGACCGGTTGGAGGTTGCGCGCGGCGCCTTTGTGGGCGCCTTATCTGAAGACTGGGCCATGGCATCCATTGTCCACCCGGGAGCGCATCAGGTGCAGCGGGGGATGCGGGGTGAAGCCGTGATCAGGACGCTGGCGCGAGCGTTGCGACGACCGGACGGTGGTCGCTGCCCGCGCCGTCCTCGGTCTGGATGACCTTCATGGCCGCGACCTTCCAGGCCGACGTATACATGACGTGGTCGATCTGGGCGCCGAGGAGGGCGGGAACACTGGTCGGCCAGCTGCCAATCGCGGCGGCGTGCGCGGCGAGTCCCGAGTCGGAGCACTGGCCGAAATCGGCGCCCGGCTTTGAGCTCAGCGAGGACAATTCGTCGAGGGTCGAGTTGAAGTCTCCCGCCATGATCAGGTTCGGACCCGTGCACTGCCTGGCGAGGAATTCGAGATCGGAGTGCCAGTTCTTCATCTCGTCCGGCTTGGGTGAGACCGCGTGCACCGCGACGATGGTCGGACCGGTGCCTGTGTCGGGCCGCGCAATGATGGAGGACAGCACCGAGGTATCCCCAACCGAGGTATCGACGGTGTATTTGCCGAGTGCCGCGCTGATCAGGAGTGTCGTCGCGTGCGACTCGTAGATGTTGCCGTGGGCAGCCCAGTAAACCCACATCGGGTGTCCAGCCGCCGCCATGATGCGTTCGACCGCATTGCCGGTGAGGGATGTGGTCTCGGGCAAGGCGACGATGTCAGCGTGTTCCGAGAGCGCCAGTTGGGCGATCGCTGACGGACCGGGCTTGCCGCCCTCGGTGTTCCAGGACAGCACCGTGACATCCCCTGCCGGCTTCGCGCTCACTGCGCTCCCGCCGAAACCGCGTGCGGTGAGGATCGCGACACTCACAAGCGAGAATACGAGCAGCAGGCTCACGAGCGCGCCAAGGAATCGCCTGCCGCCGCGCCACGCGATCGCGAGCAGGGCGAACACGAGCGCGAGGATGAGTGCAATTGCGACGTCAATGCCACGCAGGGAAACCACCTGGGCGATGACTGGTGCGGACTGCAGTCCGAACAGCTGCGGCCACACGGCAACGAGCAGAATCGCGGCAGCGACTGCTACAAGGATTACGGCGGGGACCTTCCGAAACATGGCTCAGCGAGCCTAGACCAATACGATTGCAGGATGCCTCAGAGCGGTGCCATCGATCTTCACACGCACAGCAGCGTGTCCGATGGAACCGAGACCCCCACGGAACTGATCGAGGCGGCTATCGAAGCGAAACTCGGAGCCGTTGCCATCACCGATCACGACTCCACTGCCGGTTGGCGGGAGGCGTTCGCCGCGGCAACAGGCAGCGGTCTTCTGGTCATTCCCGGCATGGAACTCAGTACCAACTACGGGCCGGCCAGCGTGCACATGCTCGGCTACCTGTTCGACCCCGCCAATCCGGCAATTGTCGCGGAGACCGCGAAGATCCGGGACGGGCGGCTGCACCGCGCTGAGCGCATCGTCGAGCGGATCTCGAGGGACTACGGAATCACCTGGGCGGATGTTCTCGCCCAGTCCATCGCCGGCGGGACGATCGGCCGCCCACACATCGCCGATGCGCTTGTCGCGCACGGCGACGTCCCGGATCGCAGTGCCGCGTTCCAGAGCATCCTGCACTGGAGGAGCGGCTACTACGAGAAGTACTATGCGCCGTCGCCGCTGGTCGGAGTCAAGCTGATCGTGGCTGCCGGGGGAGTGCCTGTGCTGGCGCATCCCGCCACTCACGGCCGCTATCGGGCACTTGAGGATGACGCGATCAAGGAACTGAAGGATGCCGGACTCTTCGGCCTCGAAATCCATCATCGCGACAACACCGAGGACGGAAAAGTACGCCTCTACGAGCTGGCGCACAAGTTCGATCTTGCCGTGACCGGGTCGAGCGACTACCACGGCGACGGCAAGCCGAACCGTCTCGCCGAGAACACGACGGAGCCGGCCGTTCTGGACAAGCTCCTCGCGACTGGTACCGGCAGCCTCCCGTTCCGCGGCTAGTCGCGGTTAGGCGGCGGGGGGCGTCGACGAGCCGCCACCGGACGGGCGACGGCGCGTGCGGTTGCGACGGCGAGCCGGAGCGGCGCCGTCGTGGGTCCCTGCGCCGGGAACGCCCGATTCGTGAGCGCGCTGCTCGGGTGTTGGTCCGTTGCCGCGGGTCCGCGTGCGCTGGCGGTCGCCCTCGCGACGTTCGCGCGGCGGGTGAGATGCCGCAACCTCAACCTTGGGCGCTGGGCTCGGCCGTAGGCGACCCTTGGAACCGGCGGGGATGTCGAGGTCGGTGTAAAGGTGCGGTGATGACGAGTAGGTCTCGACCGGTTCCGGCTGTCCCATGTCGAGCGCCCGGTTGATGAGCGACCACTTGTGCATGTCGTCCCAGTCGACGAAGGTAACGGCGATGCCCGTCTTGCCCGCCCGGCCGGTGCGCCCGGCGCGGTGCAGGTAGGTGTCGTGGTCATCCGGGATCGTGTGGTTGATCACATGCGTGACGTCGTTGACGTCGATTCCTCGCGCCGCGACGTCCGTCGCGATCAGGATGTCTTTCTTGCCAGCCTTGAACGCGGCCATCGCCCGCTCGCGCTGCTCCTGATTGAGGTCGCCATGGACGGCTGCGGCATTGAAGCCGCGGTCGTTGAGTTCCTCGACGAGCTTGGCGGCAGCGCGCTTGGTGCGCGTGAAGACCACGGTCTTGCCGCGGCCCTCTGCCTGCAGGATGCGCGCAATGACCTCGTCTTTGTCGAGCGAGTGCGCGCGGTAGACGACGTGCTTGATGTTGGCCTGCGTGAGTCCCTCATCCGGGTCCGTCGCGCGGATGTGGATGGGGCGATTCATGAAGCGACGCGCGAGGGCGACGATCGGTCCCGGCATCGTTGCGGAGAACAGCATGGTGTGGCGGCTCGGGTTGGTCTGTGCGAAGAGCTTCTCGATGTCGGAGAGGAATCCGAGGTCAAGCATTTTATCGGCCTCGTCGAGAACCATGACTTCGACGGCCTTGAGCGACAGCATCCGTTGTGACGCGAGGTCGAGGAGTCGTCCCGGTGTTCCAACGACGACCTGCGCGCCCGCTTTCAGCTGGTCGACCTGGCCCTCGTAGGCCTTGCCGCCGTAGATCGCGACGACTTTCGTGGCACGGTTGGATGCGGCGAGCACGAGGTCCTCCGCCACCTGGACGCACAGTTCGCGCGTCGGAACGACGACGAGCGCCTTGACGCCGGGCTCCGGGTCGGTTCCGAGCGCCTGCAGCAACGGAAGCCCGAAGCCGAGCGTCTTGCCGGTACCCGTCTTGGCCTGGCCGATGATGTCCTGGCCGGACAGCCCAAGCGGGATGGTCTGTTCCTGGATTGGGAACGGATGGACGATGCCTTTCGCGGCGAGTGCATCCACCATGTCCTGCTCGATGCCGAGATCCGCGAAAGTTGCGGAGGAGGGAACAGTGTCGGGCGATGGCACGGAAGCAGATGGCCCGGAATCAGCGGATGGCACAGAATCGGATGGCACAGAATCGGATGATGTCACAGTAGAGATAGCCCCGTCAGCCGGAAAGTTCCAGCAGCTTGATATGACGCCCTTTTTGGCATGGGGCGTGCGGCTCCCGCCAGATATGGGGAGCATTGGGCTTAGTTTAGCTGGTCAGGGCGTGAGAGGACGCGCGCCGTACCGACTGGTGCACCTCTCGATCGGTCGTCGGGCGTCTCGGGACACCTAAACTTGTCGCTGTGGTGAATTGGTTTCGACGGCGACGTCCGCGAATTGAGGCGCCGAAGCTTCGTCCGCGAGCGCTCGTCGACGGCCAGAGTGCCAAGGTCGACCTTGCCACTCTGACGCCCGATCTCGCCACGTTCCTAGGCAAGGCCGCGTATCTGGAACTGGCCATCTTCGAGAATCTCAGTCGCGTTGTGCGCACCGCGCCATCCACGGAGGCGAAATCGGCGCTCAGCGAGGTTGCGGGATTCGCGCTGCTCAAGCACCAGGTCCTCACCGCCGAGCTCGAACGTCACGGCGAAGAGGCGGCGGACGCCATGGAGCCCTTCGTCGACGAGATCGACAGCTTCCAGCGAATGACGGAAGGCAACGACTGGTTCGAGTCTGTGACCAGCTGCTATTTGACCGCAGGATTCCTTGACGACTTCCTGGTCCGGCTCGCCGCGGGCCTGCCCGGAGCTGCGGGAGCGCGCGTCGTCGAGATTCTCGAAGCGGATTCCGGCGAATCCACGATCGTCGCAGAGTTGTTGTCCTCGATCGAGAAGAATCCGCGCCTCGGTGCTCGCCTCGCGATGTGGGGAAGGCGACTCGTCGGTGACACCATGCTGCTGGCTCGTTGGATGCTTCGTCCGAGCGACAACCACGACTCAGACGAGGCGCAGATTGAGCCGGTGTTCACCGAGCTGATTGCCGCTCACACCCGGCGAATGGATGCGCTCGGCCTGACAGCTTAGGCGGCGGTCACTACGCGCGGCTGAGCTGCTGCAGCAGATTCTCGTCGTGACCGCGGCGAGTGCGCGGCAGGGTCAGGGCGAGCACGAGCGAAACCACTCCACCCGCGGCGAGGCTGACGACCCAGATCCAGCCGCCGTCGAACTTCCAGCCAAGCCAGGTGAGCCCGACCCACACGATTGCTGTGACGACAGCGGAAATCGACGGGATCAGTGCGACACCGTACGTGTCCCGACCGGGCAGCGCGTATCTGGCACCGAGCCCGATGCAGAACGAGATGAGAGTGACGAAGAGTAGTTCCATGGCTACGCCACGAATCCGACCCGGCGCGAGATCTCCGAACCAACCTCGATGTAACCGAAGGACGCGGTCGGGATGATGTACACCTTGTGCTTGTCGTCGATGAGCCGGATGTACTTGGCGTCGGAATCGAGCGCCTCCGCGATAACTTTCTCCACCTCTGCCGGCGTCTGCGCCGTCTCGAAGCTGATTTCACGGGGGCTGTTCAGAATGCCGATTCGAATGTCCACGCGTTCAGATTACGACAGTTCGAAATGTCTGCTCACGCGGTTTCTCTGTTGGCAGAACTCGAGCGGTCGTTCCGGCGCGGATGTCCGCTCCCTCCACTAACTTTGCATACGTGAGCATCCTGGGTTTCGAACGCACACAGCGCCACGATCCGGCGGATGCGGACACCCCGATTCCGACGACCCTCGACCCGAGTCAGCGGGTCGTCGTCGACCTCGCGGATGCCCAGTCCGCGGCGGTTATTGGTGCACCGGGTACCGGCAAAACGACGACAATCATCGAGCTGATCGCCGACCGGGTACTGAATCGAGGCTGGTCCCCCGACGAGGTCGTCGTGCTGACGCCGGCGCGGGCATCGGCCACTCGGCTGCGTGATGCACTTGCCCTGCGCGTGGGGATTGCCACCAACGGGCCGCTCGCCCGAACGGTCACCTCCTTCGCCTTCGAGCTCGTTGGTGCCGCCGCCCGCGCAGCCGGAGCCGAGGCGCCACGGCTGGTGACGGGCGGCGACCAGGATGTCGATATCGCGAGTCTGCTGGAGGGCGACATCCTCGATGGGACGGGTCCGAACTGGCCGAGCGAACTCTCCCCAGAGGTTCGTCGGCTTCGCGGGTTTCGCACGGAACTGCGCGACCTGATGATGCGCGCCACGGAATACGGAGTTGTCCCGTCGAGGCTGCGCGAACTTGGACGCGAAGAGGATCGCCCGGCGTGGGTCGCGGCGGCCGATTTCATCGAGGAGTACCTCGCGGTCGTGAGCGTCTCGCGGCCAAGCCACCTCGACGCCGCGGAGATTGCACAGTTCGCGGTTGCGGCCATCGCATCCGAAGGCCCGGGCGAACGGATCGAACGGCTGCGACTCGTCATCGTCGACGACCTTCAGGAAGCGACGGAGTCAACTCTGTCGATCCTTCGCGCCCTGGCCGGGCGAGGCATCGCGATCATCGCCTTCGGGGATCCGGATGTCGCGGCCAACGCTTTCCGCGGCGGCGAGCCGGACGCCCTCGGTCGGCTCGGCGCCATCCTCGGACTGCCCGATCTGCAGACCCTCGTGCTCGGAACCGCGCATCGGCAGGGGCAGAGCCTGCGTGCCTTCACCTCCTCCGTGACCCAGCGCATCGGTACCGCCGCCGCGGGATCTCAGCGTCGTGCGATCGCCGTCGGGGTCGAGGACGACAGACCGCTCGCACGCGCGCTTACCCTCACTCCCGGGCGGCAACTTGCCGCGATCGCTCGACAGCTTCGGGAACGCCATTTACTGCACGGTGTGCCGTGGGACGACATGGTGGTCATCGTTCGCAGCGGGGCCCAGACCGCGGAGATCCGACGCGCTCTGGCGCTCGCCGAAGTGCCCGCGAGAACGACCGTCGGCGGCACGGCCCTGCGCGACGACCGGGCCGCTCGCGCCCTTCTCGCTCTTGTGGATGTCGGTATTGGCCGTTCACCGCTGACGCCGGCACTGGCGGTCGACCTGCTGCTCTCACCATTCGGCGGAATTGATCGACTGGCGCTGCGGCGCCTGCGGCTCACCCTTCGCGCGGAAGAACTCGCGGGCGGCGGCAATCGAACCAGTGATGAGCTGTTGGTCGATGCGCTTTCCGCGCCGGGCCGCTTTGCGACGATCGACCATCGGATCGGCCGCAACGCGGACCGTCTCGCGCAGACCCTCGCCGAACTGAGATCGCGCAACGAGCAGCACGACACGATCGAGGAACTTCTGTGGCTCGCCTGGGACCGTAGTGGACTCGCCAAGGCATGGTTCGACCAGGCACTCAGCGCCGGCATTACGGCCGCGGAAGCCAATGCCAATTTGGACGGCGTGCTCGCGCTCTTCACCGCTGCCAAGCGGTCGGTCGAGCGTCGTCCGGATCTCGAACCCGAACTGTTTCTCGATGCCGTCCTCGACGCCGACGTTCCGGAAGACACCCTGACACCCCAGCCCAATGACCGGTCGGTGCTGATCACGACGCCGTCCGGAACTGTCGGTCTCGAGTTCGACACCGTCGTCGTCGCCGGGTTACAGGATGGCGCGTGGCCGAACCGCAGGCTACGCGGCTCGCTGCTGGGTGCGGCAGAGCTGGTGCGAGCTGCGACCGGGCTTGACTCGTCGACCATCGACGAGCGCAAGCTGGTGCTCGACGACGAGCTGCGCATCTTTGCGCTCGCCGTTTCGCGTGCTCGCAGCCGGGTTGTCCTCGCGGCCGTCGCCAATGACGACGAGTCGGCCAGTGTCTTCCTGTCGCTGCTGCCGGAGCAGACCGTCTCGCTGGACACAACCCAACTGCCGCCGCTGTCCCTGCGCGGCCTGACCGGGCGGATGCGACGCGAGCTGACCATCGACGGGCGCAGGCCGTCCGACCGGGCGGCGGCCGCATCCACTCTCGCCCGGCTCTCTGTCGAGCGGGTGCCCGGCGCGAATCCCGACGAGTGGCACGGACTGCTCGAACCGTCGACGACCGAGCCGCTGTTCCTGGCCGAGGAACGTGTTCCCGTGTCGCCGTCTCAACTTCAGTCGTTCGAGGATTCGCCTCTCGACTGGTTCATCTCGTCGATCGCTGGGGGCGAGCCGTCCGTCAACATGGCGCTCGGCACGATCCTGCACTGGGCCATGGAGACGGCCGAGAGCCCGGATGTGGACGCGTTGTGGGCGGCCGTCGAGTCGCGCTGGGGTGAGCTCCTGTTCGAATCCGCGTGGATGTCCGAGGCGCAAAAGCGCGCCGCTCGCTCTCTCGCCGCAGGTATCGCGGCCTACCTTGCCGAGTTTCGCCGCGAGGGTAAGACACTGGTCGGTGCCGAGAGCAGGTTCAAACTCGAGATCGATCAGGCGGACGTGAACGGGTCGATCGATCGCGTCGAGCGATCGCCGGATGGCGCCGTCGTGATCGTTGATCTGAAGACCGGCGCCGCCAACGTTCGTGCGGACTTCGTGGCGGCGCATCCACAGTTGGGCGTCTACCAGCTCGCGTATGCGCGGGGCGTCCTGGACGAGTTCCTCGAGGACCTGGGCGACCACCACTCCGGAGGCGCGAAGCTGCTCTACGTCAAGACCCGCTCGAAGACGAAGCTGTTTGAGGAGGGCGTGCAGGCGCCCCTCGACGACGAAGAGCTGGAGGGTTTCCGGATCCGCATCAGGCAGGCGGCGGCGGGCATGGCGCTTGCCGAGTTTGTCGGTGTCCGCGACGTTGCGTCCTGGAACGGCGCATCCAACCCCCTGACGATTCACCGGGTCCCGGCGGTGTCGAGTGACTGAGTCAGACTCTGCTGTTCAAATCTCAGCCCTGCAGATCGCCAGTGCCCTCGGCCTCCCGAGCCCGACCACCCAGCAGATTGCCGTCATCGAGGCGCCGCTCCGCCCAGCGCTGGTCGTCGCGGGGGCCGGGAGCGGGAAGACCGAAACCATGGCCAACCGCGTGCTGTGGCTACTGGCTAACCGCCTCGTGCGCCCGGGTGAGGTCCTTGGGCTGACGTTCACGCGGAAGGCGGCAGGCGAACTCGCGTCCAGAATCCGCGTCCGCATCGAACAACTTGCCAGGGCGGGACTCGTCGACGACGATTACGACGCTTTCGACTCGCCGCAGGTGTCCACCTACAACTCGTTCGCGAACACAATCTTTCGCGACAACGCGCTGCTGATCGGGCGCGAGAGTGACGGCGCCATCCTGGGGGCGGCATCCGCCTGGCAGTTCGCGAGATCAATCGTGATCGGGAGCGGGGATGAGCGGCTGGTCGAGCTGGGAAAGCGCGTCGATGACGTGACCAAGGCGGTGCTCACGTTGAACGCCGCCGCGAGCGAGAACATCGTGAATGTGGCCGAGGTACGGTCCCTGGCCGCCCGGTTCGGCGGCCTCGGCGAGCTACCTCCGGGCGGCAGTGGTCGCTACGAAGCAGTCGAGGCTCTCAGCACGACGGTCGGGAGCCTCGATCTGCTGCTCGATCTCGCCGAACAGTTTGCCGAGGCCAAACGTCGTCGCGGGTTCGTCGAGTTCTCCGACCAGGTTGCTCTCGCGCTTCAGATCGTGCGGACCACGCCAAAGGTCGCCACAGATTTCCGCGAACAGTTCCGGGTCGTGTTGCTGGATGAGTACCAGGACACGAGCGTCGTCCAGACCTGGTTGCTTGCCGAGCTCTTCGGCGGGCATCCGGTCATGGCGGTGGGCGACCCCAACCAGTCGATCTATGGCTGGCGCGGAGCGAGCGCCGCCAACCTCGAGTCATTCGCGCAACAGTTCAGCCATGGTGGCGTGATCGAGAGCTTCGATCTCGCGACCAGCTGGCGAAACGGGCACGGCATCCTCGCGGTGGCGAACGCCCTGGTTGAGCCGCTCCTGCCCCACACCCGGGTCAATGTACAGAAGCTGAGCGCCGGGCCGAGAGCATCGGATCGACCGGTGGATGTCGCATTCGAGGAGACCGTGCTCGACGAGGCCAGGAGCGCGGCGCTCTGGCTGAAAAAGCGGCTGAGCGAAAAGGCCGCCGGAGGAGAGCTCCCGACAGCCGCGATGCTGTTCCGGGCCCGCAAGAGCCAGGTGCATTTCATCGAGGCCCTTCGTGAACAGCACATCCCCTATCACGTGCTCGGTGTCGGGGGCTTGCTGGCCGAGCCGGAGATCGCCGACCTGGTCAGCGCCCTCACGGTGCTGAACAATCCGTCCGCCGGCAGTGAACTCATTCGGCTTCTCGCGGGATCGCGCTGGCGCATCGGGGTGCGCGACCTGAAGGCGCTCCGGGGAGTCTCGTCCTGGCTGAATCGCCGCGACTATGCCCAGCAGCCGCTGGCGGACGACATCGCCAACGCGTTGCGGTCATCCGTGGCGGCCGACGAGGGTGGATCGATCGTCGACGCGCTCGACTTTGTCGCGACCGCCCTGGCCGGACACTCCCAGCTCGCGGCTTTCAGCGAGGTCGGCGTCGAACGGCTCCGCGGCGCGGGCAGAATTCTCGCCGGCCTCCGAAGTCGAGCCGGCCTCGACCTTCTCGATTTCGTGACCCTCGTCGAGCAGGAGCTCCAACTCGACATCGAGGTCGTCGCGAACGAATACCGAGCGCTCGGTGGCGCCAATATGGAGGCCTTCTTCGACGCACTGGGCGGCTACATCGCTGTCGATGACTCTGCGAGCCTCAGCGGATTCCTCGGCTGGCTCCGCGAGGCGGAATGGCGCGATGGGCTGTCGCCGCGGCCGGAAGATCCCGAACCGGGCACGGTTCAACTGCTGACCATTCATGGCGCGAAAGGCCTGGAGTGGGACGCCGTAGTCGTGCCTCGGATGGTCGAGGACGAACTCCCGTCGAAGTCGAATGAGGGCTACAAGGGCTGGCTCTCCTTCGGCCAGTTGCCCTGGCCGTTCCGCGGCGACGCCGCAGAACTTCCGGAGTTTCTGTGGGAGCTCGCCGAAACCCGAAAGCAACTGCTCGACTCGGTGGAGGACTTCTCCGTCCTTGTTCGTGAGCGACACCAGCTCGAGGAGCGGCGTCTCGCCTACGTCGCAGTGACCCGGGCCCGGCATTGGCTCCTGCTCTCGGGTTCGTACTGGTCGAGCCAGGTCAAGCCGCGGAACCCGAGCCCGTTTCTGCTCGAACTTGAGAAGCGGGGCCTTGAGGGGTTGGGCGTTATCGGTGCGTTGCCGGGCGGGACGCAGTACGAAGACAACCCACTCGGTGACGAGGTGGATGTGATTGTCTGGCCTCAGGATCCTCTCGGCAATCGACGCGCTCGTGTCGAAGCAGCCGCGGCCGCCGTTCGTGCTGCCGACCCGAGCGCGACGGGTGCCTGGGGTGCAGAGCTCGACCTTCTCCTGGCCGAACGCGCGGCGCGACTCGATTCGAACCGTTATGTCGAGTTGCCGAAACGAGTGCCCGCATCGCGTTTCAAAGACTTCGTGTCCGACCCGGCTTCCGTTGCCGCTTCGCTCCGGCGCCCGATGCCCGAGAAACCGTATCGCGCGACGCGGCTCGGCACACTGTTCCACAGCTGGGTAGAACAGCGTTCCGGGGTCACGGGTTCCTTCGAGGAGTTGGACACGCTCTCCACCGAATCGGACGTCGACAGCGACCTGCTCGATGCCGCCGCTCTCGCTGCGCTACAGGCCACGTTCGAAAAGTCGCAGTGGGCCGACCGCGCACCCATCGAGGTCGAGCGCGAGATCCATCTGGTTCTCGATGGCCAGATCATCATCTGCAAGATCGACGCGGTCTATGCCGCCGGCGACGGCTATCAGATCGTCGACTGGAAGACCGGCAAGGCGCCAAAGGATGCGGATGATCTCGAGCAAAAGCAGCTCCAGCTCGCGCTGTACCGGTTGGCCTATTCGCGCTGGAAGGGAATCCCGCTCGATCAGATTGACGCCGTGTTTTACTACGTGGCCGAGAACAAGACCATTGCTCCCGCGCACCTGTACGACGAGGCGGAGTTGATCGAACTCTGGCGCGCCTCGATTCGACAGTCTTAGCTAAACGCGCTCTCACCGGTGACGTGCTGACCGAGGATGAGCGTATGGACTTCGTCCGTGCCCTCGTAGGTCCGCACGCTTTCGAGGTTGTTGGCGTGCCGAAGCGGTGAGTAGTCGAGCGTGACGCCGTTGCCGCCGAAAACTGTTCGGGCCTCACGGCAGATCGCAATTGCACTTCGCGCGTTGTTCAGCTTGCCGAGCGAGATCTGGTGCGGCTTCAGCGTTCCTTTGTCTTTGAGCCTGCCGAGGTGCAGTGCGAGCAGCATTCCCTTGTTGATCTCCACGGCCATGTTCACGAGCTTTTCCTGCGTGAGCTGGAAAGCGGCCAGCGGTTTCCCGAACTGAACGCGAGCCTTGGCGTAGTCGACGGCGGCGAGATAACTGTCGCGTGCCGCGCCCATTGATCCCCAGATGACTCCGTAGCGGGCCTCGGAGAGGCACTCGAATGGCGCACGGAGACTAGTCGCCGCCGGGAGAATCGCGTCTGCGGGTAGTCGCACATCCACCAGGTCGAGGTCGCACTGAATGGATGCCCGCATCGAAAGCTTGCGAGCAATGGGCGTCGCCGTGAACCCGGGCGTATCGGTCGGGACGATAAATCCCCTTACTCCTTCGTCGGTCTGCGCCCAGACGACGGTGAGCCGAGCGATCGAGGCGAGACCGATCCAGCGCTTCGAGCCGTTCAGAACCCAGTCGGTACCGTCCCTGCGGGCGAAAGTCTTCATGCTCGCCGGGTCGGATCCTGCGCCGGGCTCGGTGAGACCGAAGCTGCCGATGATCTTCCCGGTGGCCATTTCCGGGAGCCACTCCGCTTTCTGCTCGTCGGACCCGTTGCGATAGATCGCGGTCATCGCGAGGGAGCCCTGCACGCTGACGAACGTGCGGAGGCCGGAGTCGGCCGCCTCGAGTTCGAGCGCCGCAAGGCCGTAGTCGACCGCGCTGCGACCGGCGCACCCGTAGCCCTCGAGCTGCATCCCTAGCAGTCCCAGCTTCCCGAGTTCCGGCACGAGCTCGGAAGGGAAATAGGCTCGGTCGAACCAATCCGCGATGTGCGGCCTGATCTCCGAATCGACGAATTCGCGAACCCTACCCCGCAGCGCCAGTTCGTCATCCGACAGCAGGCTGTCGAGGTCGATCAGGTCAGACGCGTCCGCCAAATTAGATCGCGCGCTCGGTATGCGCCAGCATCGACTCGACCTCGTCGACCGCCATCGTCGGGATGGTCTGCGGAGTGATCGGGTTCATGACGTCGCGGCGCACCGAGTCGGTGAGAGTCGTGAGCAATTCGACCGCGTCGTCCACGATTTCCTGGTTGTGAAGTTCAGTTCCGTGCAGCAGCCACTTGGCCAGTTCGAGCTCCGAGTAGAGCATGGCGCGCTGCCGCACCTGGCGATCGGCGCCGCCTCGGGCCTCGTTGTAGGCGTCGAGGGCGACCTCCGGCACCGTGTCGTCCCGTGCGCCGAGCAGCCAGCTGAGGTCCCTCGCGGGATCGCCGACCCGAAGATCCTGCCAGCCAAGAACACCCGCGATCTCGCCACCGGCGAACAGCAGAGAGTCGGCGGACAGTGATCCGTTGACGACCGTCGGCTGGAACTGCCACAACCGGGTCTCCTCGGTTGCGACCTCCCAGCGGGACAGCAGCGCCGCAGGAACGAGTCCGGTCGCGGCGGCGCGATCGATCACGGTGACGCACGCACGCAGGCATTCGAGAGCGCTCAGGACCGGCAGGCCGGAATCGGCGATGAAACTCGTCGGGAGCGCATGGATCGCCGCGATCGCGCGCCCCGTGGATGACGCCTGCCCGACGTCAAGAGCGCTGAGCGGCACCTTGGAGCCGTAGACGAATTCGTAGACGATGGCGCGCGTGCCATTGATCGGGGTTTGCCCCGCGAACGCCGACACGGAGAAATGCAGCCGGGTTCGAACCCCGGCGCTCAGTGCCCGCAGTGCAACCAGATCGGCGGATTGCTCGGCCTCCGCGCGCTCGTTCCGGGGGACTCGGACCAGCCAGTGCCTGCCGTCGCGTCCGGTGAGCAGCGCGCAGTCGAAGTCCCCGCCCGCTCCACCGAACGACGCCGTCTCGACGATGTCGAGGCCGGGCACAGCGGACGTTGCCAGCGCCGCTAAAGTTAGATGGGATCGAGCCATACCTTGAGGGTAGGTCGAGTGCTCGGAACATCCCACGCACGCCACGCCTTTCGAAAAGGTCACAGATATGTCGCAATCGTTCCTGAAACGACTGCCGCTGTCGCGTTTTGAGGTCGATCGGGACTATCTGGCGCGCGATCGACCCGCCCTCTTTGAAGAACTTCGCGTGAATCCCGCGGCCCGGGTTCTGCCGATTTTCGACGGCCGGGGGCTCATGAAATCGGAGACGGAACTGGCATTGCTGCCGTTCGCGGATTTCGAGGGGGCGGACATTCTCGTGTACCTGGGTCTCACGACGTCCGCGACGGAGACCGAACCGATCGGTACTCCGGTGGTCGCGGCTCTTCTGAGCGATGCTGACGCATTCCGGGGCGCCGAGTGGGGTCACCTGCGCACCGTCGGAACCAGGCTGAGCGACCGCGATGCGGGCCTGCTGACCGAGGCTCTCGGCATCCTGAACTGGCATCTGACGCACACTCACTCGCCGCGAACCGGCGAGCTCACGATCATCGAGAAGGGCGGCTGGGTGCGCCGCGATCTGGCGTCCGGCACCGAGCTGTTCCCGCGCACGGATTCTGCAATCATCGTTGGGGTCACCGATGCCGAGGACCGCATCCTGCTCGGATCTAACGCACTGTGGGAGAGCAACCGCTTCTCGCTGCTTGCCGGTTTCGTCGAGCCGGGGGAGTCGCTCGAGGCTGCCGTCATTCGCGAGGTGTTCGAGGAATCCGGCATTCGGGTGACCGATCCCGTTTATCTCGGTAGCCAACCGTGGCCGTTTCCGGCGTCGCTGATGCTCGGATTTCGCGCGATGATCGATCTGGAGCTGACGAGTACGCTGACGCCGGATGGCGCGGAGATCCTCGACCTGCGCTGGTTCTCGCGCGAAGAACTGCGCGCATCCCGCGGCGAAATCCTGCTGCCGGGGCCGACCTCGATCGCGCACGCGATCCTTGAGGACTGGTTCGGCGAGCCGATAACTGCGGGGATGTGGTGACCAGCCCCGACGAGCTGCTCGCCGGGCTAGACGAGCAGCAAAGGCAAGCCGCAGAAGCCCTGCTCGGACCGGTCGTGCTCCTGGCCGGAGCAGGCACCGGCAAAACCCGGGCCATCACACACCGGATCGCGTACGGCGTCGCGACCGGCGTGTACTCGCCGAGCCGGGTGATGGCGCTGACCTTTACTGCGCGCGCAGCGGGCGAGTTGCGATCGCGCCTGCGGCTGCTCGGCGCAGGCGGGGTTTCGGCGCGGACGTTCCACGCATCCGCCCTGTCCCAGCTCGGATTCTTCTGGCCGCAGGTCGTCGGCGGGAGCGCACCAAAGCTGCTCGAGAGCAAGGGGCGGATGATCGGCCACGCCGCGGAGTCGTTGCGCCTCAAGCTCGACACCGCGACCCTTCGAGACACCGCCGCCGAGATCGAGTGGCGCAAGGTCTCCCGGCTGACACTGGAGCAGTACGCGGCGGTCAAGCGTCCGCTGCCGCCGACTCTTGACGTCGCCAAGGTCGTCGACCTGCAGCGCGCGTACGAGACTGTGAAGGATGACCGCAAGCAACTCGACTTCGAGGATGTCCTGCTTGTCACCGCGGGCATGATCGAATCCGAGCCGCGCGTCGCCCAGCAGGTGCGCGAGCAGTACCGGTTCTTCGTCGTCGACGAATACCAGGATGTCTCGCCTTTGCAGCAGGAACTGCTGTCCCTCTGGCTGGGCGAGCGCAACGACGTGTGCGTCGTCGGCGACGCCAGCCAGACGATCTACACGTTCGCGGGGGCGACACCCGACTACCTGCTCGGTTTTACTGGCGCGCACGACGATGCAACGGTCATCCGACTGGAACAGAACTACCGGTCGACGTCGGCGATCGTGGATGCCGCGAACCGGGTCATGCACGGACGTGCGGGAGCCCTCGACCTGCACGCCGCTCCGGGTGCGTCGAGCGGACCCGCGCCCGCCGTGTCCGCATTCCCTCATGATCGTGCCGAGGCACGAGCGATCGCCGAGGCGATCCGGTCCGAGATCGACGCGGGGATCCAACCTGCTTCGATCGCGATCCTGTACCGAATCAATGTCCAGTCGGCCGCGCTCGAAACGGCGCTTGGGGATACGGGTGTCCCGTTCGTGATTCGCGGCGCGACTCGATTCTTCGACCAGCGCGAGGTCAAGGAGGCGATCATGCTGCTGAAGGGCGCGTCGGTCAACACGCTGCCAGCGCCGCTGTTTCAGACGGTGAGCGATGTGTTGCGCTCGCTCGGCTGGACCCAGGATGCGCCGGACGTGCGCGGCGCCGTTCGCGACCGCTGGGAATCTCTTAACGCGCTCATCGGTCTCGCCGACGAGTCGCCGGACGGGACGACTCTCAAGGAGTTCGTCGCGGAGCTTCTGGAGCGCCAGGCAGGCCAGCACGAGCCGACGATGTCGGCCGTGACGCTGGCCACCCTGCATAGTGCGAAGGGCCTCGAGTGGGACTCCGTGTATATCGCTGGTGTTTCCGAGGGGCTGCTCCCGATCGGATACGCGAAGACCGAGCCGGCGGTCGAGGAGGAGCGCAGGCTGTTCTATGTCGGTATCACGCGAGCGAGACGCCAGCTTCGACTCTCGTGGGCCGGACCGAACCGCGAGGCGAGCCGGTTTCTGGCGGATCTGCGCTGAGCCCAAACCCGCCGGGCCCGAAACCGCCGGGTCTAATATCGCCTGGCACCGCGATGCAGCCGCAATCCGGGTGCGGCATCCACTCACGACGGGTCACCTCGCCCGTCTCGACCACCAATTGGAACGACCTCGCTGACGTCGTGCGGTGCGCTGGTCGTCCCAACTCCAGACGTGCGTGTACAAGCCGTGCGACCCGGGTGGCGACCTCGGTGGACGCGAGCGCTGTCTCCGAGCGGGCACGCCGCCCCCACAGCTGTGAGGCGATTGCCGACCACGAGGCGTCGGTGTCGCGCCGGTGGTGTTCGAGACAGTAGAGGCACGGTGAGCTGCCCGGCTCGATCATCGGCCCGATCATGACTGCCTCGTCGCCGAACACGACGGGAAGGTGTGGGAGATCGCGCCGCAGCCAGAATCCGTAGCTCTCCGGATCGAGGACGTAGTGGCCGACGACCACTCCGAGATCGCAGTCATCCTCGGCCGCAGAGTCCGCGACCGAACGACTGACCGAGACCTCAGCTCCGGCGAGTGCGAGCGTATTCGCGATGCGCTCGACGGTCTGGCCAGTACCGACGATCGAGACCCGAGGTGCAGCCCCGATCGGTTCATCGGCAACGAGTAGCAGCTTGAGCGTGCGAAGCAGGGCCGAGACGTCGTTGATGGATGCGCCAGATGAGCTCGCGATCATGTCCAGCCCCGAGCGACTGACGCCGCTCTCGAGCGCCGCGATCATCCGCTCCTGTGCGGTGGACACGTCGCGGAGTACGACCTGTGCGGGATCGACTCCGATCTGGAGGCTGAACGGGTCACGCCACACCGTCGCGAAGCGGCCATCCAGCCTGAGTACCATCTGCCCAGCATGCCGGCTTGAAGCGGTGGCCATCCCAAACCATCCACAACCCGACGCAGCGGTGCTACTCGCGGGGTCGGTCGCCCTCGTCGTTCAGGAGGTCCTCGATGGCCTGGTCGATGTCGTCGGGGGGTGCGGCGTCGCCGGTCATCCGCGCAATGAGCATGTCGGGGAAGTCGATGTCATCGCTGGTCGGGATGAGATCAGGCTGCGACCAGAGTGCGTCGCGCTTCTCCGGCCCGACCGCATCCGTCACCGCGCGCCACATTGCGGCTGCCTCGCGCAGGCGGCGCGGGCGCAGTTCGAGACCGACCAGCGTCGCAAACGCCGACTCGGCCGGACCACCGGATGCCCGTCGGCGCCGCACGGTTTCTGCAATGGCGTCGCTCTTGGGAAGTCTCGTGGTCGCCTCGGCGGTGACGACATCCACCCAGCCCTCGATGAGAGCGAGCATTGTCTCGAGCCGTCCGAGCGCGACCAGTTGCTCTTCGGTCTTCGGCGGGATGAGCGCACCGCTTGTCATCGCCGCGCGAAGCTCCTCGGGGTTGGCTGGGTCGAAGTCTTCCGCCAGTTCCTGAAGCCGATCGGTATCGATTCGGATGCCTCGGGCGAACTCGGTGATCGACGACATCAGCTGCAGCCGCAGCCACTTCGCGTGTCGGAACAGTCGCGCGTGAGCGAGCTCGCGCACGGCGAGATACAGCTGCACCTGGTCGACCGGGATGTCGAGGTCGGCGCCGAAGCTCAGTACGTTCTGGGGGAGCAGCGCCGCCATGTCGTCGAGCAGCGGGATGCCAATGTCCCCACCGGAGACAACCTCGGTCGAGAGCTGGCCGACGACCTGTCCGAGCTGCATTGCGAACAGCGTTCCACCGACGTTGCGCATCATCTGGCTCGCGCTGTCGATCATCTCGCTCATCTCCTCTGGCGCCTGGTCGCGAAGGACGCCGGCGAGGGAGTTGGCGATGGATGTCGCGACGGGCTCGGCAAGCTGGGTCCAGACCGGCATCGAGGCCGTCGCCCACTCGGTGCGACTCAACAGTCTCGGCTCCGAGTTCAGGGCGGAAACGTAGGTCGCCTCATCCAGCCAGAGGGACGCGACATGGAAAGCCTGCTCGAGTTGCGACCGTTCGGCGGGCAGGGAAACCACTGTGCTGTGGCTGGCGATTTTGGTTGCCTGTTCGAGCGCGAGGCCCCAGTTGACGCCGTCGGTGCTGGACTGGAGCGCGCTCTGCAACTGCTGGATCAGACGCTCGACCGCCGCCGGGTCATCCGGCAGTCCGGCCGCGCTGGCGAGTTGCGCGGGATCGATATCGGTGTTGCCCGCGAGGAACTGGCGCAGCAGGTCCCGAAACTCGTCTTCCGGCTCTTCCCGCGAATCATCAGGCATGCAAACTACGCTAGCCGCTGCACACGCGTCCACGCCGGAAACGGGCATACGCTGGGGCCTTTGGGTGTGCGCCTGTGGCGAACAACCGCAGTCTGGCCCGACACAACTCGAATTCGCGAAGGATACCGGTGGCGATTTTTTCCGCTGATAATGATCGACCTGCACGACGTCGCCGGGGCAGAACGATCGGCTGGATCCTTCTCACAGTTGCCGTGGTCGGCGCGATCGTCGTTGGCCTGATCCCGTCCTCGTATGTGATCGAAGAACCCGGCCCGGTGTACAACACGCTCGGCACGACGACCGTGAACCACGAGGTCGTTCCCGTTCTGTCGATCAGCGGTGTCAAAACGTACCCGACCTCTGGTGCCCTCGACATGTTGACGGTCGACATCACCGGGGATCCGGTCAACCGTCCGAGCTGGTTCGACATCGCGACCGCGAAATTCGACCCGAGCAAGACGGTGACTCCCATCGACGAGATCTACGCACCGCAGCAGACGGTCGAGGAGTCAAACAAGGAGAGCACCGCCGAGATGGTGGATTCGCAGCAGCAGGCCACCGCGGCTGCACTGTTCGAGCAGCACATCACGTTCGACAGCGTCGTCACGGTTGCGGGAACCGAGAAGGGCTCACCGGCGTCCAAGGCTCTGGCCAAGGGCGACATCCTGAAGACTTTCGACGGCAAGACCTTCGTGGATTCCGACCAGTTGCACAGCTACATCGTCGCCAACGGAGCGGGTACGGCAGGGACAGTCACGTTCACCCGCAAGGGTGTCCTGCACACCGCGCAGATCACGCCGGAGTCCACCAAGACGGGACCGTTCCTCGGCGTCTACCTGACGGAGAAATACTCGTTCCCGTTCCCGGTCAAGGTACAGCTGCAGGATGTCGGGGGCCCGAGCGCCGGGATGATGTTCGCTCTCGGAATCATCGACAAGCTCACGCCCGGTGAACTCAATGGCGGCAAGCACGTGGCGGGCACCGGAACCATTTCCGCGTTCGGCCTGGTCGGGGCGATCGGTGGCATCCAGCAGAAAATGTATGGCGCGCGGGCGGCCGGCGCGACCTACTTCCTGGCACCGGCGAGCAACTGCGGCGACGTGCGCGGACACATTCCCGCGGGCCTCACCGTCTACTCGACTTCAACCCTGTCGCAATCGGTCGCCGACCTGAAGGCGATCGCGTCGGGAACCGGGCTGAACAAGTTGAAGACCTGCGGTTAAGATGACAGCACTACTACTAGAGCCAGGAGTGGTCACGTGACCTCAACCCCCAACCGCCCAGCGCAGAACCCGAATCGGCCGGCGACGCGGACCCGGGCGACGCTGACGATCACGGTGATCGTTTTGGCAGTGCTCATCATTCTGTTCTTCATCTTCGCGAGCCTGTACTCCGACTGGCTGTGGTTCCAGCAGGTGGGCTACCTCGAAGTTCTGACTACCCAGTGGTACACGCAGATCTCCCTGTTCTTCATCGGGTTCTTCGCCATGGCTGTGCCGATATTCGTGAGTATCGAGATCGCTTTCCGCTGGCGGCCCGTCTACGCGAAACTCAACTCCCAGCTAGATCGCTACCAGCAGGTCGTCGAGCCACTGCGCCGTCTCGCCATCTACGGGATCCCGACCGTCATCGGAATCTTCGGTGGTGCATCGTCCGCCGCCCGCTGGCAGACGGTGCTCGAATACCTGAACCGCACCCCGTTCGGGGTCAAGGATCCGCAGTTCCATTTCGATGTCTCGTTCTACGTGTTCGACTTGCCGTTCTGGCGCGGAGTGGTCGCGTTCGCGTCCGCGGTGATCATCATCTCCGTACTTGCGGCGCTGGCGACGAGCTACCTGTACGGAGCAATTCGGCTTAACGGTCGCGAGCTGCGGATTTCGCGCACCGCGCGCATCCAGATCGCGACGACCGTCGGCATCTACATCGCGGTCCAGGCGGTCAGCGTCTGGCTCGACCAGTACGCGACTGTTACGAGTCCGAGCGCGGGCTTCGTGGCGACCGGCGCAGGTTATACCGAGGTCAACGCGTCCATTCCGGCGAGGGAGATCCTCGCGGTCGTCGCCGCCCTGGTGGCCATCCTGTTCTTTGTCACGGCGATCATCGGTCGTTGGCGGTTGCCCCTGGTTGGCACCGGACTGCTTCTCGTCAGCGCCATTCTGATCGGCGCGATCTATCCGGCGATCGTCGAACGATTCACTGCCCTCCCGAGTGCGCAGACGCTCGAGGCGCCATACATCCAGCGGAACATCGATGCCACGCGCGCGGCCTACGGTGTCAGCAAGGTCAAAACCGTCCCATACAACGCGACCACTACTGCTAAGGCCGGGGCGCTGCGCACGGACGCGGAAACAACCGCGAGCATCCGCATCCTGGACCCGGACCTGGTCTCAAAGTCATTCGCCCAGCTCGAGCAGTTCAAGCAGTACTACCAGTTCGAGAACCACCTGGACGTCGACCGCTACACGATCAATGGCAAGTCCCAGGACACCGTGATCGCCGCGCGCGAACTGAGCCAAAGCGGCCTCGGCAACGCACAGACCTGGTACAACAACACCATCGTCTACACCCACGGATACGGCATCGTTGCGGCCTACGGAAACAAGCGGTCGACCACTGGTCAGCCGGAATTCCTGGAGTCAGGGATCCCGAGCACCGGTGCACTCGGCAAGTACCAGCCGCGAATCTATTTCGGTGAGAACTCGCCGACCTACTCGATCGTTGGAGCGCCGAAGGGTTCTGCGCCGATCGAGCTCGACTATCCCGCGGGTAACGACAGCGCCCAGAACAAGAAGACCACGTTCAGCGGTAACGGTGGTCCGGTGCTCAACAATCTGTTCACGCGGCTGATTTACGCGATCAAGTTCCAGTCGGAGGACATCGTGTTGTCCAACGCAGTGAACAGCGATTCGCAGATCCTCTACAACCGCAATCCTCGCGATCGCGTGCAGTCCGTTGCCCCATATCTCACGCTCGACAAGGATGCGTACCCCGCGATCGTCAACGGACGCGTGGATTGGATCGTGGACGGCTACACCACGACTGACCAGTACCCGTACTCGACCGTCTCGCAGCTCAGCCAGGTTGTGGCTGATGCGAACGTCAGCGCTCCGGCGTACTCGCTGGACAGCATGAACTACATCCGCAACTCGGTGAAGGCGACCGTGGATGCCTACAGCGGGAAGGTCACGCTCTACGCGTGGGACCCGAGCGACCCGATCCTGAAGACCTGGGAGAAGATCTTCCCCGCAACGGTGAAGCCCGAATCGGACATGAGCACCGAGCTGCTGGCTCACGTGCGCTACCCGCAGGATCTGTTCAAGGCGCAGCGCGCCATCCTCGGTTCGTACCACGTGACAGATGCCGCGTCGTTCTATTCTGGCGACGACCAGTGGATCACGCCGAATGACCCGACGTCGTCGACGGCGGCCACTGCGCTGCAGCCGCCGTACTACCTGACGATGAAGGTGCCGGGGGATGCGAAGCCCGCCTTCACGCTGTATTCGACGTTCATCCCAAACAGCTCGACCTCGAATACGCGGAGCGTTCTGACCGGGTATCTGGCGGCCAATTCCGATCCGGGACCAAACTACGGCAAGCTCACCATCCTCACTCTGCCCAAGCAGGTCAACATTCCGGGGCCGGGCTCTGTCGAAAATCAGTTCAAGACCGATCCGAACGTCGCCAACGAGCTCGCTCTGCTCACGCGTGGTGCGACCAAGATCGACCTCGGAAACCTGCTGACACTGCCTGTCGGTGGCGGCCTGCTGTACGTGCAACCGGTCTACGTCTCCTCGACGGGAGAAACGAGTTATCCGCTGTTGCGCGAGGTACTTGTTGCGTTCGGTAACAAGGTCGAGTTCGAGCCGACACTGGATGCCGCCCTCGACAAACTCTTCGGCGGCAACTCGGGTGCGACGGCCGGAGACAGTGGATCGAACACGACATCGACGCCCACGCCGGTGCCGTCCGGATCCGCTCCCGCAGTCAACAACCCGGCCCTGCAGGCGGCCCTGAGTGCCATGGCCACCGACCTGGCTGATCGCACCGCCGACTACGCCGCCAATAACCTCGTTGCTGCTGCGCAGGCGGATGCCCGTCTGCAGGCCGACATTAAGGCCGCCATCGCCGCAGGGGGTGGCAACTAGACCGTCCCTCGGGTCGCGTAGCCGTCGCAGGCGGCGTTATCGAGACCGCGGCAGCGACGCCGGTACCCCTGTGCTAGCCTTGCTATTCGTGACGCGGGGTGGAGCAGTTCGGTAGCTCGCTGGGCTCATAACCCAGAGGTCGCAGGTTCAAATCCTGTCCCCGCAACCAAGGCCGTCTTACTTAAAACTGGAGATCGAGAGAGATCCGTAAGTGAGCCGACCGACGTTTCCAAAGCAAGTGCCCCCGTCGAAAGACGGGGGTTTTTGCGTTTCACGGCCATATGTCGGCTTGCGATGAGTTCTCCGCGAAAGGTGTCCGCAGCGTTTCGTAAGTCAGCGAGGGCTTCGTTTGGCATGCCGACGGCGGTCATCCGGTCGTCGGCATCGACAAGCACTTGATCGTAGAACGTCTCGATAAGTTGTCGTCGGATGGGTTCCTCCACCTGTACATAGAGGGTCGCTGGATCAGACAGCATCTCGACATAGGCCAACATGCTCCGAGCGCCTCGGGTCAGGTCGGCATCCGTTTGGGTGAGTCGTTCCTGCAAAGCGGCTCGCTCTAGAGTGACCTTCTGCAGACGCAGCTTTAGTTTTGCCGTGCTGAGCTCTCCGTCCGAGGCAAGGTCGAGTAGCCGCTCTTCGCGGACGTCGAGTTTCTTGATCTGTTTGGCCAGGTTGTTTCGGACTTCACGATCAACTTCTTGGCTCTCCGCGAGTGTTTCTTCCGTGCCGACCCGTAACTCCTCCGTGAAGTCCTGCTGCAACTTTTCGGAGCCGAACATTCGGGCGACCGCATCTTCGACCTCGAATACCGGGAGCGAGGGCAGATCGCAGAAGCCTTCCTGTTTGCCTCGGCAGATGAAGTACTCATACACGTGGCCCTTGTTCTCGACTTGGATGAACACCAGTCGGCTGATGCGGTTCGCCTTCGCGCAGCGACCGCAGAACAGCAGTCCCTTGAGGAAGTGGTGGTGGACGCGGTCGCGTTGACCACGCTTGGCACGCTCGGCGAGGACATCCTGTACGCGGAGGAAAAGCTCCTTCGAGATAAGCGGTTCGTGACGTCCCGGGAACAGTTCGCCTTTGTATGGCACCACGCCGGTGTAGTACGGGTCGTGGAGGATTATCGCCAGTTGGCTATGCGAGAGCGCCTGTTCTTTCCAACGCGAGGTGGCACGGGTCGTGAGCCCCTGTTCGGTGAGTTCGTCTAGGAGATGGACCAGCGTGTACGAACCGCTGGCGTATGCCTCGAACGCCCACTTGATCAGCGGAGCGCGTGCTGGGTCGATGGAGATCGTGTTGACAAGCCGTCCGTCGAAATTCTTTCGGTCATTCAAGTAGCCGAGTTTGGCGCGCCCGACGGTGCCGCCGTTTTCGGCCTTGTGGCGCATCTTCACCTTGATGTCCTCTCCGCTTTGACGGACTTGGACTTCATTCATGATGTCGGTAATGGCTTCCATGGCGTCGGCCATGTAGCCCTCACCGAATTCCTCTTTGGCCGAGATCAGCCGTACTCCCTTTTCAAGCAGCGCGCGTTTGGTGATCGCGGCGTCGGTGAAGTCCCGGAAGACACGCGAGCGCATGTAGATGACGACGTAGCCGATCTCGGGGTGCTCGTCGATGTAGCGCAGCATCTCCCGGAAGACCGGGCGTTTGGCAATGGTCTGCGCAGAAGCGCCCGGTTCTACGAACTCTTCGGCGACAACGGCTTTCAGCGCCCGCACCCTGGCGAGCGTTGCTTCGCGTTGGGTGGCGATGCTGTTGCCGTCCTCGTCAAGGTCGGCGGCGGTGTGCATCTGCCGTTCGGTGGACACGCGGAGATAGAGCACCGCTTGGTTGGTGGCGATCGCGTTTCGAGCAGTTCCGTCGCGGCCGGGTTTCCGGCTCGTGGCAAGGTGCTCAAGACCAGTCACCGTCGTGAGTCGCGGTCCCTTCTCGATTGTCGAATTGGCCATTTCTTCGCTGTCCTCCGTTTCGGCCTTCCCTTCCGGGCCGGGGCCTTTGGCCCCGACCCGCGCAAGGCCTCCTGAAGATAGCTCCGAAGGCCGGGGGAGTCCAGTCCTCGAAGCGGCCTGGGAGGGCTTCGTTGTTGTTAAAACGTCAACGGAACGGGGGTCGACTTGAGTGATGTGGTTTTTACCACTTAAGGGCTCGATTGTGGGCGTTTCGTCCAACGGATTCGAATGCTCGAGGCCGGGTTGTTCATCTCGCAAAAAGGTGTACCTCCCCATCTTCTTCGACGATGGCGTAGGTCTCTTTCATGAGCGCGATGATCGCCGGCGCGTTCCAGCCGAGTAGCTCGTCGGGGATGCCCTGGCTCTTGCGGAATTGTTCGAAGCGAGGTTCCCAGCCGAGTCCCGTGAGTTCTTGTCGGATGGCGGAGTCCCAATCGGGGTAGCTGGCAACAATGGCTTCGCGAAAGGCGACGAGGACATCGACCGTCCGAAGTTCCGGTCTTCGGAGGCGCGTGTAAGCGGCGAATGCCGTGCCCCAGACGGCGAGTCCTTCTTCCCATTCGGATCGGACTTCTTCGTCATCGGTGTGGAGGGCGAACTCTCCTAAGCTTCGGGTTCTTTTGATGCCATGGGAGTGCTGCGTTTCGGCTGAGTTGTTTTCGTTCATAAAGGGTTCTCCTTTCGTGAGCTCGGTGGCTCTTAGATGATGGGTTCGGGCGGTCGCGGCGATCATGGTGGTGCGGTCAACTCGTTACCGGCGCTGACCAGTGCAACGAGTTGGTCGGTCGTGATTGTGATGAACAGTCGGGGGTCGAGGCCCGCTTGCTTGGCGATCGCCATTCGGAGGAGTTCGGCGCGGTGCTCGGTGGGCAGCAGCCAGATCACGTGGGGGAATATCCCCACGTTGGCTTGCTCGATGCCGCTGGCACGGTAGCGCTCGTAGAGCTGGCACTTTCCGATAAGGGTCGGGATCGATTCGGTGCCTCGGTCCATTTCGAGGAACCAGTGGTCCTCGTAGTCCTCTGAAGCACTAACGACGGCGAGGTCGGGTTTGACCTGGACAGTCGACCCGAGTTCGTTCGGGTAGCTGCGCCAGTTGCCCGGTTCTGTCTGCACGTCGAGGATTTCGAATACCCCAGCGCGTGCGGCGCGTAGCAGGGCGATGTGCGCGTCGGCCACGGCGAGGGTGTGGTCGAGGAAGGCGCGGGAGGGTTCGAACACGCGCAGACGGGTGCGCTGCTCGGGATCGAGTGCGGCGCGCAGCAGTCGGTCTCCCGCGACGTCGATGGCCCAAATGTTCGCAGTTGAGCCGCCGCCCATGCCCCCGATTGTGCGGTCGAGACGGCGAACGAATCGGGAGTGTTCCAGTCTTGTCAGGACGCGGGTACAGGCGCGGATGCCGGAGGTGTAGCTGGCGTGACTCCAGAAGTGAAGTTCGTAGACTTGGCCGGTGGCGAGCAGCCGATGTGCGGCGAGGGATTCGAGTATGGCTATGTCGCGAGGGGTAACCAGTTCCCGGAGGCGACGGATGCCGATTGATCCAGCACGGTTGTTGTGCTTCTCGGGTTGGACGCTTCGGCTCATCGGCGGCGCTCCCGGCAAGGAAGCAGACAGCGGGATGTGCTGGGAGTCGTGTGCCGTTGCCACCGAAAGCGCCCATGTTTGCGTCCCCAAGCACGGCTCGACGATCGAGCGAGCGGCGGGGCGATCGGACGCAGACGCCAGTTCCGCCTAATCATGACGGCGCGGCTTTCTGCCAAGCGTCGGCGGCAGCTCGGCTTGATGACCAGCCGAGGGATCGACCACCGTGATCTCTTCGGACGAGACTTCACTCTGAACGACTCGTGCGCCGTAGCGATGTTGGCTGCGGGCAATGAGCACGCCCGGATTGCTGGTGGTTGGCGGTGGCGGCAAGGTCTTTCCGCTGGCCCAGTTCTGTAGCCGGCCGTCGTGCATCAGTTGGGCGTAGACGCCGTAACGGGGCAAGCTCATGAAGTCCTCGGGTTGAAGGTCGGTGCTCATCGCGGCCAGGTCGCGAGCGTCCTTGATCCCGAGTGTGAAGGCGATCTTGTTGCGAGCGTTGGCGTCGACTGCGGCACGAACCTCGGGGCTGAACTGCTCGCGGTACTGGTGGGCGAGATGCCAGGCGACACCCAGCGAGCGACTTCGCGCCAGCGCGTCGGTGAGTTCCCCGCCAAGGCGGAGGAATTCTTGGGCTTCATCGATGTAGATGCTCACTGGACGGCGCCCTGCGGGTGGCACGCTGGTGCGGGCGAGGCTCAAGCCCCACAGCTGCGAAACCAATAGCGATCCGAGCAATCTGGACGTCTCACCGCCAAGGAGCCCAGCGTTGAGCGGAACGAGCAGAATGCGCTGCTTGGCGAAAATCTCGTCCAGAGTGAAACGTGGCTGCGGCTGGTCAAGTACTCGGCGCAAGGCCGGGCGCAGCAGAAACTGTCGAAGGCGCGAGAGCACCGGCCCGATGTACTGGGCTTGCTGCCCGGCGGACATCTGGTCGAATTGCGCCCAGAAGGATCGAACCGCATCGTCGTGGATGTGGGGCATGAGGTCACGGCGGAAGCCTTGCTCGGTGAGGAGCTTCGGTAACCACGACAGCGTGGCACCCGGACTGACGGCAAGCGTGAGAAGGGAGACATGCAGGACATCGCTGGTGCGCGGCCCGAAGAGATTCGGGAACAGGTCGCGGATGACGGTAAGGATGCCATCGGCGACGAGCTCGGGCGAGCGCCCAGGCTGAAGGAGCGGGTTGATCCCCACAGGTAATTCGTGGCCGGGATCGAGCACCACAACATCGTCGGTGCGGCTCTCAGGTACGCGGGCGAGGGTGTCCATGACAAGGTCGGCTTTGGGGTCGATGACGACAATGCTGCGACCGGCCTTCATGTCGGCGGTAATGAGGTTCAGCAGCAGACTCGACTTCCCGACTCCCGTCGGCCCGGTGAGGACGCTGTGAAAAAGCGCGTCGCTGGCGGCGATGCCCAGGGCCACTGTTTTACCCGGCGCGGTCGAGAGTCCGAATTGGCGCGTCGTGTCGGCGGTCCCCGGTCCTGGTCGCAATTGCTTCGGGTGGGCGCTCGGCAGTCCGGGCAAGGTCTCAGACTCCAAAGGCCAGCCAGCTAGGGCGAGGACCTCGGGAGCGGTGAGCCTGAGATGACTGCGAAGTGGATAGTCCATCAGGGTAGCGGGCCGCATCGCGGCGAATCGCAGTTCGGTTCCAGCGGACTGATTGGTGCGCAAACTCGCGATGAGGCTGCGCAGTAGTTGGCGGCTTCGGACTTCCGTGTTCGCATGGCTTGCCATCCTGACCTGGAGGCTCAGGCTGTGCTCGCCCGCCTTGTCGCGCAGTCGCCGCGTGATCTCTGCGCTGGCCGGTCGTTGCCCGAAGGCGAGTTGGGAGAGCACCCCTTGGGATGGGTCGCCCGGGTGCGGACCGGTAAGCCGCGCGAACGTGCCACCGGCAAGCACCAACTGGATCAACAGTCGCTCGCCTTCTGCGTTCGCCGCTGACAGTGCGGCAAGGACCGCTCGGCTGGCTTCCGGAAGCCGGTCGGTGCGAAGGCCCAGCGCGCTGCCCTTCACTTGCATCCGCAGCGCCGTGGAATACGGCACCTCGGCGGGTGGGTCTGCTTCCAGGGCGATGCCGGGGATGAGAGCGCCGAGCAACTGCATTAGTCCGTCCATCGCACTAGGAGTCGTCGCTATTCGATACCTCACCTGTCCCGCCTCGCCGATAGCTTCGACAACGACCGGAGGGCGGTTCGACTCCGCCGCTAGACGGCGCAGGAGTTCTAACGCCTGCGCTGAGGCGGTCGGGACCGGCCAATGGATCGTCTGCCAAACCAGTTCGTTCATCCCTGATCCTCCGCGGTGTCTCCCGTCTCGGAATGGTCGATGTTCAGGCGTGCCTCGTGCTCGGCTTGGGCTTCCGCGTCAGCTTTCGCCCGCGCCATCGCGATGAGGGCGCGGGCGAGTTTGCGGGTATCGATGTGATCGCGGCGGATGCCGACAGCGACGACTCGGCGGTGTCGAGACCTGTCTGAGCGAGATCGATTGTGATGTTGATTACTCATGGGCGGCCTCCTTACTGCGAGGACAAGCCCCTTGGTTAGGCGCGACGGACGCCCTCCCCGCTGCGTATATATGACGGCTTTCGATCGCATCGTCAAGTGCGGGCGCTGCGACCGGTGACGATGCAGGCGGCTCACCTGCTACCAGCGGTTGCGGCGGCGGTACCAGACGATGAGCACCGTGACGGCTCCGGTGAGGATGGCGGCCAACAGCAGCCAGACCCAGTAGGTCGCTATCGTCGTCGCGAGCAGCCAGAGCACGATCGTGCCGACGAGCACGATCCAAATGGCGCTCCACACGGTCGAGGCCTTGGGTGATTGTGGTTCTCTCATGGGTGTTTCCTTTCATTCCGATGCCTCCGAACTGGAGGCACGATTGGTAAAGTCGGAGGGCACGGGATAGCCAAAGTCGCGTAGCGAGATTGACGAGGCCACCTGGTCGCCCCAGCAGTCCCACCCGGGCTCTTGATGCCGAGCGAATAGTTCAAGTCGCCTGGCGCTCGGCCCGGCCAAACGGGTAACGATGGCGTACTGCTCGTGCGGTTTCTCGGAATGCAGACCGACGGGAGCAGCGAACCAGTCCGGCTGAATGCGGGAATCTGCTCGAGCATTGCCCTTGGTCCCGATCAGCAGAATCTCGCTGGCTCGTCGCACCCCGTACCGTGGGTCTCCGAACGAGTAGTGGTTTAACTTCCCCCAGAGAATGCTCTCGTGATACTCAAATGACCATGCCTGCATTACAGCCTTGGCTCCGTTTTCCAGCGACCGAGTTGTCCATAGCAGCAGCCACGAATTGGGAGAGGCGATCGCTCGGATGGCGTCCCCCATCCGTTCGATCTCTGCAAGGGACATCGTCGGGTAATGTTTCTCGCCGCCCATTTTTGGCCAGGGTGGGTCGGCAAGGATGACGTCCCAGGTTTCAGGTGGTGTGGTGTTTGTCGTAGAAAACTCCTTCCGCTTCCGAGGCTTAGAGGCGAACCGTTGATGAAGGATTCGAGGAAGCCCTCGCAGTGAAGCGCAGTCGGAGAAGTTCACGAATCCGCCGACCGCTCGGCTGCCCGGTGCGGAGGGGCAGCGACCGGACACGGGCACACAGGGGCGTTCAGGCCATTACGGGCGGCGAACCGGGGCGAATTTGGAGTGTTGTAGAAAAAACCTGTTTGAAGCCGGGTCGGGCCGTTTTGAGCCCGACCCGGCCGCGCCGATCCCGCCCGCGAGGGCGTGACCGGTGCCGGGAAACCACAGCTAGTCGCATTCGACAGCTTGGCCATGGCGAGGAACGATTCGCGGATCATGGCTGCGCGTCCTTCTTTTCAGAGCTGGCGCTACTGGCAGTGAAATCAAACGTTGTACGTGGTTTCATCGCTTGTCAGACGCGTCGACCCGTGTCGACGATTTCAGGAATGTCCACCGCTGCGCACTCGAAGCGGCTAGCTCGCCGGCAAAACGGATGAGCATTTGGACGCGAACAGCCTCTGCGTCCAACTCGGCCTTCATGACGTATGCCTGAACTGTGAGCGCGAGCAGTTCGCTCTCCCGTCGTCGCTTCGCCTGCGCCTCGAAATAGTCGGCGAAGATTTCCGCGAAGGCGTTTCCCGCCTCGCCGCTCATCGGAACCCTTGAGCGATCCGCATAGTGGCGCCGTTGGCGTATGCGCTGAGCAGAGGCTCGATGTAGCTCGCGGCGGCCGGGTTAGCCTCCACAATCGGCATGGCCGTAGCGATGAGCGAGGCAATATTGTTCATCGCTCCGTAAGTGACGAACGCTGCCGCGTCGTTTCGGGCGTCGATAAATTGCGCCTCGGACGCGATCACTCCGAGTTGCCGGTTGGTTTGTCGGACAAGTCCGGAACCGAGCGGGTTGGAGTGGCCGAGCGGAACAAGGTCTCCCAGGCCGCTCATGAGCGACCACCTTGAGCTGGTCGAGTCGCCTCGGGATGGATAGCTCCATTTCGGAGCAAGAGCTGGTTGTACATTCGAGTTCTCACTTTCTGTTTCTTGAACGGGATGGATATGTGGGTCTTGCAAACGCAAGAGAAGAGGCCGACCTCACTACAGGTCGGCCTCTTCGCCAAGCTAGGGCTCGTCTTCAACGGGCGAGCCGTCACCTCCTTCCTCCCAGCGGGCGATGATCGCGGCGACCTGGGCAGCATGGTCAGCGTCGCGACCGGGATCGAGAGATGGACGATCTCGCGAAATCTGTCGCTTATTCGCATACGGGTGGGCATTCTCGTGTTCGTTCATAACGCCCAAGCTGTCAAATAAAAGGCGCGGAAAACCGAGAAAAATGCGCCGAAAATGCGCCACTATCGACAGGTGGCAGAAGTACGCGAACCCCCAGCATCGGAGGCAGAGTTCCGTGCTGCTCTTCGAAAGGAACTGAGCCGCGTCTGGGATAGACGCGTTCGTGAAATTGACGGAGGTGGAACGCCCGTTTCTCCTCTTCCCTGCCTTGAGGGCCTGCGAGCCGCGACATCGTCAATTGATCCTTCACTGCCAAGGACGGCGGCGATTCGACAGATGCTGTTGGCAGCAACGCATTATGTAAAGCCGGATGCGGTTGCACCTAGGGATCGATCAAACAAGGAACCCATCGGTGTTACTCTCAGAACCATTTTCGGGCTTGATCCATCACTCGCAAACCACGAGAGACACGAATTGTGGGACAAGGCGACCGAAAGTATCTACCATCTGAGGCGCCGCTCGTGGGAGGACGCGAAAACTCGAAGTGATCGAAACTCACGCTGGCGTGGACGGGTGTTCGAAGTATTTGCCGACGGTGTGATTCGAGCATCCGAGCATGGATTTGAGGTCTCGCTCCAATCCGAAGAATCGTTCGGCACGCACAACGATCTAACAGCGCTGCCTCGCTTCGTCGTTGGGCGGGACGAAGTCATGAAACGGATGATGACATCCTCCGCAAGCACGATTCTCGTCACAGGTGAGCCAGGGGTTGGCAAGACAACTCTTGCTGTAGAGGTCGCTGACCGACTCGCATCCGACGACCATGCACTTGTGATTGATCTGTCAGGCTATGGGGAAGGCGTCGCTCTCGGGGCAGCCGACGCAATACAGCTCGTTCTTGATCGACTGGGTCATGCGGCCACAACTTCGTCCTTAACTTCGGCGGAACGAATTAGCGCTTACCGCGCTGTCCTCGCGAGACAAAGGATTGTGGTCGTTTTCGACAACGTCGGCGATGGAACCGTTGCTCGCGACTTGCTCCCAGGTTCGCGAGCGAAGTCACAGGTCATCCTGACTTCACGAAATTCCTTGCCGTCCTTACGCGCCGTTAGCGGTGTACAAATCGAGGACATCGATATTCTGAGCGCGACCGAGGCGGTTGAGCTCTTGAGGGCATTCGTGGGCCGTCGCCGTTCCGAGTCAGAACCAGACGCATTGGCTGCTCTTGCAAGACTCTGCGGCTACCTTCCATTCGCACTGACCGTTCTTGGATCAATCCTTGACGCTCGACCCCGCAAACGCCTCTCAACGACGCTCCGAGAGCTATCGGGCTCTGATGCGGCGTCAATTCTTAACCTAACAACGCCAGACACGAACACGAGCGCGAGAACGATCCTTGATTGGTCGTTCTCGCGCCTGGACCCTAATTTCATGAAAGTCGCGATATCACTGGCGTGGATGCCGGTCGTCTCGGCGAACGTGGAAATGGTGAAAGCGTTGCAGCTCCCAGCTTGGCAACGAGCCCTCGACATCCTGACTGCCGAGCACCTTCTGTTTGAAGACGAAATGGAACGGTTTTCCTTTCACAGTCTGACGCGGGAGTATCTCCTCAACCTCTCTGGCACGCTAGCGACGGCGTCCCGACCATATTTGAAGGGGTTGTTGGACGCCGCAGTGAAAGGAATCTTTGCGAGCGTAAGCACGTACGAGGACGAACTTCAATTTCATCGACCGAGTTCAATCGAGACGGAAAGTAATCGCGGTGAGCTCGACGACGAAGCTGTTGCGCTCGATGAGGAAGCAATTATCATCCCTCAGTGGACGTTTCAAGCACTCGCTGACCTGCAGAATCTCCACCACGTTTACGTGGTCTGGTTGAGAAGTGGTTCAGCGATCAATGTGCAACAGATGGTCAAGTTCTGGCGCAGTTTCTTGGGGAGGCTGGGGCTATGGGAATGGGAAGCCACATTTCTTCGAGAAGCCTTGACCGCAATAAATGCGAATATTTTCCAAATGGTCTCGGATGAGCAACTGGCCGAACTGAAACTGGAAGTTGATAGAACAGTTGAGGAGCTTAGGCAGTCTGTGCTTGTCTTCACGGTTCGAACGGGCTGGACAGAAAGGGCCTATCCACTCCTCCGCAGCATTGCTGCTTTGTCCGCAGTTCCGGGTAATATTACCGACGAAGCGTTCAAGACCGAGCTAGAAGTTATCGAACAAGACATGTTCGCCGAACCCCAGAGCGTGGAAGATTTTGTGCGGGAAGTCACTGGGGCAGTCCACTCGCATTCTTCAAGTGAAACGCCAGTCGGGTCGGGGACTGACCCCGACTATGCGACGAAGCTGAACGAGCTTCACGCCAGACAAGCGCTCTTAAGAGATCCCACCCCGAACAATGCAGAACCCGAGAAGCTCCTCATGAAAGCCGCGCAACAACTGCCGTCGATCATTTACGGGCCCTGGAATCCGGTTGAGCTAGTAGTCCGTCTAGGCTTCAGAGAAATAGAACGAGGAGATCTGAAAGGCGGAGTTAGAACGCTGAGACATGCGGGCCAGCTCTTTCTCGTCCGCGGCTCGATTGGCCATGCGCGTGGCATGTTCAACCTAGCGAATAGATTGAGCGCAGAGTCATCTCATGACGATTCCACGACCTCTGCGTAAAAAGCTCGGATAGCGTTCAGATCCAGACCGTCATATTCAGATTGCAGGCTGGGATCGTCCGAGAGCCTTTCTTCAATTCCGACCTTCGCTTCGACTACTGATTCCGCATCATCGGTTTCGAGAAGCGTTGCCCAAGCCCGCTCAGCAGCGGCACGATCGACGCTCGCGAGCGCGGCGCAGTAGATCCCTCCGTCTCTTCGCGCAAAAGGTAAAGCCGACTTGACTAGGCCAGCTATGTAGGCCTCGGCCCGCGAGGGATTGGTCTGAATCAACTCACGCAAGAATGAGTCGGCGAACTCAAGCATTGCTGGCATCGGACCAGCAAAGTCTGCGCGCTCCCAAGCCGCGTGCGCGAAGGCTATTTCTTGGGCCAGCGACTCAGGTGTGAGCCGCTCCGGGATCGGAGCAAGATTCGGATCGTTGTCTTCTCGTGGGTTGGGTTCGTCGGTGGGGTTCGGGGGCACTACTTTTGGTTCCTGTTTACTGTCCCCAACATGCGCCTATTGAGAATTATTGTCAACTACCACCCGGGAGTACCGAGTCGAATTCGGCCGAGCCTTGGGCGTGAAAACATCGCTCCAGCCGGGCAACCTCCAAGCATTGGTCGCCAGAGAACAGCACGCTGTGGCGGAGCGGAGTCGGTCCACAATTCGGGCGCGCGTCCCGATGCTTCACTTGCTCGATAAGATGAGCCATTGTTTTCTGGAGCGGAGGGAACCCGACCTTGGTGCGGCCCATTGGTTCATCGCGGCGTGTGCTGGCGACGGCCGTAGTCGTGTTAGCGTTCGGCACCCTCCTAACGGGTTGCGCCAAGGCACAGCCCACGTCGCTTGCAGCGCACGCGAAGAGCTCAAGTCACCCCGCGCCCAGAGCACCAAAGGCGACCCCAACGCCAATAGCAAGCGGTGTCGCAATGCCCACAACAATGCCTGCAAGTTATGAGAACTCTCCTACCCCAGAGCAGTTCGCGGCTCTTCCGCAAGACGAAAGGAATGCTGACTTCTTGTACTTAATACGAGACGTAAACGATTATGCAGCGACGTACGAAAGTTTCACTAACGACTCAAACGATGTTCTGCCCTCGAGTATTTCAATCAGCAACACTCCTCAGGAGATTTTGACAATCTCAACGTATGGAGTTGCTGTTGCCTATTCACTAGAAGGTAACGACGGAGAGAACGCTTTGATAGGGGCATACTACGGAGGGACGGCAAATAATAATTACGCTGGTAACAAAACCGAGTTAGAAAAAATTGCTCAACCAGTCCCTATTAGTGCACGAGTGGCTGGCGCCCGCAACCTATTCCCCATGGATATAGCTATCAGCGCGAGTCCATTGAATAAAGACGCCTCGGGGGTGCCCTATAGAGACATCCTTTATACCAGTGGTGTAAGTGGCCAAAAAGAAACAGTCAGAGAGTATTTCGTTAGCGAAACAGTCGACGGACAAGTTTACAGTTGGTGGATCGACGGCGGAACGATTTAGGCCGATTTCCGGCGAGAGGCGATAGCTGCTAGTCGCCTGGGCTTGATCCTGAGATACATCTCCCGCGCTCTTGATCCGTAGTTTTGTGTCAACTTCGGAGCCTCCACGACAGTCGCCCGCCCAAGGGCAGATGCGCTTCGAAGGTGCTGTTTGGTCGATAGGATGAGCCGTTGTTTTCTGGAGCGGAGGGAGCCCGACCTTGGTCCAGCTCATTGTTCCAAGCAATCGACGGGTGAATAGCGCCTTACAAGCATGGCTCAAACGGCGAGAAACGAGGCGTCATCAAAGTAGCGAGATAGCCTCATGGACGACCGCGTCGTGGCGTGACACCCTTCGTTGCCCTGCGGCCCAGCGCGGAAAGACCGCCAAGAAAAACCCCGGGAGCGGCCCCCAACATGACACCCGCAGCTAGCCAGAGAATCTGAGAGACAACGTTCAGCGACACTTGGACCGCCTGCGTACGGAAGGCAAGGCTGATTTCATCGTTTGGGGAGAGCGACCATTGCGGGTCGGTGCTCTTCTGTTTCGTCGGCGACCAGGCTTCAGTTTCGAGAATCTCACCCGGTCGCGGAACAACGGTCAACAAATACGGCAGAGAGGTGCGTTGTAGTTCTCCCAGAACTTGATAGGAGCTGGTGATGTCTGTACTCCACCAATAGGGATTCCTGACTGCAACCACCCCTACTCCGGAGAACCCATCGGTTGAGTCTGCTACAGCTAGCCGGAGGACGCTTGATCGATAAGATGAGCCATTGTTTTCTGGAGCGGAGGGAACCCGACCTTGGTGCAGCTCATTGGTTCATCGCGGCGTGTGCTGGTGACGGCGGCAGTCATGGTCGCTTTCGGTGGCCTCGTGGCCGGCTGTGCACAGGCGGCTCCGGCTTCGCCGTCGAAGCCCAACAACAATGGAGCCGGTGGAGCGAGCATTGAGCAGCAATTCCAAGACAAGCTAGCGGCCCGCCCTGCGGCCGGTACACCTGAGTACACGAAGCTAGCAGTCGATCCACTGCTTATTCCGTACGTAAAAGGGCAGCCATCTAGTGCAGTCGTTACAGAACTACAAAAATCGGAGAATTTGTTCTTTGAGGAAGGTTATGCAGATGCTCCACAGTCACATGCAGAACTTATCAAGTGGGAATTCGATGAGAGCAAGTCTGCCGACGACGTAGTTGATGAGCTCAACTTGCCGTACTTTGATGCCGGTGCGGAGACAGCCTGGTTTGGGCCAAACAATGACAACAACACTTTTCAGGCTAATTTATTGAAGAATTTTAGCCCTACCCATAATGCCCGCGTTGCAGCCATGCTTGTAGGCCACGATCCAAAACACGCTGAGGTAGCGAACGTCGTCCCAGGCATTCAGTTCCAGAGCGACACAGAAATTTCCGGCGTCAGTACCGCTACCATTCAAGACAGTGAAGGTGTTCCTGTCAGCGATGGCACTCAGACTATTACATATGATCTCGTTGCCAAAGATACAAACGGTGACGGTACTCCGGACCAATGGGATTGGGTTGGGGTAGCAAAGTAGCTGGTGACATTGGGGCAGTGATCCGATTGAGTTGGATCGCGACGCCTATTTGTAAACGCTCACCTCGCGCTCCGCAGTGATGACGTCAGCAGGGACGCCGTCGACATCGAGCCGAGGGCTGTACATGCCAATGTCCGTGGGGACCGGCCCGTGAAGGTCGTCGGGCCAGGCACGGTTCTCGCGAAGGTAGGCGTCGAGGTCCCACGTTTCGCGCCACTCCGCTTCCTGCGTCGTGTGATCCCAGTTCCAGGTAGCTGTCCTGTTCCAGACGGAATGCCGTGCCATGAGCCAGTACACGAGCAGTTGCAGGGTGTGGGCGCTCGTGGGCGGTTTCACCGACACCTTGAAGCCCCAAAGCGTGTCCGCTGTGACGAAGTCGCCATCGCCCGAATCGACCGTTTCGGTGTAGCCGCCGAACATCGTGAAGCCGTCGACAAGCGCCGGCCCGAACTGTCGGAAAAAACCAAGGGAGCGTTCCATCATCGTCGCGATGTGCTGGATCGTGGTCGCGTCCGGCGTCGTGTTCGCGTCCGGGTTGTATCCCTGCAGTCCTGCGCGAAAGGCGACATCGAACGAAGTGAGCTCGACAGCCGCCGCAATCGCGGCGGGCGTCGGGAGTGTTGGTGCATCTGGATTGAAATCGCGCGACTCGTCGATGAGTCGGCACGACTCTGTTGCTCGTGTGGCGTAATCAGTGCCCAACTGCCTATCGAGTTTGCTGGCACCGGAACACGAAATATTGAAGGCGTATTCCGCCGCTGGCATGTGCGGCGGTTTCTGGTGGTCAAGGCACCACCGGGTCAGGTAGTCGACGGCCATGCTGACGAAGGACAGGTCGACGTTCTCGACGGTGCGGTCCAACGGTGTGGGTACGTTGCCGTTCAGATGGCGGACCTCCACCGCCTTCGGATTGAGGTAGCCGCCGTAAGGCTGTTTCGCCTACTTGATTCGCTGTGTCACGCTGACCATGCGACGCCCTCGCTATCCTCGTCGGGCTGTTCCGAACGTTCGAGAGCCTATCTATGGCGGTCGGACACCGTTGGCCTCGGTGCATCTCAGGAATGGAGCCTGGACCAACAGCGATCGACGCCGCACAGTGTCGATGTCAGGTCACGATATAGCTGCGCGTCCGGAGCCTTGCCTGCTCGATAAGATGAGGCATTGTTTTCTGGAG
>DATAZY010000057.1:0-32651 GCA_036271795.1 Galbitalea sp.
GCCATGGTGCCGCTGACCGCGTGGCCGCTGTGGCGCTGGCGGATGCGCGAGTACCGCGAAAAGTGGTACGGCGACCCCGACAGCTGGGTCAATAACAACCGCGGAATGCTGGACTGGCTCCTGGCGGAACTGGCCGCGAAGGGACCGCTCGCGGCCAGCGAGGTCGAACACGAATCAAACCGGAGACGCGGGACCTGGTGGGGCTGGTCCGATGTCAAGGAAGGTCTCGAGCGACTCTTCTATATGGGAGACGTGGTCACGGGTGGTCGCACTCGCTTCGAGCGCACCTATGCGCTGCCGGAGCAGGCCATTCCGCCAGAGCTGCTCGACACGGACGTACTCGAGCCCGATGCAAAGAGACAACTGCTCCTCCTGGCGGCGCGAGCCCACGGTGTGGGGACGGTCAGCGACCTTGCCGACTACTACCGCCTGAAGCTCACCACAGCCGCGCCGATTCTCGCGGAGCTGGCGAGCGAGGGCGCACTGATACCGGTGACGGTCAAGGGGTGGGAGCGCGGTGGCCGCCCGCTCACCGCATACCTGCATCCCGAAGCGCGCATCCCGAGGCGCCTCGAGACCATCGCGCTGCTGTCGCCGTTCGATCCCGTGGTTTGGGAACGGGACCGGGCGCTTCGGATGTTCGACTTCCACTATCGGATCGAGATCTACACGCCGGCGCCCAAGCGCATCTACGGGTACTACACACTCCCGCTGCTGGTGGATGACCGCATCGTCGGTCGCATCGACCTGAAGAGTGACCGGCAGAATCGGATACTCCGAGTGCAATCCGCGTGGCGAGAGGCCGGGCAGCCCGGCGGTTACGAGGGACGACTCGTCCAGCTGCTGCGGCAAACGGCCACCTGGCAGGGTCTCGACGGAGTCGAGGTCGTCGATCGCGGCGATCTCGCCTCCGCGATTTCGGCGGAATTGGCCCTGTCAGATTGAGTAGCAAGTACCCACGGAATCCGGGGCCCGTGACCCTCGGGTGCACGCCACAATGTGTGGATGACTCGTATTCGGCTGATCGCCCCGATCGCTGTTCTCGCCGCCGCGGCCCTTGTATTAACGGGTTGCGCGCCCGCGACGAATCCAGCCGTCGGCGGCACCGGGACGGCAGACACGTCAACCCCCGGCGGGGCGCACCACACCGCCAAGCCGATCAAGAAACCCGTCGTCCACACGGTGAGCCAGCCAAAGTCGCAGTACGCGTTTGGCTGCAATGATCTGGCACCCGCCGCCCAGATCACACCAGTCTTCAGCCACACGATGGCCGAGGCAGACCCGGCCTCCGATGATCGAGTCGAGGGCGACGGCCAGCTTTCCGAGCTGTACTACGTCGAGGATCTCGGCGGTGTCACGTGCCGGTGGGATGATGCGGCGTCGACATCGGGTAGCGGAGACGAAACCCTTGACATCACCGTGATGCCCGCGACGGCGGCGGGCTGGGCACGTTTCCTCGCCAGCCCGATTGGCCCAGGTGTGGCCGGCCACACCTTCACTTCCTGCAACGGCACCCAGGGCGGCGGGGAGAACGGCTGCGAGTTTGACGACTACATCAACGGCACGTGGCTGTACGCCAACTTCCAGGACATGGTCCCAAGCCCGGCTGCAACCGGCGCAACACTGCCGCCGCCCATCCAGACCCTCCTCAAGGCCGACGTGACGAAGATCACCTCCGGACCTTTCGCCATGGCGGCAACGCCCGCGGTCGGCGCGGTCGCGATGGCGAACGACGGGACAAAACTCATCACCTCGAGCCAACTGAAGACCGCCTTCGCAACCGCGGCCCCCCTGTCGGTCAATTGCATGCCCGATGACGCCGGCCCATGGGGCACCTACGTTGAGTCGCTGTACTCCGTGACGGGCGCCCAGGGCTGCAACCTGGAGGACAACCAAGGCAACCAGTACGCCGAACTGAGTTGGATGGTCGGTGGCGAGTGGGCCGCGAACCAGGCCGAGGCCGCCACCCCGACCGAGACGCCGCTTGCCGTTCCCGGGCTGCCGGCGGGAGACAGCGCGGTGACCTACGCGGACCCGAACGGCAGCATCCGAATGGACCTCATTCTCGGCGGCAACTGGCTGTCCGTCTGGATGCTGAACACACAGAATCCCGGGGGCGGCGAACCGCCGCTTACCGTCACGCCTCTTGCGGCCCTCTCGAGCCTGGCGGCGGACCTCGAAACTACCGTACGCAGCTAAAACTAGAGAGAGATTCCCTATACAGGTCGCGCGCGGAGCAGAGCACTATGTGAGCATGACGAAGCAAATCCCTCGCATCCTTCTCGTCCTCGTCGCCGTTTCAGTTGCGACCGTCGGCCTTGCGGGGTGTGCACCGGCGACGACGGGCGGAAACTCCTCGGCGACCAACGTCCCCGCGACGCACACCCCCGTTTCGGTCAAGGACCTCCCACCGGCCCTGGACACCACGGCTCCCGCGTCCCGACTGAGCCTCCCGTGCACGTCGCTGGCGACACCGGCCGAAATCACGGGCTACCAGGGTCCGGTGACACTGGTGCAACCGGCAGCACTCTCGGCCGGTGATCTGGCCGACGCGAACAACTTGATTCCGAGCCCGGACTACATTCGCGAGGCGGGCGGAATCGACTGCATCTGGTCGACCGGACCCGTTGACCACTCCGAAGTGACCGATGTGACCGTTCCGTCATACCTCGAGATCACCGTCCAGTTCGACGCACAGAACGCGTGGTCCCTCGAGGGACCCGCCATGGGTGCCGAGAACGGTGACGCCGGCGAATGCGACGTCGACGGCGTCGGCAGCATCTGCCAGCTCGACCATCTCGTGGGGACCGGTACCTGGATTGACATCCTGGGTCGCCACTCAACCGGTGGTGGCAACGAGATCGAGCCCCTCCATGATTCGGTCATCGCCGCAGTCACGGCAGGAGGCACACCATCCGCGCCCACCGTCCCACAGGCTGGAACTCTGGCCCTCGGAACGCAGTGCACCGACTTCGCCTCCACAACAGCCGTGCTGACCGCCCTTGGTACCAGCGGCGCGATCGCCGCCAGCACGCCGCTGCATGCTGCGAACGACTACGAGTCGGTCCCGGTGGAGTATGCGGCGCAGGACTCCTTGAAGGACCACCCGTGCATCTTCACTTCGGGAACCGCGACGGTCGCGCAGGTCGCCTGGCTTCCCGGCGGCGCGTGGGCTTGGGCGGAAGACAAGACCCAGACGCTCGCCGATGCCCCGCTCCAGACGCTGCAACTCACCGGCCTCGGCGTGCACGGCGGCGCGTGGATCCGTTGCGCGGCGAGCGACGCCTCCTGCATCGTCGACCTGGTGATGGGCGGGGACTGGATCGAGCTGGCTGTTCCGGCGACGAGCACCGCGGCGAACAAGCGATCCGCTGCAACGGCGCTCGCGCAAGCGGTCGTCACCAAGCTAGGCTGACGGAACCGAACGGGACTCGAGTCACGAGCCTGTCGTGAGCGGGAAGGGAGACGTCATCATGGCCGCATTTGTCGCGCCGCAGCATTCCATCTCTCCCGAGGTCATCGCCCGCTAACTCGTCGGTGACCTCCCGTTCCCAGGAGTTCACCACAGTGTTCGTTGAAGACCTACCGCTCAATCCCGCTAGTCCCATTCCCACATTTCTCCGGCTCGAACCGGGCCCGGATCAACGCTGGTCCACCTGGACCAGCGTCACGCCAACCGAGCGCGGGCCTCAGCCGTATCCGCCGTGGGTGGTTACCTCGGCGGCCGCGTTCGACACCGAACTCGGCATCGTGAAGTCCGGCAAGGAGGCCGACCTCTTCCTGATCGAGCGCGCGGTGCCCGATGATTCGGGTGTTTCCAGCATCCTTGCAGCGAAACGCTACCGTGGCGCGGATACCAGCGACTTCCACCGGTCGACCCGATACACCGAGGGGCGAGGGATGCGGAACACCCGCGACTCGCGCGCGGTCGCCCGCGGCAGCGCGTACGGTCGCTCGGTCAGCGCCAGCCGCTGGGCGTACGCGGAATTCGAGGCACTCTGCACCCTGTACCGGCTGGGGTTGCCCGTGCCGTATCCGGTCCAGGTAAATGACACCGAGATCTTGATGGAGTTCATCGGTTCGGGGATCGTGGCCGCGCCGCGCCTGGCCCAGGTGCGCGCGAGTCGCGAAGAGCTCCGCGACTACCTCGACCAGGCGGTCGGCATCCTCACCCGCCTCGCCGACGCCGGATACGCGCATGGCGACCTGTCGCCCTACAACCTGCTCGTCCACGAGTCCCGCGTGGTGGTGATCGACCTTCCACAGTTGGTGGAGGTCGCCAGCAACCCGACCGGGCTCGACTTCCTGCACCGCGACTGCGTCAACGTGTGTTCCTGGTTCACGCGCCAGGGTCTCGACACCGATCCCGAGGCGATCTTCGCCAACCTGGTAGCCCGAATGTTCTAGCGGTGTTAGAAGGTTCCGCCGATTTTCTCGAGCCGCGCGATGCGATCCGGGATCGGCGGATGCGTGCCGAAGATCTTGGAGATGAAGCCGGGCTTGTTGGGATCCGCGACCCACATGTGCGCCATGCTCGAGTTCTGTCGGGCGACCGGGCGACCGTACTGGCCGAGCTTGGCCAGCGCGCTCTCAAGCTCTGGTGGGTTGCGCGTGATCATCGCGCTCGACGCATCGGCCAGATACTCGCGCTGGCGCGAAATCGCCGCCTGGATGACCGCGGCCACGATGGGCGATATGACGAGAGCAGCGAGGCCGATGACCAGAACGATCGGGTTGTTGCCGGCGTTGTTGTTGCGGTTGTTGCCGCCAAAGAAGCTCAGCCGCAGCGCGATATCCGCGATGAATCCAATCGCGACGACGAGGCCGAAAACGAGCGTCGAGACCCGGATGTCGTAGTTCTGCACGTGGCCCATCTCGTGCGCCATCACGCCCTGCAGTTCAGAATCGTCCATCAGGTCGAGGATGCCCGTTGTCGCCGCGACCGACGCGTGTTTCGGGTCCCGCCCGGTCGAGAAGGCGTTCGGAGCCGGGTCGTTGATGATGTACACCTTCGGCATCGGCAGGCCGGTCGTGATCGACAGGTTCTCGACGATGTTGTACAGCCGCGGGTTGTCCGCCTTCTGGATCTCCTGTGCACCGGTGATCGCGAGGGCCTGGCGGCCGGCGGCGAAGTATTGGATGAACGTGTATAGCCCGGCACCGATAACGACGCAATAAAACACGACGTAGTTGCCCTCCGACCCACCGCCCCAGATGTAGTCGATGACGAAGCCGAGGGCGGCCAGAATCACCAGGAACAGCAGGATGATGAAGACGGTGTTGCGCTTGTTGGCTGCGATAGCCCTATACATACAGTTCGGATTTCGTTAGTTGCGAGTTACGAATGATCAGAACTGAACTCGCGGCGGCTCTGCGATGGCGGTCGGGTCGTCGACCTCGAAGAAGTCACGAGCCGTGAAGCCGAGGCGCTTCGCGAACGAGTTGTTCGGGAAGGTCTGGATCTTCGTGTTGAAGTCGCGAACGCCACCGTTGTAGAAGCGACGCGAGGCCTGGATCTTGTCTTCGGTGTCGGTCAGTTGCGCCTGCAGTTCGAGGAACTGCTGGCTGGCCTGCAGCTGCGGGTAGGCCTCTGAGACCGCGAAGATCGACTTGAGCGCACTCTGCATCGGGCCTTCTGCTGCCGTCGCCTGCGCCGGGGTCGTCGCGTTGACGGTTGCCGCGCGAGCGGCCGTCACTGCCTCGAATACTCCACTCTCGTGAGCGGCATATCCCTTGACGGTTTCGATCAGGTTCGGGATGAGGTCGGCACGACGCTTCAGCTGGACGGTGATGTCGCTCCACGCCTCGTCCACGCGGTTCTTCAGCGTGATCAGCGAGTTGTAAGTCGCCCAGAGGTAGATGCCGATGATGATGATCAGCAGCACAATGATGCCGATGACGATGTAGATAGTGGCCATGCCTAGAACTATATGCGAAGCACTACCAATCTCCCTGTGCAATTGTTCTCTATATCTTGTGCGTGACGGACCCGTCGCAGCTGGGGCGGGCCTATGCTCTCGCTGTGGATATTTCGGAGCCGATTGAGCCGAGTCCGGGCACGCCGCTCGTGCGACGCGGGCGGCGAAAATCGAGTGACGCCGCCAGCGGTACTCGTGCTGAAATCGTGGCAGCCGCGAGCGCGGAATTCACCGCCAACGGCTACGACGCCACCTCGTTGCGTGCGGTCGCCCGCCGCGCCGGCGTCGATGCTGCCCTGGTCCACCACTACTTCGCCGACAAGGCCGACCTGTTCGCGGCGACGGTAAACGTACCCATCCGGCCGGACCGGTTGGTCGCCGAGATCCTGCGCGGCCCGCGCGACGCAATTGGCGTGACCATCGTGCGAACGATTGTCACTCAACTCGATAACCGTCCTGCCCGCGACGCCGCCCTGGGGCTGGTTCGAACGGCGCTCGGTCACGAATTCGCGGCGCGGATGTTGCGCCAGTTCATGATGCGTGAGGTCCTGGGCAGGATCGCCGCCGAGCTGGATGCTCCGGACGCCGAGTTGCGCGCGAGCCTGGCCGCATCGCAAATCGTTGGGCTCATCATCGCCCGATACGGCATCCGTCTCGGCGCGCTTGCGGACGCGACCCCGGATGAAGTCGTCGCTCGAGTCGGCCCTATTGTGCAGTGGCACCTACTGGGTGAATAATTCATCATGTGATGAATTCAACTCCCGCCATCGTGATAACGGGGCTGCGCGTGCGCCGAGGCAAACTCGACGTGCTACACAATCTGGACATCCAGGTTCCACGAGGGCAGGTCGTCGGTCTCCTCGGCCCCAGCGGCAGCGGGAAATCCACCCTGATGCGCTCGATCGTTGGCGCACAACGAATCGCTGCCGGGACCGTCACAGTTCTCGGTTCGCCCGCCGGCACGCCCGCCCTGCGTCGGCGCATCGGCTACGTGACACAGTCGCCCAGCGTCTACGAAGACCTCACCGTCACACAGAACCTGCAGTACTTCGCTCGCGTGATCGGCGCACCGAGGTCCGACACCGATCGCGTCGTGCAGGAGGTCGATCTTGGACCGCAGTCGAAGCAGCTCGTCGGGAACCTCAGCGGCGGGCAGCTCAGTCGCGTCTCGCTCGCGGTCGCCCTGCTCGGCTCTCCGGAACTCCTGGTACTCGACGAACCGACGGTCGGACTCGATCCGGTGCTCCGACGCGACCTCTGGAAGCTGTTCGCCTCGTTGGCCAGCCGCGGAGTCAGCCTGCTGGTGTCCAGTCACGTCATGGATGAGGCGACCCGCTGTGATCGCATCCTGCTTCTCCACGACGGCGAGGTGCTCGCTGACGAGACGCCCGCGGAACTGCTCGATCGGACGAAGACCAGCGATGCGGATGATGCGTTCCTCGCACTCATAGCGCAGACGCAGAAGAAGAGCGGGGCGGCCGCATGAACCCTCGACTGACTCTCGCAACGTCGGCACGGGTGCTCGCGCAGATTCGGCATGATCCGCGCACGGTTGCGCTGCTCCTCCTGGTCCCGAGCCTGCTGATCGGGCTGATGGCCTGGATCTTCGTCAATACCAAGGAGTTCGAAACCATCGGGCCGGCCCTGCTCGGTCTGTTCCCGTTCATCATCATGTTCCTCATCACCAGCATCACGACACTGCGGGAGCGACGATCCGGAACTCTCGAACGACTGATGACCATGCCATTGGGCAAATTCGACTTCATCGTCGGCTACACGCTTGCGTTTGGGCTGTTGGCAATCATTCAGTCGCTCATCGCGGTCGGATACGCCGTGTGGGTGTGCGGGCTGACGATCAGCGGAAACGTGTGGCTGCTCATCCTGGTCGCGGTGGCAAACGCCGTCCTCGGCACGACACTCGGGCTGTTCGCCAGCGCATTCGCGGCCACAGAGTTTCAGGTTGTGCAGTTCATGCCCGCACTCGTCTTTCCGCAGATTCTGCTGGGTGGGATCTTCATACCGCGCAGCCAGATGCCCGATGTCCTTCGTTCCATCTCGGACTGGCTCCCGCTGTCCCACTCGATCGAGGCGCTGCAGAAGGTCACGATGGACTCTGGCGCGTCGGGAACGGTACTGCGCGAGGTCGGGATTGTCGCGCTGTGGGCCGTCGGGTTCGTGATTGTCGGCTCGCTCACGCTTCGACGCAGGACGGAATGAGACGGGCGCAAAGCGCGGGCATCTGGGCACTCGTTCTCTATGTGTGCGCGGCCAGCCGCCCACTAACCTGTGGGGCATGACGAAAGCTCGGCAACACCCCAGGGTCAGCACGATCATTTCCGCTGTCGCCGCGCTCGCGACCGTCCTCGCGCTGAGCGCCTGTGCCCCGGCCGCGCCACATCCGGGATCGACCACGCACGCCCACGCGGGCTCCGGGCATGGCAGCGGGTCTGTCCCCAAGCCGACACCGACACCGCTGGCTGCACCGGTCACCCGGGTAACCCAGACGTGCTCGCAGCTGGTGTCGGCATCCGCTCTCGCAACCTCCGTTGGCGTCAATGTGCCCGTGGTAACGCCGCCGGCGGACCCCGCTTCCGATATCACCTTTACCCAGGCCGGCGCACTCACCTGCAACTGGTCGGACAACTATCCAGGGGATGCGCAGCAGACGTCGAACCATCTCGTGCTCTGGGTGCTGCCCGACGTGTCGACCGCAGACTGGACAACCGCGAGCTCCACCATCACGGAAATCGGCGAGACGAAGACGTCGATAATTTCCGGCGACGCCTACGGCTGGTGCAATCCCGCAATCCCCACCGGCACGGTGTGCGAAGTCGACACTCGTGTGGGCACCACCTGGGTCAGCCTCGAGATCGAATCCGTGTCGAAGGCGTTTGCAACCTCCGACCTCGGTCTGAGTCACTTCGCGGCGCTCCTGAACCCCGTGATTGCTGCAGCCGGCAACGCCAGTTTCGTGAAGGAACCGAAGTGGACAAACCTGGCCGCGACGACAACGCCGACCACGTGCGCAACGACGATTTCGGATTCCGAGATCGACTCGGTCGCAGGCGTCTCCGGGGTCGACTCGATTGGACCTGATCTGTCCGACCAGGAGTCGCTGGCCGAGTATTGGGGTGCCGCGGCGGGCCTCGGCGAGGTCGAATGCGATCTAGCCTCGGCGGACCAGCAGAACGGCTTCTTTTCCAGCGTCGTGCCCGGAGGCAGTTGGGCCTGGTCGTTCACGGTCGCACAGGACAGTTCACAGCCGGGCTACGCCACCGTGCCGAGCCTGGGCAGCCAGGCTGTGGAATACACCAACAGCAACTCAGGCGGCACTTCGATCGACTGGGTGCGTGGCGGCAACCTCTGCAACCTCAATGTCGCGCTGGCCAACCCGGCCAAGCAGGCGGCAGTCGCGGTCGCCCTGGCGACCTACATGAACGGTGAGATCTCGGGGTAAGACCGACCGCCAGCGGCTGGCAGGATGGCATTATGCCGGAAACGCGAAGCAGAGCCGCACAGTTCGTCCACGAGCTCACGGCCGTGGTCCCGAACTTCCCAAAACCGGGTATCACGTTTCGCGACCTGACCCCGGTGTTTGCGGACGGAGCCGCGCTTCGCGTCATCACGGATGCCCTGGCTGAGCCGTTCGTCGGCAAGGTAGACGCGGTCGCCGGGGTCGAGGCCCGCGGCTTCGTGCTCGCCGCCGCGGCCGCATATGCGCTCGGAGTCGGCGTGCTGATCATCCGCAAGCCGGGCAAGCTTCCGCAGGAGGTTCTCTCGGAGAGCTACGACCTCGAATACGGTAGCGCGACCCTCCAGGTGCAGCCGAACACTCTTCCCGCGGGCTCACGTCTTTTGCTTCTGGATGACATTCTCGCGACCGGCGGAACACTCGGCGCCTCGACCAAGCTGATCGAACGCGCCGGCTGGGTCGTCGCCGGCGTCAGCGTCGTACTCGAACTGTCTGCGCTGAACGGCAGGCATGCGCTCCCCGGTCGCGACATCCGCTCGCTGCTCGCGGTCTAACGCGCGAGCTCTGTCGCGATGAGGATGATTGCGGCGAGCACACCGAAGGTGAACACCGCCGCAGCAACAAGAGCGATCAGCGCGCCGCCGGCAAGTACGACCCGGGTCTCGGGGTCTCGATCGGCGATGAGTTCGCGGTGGTTGCGGCGGTAACGCGCTTCCGCCGCGATGAACACCGCGACCGCGATCGCGAAGGCGATCACGGTAGGGACGACGGCCCAGAGACCCAGGCTCGGCGAAAAAACCCGCAGCGCGACGAGCGATCCGACCGCCATCGCCAGCGCGGTCCTGCGCCAGGCGAGCGCGGTGCGCTCGGGCTGCATCCCGGGATCGAAGAGCCGTGACGGGGCAGGCTCGCTCATTTCAGCAGGAATCCGAGGCCGACGAGAATGCCGACCACAACCACCGCAAGACCGACCGGCAGCGCGAGCGCGGGCGACGGCAACGGCCTGCCCTCGCGGAGTGCACGTTCGATGCTCATCCAGCCGAGCCAGGCCTGGATCGGGGTCGCGATTCCGGTCAGAACCAGGACGATGGATGCCGCGAGCCGGAACCCGGGCTGCAGGCCGGGAACCAGCGCTTCGAGCGCGACTCCCGCCGCAACGAAGGCGAGCGCCGTGCGAATCCAGGCGAGAAAGGTTCGCTCGTTGGCCAGCGTGAATCGCGGATCGGGTTCACTTCCCGCTCGATACAGCCCGGCCGGAAACCTGCGACGTTCAGTCATCTCCCCAAGACTCTATCGAGGTAGTCATTGCTGAAGATGCGTTCGGGGTCGAGCCGATCGCGAACGGCCAGGAAATCCGCGAATCGCGGATAGGCGGGTGCCAGATCCGCCGCCGTCCTGGTGTTCATTTTCCCCCAGTGCGGACGCCCCTCGTGCGCCTTCATGATCTCCTCGACCGCCGTGAAGTACTCGGTCGGATCCTCGCGGAAGTACCGATGCACGGCGACGTAGCCGGTGGCGCGTCCGGTGGCCGTGGACAGCCAGAGCTCATCCGCCGCCGCGGCGCGCACCTCGATGGGGAACGAGACCGTCCAGCCTTTGGCGTCGATGAGCGCCCTGACCTCGCGCAGCGCTTCCGGGATCTGATCAACCGGAATCGCATACTCCATCTCGCGAAAACGCACTCGCCGCTCGGTCGCGAACACCCGGTGCGAGGCATCCGAGAAGCTGCGATTTCCGGTGAGCTTCGTCGACAGCCGGTTGATGCCCGGCGTACTCGACGGCAGCCGATGCTGCAACGCTGTGGTTCCGGCGAACAGCGTGTTCGACATCAGCGAGTCGTCGAACCAGCGGCGGCGTGCGGACAGCGGCGCCGTCGCGGCATCGGCGGGCAGCCGCGTGTTGGTCTTGGTCAGCGCGGCCTCGGTGTGTGGGAACCAGTAGAACTCGAAGTGGTCGGCGGCAGCGATGCGGTCGTGCCACTCGTCCAGAACCTGCTCCAGCGGCTCCGGCGTCTCGACGGCGCTCAGCACGAAACTCGGCACGCAGTTGACCGTGACCTCGACCAGGACGCCGAGCGCGCCGAGGCCAAGTGAGACCGCGGGCAGCAGGTCGGCGTTCTCGGTCTTGCTCACCGTCACGACCTCGCCGGTGCCCGTCACGAGAGTCGCCCCCGTGATACGGGTCGCGAGGCCGCCGAACTTCGCGCCGGTGCCGTGGGTCCCGGTCGAGGTCGCGCCGGTGATGGTCTGAACGTCGATGTCGCCCATGTTCTGCAGCGCCAGACCGAGGGGATCGAGGAGCGGCGGCAGGTCGTGAAGCACTGTCCCACCGCCGAGGGCGACCTCGGTGCCATCGACCGATCGCAGTCCGGTCAGTCCCGACATGTCGAGTTGGATGCCTGGAGCCACCGCAATCCCGGTGAAGCTGTGACCGGTTCCGGCCGCCTTGACCCGCAGGCCGCGATCGCGTGCGGATGCGATCGTGGCGACGACCTCCTCGAGGGACGTCGGACGCACTCGGTCGACCGGGCTGGCGGACTCGCACCGACCCCAGTTGGCCCACTCCGCGCTCACAGGAACGCCTGACCCTCACCCCGGTAGGTCGGCACTGTCTCGCTGACCCGACCGTTCGTGACGATCGAAAACCCGTCGAGGTGTTCGCTCAACTCGCCGGCCTTTGTGTGCCGAAGCCAGACGCGATCCCCGACCCGCAGCGACGCAGCCGCTTTGCCCGTCACGGGAGTCTGCACCTCGCCCGCCATCTCGCGTGCGACCATCGAGAGCCCGCGCGGCCAGGCCAGCTGTGGCATCCGGTCCCTGGACGGTGGGCCGGATGCGATCCAGCCGCCGCCCAGCAGCGTCGCCATCTGCGGAGTCGGTTTGCGCGCAACGGAGAGGGCGAATGCGGCGGCGGGCGCCGGTGCGAAGTGCACGTACTGGTCGAAGAGATGAGGCCCGAACAGACCACTTCCGGCGGCGATGTCGGTCACCGACTCGTCTGCCGCGGTGCTCTCCAGCGAACCGGTGCCGCCGCCGTTGACGAACTCGAGATCCGCGATCTCGCGCACGGCCGCGACCGCCTTGCCCCGGCGATCGGCGAGTTCGGCCACCGATTGCCTCTGAATCCAGCGAACGGCAACCCCGCGAACCGCCGACGCCGGCTTGTTCGCGAGCCCGGCGATCTGGGCTTCGTATCCCATCATTCCGACGAGCGTAAACCCGGGACGCTTCACAATGATCTCCGCAAGGGCGCGTGCGGCCTCTGGTTTGTGAATAGGAGACCGGTAGACGCCGGTGTGACCGAGCACCGGTGCATCCCAGGACGAGTCGAGTTCGATGGCGACGCGGATGTCTTTGCGTTTGCTGGGCGCGATCGCGGCATCCACGAGGTCGAGGTGCGCAACCGAGTCGACCATGATCGTCACGCGCGAATTGAGCTTCGCGTCGGTACCGAGGGTTCGCAACGCGGTCCGGTCGGCGGTCGGGTAGCCGACCACGACATCCGGAATCGTCGACGCCAGCCACAGCGCCTCCGGCAGTGTGTAGGCGAGCACTCCGGCATAGCCGGGAATCTTCAGGACCGACTCGATGATGCTTCGGACACGCACCGACTTGCTGGCGATGCGAATCGGCTTGCCGCCGGCGCGGTCGAGCATGTCGAACGCGTTGCTCGACAGCGCCTCGAGTGAGATCGCGCCGAGCGGTGTCTCGAGGTCGGTCGTTGCGGCCGTCAGGCTGCCCCAGTAATTCGCTGGATCGTTCCAGAGTTTCTGTGTTGGTCGAACCAGCTGCACTACGGAAATCTCATTACTGCTCCGAAGAGCTGTTGGGGCGCTATTTCACGCTCTTGATGGGGATCATCGCGACGCCACCGACGATCGCGAGCACGCCGGATGCGGTGAACAACCCGGCAAATCCGGCACTCTCACCGACCTGCGTGATCGCGGTACTCGATACGGCTCCTGCCGTCGCGAGCGAGGCGAACAAGAGCACGATGAGGGCGCCGAGCAGCGGGCCGACGGCCTGCGGCACCGCCGTCGCGATGTTCATGATGCCGAGGTCCTTGCCGCGCGAGTGCGCGTCGGGAAGAACCTGGGTGGCGAGAGCCTGGTCGACCGCCATGTAGCAGCCGTAGCCGAGGCCGAGCAGCCCGGCAGCGAAGAAGGCGACGGTGAGGTTCGGCACGAAGGCGAGGATGAGTGCCGCGATCGCCTGCAGGTAGGCGGCGATGTAGACGAACACCTTGCGACGGCCGATCCGGTCGCTGATCCGCCCACAGATCAGCGCGGCGAGGACGAAGAACACCAGGTAGACAAACGTCAGGATGAGCAGGTCGTTGTTCGCATTGTTCTTGTTCTGGTGCAGTCCGTACTGCAGGAAGTAGAGCAGCAGCGTTGTGCCAAGCGCGTTACCGAGGTTGACCAGGATGCGGCCGAGCAGCGTCCAACCGAAGTCCGGGTGCTTGACCGGGTTGATCCAGAAGCCCTGAAGGATCGTGCCGAGACCTCCTCGCGGACGCTGGTCCCTGCGCAGTACCTGATCCGGCAGCGTAAGGATGAACGGGATCGCGAGAATGACCAGAAGGATGGCGACGAGTGGATAGCCGAAGGCCTGCTCCGACGCTGCGCTGGCCCAGATCGTGGTTACGAGCAGGATTCCGAGGATCGTTCCGATTGCCTGGGGCGCCGAAATCCAGCCGGAAACGAATCCGCGCTGATTGACGGGCACCTGATCGGAGAGTGTGGCGGTGATAGCCGCAGAAGCGATGCAGAATCCGATGATCGCGGTTGACCAGAAGACCCCGACGCCGACGATGTTGGTCTGCAGGCTCAGGATGACGAGCGAGACGGCGAAGACGACGACGCCGGCAAAGATCCACGGGCGACGACGACCGAAGCGCGATGTCGTACGGTCCGAGAGGGCACCCGTCAGCGGGAACGTGATGAGCGCGCACGCGCCGGCGATTCCGGAAATGATGCCGAAGGCGAGCACGTTGTCGGTCCAGAGGCGACCGTGCACGACATCCTCAACCTGCTGCGGCAGCAACAGCTGGATGGGCGTCAGCTGCGCCATCCAGATTCCGAGCCACGCCGTTGCGAACAGGGCGATCCACCCGCCACCGACTCGACGCGTCGGTTCTGCGAACGGGGAACGTGTTACGGGAGTTGCAGTGGTCACGTGTGGCTCCTTGGGATGCGCTCGCTTCACGAAATAGGGAACGAGGCAAGGCTACCCGCCCAGCATAATAGTGAAACGGTTTCGTGTCTTGTCCCCCGTGGGTGATGGCCAGAAAATTCTGCGGCACCCACCCCGACAGAAACCCAGAGCGTTTCCACCGTATTAACGCTGGATTAACTGTCCCCCGAAAGGGTTGCATTGCCAGCGATCGCTACCTAGCTTGAGTGTCCTAGCCGTTGAACGAGCGCCCGACATCTCCCGCACAAGGTGTCACCGGGCGATTGCTTTCTCGTTTACGGTCAATGGCGATCGCGAAGCGTTCTGGCAGGCGCGTCGTACGGCAAACCCGTACGCCACCCGTCAAAGGAACCCCGAATCCCATGGCATACCTCGCTAGTGCACTCCCTTTTGCGACCCACGCGGTTGCGACCCACTCCGATATCACCACAACTCTGGGACAGGTTGGCGACTTCTTCGTCACCGTCGTCCCATACGTTCCCATCGCCATCGCCGGGACCATCGTCTGGCTGCTGTGGCTCTATCGAGTGATCAGATCGGCGACCGCCCCGGCGATCGTAAGCGACTTCAGAACGACGACGTCGGTCATCGTTCCGTCGTTCCACGAGGATCCCGACATCCTGATGCGCTGCCTGAAGTCGTGGCGGGAACAGAACCCGACCGAGATCATCATCATTCTCGATGTCGCCGACCTTGACGCCTACGAACGAATCGTCGCGCTCGGGATGACCGGGTCCGCCCGATCCTGTTCCACCACGCCGGCAAGCGCTCCGCGCTCGGCGTTGGAATCCGCGCCGCACGCTACGAACTCCTGGTACTCACCGACTCTGATACGTCGTGGACGCCCGGCCTCCTGACCAATGTGCAGATGCCGTTTATCGACCCCCAGGTCGGAGGGGTCGGAACACAGCAGAACGTCTACCAGCGCCGCACCAGCATCTGGCGCCGGCAGGCCGATTGGCTGGTCAACCTCCGCTACCTCAACTACGTACCGGCGATGGGGAGGGTCGGGGCGGTGCCCTGCCTGTCCGGTCGTACCGCGGCCTACCGCCGAAGCGTCGTACTCCCCGTACTTGACAACCTCGAGAACGAATTCTTCCTCGGCAAGCGCTGCATCTCCGGGGACGACGGTCGGCTCACCTGGCTTGTCCTCGCCTCCGGCTTCAAGACGGTGCACCAGCGGTCCGCCAAGGCACTGTCGATGTTCCCCGACACCTTCAGCGGCTTCATCAAGCAACGCGTTCGCTGGAGTCGGAATTCCTACCGCGCCTATCTCACGGCCATCGCCAAGGGCTGGCTATGGAAGGTGCCGTTCGTCACGAAAGTGACGGTGCTGCAGATCCTCCTGACTCCGGTCACGATGGGATTTACGATCGCCTACCTTCTCTTCAGTCGAGTGGATGGCACGACGCTGAGCATCTGCGTGGCAATCGGGTGGGTCCTCCTGACCCGCGCCATCCGCGGTTTCTCGCACCTTCGACAGCACCCGCAGGAGCTCCTGCTGCTGCCGATCCTGACGCTGACGGTCATCTTCATCGCGTTGCCGGTCAAGTTCTACGCGTTCCTGACGATGAACCGACAGGGCTGGCTCACCCGTCACGCGAACACCATCGGCGGCGATGGTCAGTCCGCAAGCAGCCTCACCACAGAGATTCCCGCCGATCGCGGAATCGGGGCCCTCGCATGAGCGCGACATCCACCGCGGTGAGAATCGCTTTGGCTGTGATGCTCGGCTCGGCCGCTGTTCTCGGAACGTCCGCGGCGGCGATGGGAGCATCGACGCCGGTAGCCACACCGGCACCGTCGTCCTCCGCGAGCCAAAACGCCGACGGCGGCGTCACCGGCGGGTCAACTTACCCGGGCGACCCGAAGAGCGAGGCGCTCCTCACGGAGGCGGAAAACACACGGCTCATCAGCGTGCGTTCAATCGTCAACCAGGCTGACATCACGGGCGCATCCGCCTCCGGCCCGTACCGTCTTGTGACCGGAAATACCTACACACTCGTCCTGCCCGCGCGAGCGAGCGCGTACACCTTCCGCGACCTGCAGGAGCTCGAACCGAGCACGCTGGTTCGTCAGCCCGACGGCTCCTACCTGCTGGGAGAAGACATCGTGGTGGATGCCGGCGCAACACTCGACATCGAGAGCGACACCGGGCTGGTGCTGCGAATGAGCTCGACCAGCGACGCGTTCACCTCGATCGTGACGCTCGGTGGATCGCTCGCGATCGGCGGGACGGAGACCCGTCCGATCACGATCAGCAGCTGGGACCCGACGACAGGCAAGGTCGACGACGACACCACCGATGGTCGCTCGTACATCCGCGTGGTCGGTGGCAACGCAAGGCTCTCCTACGTCAACTTCAACCACCTCGGATTCTGGAGCGGTGTGACCGGTGGCGTTTCCCTCACGGGAACGCAGAAGGCCGACCTGGGTTCAGCCATCGCCAACACCGGAACGCCGACCACGACGCTGCCCAAGGTCTTCGGAACCAACCTGCTCCCGGCCACCGGGGCGGGCGCCGGAACGCTGTCCATCACGCCGGACCTGAGCGGGTACAGCTATGTGTCTGCCCTGATTCAAAACGTGAACTTCAGTGACGACGCCTTCGGCCTGTTCGTAAGCAGCGCGGAGGGTGTCGCGGTCTCGCACGTCAGCGTGAGCCGCAGTCTCGTCGATGGAATCGTTTTCCATCGAGATGTCACGGACAGCACAATCACGAACACCACTTCGTCGCACAACGCAGTCGACGGGGTCATCCTGACTCGCGCGACCAGCGGGATTGAGCTGAACACCGTGACGGCAGAGCACAACGGCCACAACGGCATCACGATCGAGGGAGGCGCTCTCGCGACCGGCCCCAATCCCACCGGCGTTCCCGTATCGACCTACGGGAACAACGGCGTCAGCAACAGCAACGCGAGCGACAACGCTCACTACGGGATCGCCATCGTCGGCGGCACCAATATGCGAGTCATCGGCAACACGGCCTCGAACAATGTCTCCGGTGTGGTGGTCAGCGACGCCGCAACCGGTACGTCGGTGCGAAACAACCTGATCGAGAATTCGACGAAACAGGGAATCGCGCTCCGGAACGCGGGCACCAACACCTTGGTGCAGGGCAACACGATCGACCGGGCCGACATCGGAATCTACGCGCGCGACGCCGGCGGCAACATCGACCACAATACGATTCAGGATGCCGCAACCCACGGCATCACACTGGTCGGGGCGACCGGAAAGTCGACGATCCAGGAGAACACCCTCCAGGGCTCCGGCTACAGTGCGGTCGACACCTCGCGCACCAGTGGCGCGACCGTCGGAGTGAACGACGAGCAGCACTGGGTCAACACCAAACCGTTCAACGTGGTGCTCGGGGCGATCTTCCAACCGCTGACCATCATGTGGGTGGCCATTGCCCTGGTCATCATCCTCAGCACAGTGGCGATGGCGGGTCGTCGCAGGATCGTTGCCCACCCCTACGCCAACATGGCCCCGCTGAGTTCGTTTACCCGAGGCGTCGTTACGCCGGAAGAGGCCATGATCGCCCGCGGAGACTCGTGGTCCCGGCAGGGAGCGGCATGATTGACGCGCTTCGTCGGCACCCCGTCAGAACGGCCGTCGCTTCGGCTGTCATCGGCATGCTGCTGGTCGGGATCGTCTGGACGGCGGTCGCGATGAGTTCGGAAGGTTGGAGGCAGCCCGCCCGTGCGGGCGCGACCGCAGGCCCCACCCCTTCGTCGCAATCGTCCGTTTCGCCAGTCGCCATCGCGTCAACGGGAAACTCCACCGCCGTGCCTGTGGCGCGCGCGTGCAGACAACCGACGGTGAGGGTGTCGAGCGCCGCCGCTCTTACGGCAGCGCTCGGTGCCGCGCGACCCGGAGAGGTGATCGCCCTCGGGGCGGGCAGCTACAAGGGCAACTTCGTGGCCACGAGCTCGGGCACTGCCAGCTCGCCGATCACGCTCTGCGGCACGGCCGCCAGCATCCTCAATGGCGGCACAATCAAGTCGGGCTACGTCTTTCACCTCGACGCCGCCAACTACTGGCATCTCGAAGGATTCTCGGTCACCAACGGTCAGAAGGGTGTCGTTGCCGACAAAGCGACTGGCGCGCTCATCCAGGGACTTACCGTGTTCGGAATCGGCGATGAGGGTATCCACCTTCGCGACTTCAGCTCGAACAACACGGTCGATGGCAACACCATCTCCAACACCGGAATGCTGAAGGCGAAGTATGGCGAAGGCATTTATGTCGGTACGGCGAAGAGCAACTGGTGCAGCTATAGCCAGTGCAAAATCGACGCCAGCGACCACAACACCGTGTCAAACAACCACATCTCCGACACGACGGCTGAAAACGTCGACATCAAAGAGGGGACGACCGGCGGCATCCTCAAAGGCAACACCTTTGACGGCGTCGGGATGACCGCCGCCGACTCCTGGGTCGACGTCAAAGGTAACGACTGGACCATCGAAGACAACGTCGGTCGCGACAGCCCCAACGATGGGTTCCAGACCCATCAGATCCTCAGCGGCTGGGGCACGGACAACGTGTTCGAAGACAACACCGCGGATGTCGACGGACCCGGCTTCGGCTTCCACATCACCAAGCCCCTCGGCAACATCGTTCGATGCAACAACACCGTTGCCGGTGCCCGACAGGGACTCAGTAACCTGACCTGCTCGCAATGACCACAACTCAATAGCTCCACCTCAGTAGTTCCAACGCAATAGCTCCAACGCAAACGTTCCACGACCACCAGACACACCGCACCACCCAACCCGCCTCCCGTGAAATTCGGAGATCTCCACCCGCCCCCACCCACAAGGAGACCACCATGAACACCTCGGAAACCACGTTCCAAAGACCCATCGTCGAGCACCCGAAGTTGACCGTCATCGGCACCGGATATCTCGGTGCCACCCACGCCATTTGCATGGCCATCCTCGGATTCGACGTGCTCGGCGTTGACGTCGACCAGCACAAGATCGATCAGCTCAGCGCCGGCATTGTTCCCTTCTTCGAACCAGGGCTGCCGGAGCAGCTGACGACGGCGCTGGAATCCGGGCGCCTTCGCTTCACCACGAGCTTCGATGAGGCCGCCGAGTTCGGAGACGTCCACTTCATTTGCGTTGGCACTCCCCAGGCCAAGGGGTCCGAGGCCGCAGACCTCACCTACGTCGACGCGGCTTTCACCGCCCTCGCCAACCGCATCGGCCGCAAGGCGCTCCTCGTCGGAAAGTCGACGGTCCCGATCGGCACGGCGCAACGCCTGACCGCCCTCGTCGCCGAGACCTCGGCACTCGGCACCGAGCTCGAACTCGCCTGGAACCCCGAGTTCCTTCGCGAGGGCTTCGCCGTCCAGGACACGCTGCACCCCGACCGACTGGTCTTCGGCGTCGCATCGTCGTGGGCGGAGCGTCAACTTCGCGCCGCGTTCCGCCCCATCCTCGAGGATGAAACGCCGCTCGTGGTCGCCGACCTCGCGACCGCCGAGCTGGTGAAGGTTGCCGCCAACTCATTCCTCGCGACGAAGATCTCCTACATCAACGCCATGGCGGAGGTCTGTGAGGCGACCGGCGCCGACGTCAACCTGCTCGCACTGGCGCTCGGGCATGACGCGCGCATCGGCTCGCGATTCCTGAAGCCGGGCCTCGGGTTCGGCGGCGGATGCCTTCCCAAGGACATCCGCGCGTTCAAGTTCCGGGCGGAACAGCTCGGCGTCGGCCAGGCGGTGGCGTTCCTCGGAGAGGTGGACGCCATCAACCTCCGCCGCCGGTCGCGTACGGTCGATCTCATCCGCGAGCTGGCGGGCGGCGATCTCACGGGCGTACGCGTGGCGGCGCTGGGGGCCGCCTTCAAACCCAACTCGGATGACGTTCGGGACGCACCAGCCCTCGATGTGGCGCGCATGCTCTACCTGGAGGGCGCATCCGTCGTCGTATTCGATCCGGAGGCCAACGAGAACGCCCATCGGGTCTATCCCGACCTCGACTATGCCGACTCGCTCGCCGAGGCGGTTGCCGGCGCGCAGGTTGTCGCGCTCCTCACCGAATGGGAGCAGTTCACGGTGGCGGACCCGAACGGGCTCGGGCTCCTGGTCGCATCGAAGAACATTGTCGACGGACGCCACGCACTGGATGCCGACCGCTATCGGGCCGCCGGCTGGGAGTACCGCGCCCTCGGTCGACCGTCCGCGCCCACGACGGTCACGCTCTCGGATCACGCGCGCGATTCGGTTACATTGCCCGTGTCATAACGGGAGTCCGCGCGAGCGGATCGGGGGTTAGAGTTCTGCCGGGGCCAGTGAAGACGGGCTTCCCGAAGCCCCGGCAGGCACCCCTCGCGGCCTCAACACTATTTGAGTTGTCGGCGAAGACTTGTGCAGCGCAGTGATCCGACGATCAGCACGGCAATGCTAACTGCGGCCATTACCGCACACAGCCACGTCGCCGTGAACTCGAGGCATCGGCGTTCCCATGCCTCTCGGAATCGAGGAATGCCCTGATGCCCAGGGGCGCCTCGGGCCCGCGGACGGCGGGCATGGCAATACCGGTCATCCCGACCACAGCGATCAAGCGCCATCCCGATATACGCTCGCCCGGTCAATTCTTGAACGATTCATCGTCATAGCGGCACCATCCGGACATGTGCATAGTGAGACCCAAGAATGGAGATCACAATGACCAACGACATCGAAACCTTAATTCGAGATGCCGCGCCAAGAACGACTTCGGCCGGCAACACAATGGCGGCCATTCTGCAGGTCGGCGACGAAGCGGCAGCAGCAGCCCGCTCCCAGTCAAGGCGAGTCCGTCGGAGATGGATCGCCGGGGCTGCGAGCATCGCTGCCCTGGCGCTGGGAACGAATGCTGCGGCCGCGGCCACTCAGACCCTCTGGTGGAGTGCACCAAACACAGTTGTCGAACCGATGATGCCTGTCGGCGGCCACGTCCTACCGGCGACGGAGGTTGATGAGGTCTTATCTGCGACCTTCGCAAAGGGTGTGGACGGCAATGCGGCCGCCGCCAAGTCGGCATTCCGACTTGCGCAAAGCTGGCTCGTCGACCACCCCGTAGTCGTTCCGGTGCCGAAGAGCGCCCAGACGCTCACAGCCGCTGAGACCCAGACTGCTGCCAAGCAGAATGTGCCAACGAAAGTTGCGCTGGACGGAAAAGCGATGACCGCGACTGAGGACGCCCTCAGCACAGCGGTTGCCGCTGGTCACGACAAGCTGGTTGCGGGGCTTGACGCCTACCTGACGCAACAAGGAGCCAACCCTCGCCTGATCGCGGTTGAAGCCAAGGCCGGATTGAAGACGGTTGAGCATTGAGCAACCGGGGCACCAGACACGAACGAATGCGCTCAGTATTCGAAGAGAACGCAGCAGACCTCCTCACATATCTCGAGCGACGGATTGATCCACGGTCGGGGGCGGCCGACGTGCTCGGCGACGCGATGGTCATCGCATGGAAGAAAGCCGGGCAGCTTCCGTCCGAACCCGAACAGGCCCGAATGTGGTTGTTCGTGATCGCTCGGAACACACTCCTCAATCACCGTCGATCGCTCGGCCGTCAGCGTGCCGCGGTCGATCGACTTCGCGAAATCATCGACCAGCACCATCCGCCACTTAGCGAGTTCGATAGAGCCGATTCGCAGGCAACCATTCGAAACGCGCTTGCATCGCTTCCCTCATCTGAACAGGAACTTGTGCGTCTGGTGAACTGGGATGGCTTCAAGTTGTCCGAAGTTGCCCAGCTCGAGGGGATAGCCCCATCAACCGTCCGCTCTCGTTACGCGAAGGCATTGAGCTCACTGGCCACATTGCTCGAAGATGAGGCGATGTCCACGTCAGCGCGAGCCATCCGCAAGGGCTAGATGTACTCGGTGGGGACGTTGGTGAGAACGCCACTGGAGGATTCGGTGCATGCCCCAGTGCTGAGACATTATCAGGATGCAGAGGTCGTCCGAATTCCGCGCCGAAAACGGAATCGCGGATCGTTCCAAGAAGTACCCCGGCTGGGGTTCGAACCCAGACTTTGACGATTTTAAGTCGTCTGCCTCTGCCGATTGGGCTACCGGGGCGTACGGCCGACAGCCTAGCTAGGAATTGGCGACTACTTCTTCGCTGCGGCGGCTTTCGGACGTGATGCGAACTCCTCGAACGCGGCACGCGGGTCGTCGCGGGCGATGATGCCAATCATGTCGCGCTTGAGTAAGAAGGCGAGGATCCAGTTCGAGAAGATCCGAATCTTGCGCTCCCAGGTCGGGATGGCCAGCCCGTGGTATCCGCGGTGCATGAACCAGGCCGGAAGTCCCTTGACCGCGAGTTTGCGGCTCTGGAACACACCGATGTAGAGGCCGATGCCGGCGACGGCGCCCTGGTTCTTGTGGAAGTACTCCGCCGGGAGCTCCCCACGCAGCGAGCCCGCGATATTCTTTGCAAGGAGCTTGCCCTGGCGAACCGCGTGCTGCGCGTTCGGAACGCAGAATCCCCCAACGCCACCACCGGTGAGGTCAGGAACGGCACTTACGTCACCTGCGCCCCACGCGTCTTCGACAACGTTCGTGCCATCGGTCACTCGCAGGTCGGCCTGGACCTTCAGCCGCCCGCGATCGTCGATCGGCAGGTCGGTGTTCTTGAGCATCGGGCTCGCCATGACTCCGGCGGTCCAGACGATCAGGTCGGAGTCGAACGACTCGCCGGTCGAGAGCTCGATCTTGCCGTCGACGGCGGAGGTCAGCTGTGTGCTGAGGTGAACGATGGCCTCGCGCTCGGCGAGGTTCTTGAGCACCCAGTAGCTGGTCTTGAGCGACACCTCCGGCATGATGCGCTCCATGGCTTCGACCAGGTGGAAGTGCGTGTCATCGATCGTGAGCGACGGGTAATAGCTGAGCAGCGACGACGCGAAGCTGCGCAGTTCGCCGAAGATCTCGATGCCGGCGAACCCACCACCGACAACGACAACCGTCAGCAGCTTGTCGCGCTCCGGCCCCGCGGGAAGAGTGGATGCCCGCTCGAAGTTGTCGGTCATCCGATCGCGGATGGACATCGCCTCTTCGATGGTCTTGAGTCCGATGGCCTGGTCTGCGATGCCCGGAATCGGGAACGTGCGCGATACGGCACCGGCCGTCACCGCGACGATGTCGTAGCTTTCGACCCACGGATCGCCGTCTTTCGGCGTGATCGTCGCGGTCTTGGCCACGTGGTCGATGGCGCTGACCTTGGCGGCAAGCACACGAGTGCGCTGCAGATGACGGCGGAGTCCGACGATCGCGTGACGCGGCTCGACGGAACCGGCCGCAACCTCCGGAAGGAATGGCTGGTAAGTCATATACGGAAGGGGGTCAACAATCGTGACCTCGGCCTCACCGTTCCGCAACCATTGTTCGAGCTTGAATGCAGTGTAAAAACCGGCGTAACCGCCGCCGACAATCAGAATCTTGGGCACGAGCGAAAGTCTCCTAGAGGGTGGTAGTCACCATCAAATCTAGTCCCTACCGCGGAGTCTCCCTAAATGGCGGACGGCCAGCACGATCATGGTCAACGCGGCGAGCACGAACGCGAGAATCAGCCCGAGCGGGAGCCCCACATTCCGGAGCTGGGTTGGGGTCGGATACAGGATGCCGAGCGGATTTTCCGGGCCACCCTGCGCGACCGCTGGCGCCGCAGTCGAGCGCGACGTCGGCGGGGTCGTCGGCGTCGCGGTCGGCTCTGCCCTGCGATTCAGATGGATCCAGGCGGCCAGCGAACCCATCGGATTCGCTTTCACACTGGGCACCGTGTTGCGCACCGCAGCCGCCGCGTTGACCAGGCCGTAGCCGTAAATCGGATCGACGCCCTTGGCACCGGCATCCGTCGCCGTGGAAATCACGCGGTTGATGGCGTTGGCCGCGGTGATCCCCGGATGGGACGCCATCACAAGCGCGACAACCCCGGACACGATCGGCGTCGACCCGCTGGTGCCCTCCCACTCGACGTACTGGCCGCCCGGAATCGCGCCGAGCAGCTGCTCACTCGGCGCGGAGACTCCGATCGTGATTCCCTGCGCGGATGCGTCGACACTCGCCTTCTCGTTGCGGTCGACGCCCGCGACCGTGAGCACTCCGGGCATCGTCGCCGGAGCACCGACCTCTGTGGTGCCACTCCCCCGGTTGCCCGCCGCCGCGACAATGACCACGTTGTGCTGCATCGCATAAAGGAATGCCTTGTCCCAGCTCTCCGGCCAGGCGAGCGTGTTCCGGGTCAGTGACATGTTGATGATGTTGGCCCCATGATTGACCGCCCAGGTCACGGCTTCGGCGATCTGGTCATCCGAATTGGTGACGGCTGCTCCAAAGCCGATCGAGATGCTCAGGATCTTCGCCTGCGGAGCAACGCCGATGAGACCGTCGCCGCCGGCGGTTCCGCGGCCGGCAGCGAGTGAGGCGACCATCGTTCCGTGGTTGCGCTCATCCGCGTCGCCAACCGGGCGCTCACCATTCGCGGCACCCTGGCCGGAGAAGTCTGTTCCACCGCTCACCGCGCCGGCAAGATCGGCGACCGTGCCATCCACCCCGGTGTCGATCACCGCAATCGTGATGCCCTTGCCCTGGGTGGTCGCCCATGCGCTGCTGATCCCGTACTGCGACAGCCAATACTCGCCAGAGCGGATGCTGTCGGTGTGCGCAACCATCGGGACGCTCGATCCGGTCAGCAGAAGAATGGATGCCGCAGCCGCCGTCACCGTCACTATGATCACGCGCGCCCTCACGATGCCGCCAACCCGTAGTCGGCGCACTCGCAGACTCTCGGCGACCACGTCGCTCGTTCGAGCGCGACATCGCCGATCGGATTCACGCCCGCTCCGGCCGCAAGCGAGTGTGCGACGAGAGCGTGCAGGCACTTGACCCTGGTCGGCATCCCACCGGCGGAAATACCGTCCAGCTCGGCGACGAACTCGATCCCGTTGCGATCGCGCAGGTACGACTCGTGAGCGGAGAGGTAGGCGGCGGCAACATCGCCGTCGAGCAGTTCGGCGAGCTCCGGCATGACACCGTTTGCCTCGAGGGTCGAAACGGCTGCGGTCGCGGCCGGATGCGACAGGTAGTACAGCGTCGGGAACGGAGTCCCGTCCGCCAGCCGAGGCGATGTGGCGACAACCGTCGGCGCACCGCACACGCAGCGCGCAGCGATGCCGATCACGTCCCGAGCCGGTCGGCCCAGCTGGGCGGAAACAGTTGCTATGTCGAGCGCGGACGGCGGCTCAAATGGTGGAGTCGTCATCGTGTCTAGTTTGTCGTCGACTTTGTTGGCGTCGGGTTCGGCACGGTCGTCGGTGACTGCAGCTCAGTCTTGGTCTCGGTCGACAGGCCCGCGCGAAGTACAGAAGATGTCAGTGCCTGCACCCAGTCGATCTTCGTGGTCTGGATGTGTTTGCTGATCGGAGCTGTTCCGGATGACAGGTCGTCGCCGGGCTCCGGAATCACGAGGTAGCTGTACTCGCCCGGAAACACGAAGAGCAGTCGATTGCGGGCCTGGGCTTCGATGTACGCGGGGTCATCCCACCGCGCGACCTGCCCCTTGAGACTGGAGACCGCCTTCTTCTGCTGGGCGACCGACTTCTCGAGACCGGCAATCTGGCTGCGCTGCTGGATGAGCAGTTTCAGCGACGGGGCGAGCACAATCACTCCCAAAACGAGTAGCGCGAGAATCATGATCGTGAAACTGGAGAGCCGGATGTTGCTGAGCCAGCGTTCGGGTGCAGAACCGTCCGGCATCGTGACGGGAACTCGCACCCGCACCGGTCGCGCCGTGCGTGCACGTCTCTCAGCCATACAGCGATGTTAACTGCTTATTTGGCGCCGCCGCCCCTGCGGCGCCAGCGCGCCCGGGAAGCGACTCTACGGCGCAATGCGCCTTGAGAGTAGCTTGGCTCGGCTTCGCCTCACGGGGCGCATTACATCGCGTTCAGGTGACCCGATCAGCGTAAATATCGCTTGCTGAGCTTGTTGAAGCACCCTGAAGAACTACCTGCCTACCCCCTGAACCTGGGGAAAGCCGCGCGGCCGGCGTAGGTCGCCGCGGTGTCGAGCTCTTCCTCGATGCGCAGCAGCTGGTTGTACTTGGCAACACGATCGGACCGAGCCGGAGCACCGGTCTTGATCTGGCCGCCGTTGGTCGCAACCGCGAGGTCAGCAATTGTGGTGTCTTCCGTCTCGCCAGAACGGTGCGACATGACCGTCGTGAACGAATGGGTCTGAGCGAGAGCCACGGCATCCAGAGTCTCGGTCAGCGTTCCGATCTGGTTGACCTTGATCAGGATCGAGTTCGCCGCCTTCTGCTCGATGCCTTTCGCGAGGCGAATCGGGTTCGTGACGAACAGGTCGTCGCCGACGATCTGAAGCTTGTCGCCGACCTCGCTGGTGAAGTGCGCCCAACCGGCCCAGTCATCCTCGTCCAGCGGGTCCTCGATCGTGATTAGCGGGAACGCCGTCTCGAGCTCCTTGTAGTAGGCGCTCATCTGCTCCGCGGTGTGCGGCTTCGACTCGAAGTTGTAGACGCCGTCCTTGAAGAATTCGCTCGCGGCGACATCCATGCCGAGGGCGATATCGGCGCCCGGCTTGAAACCGGCCTTCTCGATGGCCTCGACCAGCAGCTCGAGCGCGGCACGGTTGCTGGGCAGGTCCGGCGCGAATCCACCCTCATCGCCGAGGCCGGTCGAGAGGCCCTTCTCATGCAGCAGCGAGTGCAGCACGTGGTAGGTTTCCGTCCCCCAGCGCAGGGCCTCACGGAACGAGGATGCGCCGATCGGCAGCAGCATGAATTCCTGGATGTCGACGTTCGAGTCTGCGTGCGCTCCACCATTGATGACGTTCATCATCGGCACCGGCAGCACGTGCGCGTTGGCGCCGCCGACATAGCGGAACAACTCCAGACCGGATGATGCCGCCGCCGCTTTCGCAACCGCGAGCGAGACACCGAGGATCGCGTTCGCGCCCAGCTTGCTCTTGTTCTCGGTGCCGTCGGCCTCGATCAGGGTCGCATCAATCGTGCGCTGGTCGGTGGCTTCGATTCCCTCGATCTCCGGACCAAGGACATCCATAACTGCCGCGACGGCCTTCTCGACACCCTTGCCGCCATAGCGGGACTTGTCGCCGTCACGCAGTTCGTACGCCTCGAAAGCTCCGGTGGATGCCCCGGACGGCACCGCCGCGCGAGCGACCGTCGCATCCTCGAGGAGGACTTCCACTTCGATCGTCGGGTTGCCCCTCGAGTCAAGAATTTCGCGGGCGATAACTGCTTCGACGAGGGCCACGGAGGTCTCCTAGTTGGTGATGGGGGTGATGAGAACGGGTGGTAGAGCGTTCGCGAAAAGCCTACTGCGCGCTGATGTTCCGGATTTCGAGCTCCCGGGCCGAAACCGTGGTTGCGGCGACGAAGGCGAAGCGCGGATATCCGGCGGCCGCGAGCTGTTCGAGTTGCGTCGTCGTGTTCCTGGTTCGCTTGGCGAGCGTGGTCCGCACGCCGGATGCGATCAACTCCGACTTCAGCGCTGCCAACTGTGGCGGCGCAACATCGGCGTCGTAGACGAGTGCCACCGCATTCGCGTTCTCGTCCTCGGGGAGCTCGACCAGGTCAACCAATCGCTCAAAGCCGAGCGAAATGCCCGCCGCCGGGACCTCGGATCCCAGGAACCGGCCGATCATCCCGTCGTATCGTCCGCCCCCGCCAAGCGAGTAGGGCAGCGCGGGGTGGGCGATCTCGAAGATGGTTCCCGTGTAGTAGCCCATTCCTCGCACGAGGTTCGGCGAGAAGACGAGCCTTACGGAATCTCCGACCGCGTCACGGATCGCGAGAAGGTCGCGATAGGCGTCGACATCCAGCCACGCTGGCGCGCCCTCCGGAAGCTCGAGAAGCTCCCAGCCGTCCCCGGCTATCGCGACCAGGCTGGGCAGCATCAACGAGATGATGTTCTCCTCGCCGATCCCCAGCTCCGCGAGCTCCTTCACCACGCCGGTGGTGCCAATCTTGTCTTGCTTGTCGATGACGATGAGCGCCCGCTCGTAGTCCGACTCCGCTATCTGCATGCGGCGTGTCAGCGAACGAAGGATGCGACGGTCGTTGATCCGAATCGTGCAGGCGTTTGCGCCGGTGAATCCCAGCGCCTCAAGCGCTGCAGCCGTCGCCGTGATGAGTTCGATCTCTGCGAGCGGCCCACCTTCGCCAATGATGTCGATGTCGCACTGGACAAACTGGCGGAAGCGTCCCTTTTGTGGCCGTTCGGCGCGCCACACCGGAGCGATCTGAATCGAACGGAAAACGGCAGACAACTCGGCCCGATGAGTGGCATAGAACCTGGCCAGCGGAACGGTCAGATCGAAGCGCAGCCCAAGGTCGGCGAGTTCGAGATACTCGCCAGTGTCGGCGGCGCGCTGGAGGTCATCCTTATCGAGCGACCTCTTCATGACCGCGAAGGCGAGCTTCTCGTTGTCGCCACCGAGTCCGGCGTGCAGCCGATCGCTGTCCTCGACGACGGGCGTCTCGATCTCGTCGAACCCGTGCTCGCGAAAGTTGTGTCGGATGACCGACAGAATGTGCTCGCGTCGAGCCTTGTCTGCGGGAAGAAAGTCGCGCATCCCGCGGGGAGGATTCACCTGGCTGGCCACGCCTCTAGTGTGGCAGACCTAGCCCGCGACGCTCTCCGGGAGCAGGTCCTCGATCCGCGCGCGATGGACACGGATGGCCTCGTTGAATGCACTCGTTGCGGCCTCGGCGTTGCCGTTCAGCACGAAGTCGTACTGGATGCCATAGAAGGTGTCGACGACGAGTCGCGCCTCGAGCTCTGCCGCGGCCGGTTCCATCCCGAGCGAGACGAGGGCTTCTCGTCCGATCCGAAGCCAGGTGTCGAAGAGCGATCGGCTGAAGGTATGCGTGCCCGGCTCGACGGCTTCGATGAGTGCAGCCTCGAATTCGAGTCGCTGCAGTTGGCGATTACGTGGCTGAAGCGTCCACTGCCAGGACTCCTCGAGCCCGGCGAAATACCGGTCGAATGCGTTGGGCGCGGTGCGCATCAGTTCGTCGATGACGGTCGCACGGGTCGATACCGCTGCCACGATTTCGCTCAGAAGCTGGTCGCGCGTTCCGAAGTGGTACACGAGCGTGTACGTGCTGCAATCGAGCGCCTGTGCGATTGTGCGAAAAGACACGGATGCGAGGGGCCTGTCGAGCAAGTACTCGAGGATCTCGCCCAGGAGCTGCGGCTTGCGCAGTGGGTCCGGATGACGTGGCATCCCCCCACTATGACACCTCTCGTCTCATATTCATAACAGTCGTGAGTAAAATCACTCGTGATAGATAACGTATGTTGTGCTAACGAGCGTTATGCATATACACTAATTGGGGCGTCAGCGGTGATTCTTCAGGATCGGGCTGCTGTCGCACAGCCACGAGTCGGCGCGGGGGTGCCGATTCGACTGACAGGACCGGCGGTTAGGGTATTCCCGCCGGTTCGATTCCGGCCGATTTGCGCGCCCTGTAGTGCTATGCGCGGTCTGCTGGTTGGGGTGCCCTTCCTTATTCGGGTTTGGGAGGGCACCGTCCAACAAGACCTGTCAGAGGGCGAGTTCGACCGCTCGCATGTCGTCCTGCAGCGTTCGCAGCGCGCCGCGAAGGGCCCGCTCCGAGTCGAGGCCATTCGCTCGGGCTGATGCCACGATGGCGAGTAGTTCGTCGCCCAGTTCCTTCTCCGAATTGGAACCGTGGCCCCCGCTTCCCGGCGCAGGCATCCCGAGCTTCTCGGCCTTGCCCAACAGCTTGTCGGCGAGAGCCAGCGCGGGCATCCCTTGCGGGACTCCGTCGAGAACACTCGTGCGGGAGGGCTTCTCCACCTTCTTGATTTCGTCCCAGCGAGCGTTCACATCGGATGCCGTATCCGTGACATCGTTCGCCGCGAGCTCGGCGGCCAGTTCGCCGTAGACGTGTGGATGTCGGCCGACCATCTTCGCGGTCATGTGGGCGGCGACATCCTCGAGCGTGAACTCCTCGCCCGGAGTGTGTGCCGCGATATCGGAGTGGAAGATGACCTGGTACAGCACGTCGCCGAGCTCTTCGATCAACTCTTCGCGGTTGCCGGACTCGATTGCGTCGATCAGTTCGTAGGTTTCTTCAACGAGGTAGCGAACGAGCGATTCGTGAGTCTGTTCCGCGTCCCACGCGCATCCACCGGGCGCGCGAAGTTGTTCGAGGACGGCGATCAGCTGCTCGAGTTCCGGATGCGGCTCTGGCGTTGCGAGCTCCTGCTGCGTCATGTGTCTATCTTGCTACGGGCTCGCCGCTACTGTCCCGCCTGCAACTCGTCGCGCAGGGCGAGGAGCTGCGGCCCAATTGCGTCGGGCTCGCGCATCGACCTGCGGGCTTCGCCCAGCGCGCGTCGAGCGGCCGAGGTGATTTTCGGGCTTGCGCGCACGAGCCCTGCGCACTCGTAGACCAGGTGCATCCACTGGCCCGGCTTGCGCGCCGTCTTTCGCCAGCCGCTGACCCGCTCCAGCACGTTCCAGGGAGCCGCAACTTCATCGAGTCTCTCGAGGGCAACCCCGAGATCGTGGTCTGTCACCGGCGTCTGGTCGGCCGCAAAATCGCTGAGCGCGGCGAGCGCTTCTGAGACGCGCTTACGAACAACGCCCTCCGACCGGACGGGAAGCACAAACCACGATGCCGCGAGCCCACACACCGCGCCCACAATGATTGCGAGAATTCGGATCCACAACTGTGTACTGCTGGTGCCCGACTGGACGTGGACTGCCGTGCCCTGCAGCAGCGTGATGACGAGTGTCATCACAACTGCCCAGGCGGCGTAGGTCCACTCCCGCAGCCAGAGGCCGATCGCGATGATCACGAGCAGGGCCACAACCAGGACCGGGCCCTGAAGGAACGAGTGCGATATCAGCTCGTTAGTCGGTGCCAGCCAGGCGAGCCCAACGGATGCGACAACGGTTCCGATCGCGGCACCGGCGATTCGGAGTCCGCTCTTGTAGAGGACATCCGCTCGACCACGATTGCCGCTGCAGACGATGAACGCGGTCAGCACAACCCAGGTCACGTGCGCCGGGAACAGTAGCGCGCCAATCACAAACGCCGCGGCAAGTGCGATCGCCATCTGGATTGCCATCCGTGTACTCGCGACGGGCCGCGTCCCACCCTTCGCGGTTGCCTCGCGTCCCGGTGCCTCGCGTCCTAGGGCCGGCGGCTGCGAGGTTGGCCGCTGCACGGTTGGCGGCTGCACGGTTGACGTCGGTGTCTCGCGCCTTGGTGCCTGCCGAGGACGGGGCAGGAATCTCGTGACCTCAGCCAGCAGGCGGAGCCCAACCACGACTACGAGCACGCCGATTGACAGGACCGCAACGACGAGCGGCGATGTCCCGACTCCCGCGCCCGGCGCGATTAGCAGAGTGATGAAAGGAAGAGCGATGAGCGACCCGATCCGGGTCCACAGCGAACCGAATCGTCGAAGAAAGATGGATAGGAACATCGCCGTCACGTACGCGACGGCTCCGACAATCGGGAGCGCGACGAACAGGTATCCGACACCCGCGGTCGCCAGGCCAACGAACGGTAGAAGTATTACTGCTTCGGCTCGGCCCCGCCAACTCGTGACCAACTTGTTGCGAGAGATCGTCATCGCCAGAACGGCAGCGAGCACCAGCGGACCGGGCTGGGGATCGAAGAGTGCCAGCAGCCCGACGGAGACCCCCATCCCGATCGCGGTCAGCAATGGCTGTCGCCAGTTCGTCCGCAGAGGATGCGCCCTGCGAACGTCGTCACTCACGCGAGAACTCTACTGAACTCGTCAGCCGTCTCGTCCTGCGGGGGCGATCCTCGCCGTGGTGCATCGCGCCGTGCGGATTCGAGCGTCTCGGTGTTGTGCAGGTCGCGCATGTTGCCGTCTTTGGGTTGTAGTGGGATGGGTGTCTGTTCGGGGTGGTGTGATTTTGGTGGGATCAGCCAGTATTGGTGTTGAGCGTTGCGTTCGATTTCCCACCCGTTGTTGTGGAAGAGCAGGTGGTGGTGTTTGCATAACAGGA
>DATAZY010000058.1:0-3234 GCA_036271795.1 Galbitalea sp.
TCAACGGCTTCGTCAACTACGTGCAGCATTGGAAACTGACTCTCAAGTTCACCGACCAACAGGGCAAGGAGCGCTGGTTCCACCTGGGACGCACGGGAATGGGTTATCAGGTCGGACAACAGTTCACGATCAAGTACAACCCCAACAAGCCCGGCTCGAAACGCGGAATCGTCGTGGTGAACGGCTAACGCAGCACGGAACTCAGCAGCAGGCTCGTCTCGCTGTTGACAACGCCGTCAATCGAACGGATGCGACCCAGCAGCTGGTCGAAACTCTTCAGGCTGTCCGTGTGCAGCTCGGCGACCAGGTCCCAGCCGCCATTGGTCGAATGCAGGGCGTGCACCTCGGGGAATCCGCGGAGCTTTCGGATGACCTCGTCGGTTGACCTGCCCTCGAGCGCGATGAGTGCAATCGCCCGGATCGTGTCATCCCCGGTTTCCTCGCGCACACGAATCGAGAAGCCGAGCACGACACCTGACGAGACCAGGCGGTCGATTCGGTTGGAGACGGTTGCCCGCGTCACTCCGAGCTGCGCCGCGAGCGACGACACCGCCTCCCGGCCATTGACGCGGAGTGCCGCGATGAGCCGTCGATCGAGGTCATCCGGGGCATCCATAACTCATATCGTACGGCCGCACTGCGCATAGTGCTTAGCTGGTAGCTGAATTGGCCAGTATTTTCGATTGCCGGTGCGCACATTCTCGACCTACCGTGTAGTCAGAGGGTGCGTGCGAAGGGAAAGTGGGACCCAGTGGTGTCATTCGTGGGCGTTCGGGATGTGGTCGGCTGGCTGAATTCGCGTGGAATCGAGCGCACCCTCGGCGAGCTGGTCGAATACGTCGACGCCGACTTTCGTCGCTGGCCCGCATTCGAGAAGTCACCCCGCGTCGCAAGCCACTCCGCCAAGGGCGTCATCGAGCTCATGCCAACGAGTGACGGCGAGCTGTACTCCTTTAAGTATGTGAACGGGCATCCGTCGAACCCGTCCATCGGTCTACAGACGGTCACGGCCTTCGGCGTCCTTGCGGATGTCGCGAGCGGCTATCCCCTGCTCCTCGCGGAGATGACGGTGCTCACTGCACTCCGGACCGCGGCCACATCCGCGCTCGCGGCCCGAAACCTCGCCCGGCAGGACTCCGAGACCCTAGCGCTAATTGGAGCCGGTACCCAATCAGAATTCCAGGCTCTCGCGTTTCGGGCGATCCTCGGGATCAGCAAGCTCAGGGTCTTCGATACCGACCCGGCAGCCGTTGATAAGTTCCGCCGAAATCTCGCTCCGCTCGGATTCGAGATCGTCGAAGCGAAGGATGCCGCCGACGCCGCGCGGGGAGCCGACATCGTCACCACCTGCACAGCCGACAAGACAAATGCAACCGTGCTGCTCGCCGAGATGGTCGAGCCCGGAATGCACATCAATGCGATCGGCGGGGACTGCCCCGGCAAGACGGAACTCGACCCGACCATCCTCGAAGGCGGTCACGTGTTCGTCGAGTTTCCGCCCCAGACGCGGATTGAGGGCGAGATTCAGCAGCTGCCCGCCGATTTTCCGGTGATCGAGCTGTGGCGGGTCATCGCCGGCGAGGCGAACGGGCGAACGTCACCCACCGACGTCACGATCTTCGACTCCGTTGGGTTTGCGATCGAAGACTTCTCGGTGCTGCGGTTCCTGCGCGACTCGATCGCCGGCACGCCGTTCGTCGGCAACGTCGACCTGGTGGTTGAGCCAGATGACCCCAAGGACCTGTTCGGCCTCGTGACGAGCAACGCCCCCGTGCCCGCATGACCACACGGGTGTCGGTCCAGGCTCCGTCATCCGTCGTCATGATTCGGCCGAGCCACTTTATCCCGAACCCGGAGACGGCGGCCGACAATGCCTTCCAGGACGCGTCGGCGGTGACGGATGCCGCGACAGTAGCGCTCTCTGCCTATGACCAAGTGAGCGCTGTCGCGGAAGCACTGATGGTGGTCGGCGTGACCGTGCACCTGTTCGACGATGAGACCACGACCAGCCCGGACAGCGTGTTTCCGAACAACTGGTTCTCGACCCATTCTGGCGGCCACGTCGCCATCTACCCGATGTTCTCGCCGAGTCGTCGCCACGAACGACGAGCGGATGTCGTCGAACTGCTCAAGCAGGAATACCGGGTGCAGGACGTCATCGACTACTCGGGGCTCGAGTTCGACGACGTGTTCCTCGAGGGCACCGGCGCCATGGTGCTCGATCACGTGACGCGTGTCGCGTATGCGGCTCGGTCCCATCGCGCCGACCCGATCGCCCTCGAGCGTTTCTGCACGAACTTCGGCTACGAGCCCATCGCGTTCGATGCGGTCGACGGTGCCGGCGTGCCGATTTATCACACCAACGTTCTGATGTGCATCGCTACGGAATTCGCCCTAGTCGGTCTTGGTCTCATCCCCGACACGAAGCGGCGTGAGCAGGTGCGCGAACGTCTCGCTGCGCCGGGGCGCGACGTGATCGAGCTCACCGAGGCGCAGGTGCGTGACTTCGCGGGCAACGCCATCGAGCTGCAGGGATCCCGATCGCGAACTTTGGCGCTCTCGCGGCGAGCGCTTGCCAGTCTCAGGCCTGAGCAGGTCGCCACGATCGAGCAGTACTGCGAGCTGCTGCCCCTTGAGGTATCGACCATCGAGCTCGCTGGGGGATCGGTGCGGTGCATGATTGCGGGCATCCATCTCGATCGGCGGTGAGGCGCGTTCGCGGGCGGCGTCCGGCTAGCAGCGACCGCGGCTAAGGAACAGTGCCCGTTCCCAACTACGCTCTCGCTCTGCTCGCTCGGTCAAGCGCCGCGAACGGGACTGCCACTCTTCCGCACTCATTGCCTGGGCTGCATTACGCGAGCGACCGCTCCAATCCAGAAGTGCGTGCGCGAGATGCAGCGCAAAGCTATCGCCGACGGTCGACGTACGGACGTTCGCGTCGCGGGTTACATCACACGCGCGCTGGCCGGGCCGCCGAATGGATCCCGCTTGTAGTGCGGAAACCGCGCGCATCCGGGGCGGTGGATCACGCCGCACGGCTCCGTCGCTCACGGAAGTCCTGGGTGTTGGGATCGGTGGAGTCCGGTAGACGCCGACGCCACGATAATGGTGGCCGGCTGCATATTGGAGTTTCATGACTGTTCCTTCCGAATCGATCTGAGTCTGTGTCGCCGATTTATCAGCGATAGATAACGATATATCGTTGGAATTCTTTTAGTCAAGACCTCGAGTCGT
>DATAZY010000059.1:0-38156 GCA_036271795.1 Galbitalea sp.
TCCCGCGATGTAGACGGGACGCGAAGGTCGGCGGCGGCTGACAGGATAGGCGAGTGACTCGCCGTGGACTGATTCTGTTTCTCATCCTCGGGGTCGCCTGGGGCATCCCGTATGTCCTGATCAAGATCGCGGTCACCGAACTCTCGCCCGAGATGGTTGTGCTCGCGCGCTCGGCGATCGCCGCGGTCATCCTCATCCCGTTGTCGGCGGCGCGCGGTGAGCTGAGAACGGTGTTCAGGTACTGGCGACCTCTGCTGGCGTACACGCTGATCGAGATCGTCCTGCCGTGGTTTTTCCTGACCACGGCCGAAGAGCGACTGCCCAGCTCGACTGCCGGCCTGCTGCTCGCGGCGGTTCCGCTGGTCAGCGTGGGCGCGGCGCTGGTTCTTCGCCGCGCCGTGCGTTTTGCCGCGGTCAACTGGATCGGCATCGTCGTCGGAATGGTCGGCGTCGCGACCCTGGTCGGATTTGACGTCGCGGGCTCCGACCTCATCGCTGTCGCTCAGATCGCGGTGACCGTCGTTGGCTACGCCACTGCCCCGATCATCGTGGCCAAGTGGCTGGCGGATGTCCCGGGCGTTGGACTCGCGGGCGTCTCGCTCGGGTTGACCGCGATTGTCTACGTGCCCGCGGTCCTCGTGACCCACACCTGGCCAACTGCGGTTCCGTCGGGGCGTGTGATCGCGTCGGTGCTCGTCCTCGCGCTCGTCTGCAGCGCGGTCGCTTTCGTCGTCCTGTTCGCCCTGATCGCGGAGATCGGGCCGGTGCGCGCCACTGCCATCACCTACGTCAATCCCGCTGTGGCGATCATCGCGGGCGCCATCCTTCTCGGTGAGCCGGTGACCGGGTGGACCATCGCGGGCTTCGTACTCGTCATTGCCGGGTCATGGCTGGTGACCTGGCGCGGCAGGCAACGTGATCCCTACCCTATGAGAGCTCGCACCGATTCGTAGCCACCCCCCACAACGGTCGACGGTACATCGAACACCCGAGTTGAACCCTGCGCGGAGTAGGGCGGCCAGGTCTCCGCGCCATCGCTGATGAAGGCGACAGCGTCGCCATGCAGGGTGTCCGCGAGGCTCTGCGGCGGAGTGCCGCCAGCGATCGCGGTCACGCCGTTGGCATCGAGACAGTCGAAGAAGAACGGCAGGTCGAGACAGTGAATAGCGAAGCCGTGCACGGGAGAGCGCCAGGCGAAGCGATACAGCCAGGTCGGCGCATCCGCACGCGCCTCGACGACGCGCAGAGCGGCCACCCGGAACATCTTGTCGGTCATGTAGCGACCGAGTCGCGCTGCGGTTCCCTTCACGCTGCGATTTGCGGCGAGGTAGCGGCGTCGACGTTCGCCCTTGAGCCCGATCCTGCCGAGGATGATGCTTGCCGGGACGAACCGTAGTTTGTTCTTTGCTTCCGAGAAGGCCATCGTGAACTCGTCATCGGTTGCTCCAAGCACGACCGGGATGTTCGAGCCGACGCCCGATCGGATGGATTCCAGGCTGGGCTGAATAATGAGGTCGCCGTCGATGACGGGGCCGAGTGCCAGGCCTTCCTCGAGCATCGTGGTCAAACCCTCCATCGGGTTCCCGTCCCCGCCGATGTCGGCCACGGCCGCCTGGGCTTTCAACAGTTGGTCCTCCGAGAGACTGGCGAAGCCCGCCAGGGTGGGCTCGACACCAGCAGCCTCTGCGAGTTTGTTCGCCGCGGCTTTGGCCCGCTCGGGCGTCACGTCGGCGACGGCCCCCGAGATGCAATACACCCCGCGGAACAGTCCCTGCGCCCGGGGCATCGCGAGAAGCGTGAGCACCGCACCGCCACCCGCCGACTGCCCAGCGATCGTGACCCTGGACGGGTCTCCGCCGAAGTTCGCAATGTTGTCGCGAACCCATTGCAACGCAAGCAGCCAGTCCAGGACTCCCCGATTGTGGGGGGCGCCCTCGATCCAGCCGAAGCCGTCGAACCCAAGGCGGTAGGAGATCGAGACGGTTACTACACCGTCGCGGTTGAATGCGGCCCCGTCGTACCAGGGGCTTGCGGGAGAGCCGGCGACGTAGCCCCCGCCGTGGATGTAGACGAGCACGGGAAGGCTGGTCTCGAGCGAAGGTGTGAAGACGTTGACGTTCAGCGTCGAATCGCCCGCGACCGAGGGCTCGGGGATCAGGGTGACCTCGGAGAGCTGGGCGCGTTGCGGTGTCGCGCCGTACTCGACGGCATCTCGAACGCCGTTCCAGGATGAGTGCGCCACCGGGGCTGCGAATCGAAGCTCCCGGACCGGCGGCTCGGCGAACGGAATGCCAAGGAATGCGGCGGAAGAGCCACGCCAGTGGCCACGTACTCGGCCGGCGGTCGTGCGTGCTTCGATGAAGGCCTCGGTGGTCACGTCTCTTCCTCTCTGAAGGTTTGAAAACCGTATCCCATTCTGTTTTCGGCGGCAAGTCGGGGACTCATCGCTTAAACTGTGGCAATGGCCGCACGGGGTGCATACGCGAAGGGTGTCGCGAAGCGCGACGAAATACTGACGACAGCTCTCGACGTTATCGCTCGTCATGGCTACCGCAACGCCTCGATTCGGGAGCTCGCCGCAGCCGTTGGACTCAGCCAGACCGGGCTGCTGCACTATTTCGACACCAAGGAGCAACTTTTCGTCGAGGTCTTGCGCAAACGAGACGAGGTGGATGCCGCGACTTTCGGTGCCCCGATCGACCAGGGCAGCGCGACCCCCGACATCGTCGAGGGCATGATTCGCGTCGTCCGTCACAACGCGGACGTTCCCGGTCTCGTGCAGCTTTACGCGCAATTTTCGACCGAGGCGGCCGAACCCGGTCACCCGGCCCGCGACTTCTTTCTCCAGCGTTATGCAGCCTTCCGCGAGATGGTCTCGAGTGCCATCCGTGAGAAGCAAGCGGCGAGTGAGCTGTCCCCGACCCTCGACCCGGACCGAATCGCGAATCTGCTATTGGCCGCGAGCGACGGTCTCCAAACCCAGTGGATGCTCGACGACTCGATCGACATGGCCGACCACATCGCGTACCTGTGGGAGCGCCTCACCGGCGAATGACTCTTCCCTGGTGGCTCCGGGAGCGCCGATACGAAGATAGTCGGCGACCCTAAAACCGAATGGCGCTTGCTTTTCAAATCCCGAGCGTTGTACTGTATTCGCGAGCCGCTCGACGATGAGCCTCCGAAGGGATACCCGAAATGACAACGACGTCCGACACCGCATCCGTAGTTCCGGACGGAGCCGAGGAACCCCTGCCGCTCGTCAAAGGCAGTCTTCGCCGCCTACTGGGGTGGATCATCCCGGCCAACATCAGCATCTTCATCATCTGGGGCGCGGTGCCCGGCATACTTCTCCCATTGCAGGTCATGGGGGTCGACCCGGTGCACAAGATCGCAAACCTGGCGATCATCTCCACCATCAGTTCCGCCGGAGCCCTGTTGGCGCAGCCCATCGCCGGGCTCGTCTCGGATCGCACTCGGTCACGGTTCGGTCGGCGTGCCCAGTGGATGATCGGTGGCACGATCATCGGAGGTCTTGCCCTCATCGGGATGGCCCTGGCGAATGGACTCGTGCAGATCGGCATCGCCTGGTTCATCGTGCAGGTCGCCTACAACTTCACCCAGGGGCCGCTCAGCGCGATCCTGCCCGACCGCGTGCCTCGCTCTGCTCGAGGAACATTCTCGGCGCTTGCGGGTCTCGGATCGATGGTAGGGGCGCTCGGCGGCCAGATTGTTGGTTCGCAATTCGCCGCGAACATTGGTGCGGGCTACTTCTTTTTTGCTGGCCTCGCCGTCGTCGTGATCGCCCTCTTCGTCGTGTTCAACCCCGACAACGGCAGCAAGAATGCCGCGCGTGAGCCGTTCTCTCTCGGGGTCTTCCTGCACACGTTCTGGGTGAACCCGGTCAAGTATCCGGACTTCTTCTGGGCCTTCACGGGTCGCCTGCTGCTCTACACCGGCTACTTTGCCGTCACGGGGTACCAGCTCTACATTCTGGCGGACTACATCGGCCTCGGTAAGCACGCTGCTGCGGCTGTGCCACTGGTCGGAGTCGCGAGCCTCGCAGGCATCATTACTGCGATTGTGATTTCCGGCCCGCTTTCGGACAAGCTCGGGCGCCGCAAGATCTTCGTCTTTATCTCCTCGGTTATCGTCGGCCTCGCTTTGGTCATCCCGATGGTCGCGCCGACCTTCACCGGCTGGCTGCTGTTCGCCGTCGTTTCGGGTCTCGGTTTCGGCTGCTTCTCCGCGGTCGACCAGGCGCTGATGAGCGAGGTCCTTCCGTCCGCGTCGTCCTTTGCCAAGGATCTCGGTGTCGTCAATATTGCGGCGACCCTTCCGCAGCTGCTGGCCCCTGCGGTGGCGGGAACGGTCATCCTGATCGGCGGGTACATCGCGCTGTTCCCGATCGGAATCGTGCTCGCGATCCTGGGCTCGTTCGCGGTTTGGTTTATTAAGGCCGTGCGCTAGCCCCGCGCACAATCCCGGCCGGACCGTACCCCGGCAACTACCGCTCAAGCAAGCAAACTAAGGAGGCAAGCACCGTGACCATCACCGACTCCACCGCATCCGTCGACCAGAGCCTCGCCGGGCTGAGCCTCGCGGAGAAGGTCGCTCTCACCAGTGGCCGTGATTTCTGGACCACGAAGGGGGTGCCGGGGATTCCCTCGATCATGCTGACCGACGGACCACATGGTGTGCGCAAGCAGCGCGGCGGTTCCGACCACCTGGGGATTGCCGACAGCGTGCCCGCGACCTGCTTCCCGCCCGCCGTTGCTCTCGGCTCCAGCTTCGACGCCCAGCTGCTTGAACGAGTCGGTGTCGCACTCGGTGAAGAGGCGCGTGCGGAGGGTGTCGGCGTTTTGCTCGGTCCCGGTATCAACATCAAGCGCTCCCCGCTGTGCGGACGCAACTTCGAATACCTCTCCGAGGACCCGCTGGTGTCCGGGATTCTTGGTTCAGCTCTCGTGCGCGGACTTCAGTCGCAGGGAGTTGGTGCCTCGCTCAAGCACTTCGCCGCCAACAACCAGGAGACGGACAGGATGCGGGTCTCGGCCGACATCGAAGAGCGTCCTCTGCGCGAGATCTACCTTCGCGGCTTCCAGCGAGTGGTCGAGGATGCCAAGCCCTGGACAGTTATGTGCTCATATAACCGGCTCAACGGCGTTTACACCTCGCAAAATCCGTGGTTGCTGACCTCAGTGCTGCGCGACGACTGGGGGTTCGATGGCCTGGTTGTCTCCGACTGGGGAGCTGTGGTCGACCGAGTGGCCGCGATCGCTGCCGGCCTCGACCTCGAGATGCCCTCCAGCGGGGGACGCACCGATGCGGAAATTGTCGCCGCGGTCGCTGCGGGCGACCTCGATGAGTCCGTTGTGGATGCGGCCGCCGGTCGCGTCATCACGATGGTTCGAAAGGTAGTGGCGGGTGACGATGACGAAGCCACCTACGACGAAGCCGCCCACCACCGGCTGGCGCGGGAAGCAGCGGCCGCGGGCATTGTCCTGCTGAAGAACGACGGAGTTCTCCCCCTCGATTCGATGGCGTCCGTTGTGGTCATCGGTGAACTCGCCCGTTCTCCGCGCTACCAGGGTGCCGGCAGCTCGCTCATCAACCCGACGAGACTCGAGAACGCGCTTGACGAGATCCGCGCTCTCGCGGGAACCGGCGTTCCCTTCGCCGCCGGTTACTCCAGCGACGGTTCGGTAACGGACGAGCAAACTGTCGAGGCGGTCGCCGCAGCATCGTCGGCGGCCACCGTGCTTCTGTTCCTTGGCGTTCCCGCGGAGCAGGAGTCCGAAGGCTTCGATCGTGACGACATCGAATTGCCCGACGCCCAGCTGGCACTGTTGGAAGCAGTCCTGAAAGCCAACCCCCGAACAGTTGTCGTGCTCTCGAACGGCGGCGTGGTGCGGCTGTCCGGATTCGCGCACCGGGTGCCGGCCATCGTGGAGGGCTGGCTTCTCGGCCAGGGCGGCGGGGGTGCGATCGCGGACGTATTGTATGGCGGGGTGAATCCGTCCGGCCGTCTCGCTGAGACCATACCGGTTCGCCTCCAGGACAGTGCCGCCTACCTTGACTTCCCTGGCGAACACGGTCATGTCCGCTACGGCGAAGGACTGTTCGTCGGCTACCGCTGGTACGACGCGCGCGACATCGCTGTCTCATATCCCTTCGGACACGGTCTCTCCTACACGACGTTCAAGTATTCAGCGGCGACCGCTACGACGGATGCCGACGGCCTGACCGTGCGTGTGACGGTCACCAATACGGGCGACCGCGATGGTGCCGAGATCGTGCAGGTCTACACGGCGTTGCCGGGGTCTGCCGTAGTGCGAGCCCCTCGCGAGCTCAAGGGCTTCGCAAAGGTGCTGCTCGCTGCCGGCGAGAGTCGTGAGGTTGAGGTACGGCTCGGTCGCGAGGATCTCGCTTACTGGGACACGAGGGTTTCAGAATGGGTGGTCGAGGGCGGTACCTACAGCGTCGCCGTCGGTAGCTCGAGCCGCGACATCCGAAGCGCTGTCTCGATTGACGTGACCGGTGATGACGTACGCGTGCCCCTGACCGCGGAGTCCTCGATTGGCGAGGTCATCGCTCACCCGATCGCCGGACCTCTTATCTTGCAGTCACTGGCGTCCGGACCGGCCGCGGGAATGATGGGCGATCCGTCGATCATGAAGATGATGGCTTCCGCACCCATCGGGCGAATGATGGGGATGGCAGGCAACGGCGATGCCTCGCAACTCGAACAGTTGCTCGCCGTCGCGAACCAGTAGCCATGCCATCGCGGGGCGCGGGTTAGGCTTGGCGTGCGCACCTGCTCTTCGCCTTAGCGTTCGGATTCTCCTGAATGAACGACACCGCACTCTTCATCGCGGTTTTCCTCGCCTGCGTGGTTGAGGCAGTTGAAGCAACGACAATCGTCGTGGCGGCGGGTGCAACTCGGAACTGGCGGTCCGCGGTCGTTGGCGTCGTAGCCGGTGTGCTTGTGTTGGCAGCCGCAGTCTCGATCGCCGGTCCCGCGATCTCGCTGCTTCCGATCGGCGTGCTGCGACTGGTGGTTGGCGGACTGCTGCTCGTGTTCGGCCTGCAATGGATGCGCAAGGCCATCCTGCGCGCCAGCGGTTACAAGCCGCTTCACGATGAATCGCAGATCTACCAGAGGCAGGTTTCCGCCGCGAAGTCGGCCCCATCCGGGTCGCGGTTCGGTGTCTCCGATTGGTACGCGTTTACCCTGTCCTTCAAGGGCGTGGTGCTTGAGGGGCTGGAGGTCGTCTTCATTGTCCTCACCTTCGGAACAAATCAGCACAACCTGCCGCTCGCGGCGCTCGCCGCGGGGGTTGCGATCGTCGTGGTGATCATCCTCGGGGTCGCAGTGAAAGGTCCACTCGCGCGGGTTCCGGAGAACACGCTCAAGTTTGTGGTCGGGATCATGCTCACGAGCTTCGGCGTTTTCTGGGGCGCGGAAGGCGCCGGTGCGCGGTGGCCGGGCTCAGACCTCTCGCTTCTCGTCGTCATCCCGTCGGTGGCCGTCTTCGCGTTGCTGATCGTCGTCGTCATGCGAGGTCGCCGTTCTCCTGCGCCCAAGAAGTCTGCTGCGCCAGAGGACTCTCCTGCACCGAATAAGGTGACCCTTCCGGAGACGCCTCGCGCTGTGGATGTTCCTACCGAGCCGACTGTCCAGACCAATCGGGCTAGCGCCCGATTGAAGAGCTTCGGGCTGTTTTGGTACGACTTCGTAATCGGCGACGACTGGCAGATTGCGGCGGGCGTCGCGCTCGGATTGGCCTTGACCTTTGCTCTTAGCCTGGTCTCGTCGCTGGCGTGGATTGTTGGTCCCGTCGCCGTCGCAGTGTTATTGCCGTGGGGGATTCGCCGCGCGTTGCGCTGAGCGCCCTACCCCGGACTACTCCGCTGTGTCCTCATCCGCCGTGACGTCGGTGCCAGCCGCGCGCAGCGGCGCGACCATCCCTCCAGGTCGGGGACGCGAAAGTTGATTGTCCAGGAGGGGTCAGCCTGGCCGAACTGGTCGACCGATCCGGGCATCGATGTCAAGGCCGTCTCGCCCGCCTCCTGGCGCCACGACTTCTCGCTCTCCGCCGTGGGCACGGGATTAATGCCCAGGCTGTCTCGATACCACCGGGTGAGGGCATCCGAATCCTGCGCGCGAAAAAAGAAGCCACCAATTCCGCTGACCTTGTGCATGGTCGATGGTTGCACCGCGCTCAGTCGCGAGTCCAGTCCTTCACGAGGTTTTCGAACTCGTCCATGAAGGTTCCCGGTGTGCCGTTTGATCGGATCCAGTCGATGTGGACCCGATAGTTCTGCAGGATCGAGGCGAGACGCGGGCCATCCAGCGTTCGAAGCATGTCTGCGTCCAGTACCCCGAATCGAACACCCGTCGCGATCTCCTCCCAATAATTGAGGTAGTCGCGCAGCACGCGGCGATGGTTCTCGTCCTTCTTCGCTTTCTCTATGAAGGCGGTGACGGCGGCCGAGTCGCTGTCACGGGGGAGTCCAAGGTTCGCGGTTCGCCTGTTGTCCCGGGTTGCGGAGTACAGGCGGAGGGTCTCCTGCCGTCGGAGAAACGTCGTCTGTTCCTTCCGCGCGCGGGTGCTATCGATGAGTTGCCAGACCAGGAAACCCGCGCTCAAGAGGGTGACGCCGGCCAGAACCCACGTTGCGATCGCTGCCGGGTCCATCTGCACATCACGAAGATAACAGCGTCAGTCTCGTCCACGAAGCAGCGAGACCTTGAACGGCCGCAGCTCGCCGCGAGCGAAGCCGGCGATGATCGTTGGGTCGTCGTCCACGATCTTCTGGGCGGCAGCCTCATCCTCTGCCTCGAAGATGGTGACGCCCGTGTTGATTGTGCCGAGTGTTGGTCCGGCCAGGACCAGGATGCCGTCGTCACGCAGTTGCTTGAGTCTCTCGAAGTGCCTTTCCCAGGCTTCGTCCTCGGCGCCCGTCATGGTGGCGGCGAAGTTCTCGCGCGGCGGGTGCAGGAAGTAGATCCACTCTGTCATGGAAATATTCTCGCGCTCACTCCCTCGTCTGGATCGCTCCCCGGGCCGGACGGACCCTATTTGGCAATCGAGCGATGTCTTCGACCGAATCGTACTGTCCGAGGTGCGACAAGACTGAGATCCATTTTGCGGTGAAGTCGGCGAGCTAGCTGTTCGTACCACCCCCGGCGCCCCCGCCTCGCGCTCCGCCGAAGCATCCAGGAGCTCCGGTCGGCCTCGATCCCGAGTGCTGTCCGGGCTGACCGCCGAACTGCCCCTGGCCGCCTCCGGCTCCGGGAGCATGGCTGGGCCTGATGCCGCCCGCACCACCCGGGAAGTGCGACGCGCACGTGCTTGTCGGGGTCGGCGTCGGTGTCGGCGTCCCAATACCCGTTGACCGGGAAGAAGTGGGCGCACAAGCGACGAGTAGAGCGAGAACTGCAGCTGCGCCGAGCGTTGCGACGCCTCCGCGTGCTGCCCCGTGTCTCATGGTCGTTGAAATCATGTTCCCCATCTCGATCGCGCCCTGGGTTCACAACGTATGGGGCATAGCTTGGGCTCCCCCCGCGATCGGCTTTGAATTCAATATCAATCAGTTCGTTGACCAATACTATCAGTACATTTATACTGATAGTTGGAGGCCGATATGGAAGACGAGACCGACGGGCGACTGGCGCGTGGGGCTGCGCGTCGCGTCCTCTTGCTTGACGCCGCCATCCGAGTGGTTGCCGGCCGGGGTTCGGGATCGCTTACTCACCGTGCCGTCGCCGACGGGGCGCACGTCTCCATTGCCTCAGTGACCTACCACTTTCCCTCCATCGGTGACCTCCGACGTGAAACGTTCGAGCACGCGGGATCGAGCATCGGGCTTGAGCTCGCCGGCCTGGTTCTGGACACGTCAACGCACATCGAGGACACACCCGAAATCTGCGCCGCCTTCGCCGTTCGTCTCGTCGAGGAGCGACGCGTCGAAACCGCTGCCGTGTTCGAGCTGATCGTTGCCGCAGCACACGACGAGGAGCTGCGGGGGCTGGTCGCGCTGTACAACGACAGACTTACCGACCTACTCGCTCCCTACGAGGGTGACAGGCGCAGCGCCCAAATCGTTGGCGCGGCCATCCAGGGACTCTTGATCGTCCACCTGGCCAGCCCTCTCGCTGTAAATCCGAGTGCCCTGGGCGAGGCTGTCGCGGATCTGATTCGTCGATTTCAACACAACAACTAGAAAGCAGGAAGTCTCATGGATCTATTTCTCACCATCGCCAGCGGGCTCGCGTGGACCATCGTCTACATTGAAGCGATTCGGCTCGGATTCAAGTACAAGACCTACGCCATGCCTGTAGCGGCACTCGGCCTCAATATCGCCTGGGAGACCATCTACGGTGTGCACGGGTTGATCGGTACAGTCTCCGCCCAGTCGGTCATCAACATCCTCTGGGCGGCTGCGGATGTCGTGATCGTCATCACGTTCTTCCGTTTTGGGCGGGCGGAACTGCCGAAGTTCGTGACCAGGCCGCTGTTCATCGCGTGGGGCGTCGTCATCTTCGGTACCTCGTATGCTCTGCAGGCGCTGTTCATCGGACAGTTCGGATGGACGGACGGTGCGCGCTACTCGGCGTTCCTTCAGAACCTCCTCATGTCGGGTCTGTTCATCGCGATGCTGGTTGCACGCCGCGGGACGCGCGGCCAGTCCCTGGTGATCGCGATCGCCAAGTGGCTCGGTACGCTCGCGCCGACGATCCTGATCGGGGTTCTCGGCAACCTGCCGTTCATCCTCTGGATCGGACTGCTGTGCAGCCTCTTCGACCTGATCTACATCGGGATGCTGGTGTGGGCAAAGAGGCGCCCGGCCGTCTTCGCCGCAGCTGCGAGTTGATTCGTTGCTGACTCATTGGTAGGTCATAGACAGCTCATTGCTTCGGTTGACATTCTCTAGGGAGATTTCCGAAACAAAAGGAGCGAAATCATGAACAAGAAAAACGCGTGGATCACCATCGCAGTCCTCTCCGCCACGGCGGTCGGCCTGACGGGGTGCGCCGCGACGTCCGAGTCGGCGACATCCACGCCGACATCCTCGTCAACTTCGGCTGCGGCCGCCGGCCATGGGATTCCAGGGGCGGGTGGTGGCGGCGGATCGAATGCTCGGTCAGGGCCCGCGGAAGGTGGCTCGACCGGCACGATCGCCAGCGTTACTACGTCGGGCTTCACCATGACAACGGTCGCCGGCCAGAAGGTCACTGTGAAGGACGGGTCTTCGACTAGCTATGAGAACGGAACGAGCGCGGCGACCTCGAGTGAGGTAACGAAGGGTGCGAGCGTCCTCGTCCTGGGAATAGTTGATAGCACCACCATCACGGCGTCGCAGGTCGTCGTGCAGCCTCCGGCCAACGCTGGAACTCCGTCATACACTCCGTCGGCGGTGGTCGCGTTTAAGCAGGGCTCGCCGAGTACGGCCAACAAGGACGGCAAGGTCCCAACGGACTACACCGAGGGGTCTGGCACCATTGTCAGCGGCACTGCGGCTGACAAAGCGGCGGAAGTCGCCCTGGCCACCTACCCGGGAGGTGTTGTCGATCGCGTCGTGAAGCTGAGCGATGGTGAGTACGAGGTGCACTACATCGGGGTGAACTGGCCACACCACGTCTTCGTGACCACCGCCTACACGGTCGTCGGCGCCTACTAGCCAGGCGCAGCCACTACCCGGACCTGGCGCCAGTCGCCCAGTCCGGCGTTCCCCTGGCCGCGATTGCCGCCCCAATCAGCGCGGCGGCGAGCACGACCGTCACCGCGACGATTCCCGCACTTACGCCGAGGCGCAAGACGAGAATGGCGCCGACCGCGGCCCCGAGCAACATCGCCAGCACCGCGATCAGGCGCCGGGTGGCAGTCGCCAGGTCCCGCTTGCGAAGATCTGAACCGATACCGGTGAGCGTCATCGTGAGGACGGTCGTTGTCATGTCGGGTACACCGAGATGGCGCACCACCGCGTTTTGAATTCCGAGGGCGATCGCGCCAACTGAGATGATGACCAGCTGAGGGGCGCTGAGCAGGGGGGCGCCGCCGACGAGGCTGATGACAAGCGCGACCAGGAAGAGGATGAGCTGCACGATGAGGGCGTTGCGAAGCAACTTGCCGCGATGCCCGCTGAATCGCGAGATGGCAACGCCGCCGACGGACGCACCGACAAGGAAGCCCGCCAGCGCCACGAGTGATCCCCATAGGCTGTAGCCGGGAGCGCCGGCTAATGCGAAGCCGATGAAGACGACGTTCCCGGTCATGTTGGCGACGAAGACCCGACCGAGCCCGAGGATACTGATCGCATCGATGAGGCCGGTACCCAATGTGAGCAGCAACAGAAGAGCGGGCAGTGGACCGTGCTGTGGATGTGCGAAATAGTTGCGGGCGTGCATTGCTAGCGAACCATGACCGGCGCAGTGATCGCGTCATAGACCCACGCGACATCCTCGCCCCCGTGGCCACGCTCGCTGGCCGCGGCGTAGAGACCCTCGAGGGCGTCGAGATAGGGAGTCGCATTCGAGGGGCCGGCAGTCACCTGGGCGAGTCGCAGGTCCTTCAACAGGCCATCAAGCGCGAACTGTGCGTCGCGCTTGCCATCCAGAATCGTTGCGCCCTTGAGATGGACGTACGGACTGTCGGAAGCAGACCCCGTGATCGCGTCGATGAACTGCGTCGGCTCGAGCCCGAAGTCTCGGGCAAGGGCGATCGACTGTGCAGTCCCGGCGGTGAGGCTCGCGACCCAGGTGTTGCAGACCAACTTGAGATCGGATGCCGCCCCCAACCGATCGCCGACGACGACCGTTCTCGATCCGATCGCATCGAATACCGGCTGGAGCGCCGCGATGGCTGCGCGCTCGCCGGAGGCAAGCACGGTGAGCGCGGCGTGCTCAGCAGGATCCTTCGTGCCGAGGACGGGCGCGTCGATGACGGGAATGTGATGTGTCGATGCGGCTGCTGCTGCCGCATCCATTCCATCGGCACCGATCGTTCCGCTCTGCATCCAGATGGTGCCGACTCGCGCCGCGGGAAGGAACTCCGCGGCGACGCTCAGTACCGCGGTCGTGTCGAAGAGCATGGTTAGAACGATGTCGGCATCCCGCGCCGCATCCGCCGGATCCGCTGCCAGGCGCGCGGCCGCGTCGACAAGCGGTTTCGTCTTTTCGGGACTGCGATTCCACACGGTTACATTGAACCGTGATCGCAACAGCGAACGAGCCATTGCGGTTCCCATCGTCCCGGTGCCGAGTACCGCTACTCGGATAGCGGTGTTGTCGGTATTCGATCGTTCAGACATCTCTTCCTCAATTCATTGCGTTTCGTATGTTGTCTGCATATACTGTACAGCGTGTCCAGTAATTCGCAACAATCAAACCAGCGGGGCCGCCCTCGTAGCGAGAATGCACGACGGGCTGTGCTCGGCGCGGCAGCTGACCTCGCGCTCGAGGGTGCGGCGGGTGTGGGCATTGACGCGATCGCCGCCCGAGCTGGGGTGAGCCGCACGACGGTCTACAAGTGGTGGCCGTCCGCCGCAGCCGTGCTGCTCGAGGGACTTCTCGAGCGCACTCACGACACCCTGGAGTCTCCGACCTCGGCGACCACGCGGGATTCGCTCGGCGAGTATCTTGCCAGGCTGGTTACTCTCGTCCGCGACACTCCCGTGGGAGCCTTGCTTCGCGGCCTGACAGCGGCGTCCGTCAGCGACTCTGGCGTGGGTCTCGCTCTCGTCGACGACTGGCTTGCTCCGCGTCGGATGGCCGTAGTGGACCTGCTCGTCGAAGGGGTTCGCCGGGGCGAGGTTCGCAAGGGCCTCGACTACGACTCCGTCATCGACACGCTGTTTGCGCCCATCTACTACCGACTGATGTACCGGCACCAGCCACTCACCGACCAACTGTCCGCAGAGATCATGGCCGTGTGCTGGCCGGGTATTGCAGCGTGACACTGACCACCAAAACCAGAAAGAGAAACGGACCAATGAAGACATTTACACCACCGCAGACCACTCTCGAAGCCTCGAACGTCATTCTCGGGTTGATGCGAATTTCGGCGCTGGACGATCAGGCCGTCCGCGCCCTGGTCGGCGCGGCACGCGACGCCGGCATCAACTTCTTCGACCACGCGGATGTCTACGGCGGTGACCACGGCTGCGAACGCCGGTTCGGCGACGCAATCAGCTTCACTGCCGCCGATCGCGAATCGGTCATCATCCAGTCGAAGGTCGGAATCCGTGACGGATTCTGGGACTTCTCGAAGGAGCACATCCTCGACTCGGTCGACAATTCACTGGCCGCGCTGCGCACCGACTATCTCGATATCCTCTTGCTGCACCGTCCGGACACGCTGGTGGAACCAGACGAGGTAGCCGCCGCCTTCGACGTTCTCCACACCTCCGGCAAGGTTCGCAATTTCGGCGTCTCCAACGAAACACCCGGTCAGATCGAACTGCTCAAGCGCTCGGCCAGGCAGCCGCTGGCCTTCAACCAGGTGCAGCTGAGCATCACGCACGCGCCTCTAATCGCGGCCGGGATCGCGGCCAACATGGCGGGGCTGGACCAGTCCATCGATCGCGACAACGGCATCCTCGACTACAGCCGGCTGAACGAGATCACCCTGCAGGCCTGGTCGCCGTTCCAGAAGGGGTTCTTCGACGGTGTGTTCATCGGGGATCGCGAGAACTTCGGACCCCTTAACGATGCGCTCGACGAGATCGCCGCCACGCACGGCGTGACGCCGACCGGCATTGCCGTGGCCTGGATCACCCGGCACCCGGCCAACATGCAGGTCGTGCTGGGCACGACTCAGCCCTCGCGAGTGACCGAATCGGCAGCGGGGTCGGACATCCCATTGTCGCGCGAGGAATGGTACCGACTCTTCACCGCAGCCGGTCACACGCTTCCCTAGGGCGCTACGAGGCGGCTTTTGCGGTAAAGAGACGCTGGATCGGCCCGACCAGTCGGGTGAGGACGATCATCCGGTTGAAGAACGAGACGAGCTTTTTCGGGGACTCGTCGTTGAAGATCATTGAGAGGCCGCTCGCGGAGGCCTTCGCCGATTTCGCCCCGCGCGGGAACATCTTCTTTTCGTAGCCGGTGATGGCCGCGTCGAAGTCGGGGCTGGCGATGATCGCCGCGGCGAGATCCGCCCCATCGATCATGGCGAGGTTGGCGCCTTCGCCGGCGAAGGGCGACATCAGGTGGGCCGCGTCGCCGACCAGGGTGACACCGGGGACATGCGCCCAGCGGTGGCCGGTGGGCAGGGCGTAGATGGGTCGAGGCCAGATGGTGTCATCGCAGTCGCGGATCAGATCGGTCAGGGCGGGAGCCCAGTCGGAGAATTCCCGGAGGAGTGCGTCGCGTGCCGCGGACGGGTTGTTCCAGTCGATTCCGCTGGCGCTGGCCCAGTCTTCCGCGACGCGCATTCCGCATCCGACGGAGATCTGATCGCCGCCGTGGCCGCCCAGGTACTTGTTGTCGGAGAGGGCGAAGAGGCTTCCCTGGCCAACTGTCGCGAGTGCAGCGGGATGCTTGATGGTCGCATCGGAGAGGCGGATCTCGACCACCGTGATGCCGGTGTATTCCGGCTTCATCGGCGTGAGCAGCGACCGCACCTTCGACCAGGCGCCGTCGGCGCCAACGATCAGATCCGCTCTCGCGCGATCGCCACTCGCGAACTCGAGTTCGTAACCTTTCTCGGCCGCGTGAACCGAAAGCACCTTCCTTCCCCAGACGATTCGACCTGGCTCGAGCGAGTCGACGAAGAGCTGGCGCAACACCTTTCGATCGATCTCCGGACGGCCGTTTCCACCTTCGGATTCATCCTGATCGACGAACACGTGAGCCATCTTGTCCATGACGCGCGTGGCTTCGCCACCAATGTGGGTGTTTTTCAGAAATTCCTCATAGAGACCGGCCGCCTTGAGTGCGACCTGCCCCGTGTCAGTGTGGATGTCGAGCGAGCCTCCCTGCTGTCGGGCGGCGGCAGAGTCATCCATTTCATAGACGGTGGCGGCGATGCCGCTCACCTGCAGGATGCGGGCACAGACGAGCCCGCTCAGGCCGGCGCCGACGATCGCGATGGTTGGTGTTGACATGGGACCAGCATGCATCGTGACCGATGTCAGCGCGCTGTCACCCGCTGTCGCGGTCAAGCCGGTTGAGTCATTTCATAAACAGTGGCGTACGGGTAATGATGTCAAATAGCCTAATAATATGGAACTTGACGTAGCAATTCGTACGCAACGGCTTACGAATCGGCAATCGGAACGTACGCTGGAACAGGCGACCGCGATTCGCCGAGGCGCGGCAGCAATGGCTGTGCGGCTGCGATTCGAGCGTGCGGGCGGCCTCTCCCTCAATCAGACCGCTGTGCTGGCGTCGTTGTTCCGTCTGGGCGATATCACGCCGGGGGACCTTGCCGCACGGATCGGCCGTTCACCCCAGTCAGTCACCCGGATGCTCCAGACTCTGGAGACCGACAGGATGATCGAGCGGCGTCCCGATCCCACAGATGGTCGGCAGTCGCTTCTTGCTCTTACTTTGGAGGGCCGTGAGGCACTCGGTGCCGAGATGCGTCCGCGCGATCGATGGTTCGCCGCGGTCCTCGCTGAGCAGTGCAGTGAAGCGGAACGAGAAGTCCTCGTCGTGGCGGCGCGCCTCCTGGAACGTCTTGCCGATACTCCCGTGGACTCGCGGCCGCGCCGCCCTCGCGTTGAGGACGACTAGTGGCCGCATCCGTCACTGCACGGCAGCGACCACTCGTAGACCGAGCAAGCGCGCGGCAGGTGTGGCTCCAGTTGTGGACCACGAGTCGAGCCCTGTCCTTTGGCGTCATTGCCTGGGTCGTGTTCACGGCACTCGCGCCGGCTGCGGTCGTGGCCTCCCTTGGCGTCGTGGTGGGCGCCGTCCCGGCCGCGATCAACCGCGGCATGGCATCGGGGCCGGGCACCCTGCTGATCGTTGCCCTTGTGGTCGCCGGGGCGATCTATGGTTTCTCGTTGATCCTCGACACGATCGGCAGCGCCCTTGGCACCGCGGTCAAAGCTCGCATCACCGGTCGGCTGCAGTCGCGGCTTCTGGCGGCCGTGTCCGGCCCGGTGGGCATCGAACACCTGGAGGATGCCGCGGTTCTCGACCGGCTGTCGCGGGCGGAGGGTTCGCTGAGCGGATTCTTCCCCGGGGACGCTCCGGTGACGTGGGCCGGGATCATCGCCTCGCGCATTGCTGGCTTCATTGGATGCGTCGTCATCGGGATCTACTGCTGGTGGCTCGGCATGCTGCTGTTCGTTATGTGGATCTTCGTGCGTCGCCTGATGCTGCGAGCCGTCATGCGGCAAGCAACCGATATGCGCGGCCAGACGACAACCCTGCGGCGTGCCTGGTATCTGGCAGGCATCGGATCCAAGGCGAGGGACTCCAAGGAGGTCCGGGTTTTCGGCCTGGCGAATTTCATTACCGAACGGTTTGGTATTGCCTACTCCGACACGATGACGAGCGCCTCGAAGGGCATGCGCGACGTCCACCGGCGAGCGTCCGTCGGATTCGCCATCGTGCTGCTCGGATATTTCGTCGCGCTCGCGGTCATCGTGGACGGCGTGTTCACCCACGCGCTCGACGTGCAGAAGATCGCGATCCTGCTGCCCATGCTGACGGTCACAATGTCCACCGGCAGCGTTTCGCTCGACGACATTACCCTGGCCTGGACCCTCGGTGCGATCCCCGATGTCGACCGGCTCGAAACCGACCTCGCCGGCGTCGAGACGCAGCTGAATGGTGCGGACGAACTCGGCGTTCGTCCCCGGCGGATGGTGCGGTTTGAGAACGTCGGGTTCCACTATCCGGGGACAGCGAGTGACGTTCTTCGGGGCGTCGATCTGGAGCTCGAGGTGGGAACGTCGACCGCGATCGTTGGCGTGAACGGCGCCGGAAAGTCGACGCTGGTCAGTCTCCTCTCCCGCCTGCACGACCCGACCAGCGGAAAAATCACCGTCGACGACGCCGACATCAGAACGGTCAAGCCGGATGAGTGGCAGCGCACGATCGCCGTCATGCCGCAGGAAGCCGCACATTTTCCCGTCTCGGCGTTTGACAATGTCGCGTTTGGTGCGATCGAGCACCGAGACGATCGGCAGGGCGTCGAGGAGTCTGCCCGGCTGTCCGGCTTCGCGGACATCGTGCCGACTCTGCCGAACGGCTGGGACACCGTCCTCTCGCGTGCGCTCCCCGGCGGCACGGACCTATCCGGCGGCCAATGGCAGCGACTCGCTTTGGCGCGCGCGCTGTTTGCCACCCGGCATGGCGCCCGGATGCTCGTACTCGACGAGCCCACCGCGGCCCTCGATGTACGAAGCGAGGCGCGGTTCTACGAGCGCTTCCTCGACATCACAGCCGGCCTCACCACGGTGGTCATCTCTCACCGGTTTGCAACCGTCCGCCGGGCCGACATCATCTGTGTACTCAAGGATGGTCGGATTGCCGAGCGCGGATCGCACGACGAGCTGGTCGCGACCGATGGAATCTACGCGAGGATGTACGCGGTTCAGGCCCGCCAGTTCGGGGGCGCGGAATGACGTCAGCAACCGTCCCGCCGACGCCGCGCCGCAGCAAGCTCCTCCGTCTGGCGAACACGCTGTTCTTTGACGGATTCCGCGCCGCACCGGGGTGGATGACGCTGGTCACGATCATGCTGCTTCTCGGCAGCATCGCGTCCACCTGCTACCCGCTTGGCTATCGACTGCTCGTCGACGGCGCACTCTCCGGATCGATCCCGCAGGCCGTATGGGGGATCGTCGTGGTCGGTGTCCTGATGTCACTCGGCTGGGTGCTCACGGCCATCGGCGCGACCGAATCGATGGCTCTCTCCGACCGGATCGCGCTCGGCAGAACCGCGCATCTCATCCGACTAACGAGCGGTGTTGCGGGGGTGGAACATCTGGAGCGGCCGGACTACCTGACCGGGGTCGAACAGCTCACCGCGAATCGCCGGCAGCTATCGGCCGCGCCCCGCCAGATCCTCAGCAACCTCTCGAGCGTCGCCCGCATCGTCACCCTGCTTGTGCTGCTGGCCTCCGTTTCGCCGTGGCTCTTGCTGCTGCCGATCTGCACGGTACCTCCACTACTTGCCGACCGGCTGGTGAAGCGCATCATCAAGAAGAACCAGGACTCGACGGCGCATGTCGCGAGGCTCGCCACCATGCTGTTCGCGCTCGCGACCGAGCCCAGTAGTGCCGGGGAGATCCGTGCGTACGGGCTCGCCGACCATCTGGCCGTGGAGCATGCATCGCTCACCGAACAATTGAATCGCGGCAGTACCCGCCTCGCACTCCGGGTGCTGCTCGTGCAGGCGACCGGCTGGCTGATCTACGCTGCGGGTCTGATGGGAGCGATCGCCTTCGTGGCGATCGGAGCAACGACAAATCTTCTGTCACTCGGCACGGTCCTCATGGCCGTGTCGCTCATTCGCCGCTCGCGCAACCAGCTCGCGTCGACCGCGCAGAGTTCCGGGGCTTTCGTTGCTACGCTCGCCACCGCTGACCGTCTCTTCTGGCTCGAGGACTACGCCGCTGCGGAGAAGGCGGCGGCGGGCATCCTGCCGGCACCTGACCAACTGGAACAGGGCATCCGCCTCCGCGACGTGACCTTCCACTACCCGGGAACCGAGAACGTGGTCCTCGAGGATCTGAATCTCGATGTGGCTGCCGGCACCACCGTCGCGCTGGTCGGCGAGAACGGGTCCGGGAAGAGCACCCTCGTCAAGCTCCTGCTCGGGATGTACCGTCCGACCAGCGGGGACATCCTTATCGACGATGCACCCCTCGCCGACATCGACCCGGAATCATGGCGCGAACACTCGACGGCGGCATTCCAGGACTTTTCCCGTTTCCAATTGTTGGCAGTCGAATCGGTCGGCGTCGCGGAGTTGCCGCGCATCGGGGACGAGGATGCCGCGGCCGCTGCTCTCACTCGCGCCGGTGCGGGTGACCTGGTCGCGCAGTTGCCGAGCGGGCTCGCGACCGAAGTTGGTACAGCATTCACGCGAGGGCATGGACTGTCGGGCGGCCAATGGCAGAAATTGGCACTCGGTCGTGCCATGCGACGCCAAGCCCCGCTGCTCATGGTCCTCGATGAGCCAACCGCCAGCCTTGATGCGCAGGCAGAACACGCGCTGTTCGAAAGCTATGCACGAGCTGCCCGGTCGACTGCGGCGCATAGCGGGGCGGTCACCGTGCTCGTGTCTCATCGACTGTCGACCGTGCAGACGGCCGACCTGATCGTGCACCTCGATGGTGGACGCATCATCGAATCGGGCAGCCACGCCCAGTTGCTCGCCGAGGCTGGCCGCTATGCCGAACTCTTCAGGCTGCAGGCGGCGGGGTTCCGCAAGTCCAGCGCTTAGACGGTTCAGCGCTCTGAGTGGATGTACCGTCCACCGCGTGACCACGAGGCCACGGCCGCGATCAGGCAGATGACGGCGGAGAAAAGGAATGCCTCGGTGAGGCCGGCGTGGAACGGTGCCGAGATCAGGTTCGAGAAAAAGGAGTGCCCGGTGAGCGCCGCGCGATTCGCGCTGGAGAGTTGGTCGAGCGTCGGCGCGCCGATCAGTGACTGGATGGGGTTGTAGCCGAGGAACGCGGCGAACAGAATCGAGACCGGCGGCTGGCTTCCCACCTGCTGCGCCACCGCGGTCGACACGCCGTGCGAGGTGAGCCCGTGCACAAGGGTAGTCGACAGCGTGCTGGAGAGCCCCGCGATCATGAGCGAGAAGAAGATCCCGATGGAGAGCACCTGCGCGGAGTTCTGCAGGGTCGAATTCATGCCTCCTCCGGCACCACGATCGCGCGCCGGGAGGCTGTTCATGATCGCGGCACGGTTTGGTGCGGCGAAGGCTCCCATCGAGATCCCGACGAGGAGCAGGATCGCGGCGAAGGCCCAGTAGTTGAAGTCGATCGGTAGCGACAGGAGCAGCACGAAGCAGATCGCCGTGGCCACCATCCCACCGGTGGCGAAGTAGCGCGCCCCGAGTTTGTCCGACAGGAATCCCGACAGCGGTCCCGCGATAAGGAATCCGACCGTGAGGGGCAGCATGTAGATCCCTGCCCAGAGTGGCGTCTCTTCGAACGAGAATCCGTGTTGCGGTAACCAGATTCCCTGCAGCCAGATGATGAGCATGAACATCAGTCCGCCGCGTGCCAGCGCGGAGAGAAATGTGGATGTTGTCCCAAAAGTGAAGGCCCTGATCGCGAAGAGCGGGAGTCGGAACATCGGATCCTTCACGCGTCTCTCGATCGTCGCGAAAACGACGAGCAGCGCGACGCCTCCGCCGAGGAGGGTGAGGACCGGTGGGCTCGTCCAGCCCGTCGGCTGGCCCCCCGCCGGTTCGATGCCGTAGGTGATGCCGACCATGACCATGATCAGTCCGACCGCGAACGTGATGTTGCCGGCCCAGTCGATTCTCGCCGGGTTGCGTTGACCCTGGTCACGGAGTTTCAGATAGGCCCAGATCGTGCCGAATAGTCCGAACGGTACCGAGACCAGGAAGACCAGTCGCCAGTCGATGGCTCCAAGCACACCGCCGAGGATCAGGCCGATGAAGGATCCGCTGATGCCGGCAATATTGTTGATGCCCAGCGCGAGACCGCGTTGATTGGATGGGAATGCATCGGTGAGGATGGCCGCCGAGTTAGCCACCAGGAACGCGGCACCGATGCCCTGGAAGATGCGTCCGATGATGAGCCACCACGCTCCGCTTGCGCCCGTGAACGGGTCAAGCGTGAGCACGAGCGACGCGATCGTGTAGACGACGAAGCCGAGGTTGTACATCCTCACCCGGCCGAACATGTCTCCAAGTCGCCCGAGGCTGACAACGAGGACGCTCGAGACAATCAGGAAGCCGAGAATCATCCACAGTAGGTAAAAGGTGTTGCTCGGCTCGAGCGGGTTGAGTTTGATTCCCCGGAAGATGTCCGGCATCGCGATCAGCATGATCGACGAGTCGATCGTTGCGAGAAGTACACCGATCGTGGTGTTCGAGAGCACCAGCCACTTGTAGCGAGGTGACACCTCGGTGGACGGCGGTGCGGTGGTGGTCATCGGTGCCTACGCCTCGGCTTTCGCTGGATGCGTGCGTTCGAGCAGTTCGATGATTTCGGCAGTGGTTCCCGTCTCACCAATGCGTGGGAAGACCTGGGTCACGACGTAGTCGTGTGTCTCAAGGCTCCGGTCGGTCATTGCGTCGGTGGCGAGCGTCACGTTGTAGCCATTCTCGTGAGCGTGGCGCGCCGTGGACTCAACTCCCGCACTGGTCGCAATACCGCACACGACCACTTGCGTGACACCCTCGGCCTTGAGCTGGGCGTCGAGGTCGGTGCCGGTGAACGCACCCCAGGTGCGTTTGGTGACGAGGTGGTCGGTAGCCGATTGCCCCAGCTCCGGAACAATGTCGAGGGCGTTTGCGGGCCGCTCGCCGGCCGCACGCGGCGGCGCCTCTGTTCTGCCTGGCGCGCCACCCGCTGCGTTGACCAGTACGACGGGAAGACGGTGCGACCGGAACACGTCGGCGAGCTCCGCGGCTCTCGCGATGACCTCCGTATTCGAGTGCGCGACCGGGTAGGCGAGGATCGCGTTCTGCAGGTCGATGACGATGAGGGCGGTCTTCGAATCGAGCGTCGTGAGGGTCATGCGGGGTTCCTTCCGGCCCGGTGGGCGCGATTAGTTGCGGCCACCGAACGGTGAGTGGATGGTGGGTGGTTCAGGATTCGACGAGCTTGGCGAGTACCGCGAATCCTCTCGCCAGGTCGCGCTGTTCCTGCGCATCCAGGTTCTGCTGGATGGCCTCGAACAGCCATCCCTCGCGCGCGGTGCGGTTGGCCGAGAACTTCTCGATGGCCGAGGGACTCAGCGAAAGGATGGTGCGGCGTCCGTCGGCCGGATCGGGTGTGCCGGCGATGAAACCCGTGGCCTCGAGGCTCGCGATCGTGGCGCCCATCGACTGCGGACGAACGCCTTCCGCCAGCGCGAGCTCTGTGACGGTTGAGGGCCCGAGCTTCTCGAGTTGAGCCAGGGCGGAGGCCTGCGAAGGCGTGACTTCCGCCGAGCCGCCCTCTTCCCGAAGGCGGCGCTTGAGCTTCCCGAAGCCGACCCGGATGTCGGCTGCAAGACCCAAAATGTCGACCCCAATGTCGGTCGTGCTCTGGCCGTCGCTCATTGTTCCACCTTACCGCTTAGCAAGGCAAACTACAAAGTTATCCTTGGTATCTCTAATAGCTGATGACGCCTCGCAGGCGATGACCGATCGCGATGGATTCGCCGGACACCGCGGAGATCGGCGAAATGAGGAAGGTCACAAGGTCAGCGATTTGGGTGGGCGAGGACTGGCCCGGCCGGCCCTGCTCGACGTCGGTCGCCGGAGTATCCGACACCGTCCCCGGATTCACGGTGTTCACCGCAACGCCCGTGCCCGCCAACTCGTCGGCCAGGTTCTTGCTGGCGATGATCAGGGCGGCGTTTCGAATCGATCCGGTGATGTTGCCGGTGATCAGCGCGTTCTGCCCGCTGATACCAACGATGCGACCGAAGCCGGCGGCACGCATGGCCGGGATGACGGCGTTGGCAACCCGCAGGAACGAGAGCGCCTTGGAATCGACACCCTCCGCGACCTGCGCGGGGTCGCTGTTCAGTGCGGGATCAAGCGTAAGTGCGCTCGGGGCGGCAGCGACGACCACGGCATCCAGTCGGCCGTGCTCCTTGACGACCTGGGCCACACCTGCGGTCACAGACTCGTCATCTCGGGCATCCATGACGATTCCCTCGCCACCATGCCGTGACGCGACGACGATCGTTGCTCCCTCTTCGCGCGCTCTTCTGGCGATGGCGGATCCGACCAGGCCGGTGCCGCCAACGACCAGGACGACGCGTTCATCCAATTGAAGGTCCATGACTTCTACGTTACCGATTCGCCTCCCATCGAGGTGTCAAGCCGCTGACATTGGCCCGCGGTTCTCAAGTAGCGTTGGGATGGGGAGGGGACGGACATGGATGACCTGGCTTTGACAACGGCGGTGGGTTCGTTGAATCGTGCCGCCCAGGATCCCGCAACGTTCTGTTGGCCGTTCCTTAAAATGTTCCCTGTTTCCGGCGCGGCGGTATCGACCGTGGGGCCCCTGCTCGGAAGTGAGACCATCTCTGCGAGCGATGCGCTTGCGGTTCGGGTGGATGAACTTCAGTTCGATTTGGGCGAGGGGCCATGCTGGGACGCGATGAACTTCTCCCGGCCGATCCTTGAACCCGACTTACGCAATCCGCAGTCGACGACGTGGTCAGCGTTCCTGCCCGCAATTCTGGAGGAGAAGGTCACAGCGCTGTTCGCGTTTCCGCTTTCTGTGGGCTCGTTACGGATCGGAGCCGTGGACCTCTACTCAATTCCGCCCGTTACCCTGAGCTCGACCCAATCCAAACAGGCGAGCGCGATGGCCGACGTCGTAAGTAAGCACGTTCTCCGACGTGCGTTGCAGTTGGTCGGTGGCGAGTACGAGGACCTCGGCAACGCCTTTTCCCGGCGGCTCATTCATCAGGCCACCGGCATGGTGCTCGCACAATTGAGCGTCTCGGCCGAGGACGCGCGTCTGATCATTCAGGGCCACGCCTTCGCCCAGGGGCGGTCAATGATGGAGGTTGCGCAGGAAATTGTCGACAGACAGCTCGGCTTCTCGCGCGGAGAAAGCGGAATCGAGGTTTCGAAGTGAGCAGGTCGCTCAAGGGAGAGAAACTCCTTGAGACTTTTGCAAAGCTGGCGGACACGCTGGTTGATGACTACGACGTTGTGGACCTACTTCAAATGCTGGTTGATACCTGCCAGGATCTCCTTGACGCTTCCGCTGCAGGCATCCTGTTGACGGGTGGCGACGGCGAACTTGAGGTAGTCGTTTCGACAAGCGAAGCGAGTCGGCTCGTCGAAACGATGCAGTTGAGCGCGGAAGCCGGACCGTGCATTGAGAGTTTTAGAACCGGTCGAGTGGTCTCCCTGGCCGACCTCTCGCAGGCGCCAGAAGAGTGGTCGAAATTTCGGGCGAGCGCGCTCGAGCGGGGGTTCGCATCCGTGCACGCCATCCCGCTGCGATTGCGTGACACGACGATTGGCACGCTTAACCTTCTTCGAGATGTTCCGGGGCAGCTGGAATCCGAGGATGCGGTCGCGGCTCAAGCTCTCGCGGACGTAGCGACTATCGGCATTCTTCACGAGCGCTCGCTGCGCGAAAGCACGATTCTCGCCGAGCAACTTCAGACGGCTCTCAACACGCGCGTCGTGATTGAACAGGCGAAGGGAGTTGTCGCGCACACTCAGCACGTTCCGATCGATGATGCCTTCGAATTGATCCGAGCGTATGCCCGTTCTCATCAGCTTGCGGTCAGTGATGTTGCCGCGAGCCTGGTTGATATGTCCCTCAAACTCGGCGACTGAACCGCGCGAATCCCATTGATCCGGCTCGCTGCTGCGACGTAGGCTCGGAGTATTGCCCCTGCTCCCGGTGATGACTCTGACCATTCGCGGACGGGCTGAAATGAAACTTCTGATCAATCACAACGGGCAATACCTGACCGGGAGTGCGATCGCAGACGCGGTGATGAGTTACGCATTGACTCTTACCCGGAGCGGGGATGTAGACAGTGTTGACCTCCCATTCCGTGCAACGGACGGCGCAATCAAGCGAGTCGTTCTCATGCTCGGCTGGCAGGTTGAGACGACCACCGTTTCCGGAGACGACGATTCGGATGAGTTGCTCGAGCCCGGGACGGTCGATTCCATCCGGGTCAGGGATCATTCGCGCGGAACAATGCGGGCGACCGTCGTTGACCTCGGAGACCATCGCCAGCTGCAGTGGTCGAACTTTGATCTCTAGCACCGCGTGAGCCGGTCCATTGGACGTACAGTTTAGGCAGTCGAGCTACTCCCAGACCCCGAGAAGCGAGGCTAAGCAGCAGGTGCGCGATCGCTGACTCATTAGACATGGGGTTGTTCCATGACGGGATGAGCATTGGGCTCAATTACATACGACGGCCTGGTCGTACACATGGATGACCGGGCGTTGACCCATCTACAGATCGTGATCGTCAACAAGCTGCGCAAGGGTGAGAGCTTTGTCATGTCTTGGAAAGACTCCCCGGATGTTGGCGACGGCCGAAGTGCGGTGTGGATGCATCCACACATGCTGTTGTATTTCAAATTCGACGGGGGGCGCGTTCCCGCGATAAACGAGGAATGGCTCGCCGAGCTGGCAGAATCGGCGGACAGTTCCCGGGGTCTGGTGGTAACTGCAGAACGCGGCGACCTCCCCGAACTCGATCAACGTCGCAGGCGGGAGAATCCTGAGACGGTACTGAATCCGGCCAGGAGCGTCGAACCCGCTGTTCCGTTGGACTGACTACGGCGGATCGACTAAGGCACCGAGACCACTACATCGCTACACAACCGGTGTCAAGGCCGTGCACTACTCACCTGCGGCGTTCTAGTTTTGGCTAGATGCAGCACGTTACGTTTGCCGACAAGTCACTCTTGGTGGGTGACGACGCCGCCCTGTTACTGCTCGAGTATGCGGCCGCAGTCGCCGGAAACGATGAGGGTGACACCGTCATGTTGAATGCGATCGGCAGTGATGGCGACGATGTCGTTGCGACGTTTCTTTTGAATTCCGGTTCGCCATTGATGGCCGAGAGCGCGACGACCACCGTGACGGAACCAGACAATTCCGAGGCGATCGAATATATGTCAGAGAAGCTGCGGCTCATCAAGTTCCCGCCGTCGGTGGTGGCCGACTCGTTTGATGATGAGGTTGATTTCGACGATCCGATCACGTCGGGCCATCCCCAGGATTGATGACCGGTGTAACACGTCAAGCATTCGTTCCTCGTTGCTTCAGCTCGACACGAGAACAGCAAGCAGCGCCACGGCGCTCCCGCAGATGTAGAGGATGACTCCCGCGCGGATGCTGACGGATTTTCGAGCGTCTACCTTGGGCACTGGCGCGCCGATGACCGGGCATCCGGACCACGCAAAAGCGAGGATGCCCGCGAAAGTCAGGGCCGCTCCGACCCACCAAATCACACCATCGACCGCAGGCAGGAAACCCGGCCGCCAGCCGTGAGCCAGAAGACCCGCGAGTGGCAGGCCGACCGCCATAATCGCCGCGGCGAACCAAATCGTGCCGGTGAAATCGATGCGCCGCAGCTCCGAGCTCGGCGATGTGATCTGTTCTGTCATCCCCCCACACTTGCGAGATGCCGAGTGTCGGTCAACCGGTAGCGCAATAGTTGACAAACACGCGGTTGCCGTACCGCTTGTTCCTTCGCGTCGGAGAGTCAAGCCCCTGACGCGTGGTATTTCGCGGGGTAGACAGGAATGAGCGCACGGCGCGACGGAAAGGACGAAATGATCGCATCAGACCCCGACAACATCCCGAGTGGTGCCGGACAAGGCGACAAAGACAGCGAGGACGACACCAGCTCGGGCGGGGCACCAGAGCAGCCGCGCGAGTAGAGCACGATTGTCGTGGACGCGGAGAGCAAACCCAGACGCAATCTTCCTGCGGGCATTCACATCTCGGTAATGCTCGCGGTCGGGGTAGTGGTCGGGCTGGCGGTCGGCTCCCTGGGATTTTGGATTTACGCGGCTGTCGTTGGCTGGGCGGCCTCCTGCCTTGTTTACAACGTTTGGACCTGGGCAATCGTTTGGCGGATGGGTCCCGATCAGACCAAACGTCATGCCTCGCGCGAGGACCCTTCACGTACTACCAGCGGCATGCTCTTGCTGACAGCGAGCGTGGCGAGCCTTGTCGCCCTCGTGTTCGTCCTCGCCCAAGCCAAGTCATCGTCGCCAGGGCAGAAGGCGATCCTTGCCAGTGTCGCGATCGCGAGCGTCGTGCTGTCTTGGCTATTGGTCCACACGATTTACACGCTCCGATATGCGGTCCTCTACTATGCCGACCCATCGAAACCGATTGATTTCAATCAGGGACAGCCGCCGAGATACACCGACTTCGCCTATCTAGCGTTTACCGTCGGTGCGACATTCCAGGTCTCAGACACCAACTTGCAGTCAAGCGCCATTCGTGCAGCAGCGCTAAAACACGCACTTTTGTCGTACTTGTTCGGTGCAGTGATTCTTGCGGGTGCGGTGAACGTCGTCGCCGGGCTCAGCGAATAGTCGAAGGGAGGACACAGGAGTGAGGCAGAAGACCGGGCTGAGGTCCGGGTTGTGGATCTTTCGTGAGGCGGAGTCGATCCTTGCAGAGAGCATTTGGTGGGACCCGTCCGGAGTGCTCCAGTGGTGCGATATCGGTACCGGTCTCATCCACTCGAGCGCGGTAGATGACCCGTCCGATGGATCGGCGGATGAGTTGCTCGAGCTGGCGCCTCCCGTCGCTGCGTTCCAACCGGCAGGCGATGGCTATGTAGTTGCGAATCACAACACCGTATTCGTGCTCGACCGCGATGGAACGAATCGCCGAACACTGGCGGTTGTCGAGCACGCTTCGGAAACCATTCGGTTCAACGAGGGCAAGTGCGATCCATTCGGGCAGTTCGTCGTCGGTTCGATGGAAGTGATCGGTTCGAAGTCCGAAGCAGCGATCTACGCGATTGGCGAGGATGGCAACTGCCACACGCTCCTCGGCGGCATCGGTGTCTCGAACGGTATCAACGACGTTGGTCGGGTCGTGCACTGGACAGCGGGCGGTCAAGTCGACCTCGAGTTCGACGTGCCCGCAGGTCACGTGACTGCGGTCGCTTTCGGAGGCGTGGACTACTCGACTCTCTTCATCGCGACGGCGCGCGAGAAGCTCACCGAACATCAACTTGAGGATCAGCCCTTTACCGGTTCGATCTTCGCGATCGACACAGGCACGAGCGGATTTCCCGCGCGTGGCTTCGGTGCACCCAGGAAGGGAAATGCGTAGCTATGGATCTCGGCATCAAGGGCAAGACGGCGTTGATTACGGGCGGAGACTCCGGCATTGGCTGGCACACCGCTCGCATCCTGCTGGCGGAGGGCGCGACCGTCGTCATCAGCGACATTGACCAGGACAAGCTTGAGACGGCGGCGGTCGAACTCAACGCGCCGGAGGGTGCGCTATTCGCGTTTGCCGCGGACGTTACCGATCTCAACTCTCTTGCCGAACTCGAGGCCAGCGTCCGAGGCGCGGTCGGCGATATCGACATCCTCGTTCAGGCGGCGGGGGTGACGGGTGCCCAGGGACCATTCCACGAGATCGATGACGAAGGCTGGGTGTCGACGATTGAGACCGATCTGCTTGGACCGGTGCGCATCGTGCGCACCTTCCTTCCTGCGTTGAGAAGAGGCGGCTGGGGTCGCATCGTGTTAATCGGCTCGGAGGATGCCCCTCAGCCGTACGACGATGAGCTGCCCTATTGCGCCGCGAAGGCGGGGGTGCTCGCATTCGCCAAGGGGTTGTCCCGCAGTTACGCGCTCGAGGGCCTGCTCGTCAACGCCGTCTCGCCCGCATTCATCCACACGCCGATGACGGACGCGATGATGGACAAGCGCGCGCGGCAGCGGGGCACAACGAGGGATGAGGCGGTCACGAGCTTCCTCGACGAGCAGCGGCCGTATCTCGAACTCCGACGTCGGGGCGAGCCGGATGAGGTCGCCAACGTTATCGCGTTCCTATGTTCGGACCTGGCCTCGTTCGTCGTCGGTTCGAACTACCGGGTCGACGGCGGTTCTGTGGCGACGGTGTAAATCGAAACGAAGCGGGAGAAAGCAATGTCCGGGCAATACAAGTATTTAGTTGTTGGTGGTGGCATGGTGGCCGATGCCGCCGCGCGGGGCATCCGAGAAGTCGACCCGGACGGCAGCATCGGCATCCTGAGCGAGGACGTTGATGAGCCGTATGCACGTCCGGCGCTGACCAAGAAGCTTTGGACAGATCCGAATTTCGAATGGGATCAGGCGGACCTGCACACTGCTCGGGACACCGGGGCGGACATCCGCACCGAGACGGCCGTGGCCCGGATCTACCCGGAGAGGCGCATGGTCACGACGGAGGACGGTGCCGAGTTCGGGTATGGAATCTTGCTGATCGCGACCGGTGGGCACCCAAAGCACATCGATTTGCCCGACGACGAACGCGTCATCTATTTTCGTAGCGCTGCGGATTATCGGCGGCTTCGCGAGCTTGCCGCCGCCGGCGCGCACGTCGCTGTCGTCGGCGGGAGCTACATCGGCATGGAGCTGGCAGCAGCGCTCGTGCAAAACGGATCGGCGGTCACCCTGATATTTCCGGAAGCCACGCTTGGCGAAGGGATGTTTCCCGAGAACCTTGCCACGGTGTTCGAGGCGAAATACATCGAGCACGGTGTCAAGCTTCTCTCCGGTGTTACGGCGAAGTCCGGGACCGCGGATGCCGGGGGAATCACGCTGGCACTAAATGACGGTTCAACGCTCGAAGTCGATGCTGTCGTGTCCGGTCTCGGAATCGAACCAGCCGTACACCTCGCGACGGATGCTGGCCTCGAGGTGCGGGACGGCATTTCCGTGGACACCTACCTGGCCGCGTCCATGGTCGGAGTCTATGCGGCGGGCGACGTCGCGATGTATCCGGATCGCCTGCTCGGTCCGCGGCGGGTCGAACACGTCGACAACGCGAAGGAGATGGGCCGTGTGGTCGGCCACAACATGGCGGGCGACGTGATGCCGTACGTCCACACTCCGTACTACTACTCCACGGTGTTCGACGTCAGCTACGAGGCCGTCGGCCAGCTCGATGCCGGCCTCGAGACCGTGAACGACTGGTCGGAACCGTTGGAGCGAGGGGTCGTCTACTACGTGTCCGATGGTCGCGTGGTCGGAGTACTGCTGTGGAATATCGCCGGTCGAACGGATGAGGCCAGGGGGGTGATCGGGGGTACGAATCCGACCGGGCGCGAGAGTCTTATCGGCCGCATCCCGCTTTCGGAAGGCTGATCAGATATCGGACACCGTGCCCCAGCTGCCACCCAGAATGGAGGCAATGCGGCGTCGGCTCGGTTGGGCTGCCTGGCGCATGCACATCCACTCGTGGATGGTGACGACGCTTTCGTGACCAGTTCTGCCGTCATGGAGGGCGACCTCTGCCTCGCGATTGCAGAACGTCTCGCATCTGCTGCCGACTCGGCAGTGGCGGCTCGTGAATCGGAGATCCTCGAGCGATTTTGTGTGGCGGCTCTTCACGATCGTCGGTCCGCCACGCTGCACAATGCTGTTCGAGGGATCGTGTACCAGGGAGCCGTCGAAATTATCAACCTGCTGGTGTCCAGTGACGGGCCATAGTCATCGCTGCGATGGCGCCTGACCAGCCTTCCTGATCGATGATGGCGTCCGCTCAGTCTTCGCGAACGACCTGGTCGGCCGCCTTGTCCGGCCGCCAGCCGCGCCAGCTGGGCTGCCGGAGCCGATCGGCCATTGTCCACTCTGCGAACTCGACTTCGCCGACGAGAATCGGCGTGACCCAGTGCGCGTCCCGGGCATCCGCGGGTGGCACATCGGTGAGGGGCGATTTTTTTCGCTTGAGCGGTGCCAGGTGCGCCGCGATCTCGTCGAGGTCGCGATCGCCGAATCCTGTGCCGACCCGACCGACGTAACGCAGCCCATCCTCCGCGGGAACACCCATCAGGAGCGAGCCAATGCCGTTCGCTCGTCGACCGTTTCCCGGGCGCCATCCGGCGATCACGACCTCCTGAGTCTTGTGATGCTTGATCTTGACCCAGGCGCGCGATCGAGTGCCTGCAGAATAAGAGCTGTCGCGGCGCTTAGCCATGACGCCCTCGAGTCCGAGCTCCCTGCTTGCGGCGAACGCCGCGGCAAGGTTGCCCTCGAACGCGGCCGGCACCTGGACGGGCCCCTCCGAACTCACCGTCGCGGTGAGTAGTGCCCGGCGTTCGTCGTAATTCCCCTCGGTGACTGACCTGCCGTCGAGTTCCATGATGTCGAAGACCAGATATCGGACCGGAACATTGCGCATGGCGGCTTCAACATCTGACTTTCCGGTCAGTTTCATGCGCTGCTGGAGCCGGCCGAAATCTGGTCGCCCCTGCTTGTTCAGCGCGACGATCTCGCCATCGACGACGACATCTCGGCCTTTGGTTCTGCGCGCAAGCACGGCGAGCTCCGGATAACTCACGGTCACGTCGATGCCGTTGCGAGTGACGAACGAAGCCACGCCATCCTGAATCGTTGCGACGGCACGGATGCCATCCCACTTCATCTCGAATGCCCAGTCTTCATCCTCCTCGTCGACATCGGCGGCCGAACCGAGAGTCGCCAGCATTGGCGCGATCGTCACGGCTGCTCCTTCATCAGGTGTATGAGCCAGTTCTGGTCGGCCTTGCCGTCGCCGCCGGTGTGGATGAGGGCGTATTTGTGGACGCCGTGTCTCGCTCCGTGAAGGGTTGCGATGATCTCGTTACCATCCCGCCATTTCTCGAGTTCGTACGTGCCAGAGTCCCAAATGTCGACGTGGCCACCCCCGTACTCACCCTGGGGAATGTCACCCTCGAAGCTGCCATAGTCGAGCGGATGGTCCTCGGTCTGCACTGCGAGATGATTCTGCTTGTAGTCGGTTGGTACGCCCTTCGGCAGTGCCCAACTCACGAGAACACCGTCGTGCTCAAGTCGAAAATCCCAATGCAAGCGAGAGGCGTGATGCTCCTGGATCACGAACGAGTTGCCCTTGCCTCTCGACTTCGAGCCCTTCGTTCGTGCCTCGGGCACCGGTTCCGGAGTCTTTGCGCCGTTCCGCTTTCCACGGTAGGCGGCCAGCCGATCGATGTCGGTAAGGATGTCGCCCTGCTTCCTCACCCGCTTCATGACCTCCTTGAAGTCGAGCTGTGCCAGATCGGGCGACTCGAGTTCTCGCCAGGTGCGGGGTGCCGCGACCATGGGGCGCATCCGTCCGCGCAGCGAATACGGTGCGACCGTGGTCTTGTTCCCGTTGTTCTGGCTCCAGTCGACGAAAACCTTCCCGCTTCGTAGAGACTTCTTCATCTCGCTGATCACGAGGTCGGGGTGGTCCGTTTCCAACGCCCGGGCGAGTTCATGTGCGACGCGCGAAACCTCATCGGTTGTTTGCTTTCCGTCGAGGACGGCGTAGAGGTGGATGCCCTTGGATCCACTCGTCACGGGTATCGGCTCGAGGCCCATCCCGCGAAGGATCTTGCGTGCCAGGCGCGCCACCTCCGCGCATTCCGCAAGGCCGATTCCCGTGCCCGGATCGAGGTCGAGCACCAGGCGATCGGGGTTTTTCGGTCGACCGTTCCTGCCGAACTTCCACTGCGGGACATGGATCTCGAGAGCCGCGATCTGGCCGAGCCAGGTGAGCGTGGCCAGGTCGTTGACCAACGGGTATTCATTGCTGTGGTCCTTGTGCTTGATGGTTCCTCGCTTCACCCAGCTCGGTGTCGAATCGTCCAGGTTCTTCTGGAAGAACACCATGCCGGGCTTCTTTTCGGTACCGACACCATCCACCCAGCGCTTCCGGGTCGCAGCCCGCTCGCGCACGTGCGGCAGCATCACTTCGGACACCGCCGCGAAGTAGCGGATGACCTCGCCCTTCGTTGTGCCGGTCTGCGGGTACAGCACCTTGTCCAGGTGGGTGAGATGGATGCGGTGCCCACCAATCGACACCGTCCGATCCTGGTTGGGTTTCACAGTCGCCATAGTCCACTGTTGGCACGAGGCGCGTGTCGATAACACCCCTTGACGCGCGCCCGCCATGGTGAATCGATGGAAGCATGCGATCGATTTGGAAAGGTGCGATCACCTTCGGTCTGGTCAACGTGCCGGTCAAGGTTTATAGCGCAACAGAAGACCACGATGTCCAGCTGCATCAGGTGCACGACAAGGATGGCGGTCGCATCAAATACCAGCGCCGTTGCGAAGTCTGCGGACGAATCGTCGACTACGAGCACATCGACAAGGCGTATGAGGACGGTGATCGTACGGTCATCCTCAGCGATGAGGACCTCTCGACCCTTCCGGAGGAACGCAGTCGAGAGATCGAGGTCGTCGAATTCGTGCCGAGCAACCAGCTCGATCCGATCATGTTCGACCGGAGTTACTTCCTGGAGCCGGACTCGAGGTCCCCCAAGGCCTATGCGCTTCTCCGTCGAACGCTGAAAGAGACCGATCGAACCGCAATCGTGCATTTCGCCCTGCGGCAGAAGACCCGGCTGGGCGCGCTTCGGGTGCGCGGCGACGTGCTCATGCTCCAGTCGTTGCTCTGGGATGACGAGGTCCGTGCGGCGAATTTCCCGACCCTGTCCGAGAAGGTCAGAATCTCGGCGGCGGAACTGAAAATGAGCGAGCAATTGGTCGAGTCCTATGAGACAGACTTTTCGCCGGGGAGGTTCAGCGACGACTACCAGGACGAACTGCGCGAGCTGATCGAAGCGAAGCTCAAGAAAGGCGATGACGTGTCGACAGAGGAAACGTTCGGCGAGAAGCCACGCGACGAAAAGGGTGGCGGCGAGGTGCTCGATCTGATGGACGCGTTGACGCGAAGCGTCGAACAGAGCCGTCGTGTACCTGCGCAAAACAGATCCCGGACCCGTTCTTAGAAATTGCACCGTATGCTCGATAGCAGACAACGCGGATCCACGCGTCGAGCAAGGGACGGCGCGATATGGGCTCATTGATTTACGGTCCAACGGGGACCAAAGTCGAGATCGACGATCGCGTGCTTGCCCATCTCAAGGTTGTGATCCTGACGAAGCTGCGCCGCGGCGAGGGCTTTGCGTTCTCATGGGACAAGGGCACCGAGAACGGTAGCGGTCGCGACACGATGTGGCTCAACCCATCGATCGGACTCGAGTTTCAGTTCGAGGGAAGTCGGCAGCCATCACTGAACAAGCTCTGGCTCGAAGAGCTGATGTCGTCGGCGAACAGTGGCGGCGGGCTTCACATCCTCCCAGAGCATGACCGCACGGAATCGAACGAAGTTCCCACGATCTACTGATCGGTCGCCCCGCTGTCAAGCCCGCGCCCTCGGCTGTCTTTGGCTCGAACTCGCGGCTTATGCTGACTCACACGCGATTCGGACATTTCTTTCGTCGGGATGGTTTTGCATGGGACGCTTGATCTACGGGCCTACTGGGACCCGAGTAGACATCGAGGACCGCACGCTGGCGCATCTGAAGGTCGTCATCCTTACAAAGCTGCGACGCGGAGAGGGATTCGCGTTCTCGTGGGAGCGCGGGGCCGACCGCGACGGCGGCCGAGACACGATGTGGCTCAACCCGGCGATCGGTCTCGAGTTCCAATTCGACGGTGGCCGGGAAGCGTCGCTGAATAAGGCGTGGCTCGAAGAGCTGATGGCATCGGCAAACAGTGGTGGCGGCCTTCACATCCTGCCGGAACATGACCGCACGGAAACGAACGAAGTACCAACGATCTATTAGTCGCGCCCTCAAGCGCCTGGCCGGAGGGGTCACGTGTCAGCAGCTGGTGAGAAGCGCTCTCCGATAGTCAGATTCCTCGCCGTTCTCGGGCCGGGGCTCGTCACCGGCGCGGCGGACGATGATCCGTCGGGCGTCGCAACTTATGCGCAGGCGGGCGCGACGTTCCAGAACGGTCTGCTCTGGACCGTTCCCGTGACACTACCGCTCATGATGGCGGCTCAGGAAATCTGCGACCGCATGGTCCTGGCTACCGGCGACAGCCTGGGGACACTCATCCGGGAGAAGTTTACGCGTCGCTGGCGGATCCTCATCGGGGCCCTTTTGGCCATGCTGGTCATTGCGAACATTCTCAACGGCGGCGCGGACCTCACGGCCATCGGACAGGGGATGCAGCTTCTGCACGCCGGGCCGGCCGCGATCTGGAGCGCCGTCGCCGGTGTGGGGATAATGCTCGCAGTCATCCTGGGTTCGTTCACGATGATGGGGAGAATCTTCAAGTGGCTTTGCCTTGTGCTTCTCGTCTACATCGTGGTTTTGGTCGTTGCGCACCTGAACTGGGGCGACGTCGCGCTCGGACTGATCGGCGGACACTTTCGACTGTCACCCGCTTACCTCGGTCTGGTGGTTGCCGTTTTGGGCACGAGCATCTCGCCGTACATGTTCTTCTGGCAGAGCGCCCAGCGGGTCGAGGAACTTCGGCGGGAGAAGCTCAAAGGACAGAAGACCCCTCGACTTGATGACCGCACCGCGCAACGCGCTCGGCAGAAGCTTAAGGATGCGCGCGTCGACGTGTTCACCGGGATGACGTTCTCGGTGATCATCATGTTCGCGATCATCGCCGCGACGGCAGCAACTCTCGGAGCGCATCACAAGACCGTCAGCAGTGCTGCTCAGGCGGCGCAAGCGCTCGCTCCCGCCGCGGGCAGTTACGCCAGCATCATCTTCGCAATCGGGTTCATTGGTTCGGGAGTCCTTGCGGTGCCCGTCCTTGCTGCTTCCGGAGCGGCAGGGATGTCGGCGTTGTTGAACAAGGACTGGGGCTTCGACCGGAAGGTACGAAAGGCGCCCGTGTTCTACAGCATCCTCGGTGCCGGCATCGTCCTGGGAACTGTCCTCAGCGTCGTGAGTTCCAACCCGATTCAGTTGCTCGTACTGAGCGCCATCGTGAACGGAATCGCCGCCGGTCCATTCCTGGTCATCGTGATGCTGATCTCGCGGGACACGAGCATCATGGGCGTCCACGTCAACCGACGGTTGGCAAATACCATGGGCTGGATTGTCACCGCGGTGATGTGTATCGCGGGAGCCTACGGTGTTTGGTACAGCCTGTTCGGGCAGTAGACATCTCGGGCGGCCATTCCGCGCGGGGAGCAGCCCGCGCGAGGTTCAGTTGTACATTGACGGGATGGGAACTGCCGAGACGCCGGGTCGACGCCTCCGTCGCGATGCCAGGGCGAATCTCGATCGGGTTCAGACCGCGGCAGCGGAAGTCTTCGCGGGTCAGGGACTCGGCGCCACGCAGGCCGACATTGCCCGTCGGGCGAAGGTCGGGGTCGGAACGATCTATCGACGGTTTCCTAACAAGGATGACCTGATCTTCGAGATCTACGAACCGAAGCTGCGCGAGGGCGAGGAACTCGCGCGCCGGGCCGCCGACTACGAGAACGCGTGGGAGGGGTTTGCCTGGTTCATCGAGCAGTCCTCCTTTGAGCTCGCGAACGATCGGGGATTTCGGCAGTTCATCCTTGGCGGCTTCAACGAGGTCCTCGGTTGGTCTCGCAGCGATCCGTCGTCGACGCTGGCGGACCTTCTGAGCGACACCGACGCCCGCGTAAGCCAGACGCTCGCGGGTTTGCTCGATCGGGCCAAAGCCGCTGGCGACCTGAGAGAAGACTTCGAGGTCACGGATGTCCAGGTCATCTCCGCCGCCATTCAGGCTACGGTGAGCTTTGGCGGAGCGGACAATCCGGGGTTGTATCGGCGGGTCGTGGGTCTCCTGCTCGACGGGCTGCGCCCGTCGCGGCAGGCACCGACCACGTTGGCAGTGCGGCCTCTCACCGAGGGCGAGCTGAGCCGGATTACGGAGCGCCCGCGCAGCCCGCTGGATCCGCGAGCCGAGGCAAGCGCCGGGTAGCTCGTCAGCCTTTGAGTTCCTTGGTGAAGAAGTCGACCAGGAGCGTCATGACCGTGGTCGTCGTCCACATTTCGACCTCACTGTTCTTGACCGACAGGTCACCGTGTCCGGCGCCGTTGAGCAGATAGCGCGCGCTCGTGGCCTTCTTCTTTAGTAGAGCCTGGTGCGGAAGCTGGGTCTGCACCGGCGAGATGATGCGGTCGTCGACGCCGTGCAGGAACAGGAACGCGGCCGCCGATTCGTCGATGTGTGTCACGGGGTTCGCCTCGGCCGCCGCTGCCGGATCGTCGAGCACCGACTTCTCGGTGGTCGGACCGAACAGGTATCTCGCGGTGGAATTGCCTGGGGCGGTATTTGCGGCGACCGTCGCGGCATCCAGTCCCGCGGCCAGCTGCGACAGGTCCGCGCCGCCGAACTCGTCGACCACGGCGGCGACATCCGCCGAGACTCCGGACAGGTCGCCCTGATCGAACTCGGAACTGCCATTCGTGACCCCCGCCATCACGGCAAGGTATCCGCCGGCAGACTCGCCCCAGACGCCGACCTTCGCGGGATCGATCTGAT
>DATAZY010000060.1:0-16716 GCA_036271795.1 Galbitalea sp.
GGTTGTACTTGATCGTGAACTGTTGTCCGACCTGATAACCCATTCCCGTGCGTCCCAGGTGGAACCAGCGCTCCTTGCCCTGTTGGTCGGTGAACTTGAGAGTCAGTTTCCAATGCTGCACGTAGTTGACGAAGCCGTTGATGCCCGCGGCCGTGACCGTCGCGGTGGTCGTGACACCGTCCCGCAGTGTCTGGCGCGCGGCCACCGCGTGCAGGATGTAGATCACCAGCAGTACCGCCGCGATGCCATAGGTAACGAGTGCGGGGATGAACGCATCGGGCAGCCCGGTGTTTTTGTCCTTTGCCGAGCCAAGGATGAGAATCAGGCCAGCAATGTAGGCAAAGATGTAGGACGTTATTCCGAGCCGGTTCTTGTGCGACGACGAGTAGTACAAAAGCAGACCGAACGCGATGCAGCCAATGATGTAGCTGAACATGCAGATGACCCAGGCAACAATCTGTTGGCTGGCGGGCACCGACTCGATAATCCCGACCAGGAATGGTGAGGTGGCGAGGGCGAGGATGGCAAGCACCCACGCGAAAGGCTGCAGTACTGAACCAACTTTTCGGTTCCGGGCATCGGGATCTGTAAGCGACATGCAGTCAGGGTATTGGTGAGCCCGAGCCGGACAAACGGAGAGTCATTACTCAGATTTGGGCGCCACCTAAACCGGCGCAAACGCCGCCCGGAACATCCGGCGCGCGCGCGTCTGGATGTCGGCGCGCTCGTCCGGGTCCGCTTTGGAGATCGCGAACGCGAGCATTGCGATCGCGAGCATGACGTCGTCCGTCTCGACCTGCGACCCGATGAGGCCGGAGCTCTGCCCGCGGGCGAGCAGGATGCTCGCGAGGCCGGTGACTCGAGTTGCGAGGTGTTCCGCACCCGGGTCGCGTCTGTTTGACGAGATGAGATCAATAAGAGCGGTGGATGCGATGGCCTGCGCCGCAACCGCGTCGAAGAGGTCGTTGAGCGTCGAGTCCGGCCTGGCGGCGAGTTCTTCCAGCGACCCGATGTTGTCGTCGAAGACGGCGACCGCCAGCGACACACGATCCGGGAAGTGGCGATAGAGGCTGCCCTGTCCGACGCCGGCGCGCTTCGCCACCGAATTGAGTGGCGCCGAGAGGCCGACCTCGCCGAATACCTCGCGCGCGGCGGCGATGAGTGCGCGCCGATTGTCCGGCCCCGCGCTCGGCCCGCGGTTGGCTTTCGGTTCTGCAGGCACGGGTGTAGCGTACTACCGGACAGTGGTGTCCGGTATCTCGAGAGAAAGTATGGCCATGGCAAAGAACCCAGCACATCTCACCGGCGACTCGTCGATCGGCACCTGGCTCGATGACCCGATCGGCGGCCCGATCATGCGCGACCTGCTTGCACAGTCCGGTCAGGATGCGGGGGTGCTGAAGCCGGTTCGCCGACTCGCTCTCAGGCGTCTGATCAAGCTCAGCCAGGGCCAGTTCAGTGCGTCGATGGTGGATGACCTGGTGGCGCGCGCCGCATCCGGCGATGTTCCCGATGGGGGCGACGCATCGGCCAGCGAGACCACCTCCCCCAGGACCTCCGCGGCCGAGCACCCGGAGTGGGTCGAGAAGGCCACGCCAGGTCGCTTCACCGGCAAGACCGTCATCGTCACGGGAGCCGGTTCCGGGATCGGCCGCGCGACCGCATCTCGAGTTGCCCGCGAGGGAGGTCGCGTCATCGCGGTCGACATCTCGCGCGAGCGTCTCGACGAATTCGTGGAGGAGCAGAAGGGGTTCGACATCACTTCCGTCGCGGGAGACATCACCGACGCCGCTACCATCATCGCAATCGTCAAGACGGCGGGTGAGACCATCGACGGTCTCGCCAACGTCGCGGGAATCATGGACGACATGACCCCGGTTCATGAGGTCGGCGACGATGTCTGGCAGCGCGTGTTCCGGATCAATGTCGACGGCACGATGAAGCTCATGCGCGCGGTCATCCCGTCGATGCTTGCGGCGGCGAACGGGTCGATCGTCAACATCGCCTCAGAGGCCGCGCTGCGAGGATCGGCCGCAGGCGCCGCGTACACGGCGTCGAAGCACGCCGTCGCCGGCCTCACCAAGAGCAGCGCCTTCATGTACGGGCCGAGCGGCATCCGGGTCAACGCGGTCGCGCCCGGACCGACGATCACGAACATCGAGGCCCGGTTCGCATCCGAGCTCGGCTCCGAGCGGGTGCAACTCGGGATGTCGGTCATGCCCGACCCGGTCGAGGCCGAGGCGCTCGCGGCATCCATCACATTCCTGCTGAGCGACGACGGTGTCAACATCAACGGCGTCATCCTGCCCTCCGACGGCGGCTGGTCGGCCGCTTAGCTCCAGAGCCGTAGCAGGCAGGCGTAGTGTGTCGGGATGACCGGCGAGAACGACCTGAGCGTGCTGCTGAAATCGATGTCGCCGAGGGTTCGTCCGGGCGAATTCGTGTTCGTGAGCCTGCCCGGCGAACCACCGACCGACGTGACAGTGCAGGCGCTAGTTCGCGAAGTCGAGGGGCTCACCGTCGTCCTCGAGCGGGCCGACGCCGACCGACTCGGGCTGAGCTACGACTTCGTCGCCGGCTGGATCACCCTCGAGGTGCACTCCGCGCTGGAAGCAGTTGGGCTTACCGCCGCCTTCAGCGCGGCGCTCAGTGAGGCTGGCGTCAGCTGCAACGTCCTCGCCGGGTACTTTCACGACCACATCCTCGTTGACATCAAGGATGTCGATACGGCGCTCTCCGCGCTCGCGCGAATCGGCTAGGCGGCCACCTCTACCGGCTCCACGACATCCACCAGGTAGCGGCTATAGGCCGAGATCGTGAGGAAGGTCGGGAAGTCCTCGCGCAGGGTCACCTCGCGGAACGCTGCGGCAGCCTCATCGAAGCGATTACCTTCGGCGCGAGGAATCTCGTCGAGCAGGCTGTCAAGCAGGGACTCGACGTATGCGTGGGTCACGCGAATTCCCTCCTCGGTCGTCACACCGCGATGGATCCATTGCCAGAGTTGTGATCGGCTGATCTCTGCGGTCGCGGCATCCTCCATGAGGTTGTCGATTGCGGCCGCGCCGACTCCGCGCAGCCAACTCTCGAGATAGCGAACCGCGATCGACACGTTGGCCGCGACACCGGCGTTGGTCACCGTTCCGCCGATTCGCAGATCGAGCAGCTCCGACGCCGTGACGTGCACGTCGTCCCGCAGCCGCCCGACCTGGTTCGGCCGATCGCCAAGCACCGCGTCGAACTCTTCGCGCGCCGTTTCGACCAGGTCCGGATGCGCCACCCAGGTGCCGTCGAAGCCGTCGCCGGCCTCGCGCTTCTTGTCCGCGCGGACCTGCTCGAGAGCACGCTCCGTCACCTCGGGGTCGCGCCGGTTCGGGATGAACGCGCTCATGCCGCCGATTGCGTGCGCCCCGCGCTTGTGGGAGGTGGCGACCAGCAGCTCGGTGTAGGCCCGCATGAACGGAACGGTCATCGTGATCTTCGAGCGATCCGGCAGCACGAAGTTGCTGCCGCGGCTGCGGAAGTTCTTGATGATGCTGAAGATGTAGTCCCAACGCCCGGCATTCAGTCCGGCGCAGTGATCGCGCAGCTCGTAGAGGATCTCCTCCATCTCGAACGCGGCAGGAATGGTCTCGATCAGAACGGTCGCGCGGATCGTCCCGTGTTCGATCCCGAGTGCGTTCTCCGAGAAGGTGAAGATGTCATCCCACAGGCGTGCCTCGAGATGGTTCTCGAGCTTCGGCAGGTAGAAGTATGGGCCGACTCCGCGCCTGATCAGCTCTGACGCGTTGAAGAAGAAGTACAGCCCGAAGTCGACGAGGGATGCCGACGCCGGCGAGGCGAGTCCGGCCGAGTCGACGTAGCGCAGGTGCTTTTCGACCAGGTGCCACCCGCGCGGACGCATCACGATCGTGGGCGTCGTCTCACCCAGCCGGTACTCCTTGCCATCCGGAGAAGTGAAATCGATCTGGCGCCGAATGGCGTCGAACAGCGAGAGCTGTCCGCCGATGATGTTCTGCCAGGTCGGGCTGGTGGCATCCTCGAGGTCGGCGAGCCACACCTTCGCACCGGAGTTCAGCGCGTTGATCGCCATCTTGCGGTCGGTCGGACCGGTGATCTCGATCCGACGGTCTTCGAGGCCGGGCCCGGGGCCCGCAACACGCCAGGTCGGCTCGTTGCGGATGGGCGCGGTCGCGTCGAGAAAGCGCAGGTCTCGTCCGTTGTCGATTGCTTTGCGCTCGTGCATGCGAGCGGCCAGCCGGTCGTGCCTGCGCCCTGCGAACGTATCGTGCAGCCGGGCAATGAATCGGAGCGCCTCCGGGGCGAGGATCTCGTCGTAGCGGTCGCCCAGGTCTCCCAGGATTTCAATGCGACTCTGTCTCGTGGTCATGATCTGTGTCCTTTGCATTGTGAGACGTGATTAGTGGAACTGCGCTGATTCTGTGGACCCGACCAGCGCAAGCGTCGCGCTCTCCGGGTTGAGCACCGTTGAGATGCGGTCGAAGAACCCGGTGCCCACCTCGCGCTGGTGCTTTGTTGCCGTGTATCCGTTGGCTTCTGAGGCGAATTCGGCCTCCTGCAGTTCGACGTAGGCGCTCATGTGACGCTCGCTGTAGTCCTTCGCGAGCGTGAACATGGAGTGATTGAGCGCGTGGAAGCCCGCCAGGGTGATGAACTGGAACGCGTAGCCCATCGACGCAAGCTCGAGCTGGAATCGCGCGATCTGTGTGTCATCGAGGTGGCTCTTCCAGTTGAACGACGGCGAGCAGTTGTAGGCGAGCTTCTTGCCGGGGAACTCCCGATGGATGCTCACCGCGAAGGTTCGAGCGAGCTCGATGTCGGGCTCAGATGACTCCACCCAGAGCAGGTCCGCGTATGGCGCGTAGGCGTGCCCGCGAGCGAGAACCGTTTCGATGCCCGGCGTGGTCTCGTAGAAGCCCTCCGCCGTACGGCCGCCGGTCAGGAACGGCCGGTCGCGGTCATCCACGTCGCTCGTCACCAGGTTGGCGGCAAGCGAGTCGGTGCGACCGACGACGAGGGTCGAGACGCCAGCCACGTCGGCTGCAAGTCTCGCCGCATTCAGAGTGCGGATGTGCTGCGACGTCGGCACGAGGACCTTGCCGCCCATGTGCCCGCACTTTTTCTCTGACGCGAGCTGGTCCTCCCAGTGCACGCCAGCGGCGCCCGCCGCAATCATCGAACTCATGAGCTCGTACGCGTTGAGCGGTCCACCAAAACCGGCCTCGGCATCCGCGACGATGGGGGCGAGCCAGTCAGTTTTCACACCGCCGTCGGTGGCTTCGACCTGGTCGGCACGCAGAAGCGCATTGTTGATGCGGCGAACCACGGACGGCACGGAGTTGGCCGGATACAGGCTCTGGTCCGGGTAGGTCTGGCCGCTGAGGTTCGCGTCCGCCGCGACCTGCCAGCCCGAGAGGTAAATCGCCTTGAGTCCGGCCCGCACCTGCTGCACGGCCTGGTTGCCGGTCAGCGCGCCCAAGGCCGCAACCCACTCCGCTGTGCCATCCGAGCTGCTCGAGTGGATGAGGTTCCACAGGTTCTCGGCTCCCCGCTTCGCCAGCGTGTGCTCCTCGGCAACGCTTCCGCGCAGCGCGATGACATCCTCCGCGGTGTAGTCGCGCTGGATCCCGTTCCAGCGAGCGGAAGTTTTCCACTCGGTTTCGAGTTCCGCTGCCGTCTGCGTCTGGTCGCCGGGCCGTGTGTTGATGCCTGTGGTCCTCATGATCTTGCGCTCCTTATGGTTCGTCCTTCCTCGACTCTGCGTCCTCCGCAAGTGATTTTCACCAGGTCGGTCACCAGAAAAACATCTGTTTTTCTATTTACCGCAAGACCGGTGCATGTCACAGTTGGAACATGGGTATAGGCGCCTTCGCGGTCGATCAGGATCAAGACATGCTCGATTCGCTCACGATCGGACGTCGCATCCGACAGCTCAGAACCGACAAGGGGATGACGCTCGACGAGTTGGCGACCGCGCTCGACCGCGCGCCCTCCCAGCTGTCGGTCATCGAGAACGGCAAGCGCGAACTCAAGCTGAGCGAGCTGCAGAAGCTGTCGCGCGCGCTCGGCGTTACGGTCGACCAGCTGCTCACCCCTGAGGCGCCGTCGGAGCGGGCCGCGCTTGAGATCGCACTCGAGCGGGCGCAGCGCGGTCCGCTCTTCGCCGCGCTCGACCTTCCGCCGCTGCCCGTGCGCAAGTCGCTGAGCGACGACGCCATCCGTACGATCCTTCAGCTGCACGGCGAGCTCGAGCGCCTGCACAGCCAGCGCGCGGCCACCCCCGAGGAGGCGCGTCGGGCGAACACCGCACTTCGTCGTGCAATGCGCGCGCGAAACAACTACTTCCCGGAACTCGAGGAGACGGCCCGCGGCCTGCTCGCCGCCGTCGGTCACGGGGGCGGACCGCTCTCCCAACGGGTCGCCTCAGACCTGGCCAGCCACCTCGGTTTCTCGCTCCACTACGTTCCGGACCTGCCCGCGTCGACCCGTAGCGTGACCGACCTCGAGAACGGCCGCATCTACCTGCCGGTCACCGAAGCCGGTGGAACCGACCAGCGCTCGACCCTGCTGCAGGCTCTCGCGACGCAAGTTTTGAAGATCTCGGAGCCGGCCGACTACGAAGACTTCCTTCGCCAGCGCGTCGAGACCAACTACCTGGCCGGTGCGCTCATGGTGCCGGAGAAAAGCGCGGTCGAGTTCCTGCAGGCCGCCAAAGAGAGACGCGAGCTATCGGTCGAGGATCTCCGCGATGCCTTCGCGGTGACGTACGAGACGGCCGCGCACCGCTTCACCAACCTCGCGACGCAGCACCTCGGCATCCCGGTGCACTTCCTCAAGGTGCACGAGAGCGGATCGATCTCGAAGGCGTACGAGAACGACAACGTGCAGTTCCCGACGGATGTTCTCGGCGCGGTCGAGGGGCAGATCGTCTGTCGCTACTGGAGCGCGCGCCAGGTATTCGACGTCGCCGATCGTTTCAGCCCGTACCACCAGTACACGGACAAGCCGATGGGGACGTACTGGTGTACCTCGAGGATTCAGACGACGTCTCGAGGAGCATTTTCGGTCAGCGTTGGGACCCCGTTCGCGCACGTGAAATGGTTCCGCGGCCGCGACACCACGAATCGACTCACCTCGAGCTGCCCGGACGAGTCCTGCTGTCGGCGGGCGCCGGCAGGATTGGCGTCCCGGTGGGAGGGCAACTCGATCCCAAGCGCGCGGCTCAACAGCTCAGTGCTTGCCGCCATGCCGATCGGAGTCTTCCCCGGCGTCGACAACACGGATGTCTACCAGTTCCTTGAGATGCATGCGCCCGCCAGCACGTAACCAGGCGGGGTAACTGTAACTAGCCGGCTGCGCGCAGTTTCTCGCGCAACGTCTCGAGTTCGCCGTAGAGTTCGCCGGGAACGTTCGTGCCGAACTGCTCGAAGTACTTCTCGGTGTCGTCCGCTTCCGCGAGCCAGGCATCCCGGTCGATCGCGAACAGCTGCTCGAAGTCGACCGGTTCGAGGCCCTCGCGGTTGATGCCGTTGGCGTTCGGAACGTATCCGAGCGGTGTCTCCGTCGCTCCAACCTGGCCATCCACTCTGGCCTGAATCCACTCGAGCACCCTGGCGTTCTCGCCGAAGCCCGGCCACAGGAACGAGCCGTCCTCTGCGGTGCGAAACCAGTTGACCTGGAACACACGGGGGACCGTTGCACTGGTGCGCAGCGAGCGGCCCACGTCGAGCCAGTGTTGCCAGTAGTCGGCCATGTTGTAGCCACAGAACGGGAGCATTGCGAACGGGTCGCGTCGCAGCTCACCGACTGTGCCTTCAGCGGCCGCCGTCTGCTCCGAAGAGATCGTGGCACCCAGGAAGACACCATGATCCCAATCGCGCGCCTCTACCACCAAGGGCACGTTGGAGGCACGGCGGCCGCCGAAGATTATTGCGTCGATGACGACGCCGTCTGGATGCTCCCAGTCGCCCGAGATGGACGGGCACTGGGCAGCGGCAACGGTAAAACGGGAGTTGGGATGCGCGGCAGGCTCGCCCGAGGCCGGGCTCCATGGCCGGCCCTGCCAGTCCGTCAGGTTTTCCGGGGCCTCCTTGGAGAGCCCCTCCCACCAGACGTCGCCGTCGTCGCGAAGAGCAACGTTGGTGAAGATCGTGTTGCCCCACAGCATCTCGACCGCATTCGGATTGGTCTTTGGGCCTGTGCCCGGAGCGACACCGAAGAATCCCGCTTCCGGGTTGATCGCGCGAAGACGGCCATCCGGGCCTTGCTTCAACCAGGCGATATCGTCGCCGATCGTTTCGACGCTCCAGCCGGGGATGGTCGGGGTCAGCATGGCGAAGTTGGTCTTGCCGCACGCGCTCGGGAAGGCCGCGGCGACGTGCATGACCCGACCGGTCGGATTCGTCACGCGAAGAATCAGCATGTGCTCGGCGAGCCAGCCTTCATCCCGCGCCATAACTGAGGCGATTCGAAGCGCGAAGGCCTTCTTGGCGAGGATGGCGTTTCCGCCGTACGCCGAGCCATATGACCAGATCTCGCGGGTCTCCGGGAAGTGGCTGATGTACTTGGTCGCATTGCACGGCCACGCGACATCGTGCTCGCCCGGGGCGAGCGGAGCACCAACACTGTGGACGGCGGGAACCCACTCGACCGATCCGCGGATGCGCTCCAGCGCCTCGGCGCCCATTCTGGTCATGATGCGCATGCTGGCAACGACGTAGGGCGAGTCGGTCAGTTCGACCCCGAGCTTCGAGAACGGTGATCCGATCGGCCCCATTGAGAATGGGACCACGTACATGGTGCGCCCGCGCATGCTGCCCTCGAACAGCTCGTCGAGGGTTGCGCGCATTTCGGCCGGGGCAATCCAGTTATTGGTCGGGCCGGCATCCGCTTCACGCTCGCTGCAGATGAACGTGCGGTCCTCGACTCGTGCGACATCGCGCGGGTCGCTTCTCGCCAGAAAACTGAAGGGTCGGTGCTCGGGGTTCAGGCGGATGAGCGTGCCCGCCTCGACGAGCAGCCGAGTGATTTGGTCGAACTCCGCCACGCTGCCGTCGCACCACACGATGGAGTCAGGCTCAGTGATGGATGCGATGCGCCCAACCCAGTCGACCACGCGACGGTCGGCCCCGCTAGGGCTCTCAAATTCGGGGATCGGGCGATTGGCGGCGGGAGTTGGGGCAGCGGGGGAAGAGGGCGCGGCAGCGCGGGTCTTTCTGGGGTTCAACGTCGTCGTCATTAGTCGTCTTTCCGTCGTTTCTTACAGCTTGTACCGCTTTCTCGACCTCGAAATCGGATGCGGGGTGGTAAAAAGCCCAAAACTTTCGATATGGTTCAAGAATGAGTGACCTCATGACACTCGGCCAGCGCATCCGGCACTTTCGGACGGCACGCGGGTTGACCCTGGACGACCTCGGCATCGCCGTGGGGGTGGCCGGTAGCCAGCTTTCCCTCATGGAGAACGGGAAACGCGAACCGCGGCTGTCGCTGCTGACCAAGATCGCGGAGACCCTCGGTATCCAGGTCGCCGACCTGCTTTCCGAGGAGCCGCCGTCCGCGCGCGCGGCGCTCGAGATCCGACTCGACCAGTTGCAACAGGGCGCGCTGTACTCGTCGCTTGGCCTGCCGGCGCTTCGCGCATCCCGGAGCATGAGTGACGAGACGCTCAGGGTGATCGTCGGGCTTCACGCAGAACTCGCCCGCCGCGCGCGGGAGGCCATCGCGACCCCGGAGGAGGCGCGACGGGCTAACACCGAGCTTCGGCAGCTGATGCGAACCAAGAACAATTACCTGCCCGAGATCGATGCGCTTGCCCAGCAGCTGGTAATCAAGGTGGGCTACTCGCGCGGCGCGCTCACTCACCGGGCGGTTTCACGCATGGCAGAGCAGCTCGGCTTCGAACTCGTCCATGTCCCCGACCTGCCGCACTCGGCTCGATCGGTTACCGACCTGGAGAACGGGCGGATCTACCTGCCGCCCGCATCCATCCCGGGTGGCCATGGCATCCGCTCGATGGCGCTACAGGCGATGGCGCATCGACTTCTCGGGCACCACGAGCAGAAGACGTACGCGGAGTTTCTGCAGCAGCGACTCGAGATCAACTACTTCGCGACCGCTTGCCTGATGCCACTGGAGCAGTCGGTGGACTTTCTTGAGGGCGCGAAGGCCGAGCGAAATCTTGCGCTTGAGGACTACCGGGATGCGTTCGGCGTCACCCACGAGGCGGCCGCGCTTCGCTTCACCAACCTGGCGACCTCGCACCTCGACATGAACGTTCACTTTCTGCGGGTCGGCGACGATGGCGGCGTCGCAAAGGCGTACGAAAACGACGGTCTTCGACTACCGCTGGATGTCACGGGTTCGACAGAAGGGCAGCTGGTGTGCCACTACTGGGCGGCTCGCCAGGCCTTCGACCGGACGAACCGCACGACCGAGTTCTACCAGTACACCGACACCCCGGAAGGGACCTTCTGGGAGTCCAGCCAGACCGGTACGGGTCCGGACGATGAGTTCTCGATCACCATTGGTGTGCCATTTGCGCACGCGAAGTGGTTCCGTGGCCGGGAGACGACCAATCGCACGCTTTCACGGTGCCCGGATCTGGTCTGCTGCAAGTCTCCGTCGAACGAGTTGGCGGAGCGCTGGGCCGGAAAGGCCTGGACGAGCGCGAAACTGCACGCACATATCCTGTCCCCGCTGCCGAGCGGAACGTTTCCCGGCGTCGACGACCAGGAGCTGTACGCGTTTCTGGATGCTCATGCGGAGTAGTCACCGGATTGACCGGCCCGCCCGCGTCTGACAGAATTACTTTCCGAACGACCGGTAATAAAATGCCAGACGCAGACGTGCTGGATAGAGACGCGCATCTCGCAGAGTCCAATGAAGGGTTGTCGCACCATGGTTGAGGCCTTTCTCATCGGCGGCGTCCGCACACCGGTCGGGCGATACGGCGGAGTGCTGGGGAGCGTTCGCCCGGATGACCTGGCCGCGCTGGTCGTCGCCGAGGCGGTCGCGCGCGCCGAGATCGATCCGGCTCTGATCGACGAAGTCATCCTCGGCGGTGCGAACCAGGCCGGAGAAGACAACCGCAACGTTGCCCGCATGTCGGTGCTTTTGGCCGGGTTGCCGGATTCGGTCCCCGGCGTCACGGTGAACCGGCTCTGTGCTTCGGGACTTTCCGCAATCACCATGGCGGCTCAAGCGATCCGCGCCGGCGACGCTGACCTGATCGTTGCGGGGGGAGTCGAGTCGATGACCCGCGCGCCGTGGGTGCAGGCCAAGCCGGAGAAGGCCTTCGCGAAGCCGGGTGAACAGTTCGATACGTCGATCGGCTGGCGCTTCGCCAACCCCAGGCTCGTCGCGCGCGACAAGGCAACGTTCTCGATGCCGGAGACCGGTGAGGAAGTGGCGCGCGTCTACGGCATCAGCCGCGAGGACGCGGACGCCTTCGCCTACGCAAGCCACCAACGCGCGATCGCCGCGGTGGATGCGGGCCGCTTCGACGCAGAGATCATCGGCGTTGAGACCGCGCGCGGAACTGTGCTGCTCGACGAGGGTCCTCGCCGGGACACCACGCTCGAGATCCTCGCCGGACTGAGGCCCGTGGTTCGTGGCGGGTCGGTTGTGACCGCCGGTAATTCGAGCGCACTCAACGATGGCGCATCCGCCATCGTGGTCGCGAGCGGCGAGGCCGTGAAAAAATACGGGCTGGTGCCCCGTGCCCGCGTCGTCGTTGGCGCGAGTGCGGGCGTTGCGCCGGAGGTCATGGGGATCGGTCCGGTGCCTGCGACCCACAAGGCGCTCGCCCGTGCGGGCCTTACCGTCGCGGACCTCGACTCCATCGAGCTCAACGAGGCGTTCGCGACCCAGTCTCTTGCGGTCATCCGCGAGCTCGGCCTCGACGGAGCCCGCGTGAATGCCGATGGCGGAGCGATCGCGCTCGGTCATCCACTCGGCTCGAGCGGGTCACGCCTCGTCGTCACGCTGCTCGGACGCATGGAGCGCGAGAGTGCACGATACGGGCTCGCGACCATGTGCGTCGGCGTTGGCCAGGGCAGCGCGCTGATTGTCGAACGAGTCGAGTGATCGTGCCCGCACCGATCGGAGTGACCGAGGCTCTCTCCACCATCCTGGTCACGAGGCTCGAAGACCGGTTAGTCGTCCAGCTCAATCGGCCGGATGTTCGCAACGCGATTAACCAGGCCATGGTGGATGAGCTCCACGGCGTCTGCGCGGAGCTGGAAGTGGCCCCGCGTATCCTGATCCTCGTCGGCGGTGACGGGGTATTCGCCTCGGGCGCCGACATCGCCGAACTGCGCGAGCGCACCGGAGCCGACGCACTGAAGGGCATCAACACAAAGCTGTTCATCCGGATCGCGGATCTGCCCATGCCGGTCATCGCCGCGCTCGACGGATATGCCCTCGGCGGCGGCGCCGAGCTGGCCTATGCGGCGGACTTCCGGATCGGAACGCCGCGGCTCAGGATCGGCAACCCGGAAACCGGGCTGGGGATCGTTGCCCCTGCCGGCGCGCTGTGGCGTCTGCGCGAGCTGGTCGGCGAACCGCTGGCCAAGGAAATCCTGCTCGCCGGGCGAGTACTCGACGCGCACGAGGCGCTCGCCGCACACCTGATCACCCGAGTGGCGGAGCCGGCCGACCTGCTATCGGCCGCTCATACCCTGGCGGACGAGATCGCCGCGAAGGACCCGCTCGCGACCCGGTACAGCAAGTCGATTGTGAGCTCGCCGCGGGGGGACCATCCGCGGATCGACCTCGAGGCGCAAGCAGTCCTGTTCGAGTCGCCGGAAAAGCGGCGCCGCATGACGGAGTTCCTTGAGCGGAGACGCACGTGACCGACATCCCCGCCCTCGTCGGCGTTCTCGGTGGAGGGCGCATGGGTGCCGGCATCGCACACGCGTTTGTCGTCTCTGGCTCGACCGTGCGGGTCGTCGAGCGTGACGACGACCAGGCCACCGCCGCTCTCGATCGTGTGACCTCCGCGCTCGCGGCCAGCGTCGAGCGGGGAACGACGGGCGAGTCCCTCGCGACGCTGAACGCTCGAATCGAGACGGGGACGGATGACGCACTCTTCGACGAGTGCGAGCTCGTGATCGAGGCCGTTCCCGAGGACACCGCACTCAAGATCGCGTCGCTCGCACGCATCGAGGATCGCGTGGGCGCCGAGATCCCAATCGCGAGCAACACCTCGTCTTTGTCGATCGACGCGCTCGCCGCATCCCTTCGCTTTCCACAGCGCTTTCTCGGCCTGCACTTCTTCAATCCCGTGCCGGCGTCTGAGCTCGTCGAGATTGTGGTCGGCGCGTCGACCGATCCGTCGGTCGTTTCGGATGCGCAGGACTGGGTCGCTGCGATCGGAAAAACCCCGGTCACGGTCAAGGACTCACCCGGCTTCGCATCGTCACGACTGGGTGTCGCGATCGGCCTCGAGGCCATCCGAATGTTGGAGGAGGGCGTCGCTTCGGCAGAAGACATCGATGCCGCGATGGTGCTGGGCTACAAATTCCCGGTCGGACCGCTGCGGCTGACCGACATCGTCGGGCTCGATGTGCGGCTCGGCATCGCCGAGTACCTTTACTCGCAACTCGGTGAACGGTTCGCGCCGCCACAACTTCTGCGGGACAAGGTCGCCTCGGGCGAACTTGGTCGCAAAACAGGCTCCGGATTCTTCAGCTGGGACGACCGTCCCGGCAAGAAAGGCACATCATGAGCGCAATTCTTCCGAGCTACGTCAATGGATCGTGGTGGACCCCGAAGTCGGACGCCGCCGCGACTATCGTTCGCGACGCGTCGACCGGCGACGTCGTGACGAACGTCAGCACCGAGGGTCTGGATCTCGCGGCGGCGCTCGACTACGCGCGCACCGTTGGGCAGACCTCCCTCGGCCGGCTTACCTTCCACCAGCGGGCGCTGCTGCTCAAGCAGTTCGCCCAGGCCCTCACCGCGCGCAAAGACGAGCTTTACGAACTCTCGAGCCGGACAGGCGCGACCCGCGGCGACTCGATGGTCGACATCGACGGCGGAATCGGCGTGCTGTTCACCTACTCGTCGAAGGGTCGCCGCGAGCTCCCTAACTCGCGCGTCTATGTCGACGGTACGGTCGAGCCGCTGTCGAAGGATGGCTCGTTCCTCGGCCGGCACGTCTACACCCGACTTCCCGGGGTCGCGGTGCAGATCAACGCCTTCAACTTTCCCGTCTGGGGCTCGCTCGAGAAATTCGCACCGGCTTTCCTGGCCGGCGTCCCGTCGCTCGTAAAGCCCGCGACTCCGACTGGCTATCTCGCCGAGGCGTTTGTGCGCATCCTGGTCGAGTCCGGCCTGCTGCCCGACGGTTCGTTGCAGCTCGTGTCCGGGTCCGTTCCGGACCTGTTCGAGAATCTTCGTCTCGGCGACCTGGTCGGGTTCACGGGCTCCGCGTCAACGGCCGAGCGGCTTCGCGAGAATGAGTCCGTGCGAACTGGCGGAGTCCGTTTCACCAGCGAAACCGACTCGATCAACGCATCGGTACTTGGCAAGGGTGCGATCGCGGGTACACCGGAGTTCGACGCCTTCGTGCGCGGGGTGGTCACGGAGATGACCGTCAAGGCCGGCCAGAAGTGCACCAGCATCCGCCGGATTGTGGTGCCACGGGCATCCATCGACGATGTCACCGCCGCGGTGGCCGAGCGGATCGCACAGCGGATTGTGATCGGAGACCCGCGGGCAGAAGGCGTGACCATGGGCCCGCTTGCGTCTGTCGAGCAGCGCGACGAGGTGCTGCGCCAGGTCGGTCGACTCGTTGCCGCCGGTGGCCGCATCGTCGTCGGATCTACGGATGCCCCAGCCGCCCTGCACGTCGACGGCACCAGCGCCGTAGACGCGGGCGGCGCGTATACCTCGCCGGTCCTGCTCCGCTTCGATGCGGCGAACGAAGCTGCGGTGCACGAAGTCGAGGCGTTCGGTCCGGTCGCGAGTCTGCTGGCCTACGACACCACAGACGAGGCCATCGCCCTCGTCGGTCGCGGTGGCGGTTCCCTGGTGACAAGCATCGCGACGCATGACCCAGAGGAGGCGATCGAACTGATCGCTGGCATCTCCGTGTGGAACGGTCGCGTCCTCGTACTCGACCGCGACGACGCGAAGACCTCGACCGGTCACGGATCGCCGATGCCGCAACTGGTGCACGGCGGCCCCGGTCGCGCGGGAGGAGGCGAGGAGCTAGGCGGCATCCGCGCAGTCCTGCACCACATGCAGCGCACCGCGCTGCAGGGCTCGCCGCAGATGCTGACCGCAATCACCGGAATCTGGCACGCCGGAGCGGTCTCGAACTCTGCTGGCCGCCATCCGTTCCGCAAGACGCTCGAGGAACTCACGCTTGGCGACAGCGTTGTATCGCCGAGCCGCGAGGTAACCCTCGCCGACATCGAGCACTTCGCCGAATTCACCGGCGATAAGTTCTACGCGCACATGGACGAGGAAGCCGCGGCCGCGAATCCGTTCTTCCCGGGCCGGGTCGCGCACGGCTACCTGCTCGTCTCGTGGGCCGCGGGTTTGTTCGTCGACCCGGCTCCGGGTCCGGTTCTCGCGAACTACGGGCTGGAGAACCTGCGCTTCCTGACGCCGGTGTCTCCCGGTGACAGCATCCGTGTGGTCCTCACTGCCAAGCAGATAACGCCGCGTGAGACCGATGCCTACGGCGAAGTGCGCTGGGACGCCGTCCTCATCAACCAGCGGGATGAAGTCGTCGCGACCTACGACGTGCTCACTCTCGTTGCGAAGGACAGTTACGTCGCGGAGAGCCCCTCGAGCGCCATCGCCAGCACCTCGTTGGCGAGCTGATCGCCGGACTCCGGCCCATCCGGGCGGTACCACTCGACGATCGAGTTGATCATCCCGAACAGGAGCCGGGTGACGACTCGCGGGTCGATGTCTGAGCGTACCGACCCCTCGTCGCGGGCCTCGGCAACCAGTGCGGTCACCGAGCGGTCGAATTCGCGCCTGCGTCGCAGGGCCTCCCGTTCGACATCCGTATTGCCGCGCACGCGCAGCAGCAGGGTGACGTAGGGAAGTCGGGTGGTCAGGATGTGGACGGCGCCGCGCAGCACGTAGGCGAGCCGGTCCTCCGCACTGCCGTGTAGTGCCCCGTCCTCAAGGAGCACTCCTTCGAGTCCACCAAGCGCCTCATCGAGGGCGGCGCCGAGCATCTCCGCCTTCGCCGGGTAGTGGTGGTAGACCGCCGCCTTACTGAGTCCAAGACGCAGGGCGATCATGCCCATGGAGGTCGCGTCGTAGCCGTACTCGATGAACGCCGCGACGGCGGTATCGAGCACGAATTGCCGATCGAGACCGGGACGGCCCTTCTTCGGCGCGGGTGCGGCGGCAGGTTCTGACATCACCGCCTAGTCTGACAGAGCGCTCGCGCGAGCACAGTTAGGACCGCAGGTCGTAGAGCCGCTTGAGCTTGCCCTCGCTGCGCGGCAGGGTTCCGGGTTCGACAACCACGACGCCGACGGTCGAGCCAATCTGCACCTTGATGGTCTTGATGAGCGCCGCGACCCCGGCCTCCACATCCGTGCTGTTCGCGTCTTCGCGAGGCTCGATCCGGATGGTGAGCTCGTCCATCCGCGCCGGTCGGGTCAACTCGAGGACGAAGTGGGTCGAGAGCGGCTCAACACCGAGCACGATCTCCTCGATCTGGGTTGG
>DATAZY010000061.1:0-4828 GCA_036271795.1 Galbitalea sp.
CCTGACGGAGTCGCGCTCCAGTGGGACACCGACGACGTTGTCGTCTCAGACAACTCGACCTATTCCTACGCGCGTGGGACCACGCCCCAATACGTTGCAGTCGCAGAGGCACTAATGGCCGCCATCAACAGTTCGCGCGGCTCCTGACCCGATGGTCTTAGTTGTTGGTTGAGTAGCGGTTGTCGGTTGAGTAGCGCGATGCGAAGCATCACGCGTATCGAAACCCATCATTTGGGCTACTTCACGAGCAGCGCCACTAAATCGTCAGTTGAACCGCGCGTCAGATGAGATTGACGGCGGATATCGGTGTGCCTGTCCGTCTGCGTTGGGAAACCAGGGTGAGTGTCTTGATGGACAACGTGTCGCCTTCATCGACGCGCACGGACCGGACGAGTGCGGCGTGTGGTCGTTGCGACGATCACAAAAGGGGGCTCTCGAGATTCAGGTAGGAAGGTTATCCGGCTGTCGTGCCTTCCCGGGGCACCTGACCCACGACGATCGTCGCCCTGGCCGATCTGAGGCAGGGCGACGCACTTCGATAGAATCCGAGTTGATGAAGCCCGAGGCAACCTTGCTGACAGCGGCCGCGATTGCCGCGGTGAAGGCCCGCTCCGCGCCAGGCCCAATTGTCCGCGCGGGGGCGCGGGTGGCTTTGCATTTCCACCCCGATTTCGATCTTTTGGGGGACCCCACTCTCCTCAAGATGCTCGCCGACGGCGAGTACGTCTCCCAGTTCGTGACCGGGACCAGCAACGGAGGCCTTACCGCTCAGCAGGGCGGTGATCGTTGGCTGTGGGAGCACGAACTATTCGATGGTGTCTACGACAACGCCGACCCTCGACACCGTCCTTTGTATGGATCGCTTCAACTAGAGCGCGATCCGTTCGGCCCTTCGCCGCGGTTCGGCTCGGCTTACTTCCGTCTTCGTCAAGCTGTCACCGAACGGTCGACCTTCACATATCCCGATAGCGCCCATCCGCCTCTTCATCTCGGGGTCGCCGATTGCATGTCTCTTGAGAAGGAACTTGATTCACGACCTGCAGGCTCAGATCCGCTCGACCACTACATCGAAGCTCAAGTGCACGGGGGACTGAATCTTGTCCGCGACGTCGAGGCGTTGGTGCTCGACCCATCCTTCGCCGGTTCCACACTCGCTGCGGCAGCAGCTTCAGCCAATATGAAAGTCGAGTGGCATCCCGGTTACGTGATCGACGTCAACTCGATCGCCGAGCACCCGCAGTACCGTGGCGAGGACGCGGTGACTCTCGCCCTCAGACTCGCCGATGGACGAGTCCTGACGCCAGCAATTCTTGGCAGAGCTCGCGGCCGCAGCGACGTAGATCCACAACTTCTGAAGTACGTCTGGCACTATCTCGCGCGGTTCGGCAAACGCGAGGCGGGACACGAGGGCTCGAGCCCAGCGCTTTAGCTTGTGCGCGCAAATGCAGTATGGAGTGGACTCGAAGCGCGGCTCGCGCCCAGCGGAAGCTGCAGCCGACAGCATTTCACGACCCCCGCGAACCGCTCTCTGAACAGAAGCATCCGTCAGTTATGCCATCGGAGTGCAAGAAATGGTCCAACTCCGACGATGGGATCTCAGCCAGCACTGTCCGTGGCGGTTCGCGAGCGTTCTCCCTCGCGAAGGGTTTGGCGGAGATCAACTAGGTCGCGGACGCTTGCCGGCACACACAAATCAAGCTGACACGACCCCATAGAACGGTCATATGCCCATCCACGTCGTGCAACAAAGACTGTCGCTCACCCCAAGGCTGATCGGCGGGCTCCTTGATGATGGATGCGGTAGTCGCAACCGCGACTACCGTGGCGGCGTCAACATCGTCAACGCCAAAGCTGATCGCAACGCCCGCATCGCAGGGCGTCGGCGGTCGCTCGTGGAGCTGTAGTTCGATGCCGTCACTTGTGGCGAGCATCGCCATGCCCGGAGCCTCATACTTCAGCGGGATGCCGAGTGTTATCTCGTAGAGCACTCGTGCTCGCGCAAGGTCGGCAACAGAGATGGTTATGCGGCTGATTGCCGAATTCACCCGATTTCACCCCTGCGGAGATATAGATTGCGCCACGCAATCGCGGTTGCCCGACGTTCGTCGCGCCAACGCCCAACGATCACGTTGATGAGAAGTAGCAGGATAACGAAGCCTATTCCGAGTGCAATCGGGCTCATCAACTCCCTGACTATGGCTGACGTTTGGGCGCTCGAAATGCCCTTGACTGATCCAGAAGTAGGATTCGTAAGTTTGACGATTGCAGCGAGAAAGCCGTTGTAACCCGCAAGGGAAATGGCAACGATCGCCGCGAGAATTCCAACGGCGCCTGCGATCAGCGCAGACGCTCCCGCGGTAAAGTGCCCGACCTCGTTGACGGCGATTCGCTGATCAAGCCGCGCCAACACCGCGGCTCGAACTGCCCGCGATGACCGATCATATGCTTGCAGCTTTGCTTCGAGACCGTCGAAATTCTCGTGGATGTGGTTAACGGACAAGAGCACAACTCGATCGCGCGATCCACCCGCGAGTATCCAGCGGATTGAATACCCGAGCCATGATGATCGGAACGCAGCCCGCCGTCGCTTCATGCCGCGAATTCCGCGAATCGTTGAGCCAGGGCCGCAGAGGATGGCTGCTCAGCTCGGCGCTTCGGCAAAGTTAGCCGACGATCATGCATGTCTTGCAAGCCATGGCGAAGCATGGGCCCGTCGACCTCGTCTAGGAGCCCCTGGTTTATCTTGACTCGATAGTCGCCGGTGATGCCCAGGAGGTTCCGGTCGTATGCGGCGTGATGGATCTTGCACAAAGCGAGGCCGTTCGTCACGTCAGCGAACCCAGAAACATCCGCGTCGGGAGTAATGTGTGCAGCATCCAGAAGGTCCCAATGCTTTAGCTCACACACAGCACAGGTGGTGTTGTAAGCGTGCATAACCCGCGCCCGAAAGACTGGTTGGTGTAGCCGTGCGCGAACGATGCGCTCGGCGTAGCGCCGCTGGTCACCGGTCATGTGAAGAGGATCGCCGAAAAACGTTAGCGACTCGTCCAGGGCAATGAGAAACGTCTCGTTCTCGGTGTCATCCTGGACCACGAATACGGGGTAGAAAGCCACATAGAAGGTTGCGCGCACTTCGCGGAAATAGACCAACGGATCGTGACTTGCTAGCGCGTTGCGTAGTTTTCGATTGTCGCCACTGTCGTTTGCCCGGTAGTGATAATTTACGAACGGTTCATTGCCGTCTTCCCCGGGATACGGGCTCTTCAGAGTGCTCAGAATGCTCAGTGTTGAATCGAACGTGGCTGGATTTCTGATGCCGCGTCGTGGGTCGACGAGCGATAACGGTTCTTGTCCCCACGAATAGGACGCCAGCTCATCGCGCTTGAACTCGATGTGACCATTCCCGACCTTGTCGTCGAGCCACCGAAATATGTCTTCGCGGATGAGCAATTGTTCGGCGGCGGAATACATGTACAGGTTCTATCAGTGTTTGGGTTCAAGGTTGCTCGCGAATTGCGTGATGCGCAGGATTCCATCGTTCACGGAAGCCGTCGAGTTAGGCCACCCCGACCCAAACCCCATCGCGGGCCCGAGTCATGGCAACATACAACTCTCGGCGGTCCAGCTCACGTCGCTCAGCCGCCGCCTCATCGGTCGACGACCACGCCGTCTCGAGCAGCTGAGCAGAAGCGCGAGCAACGAGAACCTGCTTGAACTCGAGGCCCTTCGCGCGCTTGATCGTTCCGACCTTGACCGACGACGTGGTGCGACCGTCGTAATCGACGAGGTCCATCGCGGGGATACCAGCCTCGGCCAGCGCCTCGAGAACCTCGCGAGCAACAAACGTGGTCTGCGTCAGAACGGCGATGTCGCCGCCGGAAGTTCCGGCCGAGATCAGGGACTGCACCTGGGCGACCAGCGAACGATCGTGACCGGCGCGGGAGTTGAAACGCGAGACGCGCGGGCGCATCCCGTGGCGAATGACGGAGGTCGCAACGTCCGGCTTCGAGTTCGTGCCCTCGATGTCCATGAACTCGTCGCCGAGAACCATGGACGCCGCGAATTCTGCAATCTCGACGGTGTTCCGATAGTTCGTCGACATGATGACGCCGCGGCCGGCGATCGAGACGTCGGCCTCGGCGAGCGTGTAACCGCCGGCGTAGATCGTCTGCTGGCCGTCGCCGATCAGGTTGAGGCCGTCGGCCTTGTCTCCGACGAGGGCGTGCAGCATCCGGATCATCGAGCATGAAAGGTCCTGCGCCTCATCCGCGATGACAGCTGAGTAGCCGTCAAGCGGGTTCGCGCGCAGCGACTTCTCGGCCAGAAGAATTATGTCGGCGAAATCGTGGATGCCCGCCTCGCGCAGCGCCACGTTGTACTCGCAGTACAGCTCCCAGACGGCTTTGCGGCTCTCCAGCGAAAGACCGCGACGACGACCGGCGCGCGCGAGCTCCGCGTACTGGTCGAAGCGGGTGAGGCCGCGTCCCTTGATGACGCTGAGCACCTCTTCCTTCCAGTAGTGGATGTTCGGGTCGATGTCGCCCAGAATCCCGTGCGCGCCCACCTGCTCCCACGCGGCATCGAAGGCGTAGTCGGCGGCGCGGTCGTTGACGTGCATCGGAACGCCGCGAGCCTTGAGCAGCCCCCGCGCGAACGCGTGGATGCCGACGAACTCGATGCGGTCCGCAACATCCGGAGCCATCCGCTCCATCTGCGCCTTCATGACGGTCGGCAGGGTGCGAACGAGCGTCGTGACCAACACGCGACCCGGGCGATTGCGCGCGAGGTATGCGGCACGGTGCAGCCCAACGACGGTCTTGCCCGTGCC
>DATAZY010000062.1:0-11110 GCA_036271795.1 Galbitalea sp.
CCCCCGATGAAACCATCGAGCGACATCGACAGGTGACAGGTGACCCGACTCATGCTTCAGTCGACCACGCGGTATCGGCGAAGTCAACGGCCCAAATCTCGGTGAAGAATGCCGGAGAAATGGCTGTAGCCGCGAGCGTTCGCGCCGTTGTGATACGACCTTCAGCGGGGCGAAGTCGAGTTCATTCGAATCGGGAGAGGACGCCTGCACGTATCCGGCGTCGGGAAGTCCCGCCGCTCTAATCGTGACCGTCTACCAACCGAAGAGTGGGATGACCTGGACGACGATGCAGGGGGTGCTGAGTACCCTGGGCTCCGTGAAGTCCGTGAGTGGTGTCGGCGACAAAGCGGCGCTGAGTAGTCAGCAGTTGGCTGTACAGGCGGGCTCGCGCGTCATTGCCATCGAGGGTGCTTCGGTGAACTCGAACCCTTCCGGTGCTGAGGCTCTCGCCAAGAAGCTTGTCTCCGCGCTCGGTTAGGGCGTGAAATGGCTGGGCCGCCAATCGCGGCCGATCAGAACGACCCTGTCCTGATCAGCACGACGATCGTGATTATCGCGGCAATCGGGACCGCGATGACTAGCCAGCCTTGCCAGGTCTGGGGGTGGAACCCTGCACCCAACCTGTTCGGGGCGAACCACGACTTGCGCGTCTTGCCAATAGACAGTCCTGCATCGCTGGACTGATTCCGTTCATCTTCTGGCATGCTGCTTACCGCGCTTCCCACCGGAACCAGCGGATGCCGATGAACGCTCCGATGACAATGTAGCCGACGGTCGCGATGAGCCCATTGGTATCTGTCCAGTCCCACTGGGAAATGTTGAGGACACCGCCGTAGAGGTTGATCAGGGCGCCGACCGGCGTCCAGGCGGAGATGCTTTTCACCGTGGACCCGAGCAGCCCGCTGGAGCCGAGAAGCCCAAGCAGCAGGAACACGACGTAGAGGATACGGCCGACCGCGTTCACCACGACCGCGGACCGGACGAGGCCGACGACCGCCTGGGCGATTGCGAGGAACATCGCACCACCAAGGATCGACACGCAGACGATGAGGAGGTATTCCCCGACGGTGAACGTCGTGTTGTAGATGATGCCGCCGATGATCAGTACGACGACGGTCATGATGAGGTCGACGACGATCTGAACCAGCAGCCGGCTGGTCATGATGGCCCAGGTCGGAGCCGGAGTCACGCGCAGTCGCTGGAACACACCAGAGTCACGATCGCGCGCCACGGTAATCGAGTAGCCCATCAGGCTGGACGCCATGAGCCCGTAAGTCAGGGCGAGGCCGATGGTGAAACCGGCGCCGCCGTTCGTGAGGGCATTTCCCTTGCCCGCGCCGGCATGGAGCCCGACGATGATGAGGATCAGGATCGGAATCGCAATGTTCAGGAGCAGTGTTCTGCCGCTGCGCAGAAGAACCGTGAAGTCGGCGCGCAAGAGCGAACCGTAGATCAGGCCGATCGGAGCCCGCACGGTGTCGCCGGCGGCGGTTGCACTAGTCACGGATCTCGCTCCCTGTTAGTCCGATGAAAACGTCTTCGAGGGTGACGTCGCCTCGAGCGACACTCACCACGCGCGGATCATCCCGGTGTTTCGCAATCAGACCCGCCGGCGTGTCGAGCGTGAGCAGCTTTCCGTGGTCGATGATCGCAACGCGATCGCAGACCGCTTGTGCCTCTTCCATCGAGTGGGTAGTCAGCAGGATGCTGCCGCCGCCCGTCCGCAGATTTTCGATGCGGGTCCATAGCTGCCGTCTCGACTGGGGGTCAAGACCCGACGTTGGCTCATCCAACAACAGCAGCGCGGGCTGGTGGATGACCGCGATCAGCAGCGACAAACGCTGCTGCTGGCCACCGGAAATCGACTTGAACCGCTTGCCAAGCTCGTCACCCAATCCGACATCGCGGATGCGATCGGCGATTCCCTGCTTCGTGATCCTCAGCCCGTACAGACCGGCGTACAAGCGGGCAATTTCCTCGATGGTGAGCTCCGACTGGAAACTGGATGCCTGCAACTGCACGCCCAGGCGTGTCTTGGCCTCGATCGGATCGCGCTGGATGTCGACGCCGTCCACTCGCACGTTGCCGCCGTGGGGTTTCAGCAGACCCTCGATCGCGCTGAGTGTGCTGGTCTTGCCTGCGCCGTTCGGGCCAAGAAGTCCGAAGATTTCGCCACGCTTCACCTGGAAGGTCACGCCGTCGACCGCGGTCCGCGTGCCGTAGGTCACGACCAGCTGGTCAACATCGAGAATCGCCGCGGAACTCGTTCCGCTGTTGTCCGTCATGAATCAGTCCCCGTCATATTTAAAAGCTATCACTTTATTTGCGGGTCGGGATCAAACCCGATCCAAAGTTCACGTCAAAGGCGGTCGGCCGCGTCGCGGGAGCGGTCCGACCTCCTTGGGTAACCGGCCCGCCTTGGCGAGAGCATCGCGCAGGAGGATCTCGATCTGGGAATTCACACTGCGCAATTCGGCCGCGGCCCAACGCGCGATCGAGTCATGCACCGCGGGATCGAGACGCAGGAGAACTTGTTTTCGCTCGCCGGTCATGACGAATACAGCGTTCCGGTATTGACCACGGGCGACGCGGGCTGGTCGCTGCACAGCACGACCATGAGGTTGCTGACCATGGCCGCCTTGCGTTCATCATCGAGAGTGACATAGTTGCTCTCGTTGAGGCGATCGAGTGCCATCTCCACCATCCCAACCGCGCCCTCGACGATTCGCGAGCGCGCATCCACGACGGCATTGGCCTGTTGCCGACGCAGCATCGCTTGTGCGATTTCGGGCGCGTAGGCCAGATGGCTGATGCGTACCTCGATGGTCTCGACGCCGGCAAGCGCAACCCTCGCCGTGACCTCGTGCGAGAGCTCATCCGCGACGACGTCGGTCGAACCGCGCAGCGATGTGCCTTCCCCATCCGCGATGTCATAGGGGTGGATCGCGGCGACGTGCCGCACCGCGGACTCGGCCTGCACCGAAACGAAATCTGTGTAGTCGTCGACCGCGTACAGCGCTTTCGCTGTGTCCGCCACCTGCCAGACGACGATCGCGGCGATTTCGATCGGATTGCCCTGTGCGTCATTGACGCGCAGGTGGTTTGTCTCGAAGTTGCGAACCCGAACGCTGACCCGTCGTCGGGATGCGAGCGGTACGACCCAGGAGAGTCCGGTGCGTCGCACGGTGCCCATGTACCGACCGAAGAATTGCACCACGCGGGTCTGGCCGGGCTGGACAACCACGAGGGACGTCAACACGACGATGAAAACGAGCGCCGGCCACACCACCAGCTGGTCTCGTCCGGTGCGAAGCATCCACACCCCAACCGCGACGCAGAGAGCCAACGCGACGATTCCGAATGCGCCGGGTAGCGCTGCGGCCTTTCGTTCCGTAACCTCCACGCGCGCCCCGGAGTGACCAAAAGGTGCAGCATCCAACATTGGTGATGACTTATCGCCGGTCATGGCGCCTCCCAGATTTCACTCCCACTATAAAGTGATATCACCTATAAAGTGGTATCACCCAACGAGAGGAACCGATGTCGCAGGAGACCTACCCGGCCGATTTACAGACGATGATCGATCGAGCCGGCAGTCTCACGGCAGCGGAGACCGATTCTCTCGGACAGCTGTGGGAGTCTGACGAGGGGCTGGTCCTCCCCAACCCATCGGTTATTCTCGAGGTCTTCGGCTATGAGGACTATCCGGTCGTCACGAACCAGGCGCTGATCGAGGCATGGGATCGCGCACTGGACGCCGCCGGGAACGCCGGCCGCGCGAATGAGATCGATGCCGCCCGCGCCGCCGGGCGTGCTGCAGTGCACGATGTTCGGCACCTGAAGGACAGCGAGAGCTCAAAGAACGGCGCCGAGGAGGCGGTGAGGTCGGCCGTTCTCGCGGTGGGAGTGCGCGACCTGCTCTCGGACACCGACTACCAAATACTCATGACTCCGTGGCAACAAGTGCTCGGGTCGATCTAGCGGCGCAGGTCAGACCGCGACCCGCTCGAGGATCTCGTCTGCGCTCAGTGGGCTGCCCTCCGCCAGACCACGGTTGATGGCTCGGCCGGATGCCAGCCACATCACGATACCAACGAGAAACACGATTCCTTCACTGACGGTCAGCGACCAGATGATGCCAGGCAGTCCGAACCAGACGTTGCCGAGGATCACGATCGGGATGAATACGATGCCCTGCGCGACCGACATCACGATCGCCGGTGCCGCCCGACCTGTGGCCTGGAACAGGGACGTTATCAGGCCCGCAAATCCATTGAACACCGCCGAGACCAGCTGCGCCGTGAGAACAACGACGCCGATCGCGAGCACCGACTGGTCTGACGAGAATGCGGAGAACACCTGCCCGCGGAACAGGAACACGGTGCTCCCAAAGATCAACAGAACGCCACCCACCGTCACCGCGGACGCGCGCAGTGCCGACGTCAGGCGGCGCTTGTCCCCCTTCCCATACGAGTAGGCAAGAAGAGGCAGCACACCGAGCGTGACGCCCATGATCAGAAACTCCGGCACCTGTGCGATTCTGACGGCGACACCCATGGCCGCGAGCGCGCTGTCACCGTAGATGACCGCCAGGTTGTTAAGCACCAGCGAAGTAACGATCAGGAACGCGGACTGGAGCAGTTCTCCGACGCCGACACCGAAGACGGGCTTCATCACTCGCGGCGACAGCGTGAACCACCGCGGCGAGAGACTGACGTTTTCACTGTGTCGCTGCAGCCAGATAATGAAATAGACGACGACTGCGAGGTTCGAAAGCCCCATGGATAGTGCCGCGCCCGCCACGCCCCAGTGCAGCACGAGGATGAACAGGATGTCGAACCCGACATTTGCGACGGTCGACCCGACGAGTCCTGTCATGACCTGGCGGGCAGCACCCTCTGCCCGCACGAGTTGTTCGAGGCAGAACGCCGCAGCCAGTACCGGAACAAAGGCGAGCATTACGGCCACGTACGCGCTCGTGGCCGGCACCGCTGCGGCGTTCGCGCCGAGCACAGTGACCAGTGGATGCAGCAGGAGCAGCCCGACGCCACCAAGCACGGCACCGGCGACGATCGCCCCCCAGAAAGAGAACGCTGCGACGCGCTTGATCTCGCCGGCCTTTTCGGGCGCGCGCTCCGACGCTCCCAGCAGGCGCGACATGAGCGCACCTCCGCCGGCTCCGAACACGCCGCCGACACCCATGACGAGACCAAGCAGCGGCGTGCCGAAGGTGATCGCGGCGAGGTAAGAGGTGTTGTGCTGCGAGCCGATGAAGCCTGCGTTGATCACGTTGTAGACGGCGCCGACAATCATCGCGGCGGCCATCGGCACGCACAGGTGCACGAGGGCGCGGATGATCGGTGCTACGGAGAGGTACCAGCGATTGGTGCCGGCAACCGCTGTGTTCTCCGGGGTTTCGATGTTGGTTATGGTGCTCATGGCTGCTCCCTTCCGGGCAGGACAAAACGAGTGGGTAGGTTGCGGCGCGCCAACGGATGCCGGCACGGCAAGAAAGCGGTTCTGGATGCGGGGCGGAACCACGCAGGTGCGGTTACGACCGCGTCGGTTGAGGCAACTCCCCGGTGATCTTTGTGAGCAGAGCGTGCAGAGTGTCTCGTTCGGCCTCGTTGAGCGGGGCAAGGATCGTCTCTTCGACGGCTGCCATCGCAGTGTCGAACCCCGCGATGAGCTCGCTTCCCGCCGCCGTCGCATAGACGCGTTTGCTCCGTTCGTCACCATGCTCACTGCGACGCTCGATGAGACCACGCGCCTCAAGCCCCTGGAGGAGACTCGTGACACTCGCCGCGCTGGTGCGACTTACCTTGGCGATGTCACGTTGCATCGCACCGGGATTCTGAACCAGATAGCCGAGCGCGAAACCCTGCTGATGGCTAAGTTCTCGGGCACGAATCCAGTCCTGGCCTGCCTGCATCTGAGCCCAACCGATCCAACGGAAGAGCTCAGAGACGGTAGTGGGCCCGCTCTCCTGTTCGCTCATAATAAGAACTCTAACCGTTAGGGTTCACACTGTCAATGATCGAACTAGTTAATTTCTCGCTGTCCGACGAGGACGCCAGAGAGGTCACACCGCTGCGGAGCGCATCGAACAAACGCTCGAGGCGGGCACGGTGGTCATCCAGAACGGCGCTGTGCCCCTGGCCGGCGATGAGGCGGCGGGCCGTCTCCACCATCACGGAGCTGTAGCCAGCGAGGAACAGGGCGGCGAGCAGCGGCCCGTCGCCTTCGAACGCCCGGTCCCGTTCGAGCTCTTCTGCGAGGATGCGCTGCAGATCAGAGGCGATCTCTCGCGCGCGCGCAACCAGCGCGGGCGACTCGGCGACGGTGCGAAAGAACGGTGCGGAACGCTCGTCCACGCCGGAGAGCGGATGACGGTCGTCAAACAGACGGAGGCTCGTGTCGCGGAGGGCCGTCAACACATCGACACCCGGGCCGCGATCTCGCACGGCCGAACGCAGAAGATCCGCGGCATCGGCCGAGCGATCGAGAAACAGATCCTCTTTGCGCGGGAAGTGATTGAAGACGGTGACGCTCGAGACGCCGGCTTCGCGTGCGACTTCGGCAACGGTCACCGAGTCGTAGCCACGCTCGATGAAGAGGCGATTGGCAACCTCGCGGATGCGCTCGCGCGTTCGCGGGCCGCCTCTCTCGCTGGTCCTGGGCATCCGGTCTTCCGCTTTCTTCAATCACTGCCTTGTGTTGCTAAACACAGCCTAATTTGAGCACGTGCTTGTGTAACTAAACTTAGTCAGATAACCTAGTCGCATGACCTCCACTTCCACCACCGCTAGTTCACCGCGATCGCTGCGGGAGGCGTGGATCGCTCTGGCCGGGCTGTCCGCCGTGTTTCTGTTCGAGATGCTGGACAACTCGATCCTCAACGTTGCGCTGCCGACCATCGGACGCGACCTGCATGCGTCGACGATCTCACTCGAGTGGGTGACCGGCGTCTACGCGGTGGCCTTCGGCGGCTTGATGCTGGCCTTCGGTGCGGTCGCCGATCGGTTTGGTCGCCGCCGGATCATGCTCGTCGGTCTCGTCCTGCTCGCGGTCGCCAGCCTTGCGACCGCGTTTGTCACGACATCCGGGGAGCTCATCGCAGTCCGAGCCGCGATGGGCTTGGCAGCCGCGATGACAACACCGGGGTCGATCGCGCTGGCATTCCGGTTGTTCGAAGGTGACGGTCTTCGGGTTCGAGCGATGACCCTCATCTCCACGGTCGGGCTGGTCGGTCTCGCGATCGGTCCAACGGCGGGTGGATTCGTGTTGGCGATTGCCCCATGGCAGGTGCTCCTGCTCGTGAATGTTCCGATTGCGGCCCTGGCATTCATCGGCATCCGGATCGGCATTGCCCGGGACCTGGCAGAAGAGCTGCACCGCGATCCGATCGACATCCCGGGAGCCATCCTCGGCACCGCGACAATCGTTCTCGCGCTCTTCACGCCGACGCTGTTCGTGAACGAAGGCATCGCGTCCTGGGAGCCATGGACGGCGACGACCGCAACGGTCGTGTTGGCAATCGCCTTCGTGATCCGCGAGCGCTCGGCACGACACCCGCTGCTCGACCTCACGCTGATCGCTCGCCCGCTGGTCGCGAGCGGACTGGCCTACAAGGCTGCGACCGGGCTCGCGGTCGCCGGCATGGGCTACATGGTGACGCTGCAGCTCCAGCTCGACTGGGGATGGCCGCCCTACCTCGCGTCGGTTGGAATGCTCCCCCAGGTTGTCGTCCTCATCTTCGGCGGCCCGCTCTCGAACCGGTTCATTGAACGAGTCGGTCTCGACCGGTCTGCGTGGCTCAGCGCTGCATCGGTCGTTGCGGGACTCGCCGTCTTCGGGTTGCTGAGCAGTTTCGGTTACGTCTGGATCGCGATCGCACTCGTACTCGTCGCCGCCGGCATCCGCGTCAACGGCGTCGTTGCTGGCACCAACGTGCTCCGCGGACTACCGAAGAATCGGACTTCGATCGGCGCTGCACTCGTCGACACCGCATCCGAAGTCGCCACCGCCGTCGGCATCGCGGTCAGCGGCACCGTCCTCGCCGCGGTCTTCACCGGCAGCATCGCGCAGCAGCAGTGGACCGCGACGCAAACAGCACAGTTCCAGGTGGGGATCATGATCGCCGGTCTCGCTCTCACGGTTGTTGCGGCCGCGCTGGTCACCTTCGGATTCGCCCGCACACGACACCTGTTGACACCCGAGCCTTAGCTCGATGAACTGGTTGGGGAGGGCTAACCAATGGACAAGCACGAACTGGCGAGCGAACTGAGTCAGGATGGCGCGCGCGAGCTTCTCGAGACCGGCGCCCTGATGCGTCTCGCCTACAACGGTCACGATGGCACGCCAAGGGTGATACCGATTGGCTTCCTGTGGAACGGCACCGCAGTCGTCTTCTGCACGGTCGATACGTCTCCCAAGGTGCGCGCAATCACGTCTAACCCGGACGTCGCTCTAACCATCGATGTTGGCGCCACGCCAGCGGATGCTCGGTCGCTCCTGATCCGGGGACCGGCCACAGTAGAAATAGTCGCAGGAGTCCCGCGAGAGTACATCGACGCGGCCAGGAAGACCATGGATCCGGACCAGGTCGCCGGATTCGAGACCGAGGTTAACAAGATGTACGACCAGATGGCCCGCATCTCGATCGTTCCCACCTGGGCTCGTTTCTACGACTTTGGCGCCGGGCGTCTGCCCGGATTTCTCCAGGAGCTCATCGAGCAGAAGATGTAGTCAGCTCGCCATAGCTCACTCAATAAGGGGGATCGGATACGCTAGCAATCCTCACACTGATCAGGAGTCGCTAGTTGTGACGCAGCACGAACCGTCGGATGGGGTCGCGGACATCACGGCGATGCTCAGCCAGGTTGACGACCCGCGCGAAGATCCCGGCCGCCAACGCGCGCCGAAGACCGCGGGTCAGTTGAAGCGTCGGCGCTGGCGGAGACTGCTGGGCGGCCTGATCGCTGTGGTCGTCGTGATCGCGCTGGTCGCGACCTATGTCTCTCTCACACTCAGCGCTCCCGTGGGCGCCGCCGCGGCCACCACCCATCGTCCCGATTTCACCAGCCCCGCTGCCGCCACTATCGCGCTTCCAACGGTCGGCGAAGCCGCGGTCAGCGTCGCGGGAGCCGATGACCTCCTCGGTCCGACGGCCGAAGGGATCTTTGCATCGAGTGGAGGCAATTCGCCGATGCCGATGGCCAGCATCAGCAAACTCATCACCGCCATGGTCATCCTGAACTCCAAGCCGCTGGGGGCTTCTGGCAAGGGACCAACGATCACGTGGAGCAAGGACGACCACGCCCTGTACGACAAGTACTACCTTCTCAACGCAACGATCGCCGCGATGCCGACCAACAGCACCATGTCCGAACACGATGCCCTGGAAACCATGCTCGTGGTCTCCGCGTGCAATTATGCGGAAGCGATGGCCGACTGGGCGTTCGGTTCCAACGCCGGATTCATCAGCGCGGCGAAGCGCTGGCTCAAGGCCAACGGACTGACTGGAACAACGATGATCGAGCCGACCGGGGTCGACGCAAGAAACACCAGCACCCCGAGTGACCTCATTGCGCTCGGCAAGCTGGCGATGGCCAACCCGACGATTTCCGCGATCGTCGCGAAGACCAACCTCGACGTTCCCTCGCTTGTCGGGATGCCCAGCACGAATGATCTGCTTGGAACAGATGGGATCGACGGCATCAAAACGGGCACCCTGGTTCCCGGCGGCTTCGATCTGCTTTTCTCGGCCATCGTCCCGGTGGGAACGACCACGCCACTGACAGTTACCGGTGTGATGCTCGCGGGCGAGAGTCGCGCTTCTGTCGATTCGGATGTTCTAGCGCTCATCACGAGCCTCGTTTCGGGGTTCCACAAAGACCAGCTCGGGACGGAAGGCGATGTGGTCGGCTCGTATTCCACACCGTGGGGAGCAAAGGCGACCATGGTCCTGGGCAAGAGCGCTTCGACGTTCACCTGGTCGAACACCCCGATCACTTCGACCATGACGACTACGACCCTGAAAGCCGGGGCGAGCGGCGAGAAGGTGGGGAGCGTGACCTGGGTCGCGGGCAAGACCAGGATCACTGTTCCCGTCATCCTCAAGGGCAAAATCAAGGGGCCTAGCAACTGGTGGCGACTTACCCATCCCGCGTTCCTGGGAAAGTAACCGCGCGCTCGTTGATCCTATGTACCTTGACGGGTACGTAACCGATACGGTACATTCGCCGCATGGACAACGTGCTGCTGGCGCTCTCGGATCCGAGTCGACGAACGATGCTCGAGGAGCTTCGACGTGGACCGGCAACGGTGAGCGAACTGGCCAGCATCGTCCCCATCGCCCGGCCGGGCGTCTCGCGCCACCTGAGGGTGCTACGAGAAGCGGGACTTGTTGCCGTTCGCAAGGATGCCCAGCGAAGGCTTTACTCGCTTCAACTCGACCCGCTGGCCGAGCTGGATGAATGGCTGGGCAACTATCGGGCCATCTGGGAGCAGCGCCTGGGCGCGCTGCATACCGAAGTGGCGCGCGGTCAGCACGCCAAAAGACAAGACGATCAAGGGAGCACGAAATGACAGATCAGACCCAGGCGAGCGCCCGACCTCTCGGAACGCTCCACTTCGCGGACGGTCGCGGAACCGTTCGCATGGAAGACACCTACAACACCGACATCGATGACCTGTGGTCGGCGCTCGTGGACCCCTCGCGCCTTGCCCGATGGATCGCGGATGTCACGGGTGACCTCCACATCGGCGGCCGGTTCAGCGCGAGTTTCACCAGCGGGTGGGAGGGGTCCGGTCGCGTGGAAGTGTGCGACGCCCCGCAGCGCCTGTTGGTCAAACTTGATCCCAACGGTGTCGATGACGTGAACGAGATGACGATCGAGGCGTTCCTGAGCCGGGACGGGGACAAGACCCGTCTTGTCATCGAGGACAGCGGGTTCGAGCACGACGAACTCGCCGGGCACGGTGCGGGCTGGCAGGCCCACTTCGAGGACTTGTCGACCTACCTTGCCGGTGGAGTGCCGTCGGGCTGGGGCGACCGGTGGAGGCAGTGGACGCCGGCATACACCGAAATGGCAGACCGGCTCAAATA
>DATAZY010000063.1:0-47773 GCA_036271795.1 Galbitalea sp.
CGTTGTTGATCAGGATTGTCGGCTCGCCGAGCTCGTCCGCGATGCGTGTGACGGCCGAGCTCACCGCGGCCGAGTTGGAGACGTCTGCGCCCACGCCGAGCGCCTCGCCGCCCGCCTCGCGGATCGCCGCGACGGTGTCCGCCGTGTCCGCCTCGCGGAGGTCGATCACGCCAACCTTGTTGCCGTCCTTCGCGAGCCGGAGTGCGACGGCCGCCCCGATCCCGCGGCCGGCACCCGTGACGATTGCTGTTCTCTTGTCTGCCATGGTCTCGATTCCTTGATTGGCGGCTATTTCTTCAGCTCGGCGCGACCGAGCGAATTCAGGTGGACCTCGTCCGGCCCGTCGGCGAGACGCAGCGCTCGTGCACCCGCGGCGAACTCCGCCAGCAGGAAGTCCTGCGACATTCCTCCAGCGCCGAACAGCTGCATCATCCGATCCAGGATGCGCTCCGCCATCCGCGGCAGCGCAATCTTGATCGACTGGATCTCGGCGTGGGCGGCCCGGTTGCCGAGTGTATCCATGAGCCACGCCGTCTTCAGAACGAGCAGCCGATTCGCCTCGATCTCCGTGCGCGCCTCGGCGAACCACTCACGGATGACGCCCTGGTCGGCGAGCGGGCCCCCGAACGCGACGCGGGCGTTCGCGCGCTCGCGTCCGAGGTCGAGGGAACGCTCGGCCATCCCGAGCAGGCGCATGCAGTGGTGGATTCGACCGGGTCCGAGCCGCGCCTGCGCCATCGCGAAGCCTTCACCCTCGCCGCCGAGCACGTTGGTTCCGGGCACGCGCACGCCATCGAACCGCACCTCCGCGTGCCCACCGTGGTCGCGATCGTTATAGCCGAAGACGGTGAGCGGGCGCACGACGGTGAGCCCCGGGGTGTCCCGCGGCACGAGCACCATGGTCTGCTGGCGATGCCGTTCCGCCGTCGGATCGGTCTTGCCCATGACGATGAACAGGGCGGCCCCGGGATTCATCGCTCCCGTGGACCACCACTTGCGACCCGTGATCACGTAGTCGTCGCCGTCGCGCTCAATGCGGGTCTCGATGTTCGTCGCATCCGAGGACGCGACGTCCGGTTCGGTCATCGAAAACGACGAGCGGATGGTGCCGGCGAGCAGGGGCGCGAGCCACTCGTCCTTCTGTGCGTTGGTGCCAAACGCCGACAGTAGCTCCATGTTGCCGGTGTCGGGGGCGGCGCAGTTCGTCGCGGCGGGCCCGAGCTTCGGGCTGCGTCCGAGGAGTTCGCAGAGCGGCGCGTACTGGAGATTGGTCAGACCGGCTCCATCCTCGCCCGGCAGGAACAGGTTCCACAGCCCCCGCTTTCGGGCCTCTGCCTTCAACTCCTCGACGATCGGCTGTGGCGCCCAGCTGTCCGGGTTGGCGGCGAGCTGCTCCTCGAGCACCGGCTCGGCCGGATACACGCGCTCGTCCATGAACGCCTGCAGCTTTGCGAGCAGGTCGGTCGTGGTGTCATCGAATCCGAAGTCCATGCTCACGCCTCCGCCAGGTATGCGCGACCCGCGCGCGCGAGCGGGACGACGAGTCGTCCGATCTGGTCGAAGCCCGGGCCGACGGTTTGTCCGGCCTGGAAGCGATAGTGGATGCCCTCAAGAATGACCGCGAGCTTGAACGCCGCGAGGCCCAGGTACCAGGGCAACTCCGGCACCGTGACACCGGCGGTGTCGGCGTATTCGTCGACCAGCTCCTCGAACGTCGGGTAGCCGACCGCGAGATCAACCGCGCTCGGTACGGCGCCGCGCAGCTCGCTGTCCATCGAGTTGATGTTCCAGTAGAGGCCGAGCAGGCCGAGGTCGGTGAGCGAGTCGCCCAGCGTCGCCATCTCCCAGTCGAGGATCGCGCTTAGTTGCGGAGTACCAGCGATGTCCCGGACGAGCGCGTTGTCCAGCCGATAGTCGCCATGCAGGATCGACGATCGACGTGTCTCCGGGATGTTCGCGTGCAGCTCCTGCTGCAGTGCATCCAACTCGGGCAGTTCGCGGTTGCGCGAACCGTCGTACTGCTTTCCCCAGCGCTCGACCTGTCGAACGAGGAATCCCTCCGGCCGACCGAAATCGCCGAGGCCGACGCTGTCGGGCGGAATGGAGTGCAGGTGGGCCAGCGTGCGGGCGAGGTCAAGACTCAGCTCGCGCAACTGGGAGGGTGTGTATGGAGCGTTTAGATCACGGGTGACGAGCGGGCGTCCCTTGACGCGCTCCATCAGGTAGAACGGGGCATCGACGCCGGCGGTGGGATCGTCGACGTAGCGCACCGCCCGCGGCACCGGCACCCGGCTGCCACGAAGTGCGGAGATGACGCGGAACTCCCGGGCCATGTCGTGGGCGGTCGTCTGCACGTGGCCGAGCGGTGGGCGCCGCAGCACGAGCGGCTCAGCGGCGCCGCGCACGGCGTAGGTGAGGTTGCTCCGCCCGCCGGCGATCAGGCTCGCACTGAGCGGAACGGCGCCGACGAGCTCCGGTTGGTTGATGAGCAGCCAGTCCTGCAGGCGGCGAACGTCGAGCCCGGGAAGCGCCCGCGGCGCCGCGTCGGGCGATGACTGCGTCGACGTCATGGATGGCTCCGTTGCCGTTGGGATGAAGGCGCGAGTACCGCCCTCTCGATAATACCGACCAGCCGGTATGTTTGCGCGGTGGTTCAGAACTCGATGACCTGACGGATCGCGTGGCCACCGGCCAGCTCGTCCATCGCCTCGTTAATGCGATCCAGAGGGATGCGGGACGAGATCAGCTCCTCGACCGGAAGCCGGCCCGCACGCCACAGTTCGACGTAGCGCGGGATGTCGCGCTTCGGCACCGCCGAACCGAGATAGCTGCCGACGATCGACTTCGCCTGGGCGACCAGGCCGAGTGGCGAGATGCTCGCCATCGCGGTGGGCGAAGGCAGTCCGACCGATACCGTTGTGCCCCCTGCCGAGGTCCCGGCAACGGCGGTCTCGAACGCTCGCGGGTTACCGGCTGCCTCGACGACGACGGACGCGGTGACGCGGGACTCGAGGAGTTCGTCCGGCGTGAACACCTCGCTCGCGCCGAGAGCAAGCGCTCGCTCGAGTTTTTCGGGAACCGCGTCGACGCCGACCACCGGATGTCCGGCCGCGATCGCGGTCAGCAGCGCCGCCATCCCGACACCACCGAGCCCGACGACCATCACCGTCTCCCCGAGTGCGGGGCGTCCCGCGTTGAGCACCGCTCCCCCGCCAGTCAGGACGGCGCAACCGAGAACGGCCGCGACGTCGGCCGGCACATCGCTGTCGACCCGAACAACAGAGGTTCGATTGAGGACGGCGTGGGTGGCGAACGCGGAGACGCCGAGGTGGTGATGAACCGGCTCGCCGCCGCGCGAGAGGCGAATACCGCCGCCCACGAGAGTGCCCGCATTGTTGGCCGCGGTCCCGACCTCGCAGGGCAGTCGGCCGTGAGTGGCGCATGCCGCACAGTGCCCGCAGCGCGGAAGGAATGTCAGGACGACGCGGTCGCCGACCGAGAGCCGCGACTTCCCTGACCCCGCAGCGCCGTCGCCGAGCTGCTCCACGATCCCCGCGGCCTCGTGACCGAGCAGCATGGGGACGGGGCGCATCCGGCTGCCGTCGACCACGGAGAGATCGGAGTGGCACACGCCCGCGGCCTCGATCCGAACCAGCAGTTCGCCGGGACCGGGTGCATCGAGCTCCAGCTCAGAAACCGTGATCGGCCGGGAACCGGCGAACGGACGATCGCGACCGGTCTGCTCCAGAACGGCGCCCGTGATCATCACTCAGCTATCTTCTCTCGCATCCGGGCCGGTGAACCCAAGTGAATCGATTTCACGAAATACGGGCCGAAACAATCAACGGTTACCCTGAGTGCATGGGCACCCTGCGACTGGAAGAACTTTCGGCCAAGACGATCGTCGCGGCGAACGGACTCACGCTGCGACGCGGCCAGGAGCAGTTCGTCACACCGACCTCGTACGCGATCGCTGACGCGTACATCAACCCGGCCACCTCGTGGCCGCGCGTGGTCATCGACAACGGCAGCGGCGAGGACGAGGTCGTGGGATTCATCCGCGGAAACTTCGACCCCGATGCGCAGCAGGTCGAGTTCCGCAGCTGCATCTGGCGCGTCAATGTCGCCGCGTCCGCCCAGGGTCTCGGCGTCGGAAAGTTCGCCGCGCACGCCCTCGCCGACGAGGCACGCAGTCGCGGCTTCGACCGCCTCTACGTCATATGGGAGCCGGGCGAGGACGGCCCCGAGAACTTCTTCCTGCACATCGGATTCGTCGTCATCGGCCAGACACAGTACGGCGAGAACATTGGAGCACTTGAACTGTGAGCGACACCGGTTCCCCCAGCAGCACCTGCACGATCGAGCTTCTCGGGCCCGACGAGGCGGAAGCGCTCGCGGGCGAGATCCTGACCAGCTATCGCACCGCCTTCTCAACGTCGCACTGGGAGACCAACGAGCGCGGCATCAAGGCGTTCGAGACCGACATCTTCCCGCGCCACCTCAAGCGTGACGGATTCGGGATGACGGTCGCCCGAAACGCCGCCGGCAAGCTGGTCGGGTTCTGCTACGGCTACATCGGCGAGCACGGCCAGTACTGGACGGATTACGTCGCGGCGCGCATCCATCCCTCCCTCGAAAAGTCGTGGCTCGGCGGCCACTTCGAGATCGCTGAACTCGCGGTCGAGGAAGAGGAGCGCGGCAAGGGTCTCGGCCGGGCGCTCCTGACCCGCCTGCTCGACTCACGCGGCGAAGACCGTGTCTCGCTGATGACGCTCGAGCGGGACTCGCCGGCGCTCCCGCTCTACGAGTCACTTGGATTCACCCAGTTCGGCGACTTCGAGAACTACGTCGTGCTGGGGCATCGGCGCGAGCAGCCCTCGGCGTGACCGAACCCGGCGAGGACTTCGTTTCTCGCGTACTCGCCGTCGTCGAGGAGATTCCCGAGGGACGAGCGATGAGCTACGGGGATGTCGCGGCCGCGATCGGTTCGCGCGCAGCACGCGGTGTCGGCCAGGTGATGGCATACTACGGCGGCGACCTGCCCTGGTGGCGCGTTGTTCGGGCCAGCGGACATCCCGCACTGAACCACGAGTCGCGCGCGCTCGAGTACTACCGTGCGGAGTCGACCCCGCTCAAATGGTCGGCGAGCGGAGTCTTCCGCGTCGACCTGGCGAGAGCGCGATGGTCGCCGTCCTAAACAAACCAACACTTGCGGAGGAGTTATCCCGGTGTGTCACGTACCGGGGTACGCGCCACGCGGGGGAACTCCTCCGCAACTGTTGGGGAAGGGGTGGACGGCTACACCAGGGAGTCGCGCCAGGCGGCATGTAGCTGCGCGAAACGGCCGGTGCCGGCGATCAGCTCGTTCGGCGGTCCGTCCTCGACGATCACCCCGTGCTCCATCACCAGAACGCGGTCGGCGATCGCGACCGTCGAGAGACGGTGCGCGATGATGATCGCGGTCCGGTCCGCCAGGAGCGTCTGCAGACCCTCCTGAACCAGGCGCTCGCTCGGGATGTCGAGCGACGCGGTCGCCTCATCCAGGATCAGCACGACCGGGTCGGCGATGAATGCCCGCGCAAACGAGAGAAGCTGGCGCTGACCGGCTGAGACGCGTCCACCGCGCTTGTTCACGTCGGTGTCGTAGCCGTCCGGCAACGACTGGATGAACTCGTGCGCGCCCACGGCCCTCGCCGCTGCGACGATCTCGTCGCGTGACGCATCCGGTTTTCCGAGCGCGATGTTGTCGGCCACGCTTCCGGAGAACAGGTACGCCTCCTGCGTCACCATCACGATGGCCCGGCGAAGATCCTTCGGATGTAGCTTGCGCAGGTCGATCCCGTCGAGCTCCACCTCGCCCTTCGTCGGGTCGTAGAACCGGGAGATGAGCTTCGCCAGGGTCGACTTTCCGGCACCGGTCGATCCAACCAGAGCAATGGTCTGTCCCGCGGGAATGTCGAGCTCGAACTCGGGCAGCACGACGGACGCGCGGTTGTACGCGAACTCGACATGGTCGAACGTCACCCGACCCTGCGCCTTCCACAGGTCTACCGGGTTCACCGGATCGGGCACGCTCGGCTCCTCCTCGAGCACGCCCGAGATCTTCTCGAGCGCGGACGACGCCGACTGGTACGAGTTGTAGAACATCGCCATCTCCTCGGCCGGGCCGAAGAACTGGCGCGTGTACAGCAGCACCGCGAGCAGGGTTCCGATCTCGACACCACCGGTCGCCACCCGCAGGCCGCCGACGAGCAGGATGGCCGCGAGCGCCAGGTTACCGATCAGCACCAGCCCGGGGTCGAAGATTCCGAACAGCTGGATGGTCTTGCCGTTCGCAGCGCGGTAGTCCTCGACCAGCTGGCCGAACTCGTCCTCGTTGCGCTTCTCCTTGCGGAACGCCTTGACCGCGCGGATACCCGTCATGGTCTCAACGAAGTGCACGATGACCCGGGCCGACGTCACTCGCGTGAGCCGGAACAGGCTGTTCGACCGCTTCTGGAACCAGTAGCCCAGGAAGTACAGCGGCACCAGGGACGCCAGAAGCACGAGCCCGCTCAGCCAGTCAAGCCCGAACATCGCGATCGCGATGAACGCCATGTACAGGATGCCCTGGACGAGCTGGTTGATTCCGGAGTCGAGCAGCTCGCGAATGGTGTCGAGGTCGCTCGTCTGGCGCGCGATGATTCGACCGGAGGTGTAGGTCTCGTGGAACTCGAGGCTCAGCAACTGGGTGTGCCGGAAGACCCGCTTGCGCAGGTCGATCAGGATGGCCTGGCTGATCCGTGCGCTCAGCACCGTGTACGACGAAATCAACCATGCCCCCACCACCGCGGTGATGAGGTACCCGATGACGGTCAGCGTCAGCGGTGTCCAGTCGGAGTGCTTCAGGAGTGCCGGCAGGCCGTTGTTGATGCCGTACGCGATCAGCGCCGGGCCCGCTACCTGTGCCGCCGTCGAGATGACGACGATGACGAAGGTCCACGCGACCTTGCCCCGAAGCGGACGCAGCAGCGATCCGAGCAGGCGTACCGAACGCTGGCGAAGCTGGCGCGCCTCGGCCTTGTTGAGGTCCTGGCGCTCTTCGCCTTCGACTCCCGCGACGCTCATTTCTTCACCTCTTCCCTGTCGGTTCGATCGTTCTCATGTCGCTCTCGCTCGATGGCCTCGCGTGCCTCTTCGTCCTCGAGGCTCGAGATGACGAAGCGGTAATGATCGCTCGAGGCGAGCAGCTCGGAGTGCTTGCCGACCGCCGTGATCCGGCCGCCCTGGAGCAGCGCGACGCGATCGGCGAGCATGACGGTGGATGGCCGGTGTGCGACGATCAGCGCGGTCGTGGAGGCGAGCACCCGGCGAAGTGCGGCCTCGACGAGCGCCTCCGTGTCGACGTCGAGCGCCGACAGCGGGTCATCCAGAACCAGCACCTCGGGTTTCGCAGCCACCGCGCGAGCAAGCGCGAGCCGCTGGCGTTGACCGCCGGACAGGCTGAGCCCCTCCTCGCCGACCCGGGTGTCGAGCCCGTCGGGCAGGTCATAGACGAACGCTGACTGCGCGATCTCGAGAGCCTCCGCGAGGTCGGCCTCGCTCGCCTCCGGACGGCCGAGCAGCACGTTGTCGCGAACCGACGCCGAGAACAGTGTCGCATCCTCGAACGCCATGGCGATGTGCCGGCGCAGGTCGATGCGGGTCAGGTCCCGGATGTCCACGCCGTCGAGCGTGATCGATCCACCGGTCACGTCGTAGAGGCGCGTGGTCAGCGCGGTCACGGTCGATTTGCCCGAACCGGTCAGGCCGACGAGCGCCATCGTCTCGCCGGGCTCGAGGGTGAGGTCGAGTCCGTCGATGAGGTCCGGGTACTGCGCGGCCGAGTCCTCGTAGCGGAAGTGGACTCCGGTGAACCTCAGCCGTCCCTCTGGCTTGAGGATCGTCTTCGGATGCTCCGGATCCTGGATCGTGTTCGGCGCATCCAGAACCTCGAAGAAGCGGTCGACAGCGGTGCGCGTGTCGAAGGTCATCGAGAGCAGGAAGCCGATCGACTCCACCGGCCAGCGCAGCACGGTCGCGGTCGCGAAGAATGCGACGAGCTCGCCCGCCGTGATCTGTCCGGTCGCGGCGAGCCAGACACCTCCCAGCAGACAGATCGCGAACGTCACATCCGGGACCAGCAGCAGCCAAAACCAGATGCCGGCGATCGCCTTCGCCTTCTCGATCTCCGTGCCCCGAAGTTCTTCGGCCTGGCGCGAGAACCGGTCCAGCTGGTGCCGGCCGCGACCGAATGCCTTCAGTACGCGGATACCGTGCACCGACTCTTCGACCGCGGTCGCGAGGTCACCGGCCTGGTCCTGGCTACGGCGCGCGACCACCGAGTACTTGCTCTCGAACACGTAGCCGTAGATCCAGAGCGGGATCGAGCAGACGACGAAGACGACGCCGAGGATCCAGGAGATGCTCACCAGGAAGATGAACCCGACGACGATCGTCAGGATGTTCACGATGAGAAGCACGATGCCGAACGAGATCCAGCGACGGATCAGGTTCAGGTCGCTGATCGCCCGGGACAGCAGTTGTCCGGACGGCCAGCGGTCATGGAAGCTGACCGGAAGATCCTGCAGGCGCTCATACAGGGCGTTGCGCATGGTCGCCTCGACGTGCGTGCCGGGCTGGAGGACGAACCATCGGCGCAGCGCGATGAGTAGCGCCTCGGCGACGCCGAGGGCCAGCACGATTCCCACCGCCGGCCAGATCTGCGCCGAGTCGCCGGTCTTGAGCGGTCCGTCGACGAGGCCCTTCAGAACCTGTGGGATCAGGAGCGCGACGATTCCCGCGAGCAGCGCGGCGACCATCCCGAGCAGGATGCGGCGGGACGCCGACCGAGCGTACGGGTAGATCCGCGCGATTGCCCGAAAGGTTCCGAGACGTGCTGCGGGGCGATCAGAGTCGATCGATTGGGACATGGTTTCCTCGTGGGATTAGAGCGCGCGACGACAACGAAGCGTCACGAAAGGACTGTGAACGTGAACGATGGATGCGGCCGGCCGAGCGTCGGCGCCTCGGAAAGTGGCTGAGGTTCTGCGGCTACCGGCGCGGTCGGAGGGCGACGGCAAGACCGACCGTGCCGACTCCCGCGCTGACGCGTGCCGTGGCAAAGTGTGTCTTCATCATTTCGTCCTCCTCGTTATGCGACTTCTCGTCAAGCCGCCGGGCGAACCCGATGCTGTTCATCGGCGCTCCCGAGCAGCCTTCCAGCTTATGGGGTCGGAGCGGGGTGTGCAAGAACTATCTGATGCGAACGGACAGGCAGGTGACGCAGCCCTCGAGCTTCTCGAATTCGCCGATGTCTACGGTCGTTACCCGGTAGCCGAGGCTCTCGATCAGTGCGGCCGTCTTCGGAGCCGACGCGGCCATCAGCACCGAGTTGTTGGTGAGCACGACGACGGCGACGCCCGCCGGTTCGGGAACCTCGAGATAGTGCGGGAAGATCCCCGGGTCGTCGACAAGAGTCGGGTGCCCAATGACCGTCCCGTCGGGCAGCGCGGTCACCGCGCTCTTCAGGTGGAGTGCCTTCGTGACCGGCACGGCGATCACCCGGTAGCCGAGCTCAGTCGCGATCGCACGGAACTGGCGGATGCCCTCGGCATTCGTGCGGCCACCGCGGCCGACGTAGATCGTGTCGCGGATCTTCAGCACGTCACCGCCGTCAAGCGTTCCCGGCGCTCGGATGTGACGCACCTCGAGTCCCAGGTCAGTGACCGCGTCCGCGACGGCATCCTCCTCGCCCTGTCGGGTCGAGGCACCGGGACTCGTGACGACGGCGACCTGGCCCAGCATCACCACCGCATCCTCGATGAAGACCGAATCGGGGTAGGCGTCGTCCTGGTCGATGGTGAGTGCCGTGAATCCCTCGGCCTCGAGGGCCGCGACGTAACCCTCCCACTGCTCCTGCGCCTTCGCGTATTTCACGACCCGGCGCTTGACGTGGGTCAGCTGCCCTTTCGCCACCGTGCTGGCCGGCGGCCGAACGAGGACGGTCCGGTGCAGCTCCGGCGGTGCGACGACCCGAAGACCGAAGGCCCAGCGATAGACCCGTTTCGCAATCGTCAGGGTGGCCACCAGCGCCACCACGACGAACACGAGGTTGTAGCCGAGGAGGTCCCGGAAGGAGTTGTCCGACGCGAGGGTGAACTCGCTGCCGTGGATGACCAGGAACACGACAGTGCCCACGTATGGCCCGAGAATCCCGACGACCACTCCCGTCGCGAGCGCTCGTCGCCAGTTGGCGAGCGCCCCCAAAAGCGCGGCTACGACGAGCACGACGATGACCACGACCGCCGATGGGCCAAACGCCTGCACCAGCCCGCCGACATCGTTGATTGCGGCACCCTCCGCGATGTAGTACGCCAGGAAAAGGATCGCGAACACGACGACACCGGTGGCGAGACCCGCGACCAGCGAGGCGAACAGTCGGCGCGCGAACGAGGGCGAGGTCATGGCTGGAACCCTATCGGGCAAATCCTATGAAGCGGCTGCGCGATTTCTCGACGCTCCCTAGTGGAAGAAGTGACGCTCACCCGTGAAGTACATGGTGACGCCGGCGGCGGTTGCGGCGTCGATGACCTCCTGGTCCCGGATGGAGCCGCCGGGCTGAACGATGGCGCGAACGCCGGCGTCGATCAGGATCTGGGCGCCATCCGCGAACGGGAAGAACGCGTCCGAGGCCGCCACGCTGCCGCGTGCACGGTCGCCAGCCCGGGTGACCGCGAGGTTGCACGAATCGACCCGGTTCACCTGGCCCATACCGACACCGACGGATGCGCCGTCGTTCGCCAACAGGATCGCGTTCGACTTCACGGCCCGGCAGGCCCGCCACGCGAACTCGAGGTCGGTCGCCATGGACTCGTCTGCGGCATCGCCCGCGACGAGGGTCCACTGGTCGAACGGCGCGAAGTGCGCGTCCGCAGCCTGGACGAGGATGCCGCCGGACAGCTGCTTGAACTCAGTCGTCTCACGAGTGAATCCGTCGGGCAGCTGCAGGATGCGCAGGTCCTTCTTAGTCTGCAGCAGCTCGAGCGCGGCGGGCTCGTAGCCCGGCGCGATCACGACCTCCGTGAAGATCGGCTTGATCGACTGGGCGGCAGCCAGCGTGATGATCCCGTTCGCGGCGATCACCCCGCCGTAGGCCGACACCGGGTCACACGCGTGAGCACGGACGTGGGCTTCGGCGATGGAGTCCGCTACCGCGATCCCGCACGGGTTTGCATGCTTGATGATCGCGACAGCTGGCTCGGCGAAATCGTAGGCGGCGCGGAGGGCCGCGTCCGCATCCACGTAGTTGTTGTAGGACATCTCCTTACCGCCCAACTGCACGGCCTGCGCGATCCCGGAACCGTCGCCGCGAACGTAGAGGGACGCGGGCTGGTGCGAGTTCTCGCCGTAGCGGAGGGTCGCCGCGCGCGTCGCGCTGACCTCAAATGTCTCGCCCCCGATGAACCACTCGGCGACCGCGCGATCGTACGCCGCGGTGTGCTGGAACGCCTCCCGGGCGAGACGACGACGCTGAGCCAGGGTGGTGCCCCCGAGCTGGAGCGCCTTGTAGATCTGGGGGTAGCTGGCGACCGAAGTGACGATAGCCACGTTCGCGTGGTTCTTCGCGGCCGCGCGCACCATCGCGGGTCCGCCGATGTCGATCTGCTCGATCACAGTGTCGTCGGCGGCGCCCGAGGCGACCGTCTCGGTGAACGGATACAGGTTCGAGACAACCAACTCGAAGGGCTCGATGCCCTGCGCGGCGAGCTCGGTCTCGTGCGCCTCCAGGCGAAGGTCGGCGAGAAGACCCGAATGGATGGCCGGGTGCAGCGTGCGGACGCGACCGTCCAGCGACTCCGGGTATCCGGTGACCTCGGCGACCTGGGTCACCGGGATTCCGGCTGTCGCAATGGTGGATGCGGTCGTCCCGGTCGAGACGATCTCGATCCCGGCGTCGGCGAGTGCAGTCGCCAACTCGAGCAGGTCGGTCTTGTCGCTCACCGAGACGAGCGCGCGACGGATGCGCACCACATCACGTGGACGGTAGAGGGCGGGATTGATGATGGGACCGCTCATGAGAGCTCCTTCGGATGACAGGGTTGGATGCAGTAGTTGCCCGGTGGCCCAGGCGTACGGCCACCAACCGTGTCAGTCGCTCCCCGATGGTCAACCATCCAAACGCCAGTTGCGACGAGTCCAGAATAGTTGGTTTCGATACGCCGCGCGCAGCTCGCGCTACTCAACCGGCCAGCGAGTCGAGGTCGACGGCGCCGTTGGCCACGTCGAGGACCGCCTGGATGAGCAGCTCGCGCTCGACCGGCTTGATTCGCTCGTGCAGGCTCGCCTCGGTGTCACCCGGCGCGACGGGTATGCGTCTCTGGGACACGATCGGCCCGCTGTCGACACCGTTGTCGACGACGATGACGCTGGCTCCGGTCTCCGTTGCACCCGCCTCGATCGCATCCCGAACCGCGTGTGCTCCCGGAAACTCAGGCAGATACGCGGGGTGCGTGTTCAACAGGCGCGGGCTCAGAGCATCCACGACCCGCGGCGGGAGCAGTTTCATGAATCCGCTCAGGAGCACCAGGTCGGGCTGCCAGACCTCGATCTCCTCGAGCAGTGCGTCGCCCCACGCCTCGCGGTCCGGAAAGTTCGACAGTGCGACGGAGAACGTCGGGATGCCGAACTCCTCGGCGTGGGCGAATCCGTCAGCGTCGCGGTCCGCGCCGATCGCCACGACTCGAGCGGGAAACTCCGCGTCCGCGGACGCTTCGAGCAGTGCACGCAGGTTCGACCCCCCGCCGGAGATGAGGACGACCAGCGACAGCATCCCTCGAGCCTAGCGGCGGGACGCGGCCATGCCGACGAACGCCGAAACGCCCAACTCGAGCGCAGCGAAGAGTCCAACGAGCAGCGGATCGGGGCCGACGATCTGCAGTCGCCCTGGGCCGATCGAACCGGCCGACGACCACGCGAGCAGGCCGAGGATCGCACCGCCGACGACGCCGGTCCCGAGCCCGGCGCCCAGCATCCACGGAAGCCGACCGGTCGACCGGATGCGCTCAGCAAGCGGCCCGCTGAGCAGCGCGCCGACAAGGAACCCGGCCAGGATCGGCACGAGCAGGCCGATGAACGCGAACGCGAAGTTCCCCTGTGGGAGTGCGCCGAGCACGGGGATCGACGGGATGGGCCCGAGGGTCGTGCCGAGGGGGCTCACCGCGGAGCCTCCTCCGATCGCGAAACCCGGCCCGACCAGCCACGCTGCGGCCCAGACTACGAGGTTCGGCAGGAACAGGATCTCGGCGATGGTGAGGCTCACGCCGCCGAGCGCGCCGGTGTGCAGGTTCTCGTAGAGGGTGATGATCTGCGCGTAGTTGAACAGCAGGGATGCGACGACCGCGAGCGCCGCCGCCGTGACGACGCCAGCCGCCGCCGCCGCTCCGCCGCGCAGGGCAGTGCCGACGATCGCGCGCGTGTCCGCGCTCCACCTCGTCCACTCCGGAAGCGCCCCGAAACGAGCCAGGGCCAGTCCGACGACGAACACCAGGGTCGGCAGCAGCGTGCCCTGCACGATGGATGGCCGCGCGCCGGCGGCGCCGGCGCTGTACGCGATGCCGAACGAGAGGACGGCCACCACAACGATGGCCACAATCTCGCCGAGCAGCCGGTGGTTCGTCTCGGCGATCCGACGCCCGGCACGTCGGGCGAGGAGCACGGTGAGCAGCGCGAACCCGAGCACCGCGATCGACAGGACGAACGGTGTTCCCGCTCCGGCGAGGCCCGACGCTTTCGCGGTCCCCGCAGCGAGGGTCACGTGGATGTCCGTGCCGTGGCCGAGCAGCCACGCATCCGCCGCGAGCCGCCAGAATCCCGTCCAGCTCGGTGCGAACCCGTACTGCGCGCCCCAGAGGATGGTCAGCGGCGCGAGCGGAATCGCGAGTCCCACCGCCACGACGATGACGGCCTCGAGCGCTGAGAACAGGGCGGACAGGGTGCGGTTCATACGGGCTTGACCCTAGCAACTACCCGACAATGGACAGATGACCGACTCGGTGTACCAGCGGGTGCTCGGCTCCAAGCTCGCCGGGATCAGGCCAGAGCTCCAGTCGTACTTCTCGGGACACGCGGGAATCGGAGTGGGGAGCGGGGTCTTCGAGGTCGCCGGCTCGCGACTCCGCATCCTTCATCCCGTGCTCGCCTACCTCGCGTGGCGACGCATCCTCTTCCCGGAGTTCGGACGCGACGTGCCCTTCGACATCACCAATACGCCGACACCGGATGGCGCGCTCGAGGCGGTGCGCACGTTCCGTTTTCCGGGCCGAGACCGTTCGCTCGAGGACGCGATGCGCGTGGTCGACGGCAACCTCCACGACTTTCTCGGTCGGCGTGGCGGCTTCGAGGTGCGGATGTCGCTCACAATCGCCGACGGCCTGCTGCACATGCGTTCCACCCGGCAGTGGCTGCACCTCGGACCCCTTCGAATCCCGCTGCCGCCGATCGCCACGGTCACGGTCGACGAATCGTGGGCGGACGGCCGTCAGCACGTCGACGTCCGGCTGCGAGCGCCGATCCTCGGAGAGTGGTTCCGTTACGCGGGCAGCTTCACCTATCGCCACGAAGAACGGTAGCGGCGAGAGTACGCGCCTCCTGCGAATTGCGTGCGGCGGTCGCCTCCGTGGCGGCGAGCTGGCACTGCGCGAACGTTACGCCGGCGAGCAGCTCCGCCACGTGACCGAGCGCGCGCGGTGACATCGAGAGGCTGGATGCCCCCAGTCCGACCAGGACAGCGGCCAGCATGGGATCCGCAGCCGCCTCGCCGCACACACTCACCGGTTTACCGGCGTCGCGCCCGGCATCGAACGCGAGCCGCATCATCCGAAGCACGGCGGGTTGCCACGGGTCGTTCAAGAGGGCGAGCTCCCCGACCTCGCGGTCGGCCGCCATCGTGTACTGGGCGAGGTCGTTCGTTCCCAGGCTGACGAAGTCGACGAAGGACAGGATCTCGGGCGCTGTGATCGCCGCGGCCGGCGTCTCGATCATGACGCCGACCGACGCCAGCCCATGCACCGCGCAGCGATGCGCGAAGTCGGCGGCCTCGTCGGGCGTATCGATCATGGGCGCCATCACCTGCACCGTCGCCGTCTGGCCTTCCGCCGCCAGGGCGATTGCCCGGAGCTGATCGTCGATCAGGTCGGGTCGTCGCCAGGTCGTGCGGTAACCGCGAATGCCGAGGGCCGGGTTTGATTCGTTGGGGATCGTCACGAACGTGAGGGGTTTGTCCGCCCCGGCATCGAGCGTCCGGACGATCACGCGACGCCCCGCGAACCGCTCGAACACCGAGCGGTACGCGGTGACCTGCTCCTCCACCGTCGGCGCATCCGCTCGGTCGAGGTAGAGGAATTCGGTGCGGAACAGACCGATGCCCTCGGCAGCGGCATCCAGTGCGCGACCGACACTCTCGGGCGAGCCCACGTTAGCCAGCAATTGCACGCGATGGCCATCCGATGTCGCGCCGGCGCCGTCGAAGTCCACCGAGACGCTCGCCTGCGCGAGTACCTCCGCCACCTGCTCGGGGCTCGGATCGATCACCAGCTCACCGGCCGTCCCATCCACCAGCACGACGGTTCCCTCGACGAGGTCCAGCGCGTTCTGCACGGATACGAGTGCCGGAAGCCCCAGGGACCGGGACAGGATGGCCGTGTGCGAGGTAGGTCCACCCTCGAGGGTGACGATGGCGACGCAGAGGGCCGGGTCGAGGAGGGCGGTGTCCGCGGGAGCGAGGTCCCGAGCGACGAGTACGAAAGGCTCGTCCCGAACGGGCACGCCCGGTGCCTCGCGGCCCCCGAGCTCGGCGACGATTCGGTTGCGAGTATCGGCGAGATCGGCGACGCGTTCCGCCAGTCGCCCGCCCGCGGAGGCAAACTCCTGCGCGAGATCGCCGAACGCGGTCCACACCGCGAACTCCGGCGAATCACCGCGATCGAGGACCGCCGCGCGCGCGACATCCAGCGTCGCGGGATCGAGGGCGAGCTGCCTGGCCGCCTCGAGGATGGAGCGGGATTCGCCCGAAACGCGGCCGGCCCGGGAGCGCAGTTCGTCGGCAACGGCCATCGCCGCGGTGCCAATTCGCTCGGCCGCGTTCGTTCGTTCGGCATCGGGGAGAGGCACTCGAGGACTCGGCGCCTCCAGCGGCTCGGGCATCCGAACGACGGGTCCGACCGCCCGGCCGGGGCTGACGCCGAGCGGGCCGCTTCGGGTCGGACCTCCCGCGGGCGCCACCGGCTGCTCCGCCGCGAGTTCACCGAATCCGTCCACCACCATCGTGCGCACCACGTCGAGCGCCGCGCGCGCCTCCGGGCCCGAGGCGGATACCCGCACCACGTCACCCTTCTGCGCCGCGAGAGTGAGAAGTTTCGTCGGACTGTTGGCGAGACGCGGGCCCGAGCCCGTGCGCAGGTTGGCGATGCTGACGGTCGCATCCAGTGGGGTGAGGGCCAGAACGATCATCGACGCCGGACGGATGTGCAGGCCGCTCGGATTCCGCAGCCGCAGGTCTAGCGTCAACTCGCCCTCGTCGACGGCAGGTTCGGCCGCATCGGTCGGGTTGCCGAGCTGGCCACGCTTCGACTCGAGGGACTTCCGCGCCTCGCGCTCGACCTCGTCGAGGCTCGCCCCGGTCGCCGCGCGAACGAGTCCTGCCATCAGCCCCTCGACGAAGGGCGCGCTGGTCACTCGCACGTCGACGCCGGGAAGGTCGATGAGCTCGAGGGCGAGCTCCGCGCTCAGAACGGCCGATCCCAGATCGACCAGCACGAGCACGCCGTCCGGGGATGCGACCTTCGCGATGGCCGCCGCGATCTGAGTCGCATCCGTGCCGAAGGATCCATCGAAAACGCCGGCGGCGATCTCGAGCCTGGGCCGATCGCCCGGAACCATCTCAAGGGCGAACTCGACGGCGGCCTTCGCAAGCCGAGGACTGTGCGAGACGACGACGAGGCCGATCACGCGGCTGTCCTAAGCAAGAGCCTCCGCGAGCGCTGAGAACATCAGGGCCGAGGATGCCGCGCCGGGGTCGATGTGACCGACGCTGCGTTCGCCGAGATAACTGGCGCGACCCTTACGGGCGACGAGATCGGCGGTCGAATCCATGCCGGCCGCGGCCGCCGTGGCCGCCGCCTGGGACGCCGCGGCGATGCCCTCGCGCAGATGCTGGCGGAACGCCCGGACCGCCGGCTCGAGTGCGTCGTACATTGTCTTGTCGCCGAGCTCCGGCTTTCCACGCTCCACCACACCGGCGACGCCCGCCTCGAGCGCGTCCGCGAGAAGCTCGGGCGAAACCTCCTGGCGGTGACCGATCGTCAGTGACATCCGCAGGAAGAACGTGCCGTACAGCGGACCGCTCGCTCCGCCGACCGTGCTGATCAGCGCCATCCCGACCATCCGGAACAGTTCATCGAGATATTCGGGCTTCTCGCTGTCGACTCGGGCCGAGATTGCGGTGGAGCCGCGCGACAGGTTGGTGCCGTGGTCCCCGTCGCCGATCGCCGAGTCAAGCTCGGTCAGGTAGCCGCGCTGCTCGATGATGCCCTCGTCGACCAGGCGCAGCCAGTCGAGCAGCTGCTCGTACGAAATCGTCGCGGCGGCCATGTCAGATACCCCACCGCAACGCCGGCGTCGACACCGGTGCATCCCATAGGCCCTGCAACTCGTCGTCAGCGCGCAGCACCGTGACGGAGCATCCCGCCATGTCGAGCGACGTGATGTAGTTGCCGACCAGGCTTCGAGCGATCGTGACGCGCGCCTTGTCGAGCAGCGCGGACACTTCGCCGAACATCACGTAGAGCTCGATGAGCGGGGTTGCTCCCATGCCGTTCAGCATAACTATCGCGGGAGATCCGCCGAACTCGGAGTCGCCGAGAATCGGCTCGACCAGCATTTTCGCAACCTCGTGGGCGTTTGCCAGATCGACCCGTCGGCGACCCGGTTCGCCGTGAATGCCGACGCCGACCTCCATCTCCGACTCCCCCAAATCGAAATTCGGAGCCCCGGATGCAGGAAGGGTCGCGCTCGTCAGCGCCATCCCCATCGACCGGCCATGCGCCGCGACGCGACGGGCGAGGTCGGCCAGATCGGCCAGATCCCGGCCCTGCTCGGCCGCGGCACCGACGATCTTCTCCAGCAGCACGGTCACGCCCGTGCCGCGACGGCCCGCCGTGAAGGTGGAATCCTCGACGGCGACATCATCGGCGACGATCACCGTCTCGACCGCGATGTCGCCGGCGAGTTCCGCGGCCATCTCGAAATTGAGCACGTCACCCGTGTAGTTCTTGACGAGCAGCAAAACCCCCGCGCCGGTGTCGACGGTCTGGATCGCGGCCAGGATCTGATCAGGCGTGGGCGAGGTGAAGACCTCGCCGCAGACGGCGGCATCCAGCATCCCTAAGCCCACGTAGCCGGCGTGCAGAGGCTCGTGCCCGCTCCCGCCGCCGCTCACGATACCGACGGTGCCGTGCGGCTTCGGCTCGGCGCGATAGACCACCCGGTTCCCGTGGTCGACGCGCAGCTCGGGATGCGCCGCCTCCAGCCCGACGAGCGACTCGGCCAGCACATCCGCGGCGTCGTTAATGAGCTTCTTCACGCCTCAAGCGTGCCACCAAACCGGGCGAGTGCGGCTAAACCGGGCGGGCACGCACGCCCGGACCCGCCCCGACCGCCCGGATTAGCGCGCGATGGGACGCCGCCAGGCGAGAACGGCCATCATGACCGCGATGCCGATGAGCAACACCCCGAGCGGCACGTGCAGGGCTGTGAGCTTCGCGAAGCCTGCGGCAGCCTCTCCCGCCGTGACGACGAGCAACCCGATCGCGCGCGGCAGTACGGTCTTGGGACCGCCTCCCGGCCAGACAGTGAGGATGGCGGCAATGACAAGGACGAGCACCACGATCGTCGAGATGATCGCGTTCTCTCGGTGCAGAGCGAACGCGAGCTTGTCATGTTTGTCGCCGAGAAACTGCCCGGCGAGGACCGACTGGATGAAAAGGAGCAGCGCCGCGAGGGACGCCACAATGCGGTAGGCCCAGAGCGGCCAGGCCGGAGCGGATGTCTTCGAGATCGTCGCCTGTGTCATATCGCCAGTTTCGCGCGAACGACCCGCCGATCCGTACTCCCCTCGGAGTCATTCGCCTACTCCCCTGGTGGTGGCGGGAGATCCAGCATCCGGTGGCGGGCGAAAGTGAAACGCGGCGGGAGCAGTTGCTCCCGCCGCGTCACGGTTTCTCCCGCCACCACGGGATGGATGGTTCCTAGAGGGCTGCGAAGACCTCGCGCATGAGGTTGGCGGTCTCGCTCGGCGTCTTGCCGACCTTGACCCCGGCGGCCTCGAGGGCCTCCTTCTTGCCCTGCGCGGTGCCGGCGCCGGACGACACGATCGCCCCGGCGTGGCCCATGGTCTTGCCCTCCGGCGCGGTGAATCCCGCGACGTAGGCGACGACCGGCTTGGTGACGTTGGCCTTGATGAAGTCGGCCGCGCGCTCCTCGGCGTCGCCACCGATCTCACCGATCATGACGATCGCCTTGGTGTCGGGGTCGTCCTGGAAGGCCGCGAGTGCGTCGATGTGCGTGGTGCCGATGATCGGGTCGCCGCCGATGCCGATCGCGGTCGAGAATCCAAGATCGCGCAGCTCGAACATCATCTGGTAGGTCAGCGTGCCCGACTTGGAGACGAGACCGATCGGACCGGTGCCGGTGATGTTGGCAGGCGTGATGCCGACGAGCGACTCTCCCGGCGTAATTATGCCGGGGCAGTTCGGACCGATGATGCGGGTCAGGTTGCCCTTTGCCTGGGCGAGCGCCCAGAACTCGGCTGAGTCTTGCACCGGGATGCCCTCGGTGATCACGACAACCATGGGAATCTCGGCCTCGATGGCCTCGACCACGGCATCCTTTGCGAAGGCCGGCGGAACAAACACGATCGAGACGTCCGCGCCGGTCTCGCGAATGGCCTCATCCACTGTCCCGAAGACCGGGAGCGTCATGTCGCCATGCGTCACGGTTTCGCCCGCCTTGCGCGCGTTGACCCCGCCGACGACCTGAGTGCCGGCTTTCAGCATGAGCGCGGTGTGCTTGCTGCCCTCGCTACCGGTGATGCCCTGGACGATGACCTTGGAGTTCTTGTTGAGGAAGATCGACATTGTGATTTGGGTCCCTACTTCGATGCCAGTTCGGCGGCCTTGTCGGCGCCCTCGTCCATGGTCAGTGCAAGCGTCACGAGCGGATGGTTGGCATCAGTGAGAATCCTGCGACCCTCCTCCACCTTGTTGCCGTCGAGGCGAACCACGAGCGGTTTGGTCGCCTCCGCACCGAGAGTCGCCAGCGCACCGACGATTCCGTTGGCGACGGCATCGCAGGAGGTGATGCCGCCGAACACGTTCACGAACACGCTGGTCACCTGAGGATCGCCCAGGATGACACTCAGTCCGTTGGCCATGACCTCCGCCGATGCCCCGCCGCCGATATCGAGGAAGTTGGCCGGCTTCACGCCGCCCCACTTCTCGCCGGCGTAGGCGACAACATCCAGCGTGGACATGACGAGCCCGGCGCCGTTTCCGATGATCCCAACCTCGCCGTCGAGCTTGACGTAGTTGAGGTGCAGCGCCTTGGCTTTCGCCTCGAGCGGGTCCGCGGCCGCGGCATCCTCGAGTTCCGCGTGGGCCGGGTGGCGGAAGTCGGCGTTCTCGTCGAGACTCACCTTTCCGTCGAGCGCGAGGATCGCGCCATCTTCGGTGAGCACGAGTGGGTTGACCTCGACGAGCGTCGCATCCTCGCCCTTGTAAACCTCGTAGAGCTTCACGATGACAGGGGCGACCTTCTCGACCAGGTCGGGCGGGAAGTGGCCGGCGGTGGCGATCTCGCGGGCCTTGTCCAGATCGATTCCGATGCCCGGGATGACTTCGACGCGAGCGAGCGCGTCCGGACGCTCGACGGCGAGTTCCTCGATCTCCATGCCGCCCTCGACAGCGCAGAGCGAGAGGTAGGAGCGGTTGGCCCGGTCGAGCAGGACCGAGAAGTAGAACTCTCGATCGATGCGCGCGCCTGCCGTGACCATGACCTTGTGAACGGGCAGGCCCTTGATGCTGAGCTTCAGGATGGCCTCGGCCGCTGTGAATGCGTCATCCGGGTTGTGGACGACCTTGACGCCGCCGGCCTTGCCGCGGCCACCGGCCTTAACCTGTGCCTTGACGACGACGGTGCCGCCGAGTTTCCCTGCGGCGGCCTTCGCTTCTTCCGGGGTATCCGCGACGATGCCCGGCAGTACCGGCACCCCGTACTGTTCGAAAAGATCACGGGCCTGGTACTCGAAAAGATCCACGCTGCTTTGTCCAATCGCGCGTTGGGTTGGGAGATGGGCGATTATCTCGACGTCAAGATAGCTCGATGTCAAGATACTTTGGCCGAAGAGAACTCTACTCGCATGAGATTGCGTGCTTGCTCGGAAGGCCGTCGTCCAGGTGTTAACTTCCGGGATTCTTGCGACCGATCCCTTGCGGGGTGAATGCTGCGAGGATTGACCATGGTTTCGAGCGACGTTGCGCGATACGCCTCCGACGGCGTGCTTATCGCCGGCGGCGCCCGCGCGATCCTGTTGCAGGTGGCCGATCCGACGGTCGCAGCGGGAGTCGCGAAACACAGCGACTTCGCGCATCGCCCGGTGCAACGACTGCGCAATACGCTGATGTTCGCGTACGCGGTGGTCCTCGGAACACCGGATGACGCGATGCGAGTCATCTCGTACGTCAATCGCGCGCACGACCCGGTCGACCGGGCCGAGGATGCCGAGCTGCAGCTATGGGTCGCGGCCACCCTCTGTGAGACGGCAATGACGGTGCACGACCGGGTCTTCGGCGCTGTCGCCGAAGACCTGGCGGACGAGCTCTACCGCGAGTATGCGGTCCTTGGTACCTCGCTACACATGCCCGCATCGCTATGGCCTGCCGGCCGAGCGGATTTTCGGAGCTACTGGGACGCGCGGATCGCGTCGCTCGAAGTGACCGCCGATGCTCGACAGATTGCCCGCGACCTGTTCGCACCGGTGACCGCGCCGGCGTGGTTGCGAGCCGGACTCCCGCTCGCACGACTGCTCACGATCGACCTGCTTCCGGCATCCGTCCGCGCCGCCTACGGATTCGACTGGACGCGACGCGACCAGCGGCGGGCCGCTCGCGCCTGGGGCGTCATCCGGTTCCTGGCCCGGATCACCCCGCATCGCATGCGCTCGTGGCCCTCCCGTCACTACCTGAAGCGCCTCCGGTCTGGCTAGTTTCGCTAGAGCTTCTCGATGGGGGCGATCTTGATCAAAAGTCGCTTGCGGCCAGCAGTATCGAATTGAACCTCTGCGACCGCCTTCGGCGCAACACCCGTGACCGCGGTGACTCGCCCGTCGCCGAAATCGGCATGCCGGATGCGGTCGCCGACCGCGAGCGTCAGGTCGCCGTTATCGCGCACCCGGTTCGTCACCGCGCTGGTCCACTCGCGCTTCTCGCGCGGTGCCGGCGGCAGTTGGCCCACCGAATCGCGGAAGCTGAATCCGCCCTCGCGGCGCGCATTGAGGGCTCGCGGCTGGGATCCGCCGCGACTGGTGGCGTCGCCCGGCGACTGCTTCCAGTCGATGAGTTCCGCCGGGATCTCCTGCAGGTAGCGACTCGGCATGGCGACGCCAACCTCGCCGAACTGTGCACGAGTCATTGCGAGCGACAGGTACAGTCGGCGCCGCGCACGCGTGATGCCGACGTAGAACAGCCGGCGCTCCTCGGCCGGGCCGCCGATCTCGCCAGCGGACATCTGGTGCGGCAGTAGTCCCTCCTCGACGCCGGTCAGGAAGACGGCCTCATACTCGAGCCCCTTCGCGGTGTGCAGGGTCATCAGAGATACGGTGCCGGACGAATCATCCAACTCGTCCGCGGCCGCGACGAGAGAGACTTCGGTCAGGAAGTCGAGCAGCGTGCCGTTCGGGTTGTTCTTCTGGAACTCCTTGGTCACCGAGATGAGTTCCTCGACGTTCTCCGCGCGCGCCTCGTCCTGTGGATCTCCAGTGTTGCGCAGAGCCTCGATGAAGCGGGTGCGCTGCAGCAATGTGATCAGCACGTCGGCCGGTCCGGCCGGACGAACCTGGTCGAGGGACGCCGTCGCCGTCGCCTCGTCGAGGATGCCCGCGAGTTCGAGAATCGCGCCGGTGACCTTCGGGCCCAGCCCCAGCTCGCCGGCACTCGACAACGCGTCCCGCAGCGACAGCCCATTCGAGTCGGCGAACACCTGCAGCGCAGCCTCGGTTGCCGGCCCGATACCGCGCTTTGGCACGTTCATCACACGCCGCAACGCAAGTGGGTCCGCCGGATTGGCAACAGTAATCAGGTACGCCATAGCGTCCTTGATCTCGGCTCGCTCGTAAAACTTGGTGCCGCCGAGCACGCGGTACGGGAGCGCGGACCGGATGAAGATTTCTTCGAGCGCACGCGTCTGGGCGTTCGTGCGATAGAACACCGCGATGTCCTTGTAGGCGACACCCTCGTCGTGCAGCTTGCCGATCTCGTCGGCGACGAACTGCGCCTCATCGTGCCCGGAATAGCCGGTAAATCCGACGATCTTCTCGCCTGCCCCAATGGTCGTGAACAGCTTCTTGTCTTTGCGATCGAAGTTGTTCGAGATGACAGAGTTGGCTGCGTCCAGGATGTTCTGGGTCGATCGGTAGTTCTGCTCGAGAAGGATGACCTTCGAATGTGGGAAGTCCTTCTCGAACTCGACGATATTGCGGATGTCCGCCCCACGGAACGCGTAGATCGACTGGTCAGAGTCGCCGACAACGGTCAGCGAGGCACCCGGAATCTCACCCCGCCCGCCACGGGGCGACTTGGTGAATCCGTGCTCGGCTTCGAGGTCGTTCGCCGTCGCCGCATCCACCTCTCGCGTGAGCTCGCGGATCAGCGAGTACTGCGCGTGGTTCGTGTCCTGGTACTCGTCGACGAGGATGTGCCGGAAGCGGCGGCGATACAGCGCGGCGACCGCAGGGAACGCCCGGAACAGGTACACCGTCTGCGCGATGAGGTCGTCAAAGTCGAACGCGTTGGCTTTCGCGAGAGCCTGCGAGTACCGGCGAAAGATCTCGACGAAGCCCGCCTCGTTGGGATCGTTGAAGTTCGCCGAGCGCGCGTAGCTCTCGACGTCGGAGAGCTCGTTCTTGGCCTTCGAGATCTTGCCGAGCACCGTGCCGACGGTGAAGCCGAGGGTGTCGGCATCCAGCTCCTTGATGATCCGTTTGACCAGGGCACGCGAGTCGGCGGAATCGTAGATCGTGAAGCTCCTCGTGAAGCCGAAATTCTCGGCCTCCCGGCGAAGGATGCGAACGCACGCGGAGTGGAACGTCGAGATCCACATGCCCTCCGCCGCCTCGCGGCCGATGAGCGCGCCGACCCGGTCACGCATCTCGGCGGCGGCCTTGTTGGTGAAGGTGATCGCGAGAATCTGACTCGGCCACGCCTCGTGGGTCTGCAGGAGGCCGGCAATTCGCCGGGTAAGCACGCTGGTCTTGCCGGAGCCGGCGCCCGCAACGATCAGCAGGGACTGGCCGCGATAGAGCACCGCTTCCCGCTGCCGGGGATTGAGGCCCTCGAGAAGCCGGTCGTCCGGTTGCGGCTTCGCGCCCGTCTTCTGCCCGTCGGCATGAGCCTGTGACGCAGGGTCGAAACCGTCGAGAACAAACGTCATAACCGCCCCAGTCTAGGCGGCGCAGACGACGCTGGAGCGGGCGGTCTACAGGGCCGCACGAGCGCGCAAGGCGAGATCCGGCTGGTCCGCGAAGACTCCGTCAACGCCCGTCCTCATGATCAGGTCAAACTCGCGCTCCCAGTGTCCCAACTCCTTCCCGCGCACACCGCGACGGAAGTTCTTTTCGAGAAACTGGTTCTCTGCGCGCAGCGTCCAGGTGTAGGTCTCGAGGCCGGTGGACCGGGCGCGCTCGACCAGATCGGTGGCCCCCACGACCGAACCGCCGGCATCCAGCTCGAGCAGGAGGCTCTTGTCGACGCTGACTCCGTCGACCTCGGTGGCGAGCCGGGCGAGGCCGGCGTCCGTCAGGTAGTCGGCATAGCTGCGTCGACTCGGCCCGAACTGGTCAGCGGGCGCGCCGACTGCTTCGGCGAGAAAGGTCACCCGGCCGGGCACATCCAGCGCCTGGATCTTGGTGAGCGCGGACTGCTCGAACGACTCGACGACGACATTGTTCGGGCGAGCCCATCGAGCGATCTCGGCGGCGAAGTTTGACTCGAGCGGCAAACCAATCGAGTCAAAGTAGGTGCTGTGCTTCAGCTCCGCGACCATGAGGATCGGCCGATCCGCCGCCGCCACCAGCTCGACCAGGTCGGACAATCGCAGAATGCCCTCTTCGCCATCGAATCGGGCGTTGTTCGGACGCGTTTGGCGCAGCCGCTCGCACGCTCGCAGTGTCGCCAGTTCCGACCAGGTGAAGTCCTCCGTAAACCAGCCCGTGAGCTCCACGCCATCGATGGTCCTGGTCGTCCTTCGGTGGGCGAACTCCGGATGCTTCGCAACATCCGTGGTTCCTGAAATCTCGTTCTCGTGCCGCACCACCAGAACCCCGTCGCTGGTCGAGACGAGATCCGGCTCGACGGCATCCGCCCCCTGAGTGATCGCGAGCCGGTAGGCCGCCGCGGTGTGTTCTGGCCGATAGCCGCTTGCGCCGCGATGGGCGATGACGAGAGGGCGCATAGTCACAGCCGAAACGCTACGCCAATACAATCGTTTGATATGGAGACTTGTGTCGGTTGCGGATCTCCCATTGCGCCAAGTTGGAAATTCTGTATTCATTGTGGACTCGCGGTCGAGCCGCCAGAGATCCCTGGTGCCATCCGCCCGGATGATATGGCCCCGGCAAAACCTGCTTCGAGTCGAGCTCTCATTTTCGGTGGCGTCGGGATCTTCCTGGTCGGCATCGCGCTTCTCGTGGTCGCGATCGCCTTCTTCGCGGGCGCATTCCGTTAGCCGTGGCAGACCGCGGATTCGCAGAACCGACCCGACGCATCCCCTTGCGTTGGGGTACCTACGAGAGTCGCTATGTCGGCGGGATCCTCTACATCATCGCCGGACTCGTGATCCTGCTCTCGACGAATACCTACACGATCGGGTTCCTGCTGCTCGGCACAGTCGCGCACTGCTTCGGCTGGGCCATCCTTCCCGCGACCGGCGGACGCAGGCTGTGGGCGTTCTGGCCCAGCCTGCTCGCCGTCTGGCTGATGCTCACCGGTCCGCAAATCCTGTTCGTGATGGCGGCGCCCCTTCTCGGCTGGCTTCTCGTCCGTGGGCGACCGCTACGGTGCTACCTCCTGCTGCTCTTCCCGATTGCCGCGGGCGTTGTGATGGCCTACTCGTTCCACAGCAACCACGACGAGCCGTTTGCGCTCGGCGTCGAATCGCTGGTCGTCGTCGCCTGCGCGTGGCTCGCGCGCTGGCTTGCCGCGACCCAGCGGCAGCCAACTCCGCGAAAGGTCACGATTGACCCTTCGTCAAGCAAATAGAGGGTCGATTGCGACCTCTCGCGGACTTGGATGTTCGACCGTTGATATATATCGATAGTCGTACTATGATAACGGCATGAGCGAGCAAGAGATGCGGGAGCCGACGTTCTTCGTGCTGGCCTCGCTGGCGGATGGCCGCAAGCACGGCTATGGCATCATCAAGGATGCAGAAGAGCTGAGCGACGGACGTGTCCGACTCAAGGTCGGCACCCTCTACGCCGCGCTGGACCGGCTTCAGTTGGAAGGACTCGTCGTCGCTGCCGGCGACGAGATTGTGGCCGGTCGACTTCGCCGCTACTTCGAACTGACCGAGCCGGGCGCGACAACCCTCGCGGTCGAGTCCGAGCGGCAGGCGTCGAATGCCAGGCGCGCGACCGACCGGCTCAATAAGCGCGCTGCACGAGTCGTCGCCTCTCCCAAGGCGGCCACGGCATGAGCGGCCTCGAGCAGACCTACCACAACGCCCTGCGCTGGTATCCGAAGAAGTGGCGCACGGCCAACGAGGACGCCATGGTCGGCACCCTGCTCGACCTCGCGGACAACGATCGCCGGTCGGCTCCCGCCCGCGGCGAGCTGGCGGATCTACGCAGCAGCGGCATCGCTAGCCGTTTCGGAATTCTCGCTCGCCTCGCCGCCTCCGAGGCCACTGCCCTCGCGTCCGTCGTCTCGCTCGCGCTGGGATCCGCCATATCCGGAGCCGGGCTCGTCTCAAGTGCCTGGACCTGGCAGTCCAATGGAACGACCTTCCACCAGTTGTGGTCTCTCACCCCGCTCATCGAGAACCTGGGAACCGGTCTCTCGATCTACACGCTCTGGCTGATCGCGTTCGTCACGGCGATCGTCGGATTGCGACGGGTGACCTCGGTCGTTTTGGCTATCTCGATCGTTGCCTCGGTTGTGCTGTTTATCGTCGGATCCTCGCTGCCACACTTCGAGCATCCCGGAGGGGTTGCGCTCGCGTTTCTCGACGTGCTCGCGGTGATGTGTATCGCCGGACGTGTCGCATCCCGACGGCGTACAGCGCTGGGGGTGACCACGATCCTTGCTGCCGTCGCTCTATGGGTGACCTGGTGGCTACGCGGCCACCTGGGCGGATATTGGGGCAACGGAGCAAACAACATCGACCAGTTCTGGGCGCCGCTCGCCGCGTGGCTCGTCTGGGCGGGCATCCCTACTGCCCTCGTTCTCGCGATCGTCTTTGGCCGACTCGGTCGACGCGCTCTGTCTGGCGCCGCACTGCTCGCCGCCGCACCGTTCCTGCTGCTCGGGCTCTTCGCTTTCGGTCGCAGCAGCGACATACTCCCCGTTGCAGCCACCGTTCTTGCTGTCCTGGCCTTGGCCGCTCTCACGATCGGCATCCTGCGGCTGCTCGGACTGCGGATCCGCGTCACCCGCAGCTAGAGCGGTTGAGTTGCGACCTATGCACGTCCGCAAAGCGCCGGAAGGCGCGTAAGACCCGACTCGACGGTTTCGTGTGTGCTTATTCCCACTCAATCGTGCCGGGCGGCTTCGAGGTCACGTCGAGCACAACGCGGTTGACCCCTGGCACCTCGTTGGTAATCCGGTTCGAGATTCGCGCGAGCACGTCGTAGGGAAGGCGCGTCCAGTCCGCCGTCATCGCATCCTCTGACGAGACCGGCCGCAGCACGATCGGATGCCCGTAGGTGCGTCCGTCCCCCTGCACTCCGACCGAGCGGACGTCCGCGAGGAGCACCACCGGACACTGCCAGATCTCGAGATCCAGCCCCGCAGCGGTCAGTTCCGCACGCACGATCGCGTCGGCAGCACGCAGCAGCCCGAGCCGCTCGCGCGTGACTTCTCCGACGATCCGGATGCCGAGCCCGGGTCCCGGGAACGGCTGGCGCGAGACAATGACCTCGGGCAGCCCCAGCTCCCGACCGATGGCTCGCACCTCGTCCTTGAACAGGGTGCGCAGCGGCTCGATCAGCTTGAACTGCAGGTCCTCCGGCAGCCCGCCGACGTTGTGGTGACTCTTGATGTTTGCCGTTCCCGTCCCGCCGCCGGACTCGACGACATCCGGGTAGAGCGTGCCCTGCACGAGAAAGTCGATGGATGCCCCGCCGGCGGACGCCTCCAGGTTGTGCGACTCTAAGACCAGCGCCTCAGCTGCACCATCGAAGGAGCGGATGAACTCCCGCCCAATGATCTTGCGCTTGGTTTCCGGATCGGTGACCCCGGCGAGGGCGTCGAGGAACTCGTCGACGGCATCCACGGTGACCAGGCGCACACCGGTGGAGGCGACGTAGTCCTCTTCGACCTGGCGCCGCTCATCCTGACGCAGGAGGCCGTGGTCGACGAAGATGCAGGTCAGCTGGTCGCCGATCGCACGGTGCACGATGGCGGCGGCCACCGCGGAGTCGACTCCGCCTGACAGCCCACAAATCACGCGCGCGGAGCCAACCTGCTCCCGGATGCGTGCGACCTGCTCTTCGATGACGTTCGCGCTGTTCCAGTCGGCCGGGATGCCCGCGGCCCGGTGCAGGAAGTTCTCGAGCACGGCCTGGCCGTACTGGGTGTGCTTGACCTCGGGATGCCACTGCACGCCGTAGAGCTTCCGGTCATCCGAAGCGAAGGCGGCGACTGGGGTGGATGCCGACGACGCCAGCACCTCGAACCCTGAAGGCGCCTTGGACACCGAGTCGCCGTGGCTCATCCAGGTGGTCTGGTCCGCGGGCTGGTCACCCAGCAGCGTGCTGGTACTTGAGGCGAGGTGAACGTCGGTCGCGCCGTACTCGCGCGCACCGGTCTTTGCGACTTCGCCGCCGAGCTGCTGCGCCATGACCTGGAAGCCGTAGCAGATACCGAGCACAGGAATGCCGAGCTTCAGGATGCCCGGATCGAGCGACGGCGACCCCGCCTCGTAGACGCTGGAGGGTCCGCCGCTGAGCACGATGCCCGTGGGGTTCTTCGCGGTCACTTCCGCCGCACTGATCGTGTGCGGGACGATCTCGCTGTAAACGCCCGCCTCGCGCACGCGACGCGCAATCAACTGAGCGTATTGCGCGCCAAAATCGACTACGAGGACTGGTCGAGCTGCTGTGCTGTCGTTAATTCGCTGCCTCCACACCACCGATGTTCCTGCCATCCATTGTGGCAGTCGCGGCGGGTGTGGATGTGGCGGGGTCCTGCAACTCGGCGAGTTCGCGATTCGCGCGCTTTGCGACGAAGTGCTCCGCGATGAACGAGAGGAACGGCACGACGCCGCCCAGGGCGATCAGGATGAACATGGCGAACGGCCAGCGCATCCGGCTCCACAGGGTGAAGTCGGCAAGCAGGTAGACGACGTAAAACCAACCGTGCACGATCAGGATGCCGATCGACAGGTTGACTCCGGTGAGTCCCGGTGATTTGCCGAGGCTCGGGAAGTAGTTGACCAGCGTCACGATTCCGCCGGGGCCGCCGAGCTCGACCTCGTACGAGAAGATGTATTTGAGAATCATCTCGACGACGAGAAGAAGCAGAAACGTACCCGTCACATAGGCGCAGACCTTGTAGATCCTGAGAGCGCTGCGAATCAGCGGGATTGTCTCCGCTTTTGGCTTATACGTGGTCGCAATGAGCGAGGACAGCGAAGGCATGGCGCCAGTGTACTTCCGCACGCTCTCAGGAAGCTGAGCCTTTGGCGGCCTGGTTCTGCGCATCCAGCTTGTCTTCTTCTTCGCGTTCGTAGGCATCCTTCACGAGCCGGTACCAGAGGTAAACCGCGAAGCCCGCGAACAGTGCCCACTCGATGGCGTAGAAGACGTTCAGCCAGTTGAGACTCACGTCGTTGGTCGGGCGAACCGATTGGATCTTGGACAAGCCGGTCGGCGCGACGTTGTCGACGATGTAGCCGCCGTAGGCGACAGTCGGGACGGTCTTCCACTCATTGATGAGCCAGGGAATCGAGACCACGCTCACCACATCGTGTTCGAAGTCGTCCTGATCGGGAGGTTCGGTCGGCTGGTATCGACCGACGATGGTCGCGGTTGGCGCACCCGCCTTGAGGACGTCGGCCGCCGCATCCGCCGCCGCCTTCGTCTTCGTCCAGCCCAGCGCGAGAGCGACGCTGGCCCCGTTCGACGCCACCACATGTCCGATCACCCAGTAGCCAACCACACCGAAGTTCACGCGGTCACTGATGACGTAGGTATCCCCCGGCACACGCCGACCGACGACGCTGACGATCTGGCCCGCCGCGCGCTCGGTTACCTCCTTCTGCGGAGTCGCGACCTTCGAGAGCGGGGTAACGGTCTCGTCCGGCACGACGACGACGGTCGCCGTCTGCACCGCGCGACCGATCTGCCACTGGCCAAGCGCGGCGAATCCGGCCGCGATTGCCAAGGCGAGCACGAGAGCGGCGATCCACCGGGGACGCCTGGCCACACTCCACACGGTTAGTACTCCGGATCTCGCTTGCGATGACTTCGTTCGTCAGATTGTTCCATGGCTTGCTGAATGGTTTGGTCCAGGTCGGAGTCCTGCTCGTCGTCGCTCGACGCGGCGGGCTCGTCGTGACCGAGAAGGGGCTCGTCATCGTCGTCGAGCGTCTCGTCGGTGGCGGATGATTGTCGGCTCGGCGTTGCGCCCTCCATGAGTGCGATGGCCTCCTCGACACCGCGGTCAACGGCCGGCTCAGGGGTATTGTGTCGCCGACCGCGGAACAGCAGCGAGGTGAGCCGTTCGGAGTTCACGGTCAGAACTGGTCCGACGATTGACATGACAAGGACGTAGAGCCCAGCGAACGGAGTCAGCCGCGGGTCGAGACCGGCGCCAGTTGCCAGCGTGGCCAGGATGAGCGCGAACTCACCGCGATTCTGCAGAATGAGGCCGATTCCGAGCCCGTAGCGCGCGGGCAGTCGATTGAACCAGGCGATGAGCCAGCCGCCCCCCGCGTTCACGAGCAGAGTCATAAGTACGGCCCCGCCAACCGGCCACAACACCGCTCCGAAGCTGGACGGGTTCAGCGACAGTCCGAAGTTCACAAAGAAGAACGCCCCAAAGACATCACGAAGCGGAAGTGCGAACCCCTCGATTCGGGTTCGGAACCGAGTCGCGCCGAGAACGAGACCGATCAGGAACGCGCCGATTGCGTCCGAGACACCGAGCAGGTCGCCGATTCCGCCGAACGCAACCGCCAGGCCGAAGAACAGCACAGTGAACAACTCGTCATCGCGCGCGCCGAGCACTCGCGAAACGTGTTTGCCACCCCAGCGGGCGAGGGCGAACATCGCGACCAGGAACGCGAACGAGATCCCGAGCTGCAGTACGATCGCCCAGATGTTCTTTTGACCGCCGATCACGACGGCGACGATCGCCAGGTAGAACGCGATGAAGACATCCTCGACCACGGCAATGCCCAAGATGACGGGAGTCTCCGGATTCGCGAGCCTGCGCAGCTCGATCAGCAGCTTCGTGACAATCGCGCTCGACGAGGTGGCGGTCATTCCCGCGATGATGAGCGCCTCGCGCGCACCCCAGCCGACCCAGAAGCCGAACGCGATCCCGAGGCCGAAATTGATGATCAGACGGGTGCCGCCAGAGAGCAGGAGCCCGCGCGCATTGCCGAAGAACTCATCCTGGTCAAACTCGAGGCCGAGGTTGAAGAGTAGGAAGATCAGGCCCAGAACCGCGACGAGCTCAACGTTGACAGCCTTAAAGCCGCCCGGAATGAGGTGCATGTTCGGGCTCGCCAGCAGCCCGACCAGCATGTAAATCGGAATCGATGGCAGGCCGATCAGCTTGCCGAGGCGCCCCAAAACGTAGGCGATAACAAACAGAACACCGAGGACCAGAAGCTCGCTGCCCACCGGTCAATCCCCGGATGGCGCGTCGACGGTGCCTTTCGACTTGACCTCACCCGTGCGATAGAAGGTGAACGCCTTCGCGACCTTCTCGGGCGAACCCGCCGCAACCAGCGTGTCACCCGGAAACACCGTGAAGTGGTCATCCGGAGCCGGGTTCGCGGATTCGCCCCGCACAACCGCAACGATTGTCACGCCGACAACGCCGACCGCTCCGAGGTCGCCGAGCGGCTTGCCCGCGATGTGGTCGTCGTAGTCAACGTGGAACCAGTCGATGGTGAGACCGGGGATCGAATCGAGGTTGGTCAGAGACTCCGTGATCCGCGTCCCGCCGAGGAGTTCGGCGAGGGTGTGGGCCTCGTCGTCGTCGAGTCGCAGCGCCACTTTGGTCGCCTTCGATCCATCCTCCGCGTCGGAGAAAGTGATCAGGTCGCTCGCGCCGGCGCGGTGCGTGATCACGCCAACCTTGCCGCCACCGTCGGTGACGAAGGTGTGCAGCACACCGACTCCGGGCAGCTTCACCCGCTTAACGTCAACCATGTTCCTATACTCCCTTTGCGGATGCGGTCACGATATCAGGCGCCTCGAGCCGGACCCGATCCGCGGATGCATCGTCCGGCTGCTCCTGGCTGGCCCGTTCGGCCGCCACCCGTTTCAAATACGTTTTCGTTTCGAGTTCGACGCGCGCGGCATCCCAGCCCAGCGTTTCGCCCATGAGCCGTGCCGCAATCGGCGCGGCAGAGACCCCACGGTCCCACGACTCGATGCTGATCCTGGTCCTGCGGGCCAGCACGTCATCGAGATGCAGTGCGCCCTCGTGCGTCGCCGCGTAAACGACCTCCGCCTGGATGTAGTCGTCGGCGCCCGGCAGCGGTTCAATGAGCTCCGGTCGGGAACGGATCAGGTCGAGCAGCTCATCCGTCAGCACGCCATAGCGGTTGAGCAGGTGCTCGATCCGCACGCGGTGAACGCCGAACTTGTGAGCGATCTTGTTCCTGCGGTTCCAGGCGGCGTGATATCCCTCCGCACCGAGAAGTGCGAGGTCGTTGGTGATCGAGGCCGAGATGTTTCCATCGAGGGCCGCGACGGCTTCGTCGACGGCATCCTTCGCCATGATCCGATAGGTCGTGAACTTGCCACCCGCGACGACCACGAGGCCGGGCACGCTATGCGCGACGATGTGTTCGCGACTGAGCTTCGAAGTCTCTTCCGACTCGCCGGCGAGCAGCGGACGCAGGCCCGCGTAGACACCCTCGACGTCGGCCCGCGTAAGCGGAACCGCGAGCACGTCGTTGACCTTCGCCAGCAGGTAGTCGATGTCTGCGGCGGTCGCCGCAGGATGCGCTTTGTCAAGATTCCAGTCGGTGTCAGTCGTGCCGATGAGCCAGTGCCTGCCCCATGGGATGACGAACAGCACGCTCTTCTCGGTGCGCAGCAGCAGCCCGAGCTTCGATTGGAATCGATCGCGCGGAACCACGAGATGGATGCCCTTGGAGGCACGCACCTTGAACTGGCCGCGCTCGCCCACCATCGCCTGGGTGTCATCCGTCCACACGCCGGTTGCGTTGACGACCTGGCGCGCGCGAATCTCGAAGTGTTCGTTTGTCTCGAGATCGTGCGCCTGAACACCTACCACGCGCTCGCCGACCTTGAGAAAGCCCTCAACCCGAACCCGGCTCGCGACGTTCGCCCCGTAGAAGGATGCGGTGCGGGCGAGGCTGGACACGAAACGCGCGTCGTCGACCTGGGCATCCCAGTAGGTGAGACCGCCGACAAAAGCGTCCCGCTTGAGGCTCGGCATTGCCCGCAGCACCTGGTTGCGGGTCAGATGACGATGGTGCGGAACGCCGGGCGGGCGCCCCCCGCTCCAGCTGAACGCGTCGTAGAGGGTCATCCCGGCGCCGATGTATGCGCGCTCAACGAGCGGCACCGTCAGCGGGTAGAGAAAGCGCACGGGCTTCACCAGATGCGGGGCGATGCGCTGCAACAGTAGGCCGCGCTCGATCAGGGCCTCGCGAACCAGTCGGAAGTCGAGCTGCTCCAGGTACCGGATGCCACCGTGGACGAGTTTGGATGATCGGCTCGATGTGCCGCTCGCCCAGTCGCGTGCCTCGACGAGCCCCACGCTCAGCCCCCGGGTGACGGCGTCGAGTGCCGCACCAGTCCCCACGACACCGCCGCCGATGACGAGGATGTCGAGTTCCCTGGTCCGCAGCGCGGTCAGCGCAAGCGAGCGCTCGGCAGCACCGAGCTTCGATGATCTCGTTACTGTCTTCGGCATTCGCTATTTCCCGTGAATTAAAACGCCAGGGCGGCGCAGTTTATGCCCCGTGGTACGGGGCGACGACAACCTCGACCCGCTGAAATTCCTTCAGGTCGGAGTAGCCCGTTGTCGCCATCGACCGACGAAGAGCGCCGATGAGGTTAACTCTGCCATCGGCGACCGTGGATGGACCGAACAGGATCTGCTCCAGGGTCGCGATGGACCCGACCTCGACCCGGTTGCCGCGCGGCAGTTCCGGGTGGTGCGACTCTGAGCCCCAGTGCCAGCCGCCACCGGGGGCATCCGTTGCTCGCGCGAGCGTACTGCCAAGCATCACGGCATCCGCACCCACCGAAATGGCTTTCACGATGTCGCCACTCGTGCCGAGGCCGCCGTCGGCGATGACGTGAACGTAGCGGCCGCCGGACTCATCCAGATAGTCGCGGCGGGCGCCGGCAACATCCGCCACCGCCGTAGCCATCGGTGCGTGGATGCCGAGGCTCGCGCGGGTCGTGGATGCGGCGCCGCCGCCGAACCCGACCAGCACGCCCGCGGCACCGGTCCGCATCAGGTGCAGCGACGCCGTGTAAGTCGCCGCCCCGCCTACGATGACGGGAACGTCGAGCTCGTAGATGAACTTCTTGAGATTCAGGGGCTCGACCGTCTTGGATACGTGCTCCGCGCTGACGGTCGTGCCGCGGATGACGAACATATCCACACCCGCATCGACGACGGTCTTGTACAACTCCTGGGTGCGCTGCGGACTGAGCGCACCCGCGACCGGGACGCCCGCCGCACGGATCTCCGCGAGTCGCGCGGTCACGAGTTCCGGCTTGATCGGCTCCGCGTAAATTTGCTGCATTCGCGTCGTCGCGCCCGCGGGCTCCAGGTTCTGGATCTCCGTAAGGATCGGCTCCGGATCTTCGTAGCGCGTCCACACACCTTCGAGATCGAGAACGCCCAGGCCGCCGAGCTTGCCGAACGCGATTGCGGTCGCGGGGCTGACGACCGAGTCCATCGGCGCTGCGAGTACCGGAATCTCGAACGTGAAAGCGTCGATGGTCCAGCTCACCGAGACATCCTGCGGATCGCGGGTTCGCCGGGAAGGGACGATGGCGATGTCGTCGAACGCGTAGGCACGACGAGCGCGCTTGGCGCGGCCGATTTCGATGTCAGTCACGGCGTCAAGCCTACCGGCGGCGGCCTGTTGGCCCGCGATCGGCCGTTCCGCAGGATCCTCCCGCCTGAGTGGCAAGCTTGGGTCATGGTTGAGGTTCACGCCGATTCGCTGGCAGCCCTGCGACTTCGCACGAGCGAGAAATGGGTGGAGTACCCGCCGGACGTGCTTCCGCTCTTCGTCGCTGAGATGGACTATCCGCTCGCTCCTGTTATCGCGACGGCCATCACCGAGCGGATCGCGCTCTCCGACACGGGCTATGTCGCGTCGCCGCTGCCCGTTGGTGACGCATTCGCGGGATTCGCCCGTCGACGATGGGAGTGGACGGTCGACCCGGCATCCGTCCGCACGACGACGGATGTGAGCGTGTGCATCGTCGAGTCGCTTCGGCGGGTCATCCGTCCCGGCGACGGCGTGGTCATCAATCCGCCGGTGTATCCGCCGTTCTTTCACCTCGTCCGAGAGGCCGGCGGCACGGTCGTCGAGGTTCCCCTGCTCGACGATGGGACGGAATACTCACTCGACCTCGACGGGATCGAAGCCGCTTTCGCGGCCGGCGCTCGCGCGCTGCTGCTCTGCAATCCGCAGAATCCACTCGGCGTCGTTCACTCGGCGTCATCCCTCGCGGCCGTCGCCGAACTCGCGGCGAAGTGCGACGTCACGGTGGTGAGCGACGAGATCCACTCGCTCCTCACGCACTCGACCGCCAGCTTCACGCCCTTTCTGTCGGTTTCGGAGGCCGCCCGCGAGCATGGCATCGCCGTCACTTCCGCGAGCAAGGCCTTCAACCTCGCCGGAGTGAAGTGCGCAATCATGGTGGCGGCATCTGACCGATCTCTCGCACACCTGAACGAAATGTCGGTCGAGGTCGGCTGGCGCACGAGCATCCTTGGGTTGCACGCCACCGTCGCCGCCCTGACTTCCGGCGACGATTGGCTGGACGGGACCGTCGCGGCAATCGAAGAGAGCAAACGACTGCTTGGCGAACTGCTTTCGGCCGAACTGCCCGAGGTCGTGTTTCGCGCGCCGGATGCGACCTATCTGGCCTGGCTGGACTTCCGCAGGCTCAACTGGGGTGACGATCCCAGCGCCCGCGCGCTGGATGCCCGGGTGGCCCTCAATCCCGGACCCGACTTCGGCAGCCAGGGTCGAGGTTTCGCCCGTCTCAACTTCGCCTGCTCCCCCGAAGTCCTCACCGAGGCCATCCGCCGGCTGGCCGCTGCCTGATCGACCAATTCCACCGCGTGGCGGGAGCAACTGCACCTATTGGCGGGAGGTCGGTACACGTGGCGGGAGCCTGCGCTCCCGCCAAGTGCGTCTACCTCCCGCCAACACGAGGCACGCCAGCGTTGGTAAGCAAACTCTCAAGCCGAGAAGGGTTCTTCACGTCTGAAGTGAGAATGCGAACTACACCAGCACCACACCTGCGCAGACGATCCTCGCGCTTCTTTTCCCGCCAAACGACCGCCGAGGGGTCGCCCTTGGTGAACTCGGTTCGCGAATACTTTACAAATCCGTCGAATTCTCCGGCAATGCGGACGCGCGGCCAATAGTAGTCGGGCTGCATCTCGCCCTCCGCGTCACGAAAAGGCACCTGCAGCACCGGTGACTCAAACCCCAGCTGCGCCATCACGCCCCGACACTCCGATTCGCCGAACGAATCGGAAAGCGAGGTAGAGAAGCCAACGACTCTCGACAGATGCGCACGCCCATTCCGGGGCGGGACCTTGTGGACCTCTGCAATCAGTTCCTCAATCGAAACCGCATGCTCGTTTCGTCGCCACCGAGCCCAATCCACCGAGCCAATCGCATCGGTGAGAAGCTGGCCGCGGGCAACGTCGAGTGCGGTTCGCGCGACGGTCGTGACCTTCAGGCCTCCGAGATCCACCCAACCGGCATCGCGGAAACCGGCCGCCGTCCGCCGCACTCCCGGTTCTGATCGGCCACCCCAAGCCACGCGTCCAATATCGTCACGTCGATCGGCCACTCCCGCGCAACGGGCATCCCCCAAAGCGCGGCGGCAGAAAGCCCGGCAACGATCGCGTCTCGATGCGCCATCGCGATGACTGCCCGGACTCGGAGTACGTGTTTGGATCGCTCACTCAGGCTCTCCCATTCTGAGCGGTCGACGTAGGCCCCACGTCGAAGTTTGACGAGCGACCCGCCGTCTACCGCCCGGCGAAGTGCCCGGGATTGTGGCTCCACGGCATGGATAGACGCCGACAGGATGAGCCCATGATGGGCGAAGGATTGGAAGTTCATCCAACAAGCGTCAGCCAGGCGCGATTCGCGGACTCGGCGCCTTCGCGACCCCGGGAAGATCGTGCCGACCCCTCGGCTGTGACGGAGGGGAGAAACCAAACGTGGCGGGAGCCTACGCTCCCGCCACGTCGACGTTTCTCCAGCCACGGCCCGCAGTATCTCCCGCCACTCGGGATGAGACGGGTTTAGGAGGGGGTAGGGGTAGGGGGGTCAGCGACGGTAGTTGGGGGCCTCCACGACCATTTGGACGTCGTGGGGATGCGATTCCTTGAGACCGGCGGCCGTGATGCGCACGAACCTGCCCTTGTCCTTCAGCTCCGAGATGGTGCGCGCGCCCGTGTAGAACATCGACTGGCGCAGGCCGCCCAGCAGTTGGTAGGCGACGGATGCGACGGGTCCGCGATACGGGACCTGCCCTTCAATGCCTTCCGCGATCAGCTGCTCGTCGGACGGCACATCGGCCTGAAAATACCGGTCGCGCGAGTACGACGTCTTCGTGCCGCGCGTCTGGAGCGCCCCGAGCGAACCCATTCCGCGGTAGTTCTTGAACTGCTTGCCGTTCACGAATACGAGGTCGCCTGGACTCTCGTCGCATCCGGCCAGCAGCGATCCGAGCATCACGGTGTCGGCGCCGGCGACGAGCGCTTTCGCGATGTCGCCAGAGTACTGGAGTCCGCCATCCGCGATGACCGGGATGCCGCTCTCGCGAGCCGCCAGCGACGCCTCATACACGGCCGTGACCTGTGGCACTCCGACCCCGGCGACCACGCGGGTCGTGCAAATCGAGCCGGGGCCGACACCGACCTTGATGGCGTCCGCACCGGCATCCACGAGCGACTGAGCGCCGGACCGGGTCGCCACGTTACCGCCGACGATGTCGACGTGCCCGAACGCGGAATCCTTCTTCAGGCGTCGGATGATGTCGAGCACGCCCGCGGAATCGCCGTTGGCGGTGTCGACGACGATCAGGTCGACGCCGGCCTCGTTGAGGGCGACCGCGCGGTCCCAGGCGTCGCCGAAGAATCCGATGGCCGCACCGACACGAAGACGGCCCTCACCATCCTTGGTGGCGTTCGGATATTTCTCGCTCTTGTCGAAATCCTTGACTGTGATGAGGCCGCGCAGACGGCCATCCTTGTCGATGAGCGGAAGCTTTTCGATCTTGTGCTGGGCGAAGATCGCAACCGCGGAGTCGGGGTCGACCCCTTCCGGCGCCGTGATGAGGGGCGCCTTGGTCATCACATCGCGAACGAGCGTCGTGGACTTCTCGAACGGCGAAACAAAACGCATGTCGCGGTTGGTGATGATGCCGACGAGCTTGCCATCACCCTCGACCACGGGAAGGCCGGAGACACGGAACTGCCCGCAGAGGGCATCCACTTCCGCGACCGTCGCGTCCGGGGTTGTGGTGACCGGGTTCGTGATCATCCCGGACTCTGACCGCTTGACCTTGTCGACGTGTGCGGCCTGGTCGGGAATCGAGAGGTTGCGGTGCAGGATGCCGATGCCGCCGTTTCGCGCCATGGCGATGGCCATCCGCGACTCCGTCACGGTATCCATTGCCGCCGAGAGCAGCGGGGCCGCGACGTTGATGCGACGAGTCAGTCGCGAGCTGGTGTCCGCCTCGCTCGGAATGACGTCGGTGTGCCCTGGCAGCAGCATGACATCGTCGTAGGTGAGTCCGATAAAGCCAAAGGGGTCAGACTGGTCCATTGTTCCCATTCACTCGTCGCCTCAGCAGTAGGCGCTTTGAATGGCTTAACAATATTGCCGAAAGAGAATTCCCTGTCACACCTCGTCGGCGAGGGTGCCCAGGTAGAGCTCGATCACCTTCGGATCATCCGCCAGCTCGTGTCCCGTACCGGTGTGTGAATCCTTGCCCTGGTCGAGGACATACCCCCGGTCACAGATCTGCAGGCAGCGACGCGCGTTCTGCTCGACCATCACTACGGATACCCCGGTGGCGTTGATCCGACGGGTTCGCAGGAATGTCTCGTCCTGGCGAACCGGAGACAGGCCGGCGGAGGGCTCGTCGAGGAGCAGGACCGCCGGATCCATCATCAGCGCCCTGGCCATGGCGACCGACTGGCGCTCGCCGCCGGACAGGCCGCCCGCGCGCTGGGAGCGACGGTCGCCGAGCACCGGGAACAGGTCATACATGGCGGCGAGGCGTTCCTTCAGCAGCTTGGGCCGGAGGTACAGCCCCATCTGCAGGTTCTCTTCGATGGTCAGCGTCGGGAACACGTTGTTGTTCTGAGGGACGAAGCCGACGCCAAGCTGCACGAGCTTGTTCGCCTTCGAGTTGGTGATGTCGTTGCCGTTGAGAGTGACTGTGCCGTGACGCACGGGAACCAGTCCGAACATCGCCTTGAGCAGCGTGGACTTGCCCGCGCCGTTAGGACCGATGATGCCGATGAGCTCGCCGGGATACGCGCGGACGTTGCATCCATTCAGGATGTTGATGCCGGGCAGGTAGCCGGCCACCAAATCCTTGGCTTCAAGAACGGGTGCGCCGTTTCCGGTGTAGACAACCATCAGTTGCCCTTCTTCTCTGCGTTCGACTTCGCGGGGGACTTTGCCGCAACTTTCGCCTCGAGGTCGGCGAGTTTCTTCTCGTCGGCTTTTTCGCTCTCTTCTGCGAGCAGCGAGTCGTCTCCGAGGTCGACATCGTGGTGAGCGCCGAGATACGCGTCGATGACGGCCGTGTTCTTCATGACGTTCTTCGGCGTGCCCTCCGCGACGATCGATCCCTCGGCCATGACGACGACCCAGTCCGAGATGTAGCTGACGACGTGCATGTCGTGCTCGACGAAGAGAACCGTGGTCCCGTCGTCGCGCAGCGACTGGATGTGACCGAGCAGCGACTGGGTCAGCGCCGGGTTCACTCCCGCCATGGGTTCGTCGAGCATGATCATCGCCGGGTCGCTCATGAGGGCCCGCGCCATCTCGAGCAGCTTTCGCTGACCGCCGGACAGGCTGCCCGCATAGTCGTCCTTCTTGTCGTGCAGCTTGAATCGAGTCAGCAACTCCTCGGCTTTGATCCGGATTTCGCGTTCACGCGGTGCCCAGATGGGGCGCACGAGCGCCGCGAAGAGTTTCTCCCCGGCCTGGTCTCCCGCCCCGAGAAGCATGTTGTCCATGACGGTCATCTTCGACAGCGCCTTGGTGAGCTGGAAGGTTCGCACCATCCCGCTCTGCGCGACCTTGGCCGCACCGGTGGTCTCGAGTGACTTCCCGTTGAAGCTCCAGTCCGCATAACCGGCGGCCGACTTCGACGTGAAGCGGCCTCGGGCGGAACTCGGGCGATCGAACCCGGTGATTAGGTTGAAGAACGTCGTTTTTCCCGCGCCATTTGGTCCAATGAGCGCAGTGATAGCGCCACGCTGAACCTCGAGATGCTCAACATCGACAGCCTGGATTCCGCCGAAGTTGCGCGCGATGTTGTCGACCTTCAGGATCGCATCCGGCTTCCGGACGCCCGGCACCTCGTCCAGGAGCGCGAGCTTGGCTCGCAGTGCCGCCCGATCGTACTCGTATTCCGGCGCGGCGGTCGTCTCCGCTGTGCTGCTAGGCATCGAACGCCATCTCCCTCTTGTTGCCGAGAATTCCCTGTGGTCTGAAAATCACCAGCACCATCAATCCGACGCCGACAACGATCCAGGTGAATTGTGGGATCTGCTGTTGGTTCATGATCGAGGCGGGAACGAACTGGGTGATGACGTCGCGCAGCCCGACCAGCACGATGAAGTACAGGAAGCTTCCGAGGATCGGCCCAAAGACGGTCGCTGCACCACCGAGAATAAGGCAGGTGTACAGCAGGAAGGTTGTCGTGCGCCCGAACGAGTCCGGCTGCACGGATGACCCGAGGGCGTAGATCACGCCGCCGAGCGAACCAATCACTCCGCCGATGATGAGGCTCTGCATCTTGTAGACCTGAACGTTCTTGCCCAGGCTGCGCGCGGCATCCTGGTCCTCACGAATCCCTCGGATCACGCGACCCCACGGGCTTCGCACGAGCAGCCAGACCACGAGCGCGACGACGATCACGAGAACCCAGCCGACGATGATCAGCCACCAGCTACTGCCGGCGCTCAACGGGTAGGTGTACGGGCCGATCGTGAAGAGTCCGTCCTTCGGGAACGGTGACAGGTCGGTGAAAGCGCCCTGATACTTGGTGCCCGGGATGCCGGCGACCGCTCCGGTGACAGTTACGAGGGACTGGTCACCTCCGACGATACGGATGATCTCGGCTGCGGCAATCGTCACGATCGCCAGGTAGTCCCCTCGAAGTTTCAGGGTCGGAAGTCCGAGGATCAGCGCAAACAGCACGGCGGCTACAACGGCAATGATCAACCCGAGCCACAGGGGGCCACCGAACTCGATAGTGATTGCCACTCCGTATGCCCCGAGGAGCATGAAGCCGGCCTGTCCGATGTTGAGGAGGCCGGTGTAGCCGAACTGGATGTTCACTCCGATTGCGGCCAGCGCGAACGCGGCAGTGACCGGGGACAGGATCTGGGCACCGAAGTCGGTGAACAGGTAACTGAGAAAACCCATGTTTACGCCTCTTGCTTTGTCTTGTAGCTCATGTTGTCTTGTAGCTCATGGCCGTTAGCCGATGCGCTCTCGGCGGCCGAGGATTCCCTGCGGCCGGAAGAGCAGAACAATGATCAGGATGACGAGCGCGGTCGCGTACTTGAGGTTCTGCGAAAGGATGAGGCTCGACATCTGAACGATGACACCAATCACGAGCGAACCGACGAGGGCGCCGAAAGCGGTACCCAGCCCGCCCAGCGTCACTGCCGCAAAAATCAACAGCAGCAGCTGGACGCCCGTTGACCACTGGATGCCGCCGTTGACGAGCGCGTACAGCACTCCGGAGAGGCCAGCGAGCGCCATCGACACCGTCCAGACCAGGCGGATGATGCGATCAACGTCGATGCCTGAGGCGGCCGCAAGCGCGCGATTGTCGCTCACCGCCCGTGTCGCCCGGCCGATTCGGGTCCGAGTGAGGATGAGTCCGATGGCGACCAGCACCACGACGGAAATGGCCATCGCGATATAGGCGTCCGGAGTGAGGTCAAGAATGCCGGTGTTGCGTTGGATCGTGGCCGTGACGGGAAGAACCTGGGTACCGAAGAAATACTGGTAGATGTACTCGAGCGCGAGCGACAGTCCGATGGTAACGACCATCTGCTGCGTCAGCCCGAGACCCCTTCGTCGAAGGGGGGCCCAGATCAGCCAATCCTGGATATAGCCGGAAGCCCCGCAAATAACTACCGCGATCACCGTCGCAACAATGAAGTTAAAGCCGAGCTGGATGGAAAAGACGTAGGCCATCATGCCACCGAGGGTCACCTGTTCTGCGTGGGCAAAATTGGAGAGACCGGTCGTGCCGTAGATCAATGAAAGCCCGATGGATGCGAGCGCCAGCAGGAGGCCCAAAAGGAGACCCTGCGAGAGCTGGTCCCAAATCTGCAGGGCGAGGCTTGGCGGGCCGGTGCTCGTGGAGACCGAGCCCTTGCTCTTGCCCGTGAGGTGGATGACGGCGGGCTGCAGCTGGCCGAGCGTCGCTGTGATCGTGATCGTATTTGTCGGAGCCTTCACACCCGACGGAAGCGTGCTGCGGTCGAGTGTCAGGGTGTACTGGCCGCTAGCCGACACCTTGAATATGTATGTGCCGTTTGCGTTGCTCTTTGTGGAGGCGTGAGCGCCCGCCGGATTGCTGAGCGTCAGGGTCACCTTTGCCACACCGTTGCCGTTGTCGTCCCGGAGGGTGCCTTGAACGCATCCGACGGTCGCGTCCGACGAACAGCTTGCAGCAGGGGAGATCGGGCCCTTCGCCGCGGGGGCTGCGAAGGCGGGGGACGCGAACAGTAGCGAACCAATTGCGAGGGCAAGAGTGGCCGCCGCGACGGAAACTACTCGAATCAGGGTTGTGCGCACGTCGCACCTTTCGTTGGTTCCGAACATTACCGTGCGACGGGTCGCGCGTCACGGTTTACGAACGGGGGTCGACCGAAAATATCGGCCGACCCCCATCCGCGGAGTGTTCTTCTCTACTAGCCCTTGACGGACGAGAGGAACTTGCTCGGAGCCTTACCCACGTACTGGTAAATCGAGATGAAGCCGGACGACGGGTCGTGACCCGCGTTTAGCGGTCCAATTCCCGACGGTCCCTCGTAGTGGATCTTGGTGCCCTTCTTGATCAGCGCGAGGCAGGTCGGGTAGGTCTTGCAGACCGTGCCGCCAGCCGAACCGGTGACCGGAAGGATGTCCGGCTGAATAGACGCGGAGTCAGAAGACTTCGCCTGGTCGGCTGCGAGCGCCATGATCATGACCGCATCGTAGGACTCGGCGGCGTAACCGAAGTAGGTCTCCTTCACGCCGTTCTCGTTCTTCGCGTACCACGCTGCGAGCGTGCTCTTGAAGGCGTCAGTGGGGTTGACGCCCTGTGTCGAGCCCTGCGCACCGGTCAGGTCGGGGATGCCGGCCGTCGACGTGAAGTCGTTCAGGTTGCCATCCACGAAGTAGGTGTTCTTCATGTTCCAACCCGCAGAAGCAAGCGCGGGCAGGATCTGGTTGGTCTGGTCGAAAGCGTCGACGACAATCGCGTCGGGCTTCGTCGCGAGAACCGCTGAGACCTCAGAGCCGAAGGTGGTTTCCGTTGCCGGGAACTCCTGGCCCTTGCCGGTTGCACCGTAGACGACGGAACCGCCACCAGCTTCGATCGACTTCTGGATCGAGTCACGAAGGTTGGTGCCGTAGGAGTCGTTGAAGACCAGGATTCCGACCTTCGAGGCACCGTTCGCGACGATCTGCTTGCCGAGCGCGTTGCCTTCAACGCTGTTCGGCGGTGCGTCACGGAAGTACCACTTCGAGATACCGGTCAGGGCGTCATCCGTGTTCGCCGGGGAGAACATGACCGTTCCCGATGCCGTCACCGTTGACAGCACGTTCTCGGTTACCGACGAGGACTCTGCACCAAGGATGGCCGAGACCTTCGCTGCGAGCAGCTTCTGGATGCTCTGGTTGCCAATGGTCGGGTTGGTGGTGTCGCTGGAGTCCGTCGAGATGACACAAGCGGGCTTGCCGTTGACGCCGCCCTCGCTGTTGATCTCGGAGAGTGCCTCACCCGCACCGGCAACAGCTGCCGGGCCGAGGGAAGCCAGGCTTCCGGTCAGCGGCAGGAAGGTGCCGAGCTTGAACGTCGTGCTGGGGTCCGTGCCATCCGCACAGGTTGATGCGGCGGCTAGGGCGCCCGCCTTCGAACTTGTGGGCTTAGTTGTCGGCGTGCCGCTCGGGCTGGAACAACCAGCCAGTAGAACGGCGAGCGTTGTGACGCCCACCACAGCGAGCGTCGCACGCCCGCGCAGTGAAATCTTCATCTGAAATTCCTTTCGTAGTCGTTCAAGCCGATGCTACTCAAATGAGTGTCAGGTGCGGCTCATGGTTGAAAGCTATGACGCGAATGTTTCAAACACATTTACTGTAGGGAGAATACGACCTTCCGTTAGCGACTTGTGACTATCGGTATTGTTCGTTTTTGCTTAGCTTTGAGTGCCGGAACCCGTCGATACCCAGCACGGCCAGCGCGATCCAGACGAGAATGAACCCGATAAGCCGCGCGGGTGGCATGGCCTCGTGCAGGAGCAGCACTCCGATCAGGAATTGAAGGAGTGGGGTCAAATACTGCGTCAGTCCCATGGTCGTGAGCTGAAGTCGACGAGCGGCACCGGCGAATAGCAGGAGGGGTATCGCCGTGACCACGCCCGCAAGCAACATCGCGACGGTCTGGCCGACGCTGACGGTTCCGATCGTCAGTCCTGTGGTCACCGAGACGAAAATGAGCTGGGCAAGTGCGATTGGTGCGAGCCAGAGGGTCTCCATCGTCAGGCCGCTCAACGCATCCACTCGTCCGCCGACGCGTTTCTTGATCAGACCGTAGAAGCCGAATGAGAAGGCGAGCGCAAGCGCGATCCAGGGGAACGCACCGTAGTTGATCGCGATGACCAGCACCGCGATCACGCTGACGCCAATCGCAACCCACTGCATCGGGCGAAGGCGCTCACGAAGGACGATGATGCCGAGGAGCACCGTAACGATCGGGTTCGTGAAGTAGCCGAGCGCTGCCTGCACCACCTCGCCGGTCAGCGTCGCGTAGACGTACACCAGCCAGTTGACGAGAATCAACACGCCCGCGAACAGGAGGGTGAGGGCGATCCGGCGATCGCGGAGAAGATCGAACAGGTGGCGCCAGGCTCGCGTAACCGTCAGCAGCAGTGCGCAGAACACGAGGGAGAGCAGGATCCGCCAGGCGACGATTTCGAGCGCGTTCGCCGGGGCCAGAAGAAGAAAGTAGAGCGGAAGAAAGCCCCACAGGCCGTAGGCAAGAACTGCCAGCAGGATCCCGCCGCCTTGTCGCGGCGGGGTGCGTTCCTTTTCGGAAGCCGGTGCCCGTTGCGACATCCCGCCAGCCTAACCGCGGTGCAACGACGAAGAGCCCGGCGAGTGCCGGGCTCTTCGCGGATTACAAAAGGAAACTAGCGAACGACGACCGCGAGGACGTCGCGAGCGGAAAGAACCAGCAGGTCCTCGCCGCCGTACTTGACCTCGGTTCCGCCGTACTTCGAGTAGATGACCTTGTCACCGACCGCGATGTCCAGCGGAACGCGGTTGCCGTTGTCGTCAATCCGGCCCGGACCGACAGCCACGACTTCGCCCTCCTGGGGCTTCTCCTTGGCGGTGTCGGGGATAACGAGCCCGGAAGCGGTCGTGGTTTCAGCCTCGACCTGCTTGATGACGATGCGATCCTCGAGCGGCTTGATGGAAACCGTCACGGTTCACCTTCACTTTCTTGTTTCTCGAGACTTCTGCCTCAAGATGACCTGATTGGAACAAATCCGTGGTTGGCACACTCCCATGGAGAGTGCCAACTCAACTATAGAGGGTGGCTGGCACTCGTTCAATCCGAGTGCCAACTTTGGTGAGATAGACGAGGATGAGGGGATGGAGACCCTCGAGCTGATGGAACTGCTCTCGGCCGAGGGACTTCGATTACTGGACTCGCTCCCTGCCTACCAGTCGACGGATGACGTGGTGCGCTCCGTGGCGGCGCTCCGCAAGGCCGGCCACGGTCCTGGTCTCGTCGCCGCGGTTCTGAACCAGGCGAAGCTGCGCGCGAAGGCCAGGCCGAAATTCGGGCCGTTCGCGGATCGGATGCTGTTCACCGAGGCCGGCCTCGAGCAGGCCACGCGGCTTCAGGTCGCCGCCCAGCACGCCGGTCGATTCCAGCGCGCCGGAGTCTCCTGGGTCGCCGACCTCGGCTGCGGCATCGGCGCCGATGCGCTGGCTATCGCTGCCCTCGACCTCGAGGTCACGGGCGTCGAGCGCGATGAGGTCACGGCAGCGGTCGCCTCGTTCAACCTCGCACCGTGGTCAAACGCTCGCATTGAGAATGAGGATGCGACCGAATTCGACCTGTCCGGCGTCGACGGCATCTACCTCGATCCGGCACGCCGCGACGGTATCCGCCGACTCCGCAACGCCGCGGACTGGTCGCCATCGCTGGACTTCGCGTTCGATCTGGCGCAACGCTATCCGACCGGCATCAAGCTCGGACCGGGCATCGATCGCGACCTCATCCCCGACGACGCCGAGGCGC
>DATAZY010000064.1:0-7049 GCA_036271795.1 Galbitalea sp.
GGTTGGTCGGGATCATCGGACTGCCGGTGTCTCTCGGTGTCGCGACGCTGTTCCACCGCTACGTCGAGGTGCCATCGCAGCGCCTCGCTCACCGGGTCGGCACGCGGATGGCGCGGCCGAAGGTGCTGGCTTCTTCGACGGTGGATGCGGCTACCGGACCCATCCCGATCGTCGAGGCACCGCAGCTCGAGTACGCCGGCGGCGCGGAGCTCCCGCACTACGCCGCGATGCGCTAACTCGCTTCTAGCCGCGGGTGGTCGCGACTGCCAGACTGTGCAGCATGTCGATGGCGCCCGATTCCGCCCCCTTCCCATCCCCCTTTCCATTCCCCTTTCCATTCGGTGTCGCCAGCGGCGACGTGTCCGACAGTGCCGTGGTGCTGTGGACCAAACTCGCGACGCCCGGGTCATCCGTCACCTGGTTCTGTGCGCCGGATGACGGCGAGGGTCGGCAGCAAACGGGCGCGGCCGTGAGCGACCCGACCACCGGCTCCGTCCATGTGCTCGTCGAGGGTCTCGCCTCGGGGAGCCGTTACCGCTACTGGTTCGAGACCGACGGGAAGCGGTCACCCGAGGGACGGTTCCGCACGATCCCCGTTAATCGTCCGGCGCGATTTGCGGTGGTCTGCTGCGCCAAGTTCAATTCCGGATTCTTCAACGCCTATCGCGCGATCGCCGAGATGGATGACCTCGACTTCGTCCTCCATCTCGGCGACTACATCTACGAGGCGGCTGAAGTTCCCGTCGGCAAGCAGACTCCGGGCGCGAACATCGGGCGTCCGATGGATCCGCTGGGCACCTGCATCAGCTACGCCGACTACGACACCCGCTACCGGGAGTACCGTGACGATGCCGACCTGCGGCTGCTGCATTCGCGGCACGCGATGATCGCAACGATCGACGACCACGAGCTCTCCGACAACGCCTGGGAGGGCGGCGCCGACGAGCACGATCCGTCTCGCGACGGCAGTTGGGATGACCGAAAGCGGGTTGCGATCTCGGTATGGAGCGACTGGATGCCGACGCTGCGCAATCCGTTCGGTGGAGCTGGCCACGGCGGAGCTGGCCACGGCGGAGCCGGCCACAGCGGAGCCGGCCACAGCGACGACCACATCTGGCAGGAGATTTCTCTGGGTGAGGCCGGTCGCATCCTGCTCTGCGAGGCTCGCCTGGCTCGGAGCAACCCGGCCGATCCCGACGGTCCGGAGAAGACGGAGCTCGGTTCCGAGCAGCAGGACTGGCTGATGGACGCACTGGCCACGCCGAGTCCCGGATGGACGTTCGTCGCAATGCCGTCGATGATCGCCAGCGTCGAGGGCGCCGCCAGCGACCCGGATGCCCTGTTCGCGCTTCGCAAGCTGAAGCTCACCGATCCGGACGCCGTGGAGACCTTCCACGATTTGTGGGGCGTGTTTGGCTACGAGAAAGCCCAGCTGCTTGCGGCAATCCATGCCGCCGAACGCACGGTCGTGCTCAGTGGCGACGTGCACTTCTCGGCGGAGCACATCACGACGCCGGACGGTTCCGGCTTCGTGGAATGGACCGTGACATCCATCACCTCACCGAACCTCGACGACAAGATGGGCTGGCCGCGCGGGGCAGAATCGAAGGACTACGAGGCAGCGCTGCTGCGGATGCTGCCCGACCTGCAGTGGTGCGACCTCGACAGCCACGGATTCCTCGTCGTCGAGTCGGGGCTGCAGGCGGTCTCCTGCCAGTGGTGGTTCGTCGACCAGGTCAAGGAACTCAGCAATGTCGTGACCATGGGCCGCCAGGTCGTTCTGCCGGCGAACCCCCAGGGCGAGGCGCAGCCGGTCTAAGTCGGACCTGGTCTCGATAACGGCGGCTTCGCGCGCGAAGCCACGAAGGTCGAATAGCCGCGGCAAAGCCCGGCGTCACCGAGACTCCAGGACAAGCTAGTCCTCAGCCAGAACGATGACCTTGTCGCGGTCGGCGAAGGTGATCGTGTCGGCCTTCTTCGGGTTGACGGCAACGCCGTACGCGCGCTCGGAGTTGTGCGCGTCGGCCGCGATTCGGTAACCGATGGCCGTCTCACCACGACGGCGAGCCGCCTCGAGAACGGCGTAGAAATTCACGGTGGCGCCGGGTGTGATGTAGAGCTCGGCCGGGCGCAGGTAAATCTCGCTGCCCTCACTCGAAAACAGCGTGTCAAATACGCCGGTCAACTGCTTGTTCTCGGAGACCTGCGAGAGCATCAGGCTGATGAGCTTATCGCTGACGATGAAGTCGTCGGCTTTCGTCACTTCGGCGAGCTCGCGGTTGCGGTCATCCAGCATCTCGGACACGACACTCAGGTCGACACCTGCCCGCTCCCCGATGTCGCGCAGGTGAAGCAGAGTGATGAGCGTCCTGGCGTCGGCGCGCTGGGTTTCGAGGATGTCCTTGTAGGCGAGGACGATGATGTGGTCGAACTTCTTGACGTCGAGGCTCTCCAGCACAGCGCGGCTGGTGGAGTCGCCGCGCGTGAAGTGCACCGGCAGTTTCGGGAAGGCGGCGAAGGCCGGCGATTCCACATCCGCGACCACCGTTACCGTCGAGCCGGGTGCAACGTACTCGCTCAGCTCCTGCAGCATCGCGTGCAGGCCGGAGTTGTAGCCGAGCACGAGCGTGTGCTCCGGCTTCTTCTTGAGAGGCTTCGCCGAACTGATGGATGCCGTGTCCGGCACACCCAGATCGTCGCCGAGGTGGATGGTGCTGTCGTCCTCCGCGATGAGGATGAGCTGGTCGCCGGCCGCATAGATGGTGTCGGCCGGCGGGTTGATGAGCACCTCCTCGCCTTTGACCAGTCCCATGACGGTCGAGTCGGAGAAAGCGAGCTGGGTGTCGAAGTAGGTCTTTCCGACCAGCGCCGGCTGTTCGGTGAAGTAGATCTCGTCGCCATCGAAGTCGAGCAGCTCGGTGTAGACCACGCTGAGTCCGCTCTGGCGGCAGGTCTGCACGGTGATGCGACTGATCAGGTCGCTGGCGAGCACCCAGTGTGCCTCCTGCTTGCCGACGAGGTTCGCGGCTTCCAGGTTGTTCGGGTCCTGGATCTCGCCGACGATGTGGAACTCGTTCGCCCCGCGTCCCGGGTTATTGGTCAGGGCCAGCGTGGTCTTGATGACGAGCGAGTCCGGGTCATCCGCCCCCTCGGGAGCAAGGATGATCACACTGCGAGCGCCGCTCGGATTGCCGAGCTCGAGGTCGATCAGGCTCATCGGGTCGCCGCTGCGGGTGATGACCCGAGTGTTGCCGGTCTTCGGGAAGTGCGAGCGGATCGCATCATCCATCTCGATCTTGTCGTAGTCGGCGAGGATCACGATGGATGCCCTGCGCCGCGACTCATTCGCGACCATCAGCTCCGAGACGATCGGGAACACCTTCGCGCTCCAGCCGAGGATGAGCGTGTGATCCTTCTCGAGCACTTTCGAGCCGCCCTTACGGAGGTCCTCGACCTTGCTGTCGAACGCGCTCGAGATGATACCGATCAGACTGGCGGCGATGAAGATGCCGACCAGCGTGATGATGAGGCTGGCGACACGGTAGCCCCAGCCTTCGTCCGAGCCCATGGTGCCGGTGTCGAGAGTGCGCAGTAGGTTCTGCCAGAGCGCCTCGCCGAAGGGGAACTGCGCCGGCTTGTCGCCCTGCGGGAAGATGTGGAACACCTCGAGAATTACCGCGACCAGCAGGATGAAAATGAAGGTCACCAGCCCCAGCAGGGCAATGATTGCGCCGGTGCCTCGCGCCATGATGTTGTCGAAACGGTAGCGAATCCTGTCGCCGAAACTGATCTTCTTCACGGGACTCTCCTGCTGGTGTGGGGCTTGTATGGCGATGCTATCGGTCGACGGAGCCGCCGAGGACTTCTCATTGCCGGGCGGCAACGGGACTGCCGCATGGGAATCCTTGAGGGCGGCGTGGAATGCGTCGCGGCGCATTTGCCGCCGTCGCCGTTCGCTGAGCGATGCCATCTGTCCCCCGGGTCAAGCTCGTCGAGACCCGCGCTAACGCTGGCCGAGTGCCGCCAGCGCGATGATCGCAATGATGACGATCACGAAGCCGATGGCGATGAGCCAGGTGATCCCGACGCGCTTCCAGTAGCTCCAGTAGTGCACTTCTGCGCCGCTCGCACGCAGCGCCGTGATGATGTCGTTGACTCCCGACTTCGAGTCCATGACGCCACCGGCGATTTCGCCGGCGAGCCCACCGAATCCCTGCACCATGGTCGAGCCGATCGAGAAGTCGACCATCTTGCGCACTCCACCGACGAGGAGTCGTAGTCGGGTCGCCCGGCCGCGCACCACGACCTGGTTGGCGGGGACGTCGAAGACGCTCTCGGTGCGGTTGCCGGCACCGTCGATCTTGGAGAGCTGGAAGGTTTTCTTGTCGGTATCCACATCGATGGCTGCGGAAGTGGCGCTGAACATCGTGAAGCCGTCGTAGAGCTGGACGCGCTTGGTAACAATTGGCACGGGATCTCCTCGGTACTGGTCGGGCTGGCGCTAAATCTAGCGCTCGCCGCCACGCGCTGTCGCTAGGGAATTACTGCTCAGAAAAGCTGCTGCTCAGAGAAGTTGCTGCTCAGAAAAGTTGCTACTCAGAAAAGTTGCTACTCACTAAAAAGACGGGCTCACAAAAAGACGGGCCGCCATCCTCCCAGAATGACGGCCCGCCGGTCCGGGGAACGGCTTACTTGCGAATCGCGATCAGGATGCCGGCAAGCAGGAGCAGCACCGCATAAAGCACGGAGACGACGAGGCCGATCGTGCTGGACAGGAACGGCCCGATCAGCTGATTCAGTAACACGATGACAATGACGATGGCCGCGAGAAGGAAGAACACGTTCGCGGCATTCGAGAACAGCAGGCGGCTCATGACCAGGATGCCGCTGACGAGCGTACCGGCCAGCGCGAACCAGATGCCGATGATCAGGATGAGACCGAGGCTGACCAACCCGCCAATCGTAAGGATCGCCCACCCGATAGTTGCGACGGCGAAGGCAACCCGCAGAACCAGGGGTGCCGAGCGGCCGAAAATCAGGAACAGGAAGGCGAGCGTGAGTGCGGCATCCACGATGATGCCCACCCAGGCCCCGCCGAGCGACGGCGCGAAATAAACGAACAGGATGGCGAGCCCGGCGAGGAGACCGGCGAGCGCGATCAGCAGGCCGACTACGGGACGCCGTGCGGGGGCACTTGTTGTCATGGCGGAAGGATATTGCAGGGATGGCCTGCGGGGCCAGAACCATTGCGCGGCGAGTCGTCAGCCCCTGACGACGGCTATCGCGGTGAGTTCTGCGAACAGGTCTTGCTCGATGTCGATGAGCGATCGATCGGCGCCATCCGCGATCCATTGGGCGAACGACATCCGAAAGACCGTGACCCCGGATTCTGCCGCCAGGGTCGCAGCGGGCTCTCGAATGCCGCGCTCGCGCAGCGCGCCCGCCATCGCGGTCGCCAGCGACGACATCTTGTGGAGCTCACGCTCCTGCAGCTGCGGATTCGCGGCGATCACTTTGGTTCGCTGTCGCGAGGATGCGCGCCGGTCGTCCGAAAAGAACCGCGCGGCGCTGCTGACACCGGCGATCACGATCTCGAGCGGGCTTCCGCCATCGGGCGCCGCTTCGATCCCGTCGAGGAAACTCTGTTGGAAGAGCTCGGCGCCGCCGAAGAGTGCTTCGCGCTTGTCGGCGAAGTGGCGGAAGAAGGTGCGCTCGGTGAGACCCGCCGCCTGCGCGATCTCGGCGACGGTCGTCTCCTCGAAGCCCTTGGTCGCATACAGCTCGAGCGCAGCGCTGTGCAGGCGTTCTACCGCTCCGGGCTCCCATCTGACCATTCGCTGATCATATCAGTGATGACAGACACTGACATTAAGGTATAGCCTGATGACAGTAACTGACATTGATGGCTTCGCATTTTTCGCGAGGCAGACAGGAGTCGCGCTCATGCGAGTTCTCATTACCGGTGCATCCGGCTGGATCGGGTCCGTCGTGACCGACGAGCTGCTGGCTGCAGGGCACGACGTGGTCGGTCTCGCGAGGTCGGATGCCTCCGCCGCGTCGCTTTCGGCAAAGGGTGCGACCGTCCAACGCGGGGATTTGGATGACCTTGCCTCGCTGCGAGCGGGCGCGGAGAACGTCGACGCGGTCATCCATCTGGCCAACAAGCACGACTTCGCCAACCAGGATGTCTCCAACCTCGCCGAGCGGAACGCCGTCGAGACCTTGGGCGATGCACTCGAAGGTTCGGGTCGAATTTTCCTCATCGCGTCTGGCGTCCCCGGCATGCGCGGGCGGCCGGGGCTCGAGACCGACGTCTCCGAGAACAACGGACTGGAGTCGGCACGCGGCGGCAGCGAGAACCTGGCCCTGTCCTATTCGGACCGCGGCGTGATCTCCGGCGCGGTGCGCTTCGCCCCAACCGTGCACGGGCTGGGCGACCACGGATTCACCGCCGTACTCACCCGGATCGCCCGTGAGAAGGGTGTCGCCGGCTACCCCGCCGACGGAGCCAACCGCTGGCCGGCCGTCCACCGCTCGGATGCCGGCCGTCTCGTGCGGCTCGGACTCGAGCAGGCGGCACCCCGCGCGATCTTGCACGCAATGGGCGAGGAGGGCGTCCCGACCCGCGCAATCGCCGAAGCGATCGGTCGCGGACTGAACCTGCCCGTGCAGTCCATCGCGCCCGAGGATGTGCAGGCGCACTTCGGCTGGCTGGGGATGTTTTTCAGCTTCGACATCCCGACCTCGAGTGCGCTCACGCAGGAGCGCTACGGCTGGACGCCGACCGGGCCGACACTGATCGAGGACCTCGACGCGGGGGTGTATTTCGGGTAGTGGGGGCTTCGCTAGACGGCGCGGCCGGTGGCGAACCAGATTGCGAGCACGATGAGGGCGCAGCCGAAGGCGGCAAGCACGAGACCCCGTTTCTGAATGCTCCAATAGCGGGTCGGGTATCCGAGCTCCGCGAGTTTCGTCGCCCAGGTTTGGGCGTCGGCTTTCATGAACACTTCCTGATTGGCCTCATCGGTCGTGACAATCCGTTGCGCGGC
>DATAZY010000065.1:0-19025 GCA_036271795.1 Galbitalea sp.
ACCGTCATACCAACGGTGTCGCCGGGCATGACCATCTCGGTGCCCTCGGGCAGCGTGATGACGCCGGTGACGTCGGTGGTGCGGAAGTAGAACTGCGGACGGTAGTTCGCGTAGAACGGGTTGTGACGGCCACCCTCATCCTTGGACAGGATGTAGGCGGTCCCGTTGAACTCGGTGTGAGGTGTAACCGAACCCGGCTTCACGACAACCTGGCCGCGCTCAACGTCCTCGCGCTTGGTTCCACGAAGCAGCAGACCACAGTTCTCGCCCGCCCACGCCTCGTCGAGCTGCTTGTGGAACATCTCGATACCGGTGACCGTGGTCTTCTGCGTCGGACGGATGCCGACGATCTCGACCTCGGAGTTGATCGCGAGGGTTCCGCGCTCTGCACGACCCGTGACGACGGTTCCACGACCGGTGATCGTGAACACATCCTCGATGGGCATGAGGAACGGCTTGTCCTTGTCGCGCACCGGGTCGGGCACGTTCTCGTCGACGGCGTCCATCAGGTCGAGAACGGACTGCGTCCACTTCTCGTCACCCTCGAGCGCCTTGAGGCCGGAAACGCGCACAACGGGAACGTTGTCCCCGTCGAAGCCCTGGCTGGAGAGCAGTTCGCGAACCTCGAGCTCGACGAGCTCAAGGATCTCTTCGTCGTCAACCATGTCGGACTTGTTGAGCGCGACAAGAAGGTAGGGAACACCAACCTGCTTGGCGAGCAGCACGTGCTCGCGGGTCTGCGCCATCGGGCCGTCAGTTGCCGCAACCACGAGGATTGCGCCGTCCATCTGGGCGGCTCCCGTGATCATGTTCTTGATGTAGTCGGCGTGGCCGGGGGCGTCAACGTGAGCGTAGTGACGCTTCGGGGTCTCGTACTCAACGTGCGAGATGTTGATCGTGATGCCCCGCTGGCGCTCTTCTGGAGCGGAGTCGATCGACGCGAAGTCGCGCGGCTGGTTGACAGCCGACGGGTATTTGTCAGCGAGCACCTTGGAAATAGCCGCCGTGAGCGTGGTCTTTCCGTGGTCGACGTGACCGATCGTTCCGATGTTTACGTGCGGCTTTGTCCGCTCGAACTTGGCCTTAGCCACTGTGGGTCCTCCTCAGGACTCGGTTGCAGGCATCCGGTGGTTCCGGATGCTCACGAATTGGTGTGTTGATATGTTAGCGCGCTGCTATTCGCCCTTGTTTTTCTGAACAATCTCGTCGGCGACAGCCTTCGGGACCTCAGCGTATGACTCGAAGGTCATCGAATACACCGCGCGACCGGAGGTCTTCGACCTCAGGTCACCGACGTAACCGAACATCTCCGAAAGAGGCACGTGGGCACGAACGACCTTGACGCCGGTCGCATCCTCCATGCTCTGGATCTGACCGCGACGCGAGTTCAGGTCACCGATGACGTCTCCCATGTATTCCTCAGGGGTACGTACCTCGACGGCCATCAGCGGCTCGAGCAGAACGGGTTGTGCCTTGCGCGCGGCTTCCTTGAAAGCCATCGAGCCGGCAATCTTGAACGCCATCTCCGAGGAGTCGACGTCGTGAGCTGCACCATCGAGCAGGATCGCCTTCACGCCGACCATCGGGTATCCGGCGAGCACGCCAACGTGCAGCGCGTCCTGGATTCCGTGATCGACCGAGGGGATGTACTCGCGCGGGATTCGACCGCCGGTGACCTTGTTCTCGAATTCGTAGGTCTTCTCTGCCGTCACTTCGAGCGGCTCGAGCGAGATCTGCACCTTCGCGAACTGGCCGGATCCACCGGTCTGCTTCTTGTGGGTGTAGTCGTGCTTCTCGACGATGCGCTTGATCGTCTCGCGGTACGCGACCTGTGGCTTACCAACGTTGGCCTCGACGCCGAATTCGCGCTTCATCCGGTCAACGAGGATGTCGAGGTGAAGCTCGCCCATCCCCTTGATGATGGTCTGGCCGGTGTCGATGTTCTGTTCGGTCCGGAAAGTCGGGTCCTCTTCAGCGAGCTTCTGGATCGCGAGACCCAGCTTCTCCTGGTCGGCCTTCGTCTTCGGCTCGATCGCGACCTCGATGACGGGCTCCGGGAACGTCATCGATTCGAGCACGACCTGCTGGGCCGGGTCGGAGAGGGTGTCACCGGTTGTGGTGTCCTTCAATCCGATGACCGCGTAAATGTGGCCGGCGGTCATCGATTCGACCGGGTTCTCCTTGTTGGCGTGCATCTGGAAGATCTTGCCGATGCGCTCCTTCTTGCCCTTCGTCGAATTGACGAGCTGCACACCGGAGTCCGCATGACCGGAGTACACGCGGATGTAGGTGAGACGGCCAAAGAACGGGTGCGTCATGATCTTGAACGCGAGAGCCGCAAACGGCTCGGCAGAGTCGGGATGACGCTCGATGACCTTCTCCTCGTCGCGCACGTCGTGTCCCTCGATAGCGGGAACGTCGAGCGGGCTCGGCAGGTAGTCGACGACGGCGTCCAGCATCGGCTGGACACCGCGGTTCTTGAACGCGGAGCCACACAGGACCGGGTACAGCTGGCTCGCGACCGTCAACTTGCGAATCGCGGCCTTGATCTCGGCTACGGAGAAGTCGATATCTCCATCCAGGTACCGTTCCAGGAGGGCGTCGTCCGCCTCGGCGACGGTCTCGATGAGGATGTGCCGGTACTCGTTCGCCTTCTCGACGAGATCCGCGGGGATCTCCTCGATGGCATACTTCGCACCCAGCTCGACGTCACCCTTCGAGTCGCCACGCCAGGTCAGTGCGCGCATCTCGACCAGGTCTACGACACCCTCGAAGGTGGACTCGAACCCGATCGGGAGCTGGATGACCAGCGGCTTGGCGCCGAGGCGCTTAACAATGGTGTCGACCGTGTAGTAGAAGTCGGCACCGAGCTTGTCCATCTTGTTGACGAAGCAGATGCGCGGAACGTCGTACTTGTCGGCCTGGCGCCAGACAGTCTCGGACTGCGGCTCGACGCCTTCCTTGCCATCGAAGACGGCGACGGCCCCGTCGAGAACGCGAAGGTTGCGCTCGACCTCGACCGTGAAGTCCACGTGCCCGGGTGTGTCGATGATGTTCAGCTGGTAGTTGTTCCAGAAACACGTCGTTGCGGCGGACGTGATTGTGATGCCACGCTCCTGCTCCTGCGCCATCCAGTCCATGACGGCAGCACCATCGTGGACCTCGCCGATCTTGTGCGTGATTCCCGTGTAATACAGGATGCGCTCGGTCGTCGTCGTCTTGCCTGCATCGATGTGCGCCATGATGCCGAAGTTGCGGACCTTGTTCAGGTCGGTGAGCACGTCTTGTGCCACGGGGTTTTTTCCTTACTTCTCGTGTTAACTCGGGTCGAGCTTGTCGAGGCCGGAGGACGGAGTTATCCGACCCGGGATTTCGACAAGCTCAATCCGAGAAGTCCTAGCTGCGACCGAAGGTCACCAGCGGTAGTGAGCAAATGCCTTGTTCGACTCGGCCATCTTGTGGGTGTCTTCGCGACGCTTCACGGCGGCGCCAAGTCCATTCGACGCATCCAGGATCTCGTTGGTCAGGCGCTCGGTCATCGTCTTTTCACGACGAGCCTTCGCGTAGCTGGTCAGCCAGCGCAGCGCGAGCGTGTTCGCGCGGTGCGGCTTGACCTCGACCGGAACCTGGTAGGTCGAGCCACCGACGCGGCGGGACTTGACTTCGAGGGTGGGGCGCACGTTGTCGAGCGCTTTCTTGAGCGTTGCGACGGCATCCTGGCCGTTCTTGGCAGAAACGCCCTCGAGTGCACCGTAGACGATGCGCTCGGCGAGGCCCTTCTTGCCGTCGAGCAGAATCTTGTTGACGAGCTGGCTGACGATGGGTGCTCCGTAGACCGGGTCCGCGACAACGGGACGCTTCGGTGCTGGTCCTTTACGTGGCATTACTTCTTGTCCATCTTCGCTCCGTAGCGGCTCCGGGCCTGCTTACGATTCTTAACTGCCTGGGTGTCGAGCGCGCCGCGCACGATCTTGTAGCGAACGCCGGGGAGGTCCTTCACACGGCCACCGCGAACGAGCACCATGGAGTGCTCCTGCAGGTTGTGTCCTTCGCCGGGAATGTAGGCGGTGACCTCTGTGCCGTTGGAAAGCTTGACGCGTGCGACCTTGCGAAGCGCGGAGTTCGGCTTCTTCGGGGTCGTCGTGTAGACGCGGGTGCACACACCGCGCTGCTGTGGATTGGACTTCAGGGCAGGCGCCTTGGTCTTCACGACCTTGGGGCTGCGGCCCTTACGGACCAACTGCTGAATGGTTGGCACTACATGACTCCTTGTATTTACTGCACGGTGACAGTTCTTGCTTTCGCAATTAGCATTCGTGGCCCACACATTTGGCGCGGGAGCACGAGTTCATCTGGACCAATCGCAACGCATGACGACAGCTACGGATTCTCATCCGCATTCGTTATGTGACTGATTGGTATGCCGTGGGTTGACCCGGTACTGCGCGGTTTTACAACACCGAAACACCGGGCACAACAAGCGTGCGCGCCAGCGCGCACACCCGGCCCACATTAGCCCGACCGAACGGCGCGGTCAAATGAAAAGCGCTGGTTTCGACCCTTGTTCGCTCAGGGCGCTGCGGGCACGTCGACCGGCTCTTCCGAGGCCGTGGTCTCCGCCGCGACCGTCGAAGCCGCGCTCCGCGCGTTTGCCTGCTCGTACTCGGCGCGCTTTGCCGCGATCTCCTGGTCGTAGAGCACGCGGGCATCCACATTGCGAGCCTTCACCTTGCGTCCTCGCGCGGCGACGACGAAGCCCATCCAGAGCGAAACCTCGCGGGCAAGGAGGGCGGCAATGATCAGCGTGCTGCTGAACAGCACCAGCGTGAAAGTCTGGCCCACCCGGTTGGACGGGATGGTGCTGATGTGCAGCAGCAGCTCGACGCCGGTACCGCCGAAGAAGGTGACGAGACCGACAAAAATGCTGCCAACGACATGCGCGGCCCAGCCCGCCCGATTGACGACGAGCACCAGAAGAATAAATCCGACCGCGAACATGATGACCGGCGCATAGAAGTCGAGCGTGCTGATAAAGCTGACGTCAACGCTGGAGACGTTGCTCGCCAGTTCGGCAATGATCAGGGCGACCGCATAGAGAACCGCAAAAATGACGGTCGACAACAGCGCAATCAGGATGCCGAATCCCCGGTTGCCTTTCTTGACGAAAGGCTTGGGCGCTTCGACGTAGACCACCTGCTGCGTGGGGGCGGCGGGAGCAACGGGAGTTTCAGCCGCGGCCGGCTCGGCCGCAATCGCGCCGTTTTCTGGCGCAGCAGCGCTGTCAACGGAATCAGGTGCCGCAGGGGCGGAATCGGTAGCGACGGCTGCGGGCGCGACCCCGCCATTGTCGGTCTCGGTCGGTGTGACCGCGGTGGACTGTGACTCGGGACGTTTTGCAGCCATTGCTTGTCTCCTCACGACCCTCGCGGGCACCTGATCCTCGTGAGCCCACTCTACGGTGGAGCCACGCCTGGGAGGTAGTGGGCTCCACCGCAGAGGGGGGGTCGGAGGTTACGGCGTCGGCGTCTGAGTAGGCGTCGGCGTCGCAGTAGGTGTCGGCGTCAAGGTTGGCGTCGGCGTTGGAGTTGGTGTAGCAGTGGATGTTCCAGCCGATATCTTCGACTTAGGCTCGTCCGATGTGCCCTGCAGCGTGAAGATGAAGCCGGTGAGGGTACCCGTTGCCGTTGCGATGCTCGTCCCTGCGCCCGCACTGATACCAAGTGCTGTGGCCAGGTAGAGGCGAGAACCCTTCTGGACCGCGCCGACGAAGCTGCGGACAGCGTCGAAGCTGCCCGTGACCGTAATCGCGACCGGCACCTCAACGAACTGTCCTGCCGACGAGGTGGAGGGTGCCACTGGGGTGGCTCCCGTCGTCGCAGTTGGAGTGGGAGTCGGCGTCGGCGTGCTGGTAGTCGCGGCCGGAGCCGCTGTGGGGACCGCGGTCGGCGCAACATAGACGGTCGAGGATGCAATTGTCACACTCGTGATCGTGACACCCTGCGCTGCACTGAGCTCGTCGAGTTCCTGCAGGAACGCCGACGCGTCAGGATTCTCAGGAATCGATCGACGAAGAGAGTCCAGGGATTTCTGCAACGGGCCGATATTGGCGTATTGCTGCTTGAGCAAAGCGACCTTCTGCAAATTGGCTTGATTCGCCAGAGTGACACTTGCGTTCTGCTGGTCTGCCGCCGCGGCCTGTGCAACGACCGGTGAGATCCCCACGAACCAGCCACCCAGCGCGATCACGATCATCGCGGCGATGGCAGCAAACGCCCATAGCCTGTCGCTGTTCATTTGTTGCCCCCCGTGGTTTTTGCGAAGCGATTCGAGAGAATGTCGCTGTTGACGTGCATGGTGATCGACACCGTGTAGATGTCACCACCGCTCGCAATCACACTGTTAGGCGTGACGTCGACGAATCCCTCTAAGCTGCCGAGCGAATCGAGCCAGCCCGAGATGCTTTCCTGCGGCATGTTGAGCGCACCGGTGACAGTTGCGATGTGCGCGCCCTCAACCGGACCAGTCGGGGGAACGACTACCGGCGTGCCGCCAAAGGGATCGTCCAAAGCGACCGACAGTGACGTGATCGAGGAGCCGGCTGGCAATGTCGCTTCGAAGCTCGCGTAGAACGGTGCCCATAGGATCTCCTGCGCGGTAGCCAGCTTCTGTGACGACTGGATTGCAGAAGTGTCCGCCTTCACCTTGAGCACATCGCCATACTTCGCCTGTTCCTGAAGGATCGAACTGGTTTGGCCTTGCGCAGCGAGAAGGTTCGCCTGTGAGTTGGCCAACGAGAGGCTGGCGGCACCGAATCCCGCAGCGACGAGCACCACTACGCCAATGACTCCAAAGCCAAGTCGGCGACGGATAACTTTCCCCCGGCGGTTGACGAGCACTTGTGGTGGCAGCAGATGAACGCGTGGTTCACCTCCAATAACGAGGCCCTCAATCGGTGCCAGGTTGCGCGGTACCAGCGCCGTGCCAACCTCCATTGAGGCGCTCATCCGCGGCCGTCGCGGCTGATTGCCGGGGCCGGACTTGCGTGGCGCTTTTGCTGTCGTAGTCATGCTGCGCTCCCTAGTGCGAGGCCGAGCGCGACCGAGACGGAGTCGGAGTCACCGCGCTGGATGTCCGGACGAAACCGCCTGTCTGCCGCGACAGTGCTCAGCGGGTCCCCAAAGACGATGGGGATTCGGGTGTTCTCCTGAAGTGCCTGGGCGAACCCGATGAGTCTCGAGCCGCCGCCGGTGAGGATGATCTGACGAACCGGTTCGGTCGGCCGCGCGCTCGCAAAGTAGTTGAGCGTGTTCCTGATGCTGGTGAGTAGTTCGCCTGCAACCTTGTAGATGACCTCGACGATCGGTCGCTGCGCCAGTGCGACGCCAACGGTGCTCAGCCCGAGAGCGCGTTTCGTGGTCTCGGCCTGCTCAGTCGTCAATGACCCTTCCGCCCTTATCGCGTCGGTGAGGTCGCTGCCACCTGTCGCGATGATGCGAACGAATTGCGGGACGCCGTCCTTTGCGATGATGACGGTCGAGGTGTTCGCGCCGACTTCGATGATCGCGACCATCCCGCTGACGTTGGATCCGCGCAGCAGCACTCTGCTCAGTGCGAACGGAATCAGGTCGACGTCAATCGGATTGAGGCCAGCCTGCTCGGCGGCCTTAACGTTCGTCGCAACCGACTCCTTGATTGCCGCGACAAGCAGGCCGTTGACCATTGGCCCCTGCTCGGTGTGACTCTCAGAAATCGGGTAAAAGTCGAGGAGCGCGTCCTCGACGGGAACCGGCAGCATCTCCTGAACCTGAAACGGCAGCGACTCGCGGATGCGTACCAGGCTCATCTTGGGAACGCTGAGATCGCGAGCGAGCACACGATGATTGCCGATGCCGAGCACGACATCCTTGCTCGTGAAGCCCGCCGTTGACCACAGTTGACGTAGCGCGGTGGCGACGGTGGAGACCTCGACCACCTCCCCACGAAGTACCGCTCCTTCGGGCAACAGGATCGATTTCGAGCGCATGATTGTCGGCTTCGCAGTCGCGGCATCCCGCACCTCAACGGCGCGGATCCCCCAATTGCTGATGTCGACTCCGACGATATTGTGTGCCATAGCTATTTTCCCCCCAGGATTTGTTGTTAGCTAAGTCCGAAGATGGCGAGATATCCCGCCGAAATATTGGTGCCGAACAGGATGCCGATCCAAGCGCCGAGAAGCATCCACGGGCCGAACGGAATTGCCGTCTTGCGTGAGGCTTTCCGGAAGATGACGAGGCCGATCGAGAACAGTCCGCCGGCCAGGAAGGCCGCAAACGCGCCAACCACCAGCGGTCCCCAGCCGAGCCAGCCGAGGTACAGACCGAGCAGGGCGGCAAGCTTGACGTCGCCGAAACCCATTCCGCGCGGATAGACGATGACGATGAGGAAGTAGAACAGAAAAAGCGCCGCTCCGCCGATGAGCGCACGACCCATCATCCACCAGTCGCTGCTGCCGATTGTGGCAATTGCGAGCAGCAGCGCTCCGACGACAATCGAGGGCAGGACGATGCGGTCCGGCAGCCGCTTCAGATCAAGGTCAATCGCGGCAAGGGCGACGGAGACTGCCGCAAGATAGAGGAATGCCGCCAGTGCCCACGGCGCAATGGAGCGTGCAAGACCCGGCATACCCAGCTCGAAAAGCACGAACGCCACACCGACAAAGAAGACGGCCGTGCCGGCCTCGATGAGCGGATACCGCGCGGAGATTGGTTCACCGCAGTCTCGACACTTGCGTCCCAGTGCGAGCCAGGAAACGACCGGCACGTTATCCCTCGCCCGGATGCTGTGGCCGCAACTGGGGCACGCGCTGGCGGGAGCGACGAGCGAGAGCTGTCGCGGCACGCGCCAGACCACCACGTTCAGGAATGATCCGATCGCGAGGCCCAGGATCGCCGTGAAGGCCAGGATGATGGGGACCAGGCTAGCCAAGGGCCACCGCCGTTCCGTCCGCCGTGAAGGCGGGCGCCACCTGGGCCATCGACGTGGTGCCGTAGGTCGTCGATACTGGCGCAAGGAACTTGGGTGGCGCGGCTGTTTCCAGTTGCTGATCGTAGGTGTAGTTCTTCGTATAGCCGGTCGACGTTGTGCTCCCGGAGCCCGTCGCGACGGCGCCACGGAACTTTTGCGCGATCGCACCGGTGAGGTAGAGCGTTCCGCGCTTCACCGTCCCCTGATCGTAGTTCTGCACGGTAAACGTGTCGTTGAGCGAAAGGATCGCCGCGTGGACGTAGCGGTCGCTCACAGCCATCAGGAAATTGCCGTTGTCCAGGAGGGGATTCCAAATCCACACGGCCTTCTGCCCGACCAGGCCGAGAATGTCACCGTCCGAATCCGCGTAGTTGATATCGCCAGTGATGTAGATGTAGTTCGCCGCGGCGATGGTCAGGCGACCCTTGAGGGTGCCTGACACGAAGGCGTCGCCAGCGGTGCACCCGTAGGACGACGAAGACGGCGGGGCCTCGTTCAACAGTTTGCCCGAGACGGTCAGGCTCGCGGGATATCCGATTCCGTTTCCCGCCACCTCCTTCTCGTGGGCGCTGGTGGCCGTGGTGTTCGTGTTCGACCCCACACAACCCGGATACACGGTGGACTCCGTCGGCGACTTTGGCGAGCCACTCGGGCTGTAGTTGGGGTCCGTCGTCGTGCCAGGAACCGCCTGCACGTAGATGAGGTTATTGGTCGGCACAGGAATCACCTGGCCGTTAGCCGCGCCGAGCCCGGTAGATCCGGGAGTGCCGCAGTTCTCAAGGGTCACGCCAGCGGCCGGTGTCCCCTTTGCGCCGGTCTGGGTGTACTGCGTGTAGGGCGAAATCACTCGCATGTTTCCGTCGGAAGTGAGGGTAATGCTCGTCGGGCCCGTGTACAGGCAGCCGGGGCGAGGGACGTCCTGCGGATCGTTGATCGCGGTCTCATTGAGCTGGTTGGTATTGGTCGTCGGCATCACGATCGAGGAGTCCTGGGACGGAACGTAGGTCTGGCCCTGGTACGTGTACCAAACCTGTCCGGTGCAGGCCGCATGGGTTCCACCCAGCGTGGGCGAGTAGTACGGTGCCGTCGGATCGGCCGAAGTCACCGCGCCACCAAATTTCGCGGTACAGATGTGCATGAGGTCGTTTGAGTGCACGGGACCGTCCAGAACGTCGCCACCGTTGAACGTGATTTCGTTGCAGTTCGCGCGATTCGGTGCCGGTGTCTGCCAGCCATAGGCGGGGACACAGAGCGGGTTACCACTCGAGTTGAACGGGCCGAGAGCTGGGTCGGCGATCTCATAGTCGGTGAAGTAGAGGAAGTCGATGAATCCCGTACCCCGCACGCTCGCAACCACGCTGCGGGTGGTGTTGCCCACCTTGCCAGTGGAGCGGATGCGTAGCACACCGGTGCTCGCGAACTGGGAGTTGTCCACCTCGTAGCGGAAAAAGGCCGTCGGCGGTCCACCCGGGGTGTTGTTGCTGCCCGCGACGCTCGCCCAGGTCCCGCCCTTGGTGACGTCGAATGCCGGGTTCGGCGCAGCCGGCAGTGGAGCGATCACGGTGCTGCCCGTGGCCTTCGTGAACACGGAGTTCGGGTTTCCGTACTGGCCATACGAGCTGTCGCCCGCGAGTCTGCTCTCGTACTCATCCACGCCTGCGTACGCGGCAGCGAGAGCCGCGGTCGAATCCTGGTCGGTGTAGGTAGTTTGCAGTCCGCTAACGGATGAGCTGATGGCGGTCACCATGAGGAGCGCGAGCACGATACTGATACTCAAGACGAGGGGAAGTGCGAATCCGCCTTCTCGTTCGCTTCGGGCTATTCGCGACGCAAGGAATTTCATCATCAGTTTGTCCCCAAATTCAGATTCGGCATTCCGACCGTGTTCTGCAGCGTGGCGGCTTGAATGGTGGAGTTGTTTGAGGCCTGCAACGTCACAGTCACGGTCACTGAATTGATTTGCCCGAGCTGGGCGCCGCTGAATCCACCACTCGGGATCGCCAGGGCGCCGGACGAGTTGGCGTAGCTGAAGAGATTGCCCGTGATTCTGCCCGGCAGCGTGCGAGTGAGCGTGGGTGTCTTCGTCTGATCGAAAGTGAACAGCCCCGTGCTCCCCACAATCGCCGGCCACCGTTTCTCCAGCAGCTGGCCGGTCGTGGCGTTGATGCTGAACGTTACAAGGAACGGCGTCGTTGTGATGACGTTCGAGTCGACGTAGGAGTACATCGTGATACTCGTCGCGGTCGCGGTGATGAAAGCAGCCGCTTGTACCCCGCCTGTTGTCGGATTCGTCGTTCCGCCTCTAATCACTCGAGAAACCTCGCTGACAAGGTTCCCGGCGGATTGCGTGTTCAGATCGTTTCCCGAGGTCGAGACCACCGATTTGTTCGCCGCGACCCAGAGGCTCAGCACCATCGAGCCCAGAATTCCGAAGACAATGATGGAGACCAGGAGCTCGACCAGGGACATCCCGGCGTCGTTTCCGGCGACTGCCATCCGTCGCCTCAGTGAGATAATCACTGGGCTGTCCGGGGGTCGAGTGTCACGACGTTGGAGACGATCGTCGACGGCGCCGTAACGGTCAGGTTCGTCGAAGTGACCTGCGTGCCGGTACCGGTGGTCGAATAGAACAGCTTGTATGAACCGTAGGGCAGTGCCAGCGTCGTGATCTTTCCGCTGCTCAGTATCTTGCCGAAGTTGTAGGTCGCGGTAACCGAAGAGCATCCTGGATCAGCTGTTCCGCTCGGCCCGGTCGCCTGCAGGACGGCGCTCACCGGCTGGCTGTTCGCGGTGCCCTTGACCTGCACAATTCCCATGGGGAGTTGCACCGTTCCTGCCACCGAAGGCACCACAGGCAGACTCGATGGCGCCGCATATGTAATTCCGCTCACCGTGGTCGTCGGCCAGAGGGTCGGATTAGGTGAGAGGCAGCCGTTCGTCCCGGAATTCTTCGGGATGAAGTGTCCCGCCACGAAGCTGTAACCGTCGGGGAATGGGTAAACCGTGAGCGGCACCAGGGTCGATGCGTCGATGGCGGGATCCGTCGCATGCAGAAGACTGACGTACATGGGTGAAGGAAGCGCGGCTCCCGGGCTGTTGCTGGCGTAATTGAGCGTTAGCGCTACGCCAGCGTCCATAGTGAACGGGATGCTGACCGAGGTTCCCGCCGTCACCTGCTGGACCACGCTCTGCGAGGTTTGCTGCAGCGTGCCAACGTAGCCCGCCTTACTCACCGTTACGGTGTAGCTGCCCACAGGCACCTTAAGGAGGTAGCTGCAGCCGTCGACATCCGTTGCTTTGGCCGGCGGGCTGAGTGCCGGGCTCGTGGTGACGGTGACACCCGACACGCCGTTGGATCCCTGGTCTTCGACCGAGACGAGCATCGTGGCATCCGCCGGGTCGCTGACTCTGGTCGAGGGCGCAATGAGAGTGTCCGCGCGAACGGGAGCGTTGGGGTGAACCATTCCCGGCCAAGTCACCGTAACGTTCACCTGCTTGTACAGCAGCGCACCACCGCCACCACCACAGGGCGCTACCTGGGTCGCGTCGGAATACCACTGGGCGACGGTCTTTACGGTGTACGTGTGTCCACCGCTTGTGGTCGACGTCGTTGAGTTGAAGAGATTGAAGACGTTAGTGGTTGAGCGGGCGCTGTCGATGGCCTGCGCGGCGAGATTTGTGGCAGTTTCCCTAGCTCGCGAATCGATTGCAAAGTTCGCGGTTTGGAGAAGGGTGGCAATGACACCCAGAGCAACGATCGAAAAGATGATCATGGCGACCATCACTTCGATCAGGCTGATGCCTTCATCGTCACGCTGGTGACGGGCAAGAGTGGCGCGGAATGTATTCACGATTCACCTCCCCAAGTCTCGTGATGGCCATCAACGGCCTGAAAGTGCAACGAGGGCTGATCCCCCGAAAGGCCGAGAGGATGAAGCGCCAATGTGACGACGCTCCACCCTCTCAGCGCTATGTGGAACTAGCTAGAAGGAGTGAACACCCCTGCAACACAAGTACCTTCAGCGACGCCTGTGGTGTCGCTCGCCGCGAAGCTCTTGCCCGTGACGCTTGTCGCCTGGATGCAGAAACCGCCACCGGTGGTCGCCGTCGAGAGCGTCGGGTAGTCAGCCGTTGCGGAGTAGTTGGCATCCGCGGTCGTCGGTGCCGTGTAGCCGTCAGTGGAGTCGAGCCCCGCAAGACCGCCGGTTGGCATCTGGCCGTTGTTTGAGGTCTCGTGGGCGACGACCGCAGTCTTCGCGTTGGAGACGTCCGACTTGACTGCGGAGTCTTTTGCGTTGTTCTGAACACCGATGTAGATCGGGATTGCGATCGCGGCGAGGATTCCGATGATGATGACGACGACCAGGAGCTCGATGAGGGTGAAGCCCTCTTCGCGCTTGAGGCCGGCACGGCGATCGTTCATCGCCTTGTTGAAGCGTGAAAACATGTTCTGTTCCTGTCTGTTTGATGAATATGGACAGGGCCCCCAAAGAAAGCTTTGACCCCCAACACTGATAGTCGCCGAGTCCCTGTGGTTGCGTAATCCCGCAAACGGGGCACAACGGGGATTTCCGCTACCCCAGAAAGGGGGTCAGCTGCCTTGGTTCTGAACCACGGTCGTGATCTGGAAAATCGGCAAGTAGAGGGCCACGATCATGCCACCCACGACGACTCCAAGTACGGCAACCATGAGCGGCTCTATCATGGCCGTGAGTTGCTCTGTGGCGGCCTCGACTTCTGCGTCGTAGAAGTCACCGATCTTGTTGAGCATCTGCTGCAGTGATCCGGAGTCCTCGCCAACGGCGATCATCTGGGTCACCATTGCAGGGAACACCGGAGAGGCGGCGAGCGGCTCCGCAATGGACCTGCCCTGTCGCACAGAGTCGGCTACGGCATGCAGGGCCTTTTCGATTACCCAGTTGCCCGACGTCTCACCCACGATGTGAAGAGCCTGCAGAATGGGAACACCCGCGCCGATCATGCTCGCGAAGTTGCGGCAGAAGCGCGCGACCGCGATCTTCTTCAGAAGCCCACCGAAGACTGGAAGCCGGAGCTTGAACGGATCGACGGTTTGTCGAACTTTCTCGGTGTTCTTGTTGGCGCGCCACCAGATCGAGAAGACGATGGCAACGACGACCAGCAGAGGTGCGAGCCAGACCATGACGCTCGACATCCAGACCAGCATCTGGGTGGGAAGGGGCAGAGTACCGCCGAGGCTGTCAAACATCTGCTTAAACGTCGGGACGATAAAGATGAGCATCGCCGCGACTGCGACCACTGCCATGATCAAAACGATGACGGGGTAGGTCAGCGCCGACTTGACGCTACCGCGTAGCTTGACCTCCTTCTCGAAGTTCGTTGCAATGGTTTCAAGAGAGCTCTCGAGGAATCCGCCTGTCTCGCCCGCACGTACCAGGTTGATCATGATGGGCGGGAAGTCGACCGGATGCTTGTACATCGCGTCGGAGAGTGACGAACCGGATTCGACCGCCTTCGTCACCGAGACCAGCACCTTCGTCAGGGCCTTGCTCTCGGTCTGTTGGCTGAGGATGCTTAGTGTGCGCAATAGGGAAAGCCCGGCTCCGATCATCGTGGCCATCTGACGGCTCATGATCGCGAGATCCTTGAGTCCGACGCCTTTGCTCAGCCCGGGAATTCTGATCTCTTTACTGAGCCCCGTGCCCTCCGCAGATTCGACAATCTCAACAGGCGAAAGGCCCATAGTGCGCATGCGAGTGGCGACAGCCGACTCGCTCGAGCCTTCGATTTTGCCCTTGACGATCTTCCCAGAGTCGTCGCGCCCCTTGTATGCGTATGCAAGAGTTGCCATCAGTTCACCGATCCCGTTGAATATGCGTCGTCGTAGTTGACAGCGGAGGAGCTCATGGTCGCGCCGGGGCTGTCGACTCGGTGGATAAGTTGCTTAAGGCTCTCGAGATCCTGTGCCTTGTCGATTGCCGCACGCTGTGTGATCTGGCCCGCATTCACCAGATCGGCAAGGTGCCGGTCCATCGTGTGCATGCCCAGCTCACCGCCGGCCTGCATGGCGGAAGCGATCTGGTAGGTCTTGCCCTCACGAATGAGGTTCGCGACGGCCGATGTCGCGACCAGCACCTCGGTTGCGACGATACGACCCCTGCCGCTCGCCCTTTTTACCAGCGTCTGGCAAACGACGCCCTGCAGGGTGGCCGCAAGCTGCGAGCGCACCTGTCCCTGCTGGTGCGGCGGGAAGACGTCGATGATGCGGTCGATGGTCTGCGGTGCATCCTGCGTGTGCAGTGTTGCAAACACCAGGTGGCCGGTTTCCGCGGCAGTCAGGGCAACCGAGATTGTCTCGAGGTCCCGGAGCTCACCGATGAGGATCACGTCGGGGTCCTGGCGGAGAACATGCTTGAGCGCCGCCTCGAAACTGTGCGTGTCGTTGCCAACCTCGCGCTGGTTGACGAGCGACTTCTGGTTGCCGTGCAAGAACTCGATGGGGTCCTCGACCGTCATGATGTGGTCGGCGCGCGTCTTGTTAACCAGGTCGATGAGAGCGGCGAGCGTCGTCGACTTACCGGACCCCGTTGGACCGGTCACGAGCACGAGGCCACGCGGCAGAGTTGCGAATCGGGCAACCGTCTCGGGAACGCCGAGGTCGGCGAGCGATTTGATTTCCGTCGGAATGAGACGGAATGCGGCACCGACAGCACCCCGTTGCTGATACATGTTCACGCGGAATCGGGCATTCGCCGAGATCGTGTACGCGATATCGAGCTCAAGCTCTGACTCGAACTGGGCGACTTGTGACTCGGTGAGGATGCTGCGCAGCGCGGTATCCACCTTCTCCTTGCCCCATGGCTCCGTGATCGATCGAGGAGCGAGTCCGCCATCGACCCGGAACAGCGGAGGAGTGTTGACAGCCACGTGCAGGTCGGATGCGCCAAGAAAGAGGACTTCGGAGAGTGCTGCGATCAGATCGGGATCTGCTGATGCAAGCGTCGGTGAGATGTCTTCGGCAAACATCCTCTCGGCAAAGGTCAAACTCTCGGGCGTTGGCGGCGCGAAGCCGGCTTCCGAACCAGGAGGCGGGAACGAGGTTTCGTCGGCCACGGCGGCTGGCCCGAACGGTTCGATTTCAACCGGACGCACTCGAGGCCCGGACGGCGCCGGGAAGTTGGTTGCCGTGTCGTCAGGCAGCGGTGCCGTGAACACCTGCCGGGAATCCGGCGGCAGAACCAGACCCGGTGTCGGCGGCAGCGGCGGCTCAGAGGAGTTCGGGGCGGGCCATCCGCCTTGCGGAGCGATGGTCGGCGGCGGGCTCGAGAACGGAGCCGCGGGTTCCGTCGGATAGGTCGGCGCGTGCCCCGACGAAGGCGGCGGCGCCGTGGCGAGGTTGCGCGTACGCGAGGTTCGCATCGGCGGCGGGAAGTTCGGCGGTGCGCCCGCCTCATCCCCGTTGACCGGGATCTCGTAAACTGGCTTGCTCATGTGCTGTCCCTCCCCAGGAAACTCAAGCCACCACTCGAAGAATCTCTTCGACTGACGTCATTCCGAGTTGGGCCTTCGCCCAGCCATCCTCGCGAAGCGTGAGCATCCCCTGCTCGCGGGCAACACGGCTTATCTCTGCGCTGGATGCACGCGCAACTGCAAGGCGTTCGATCTCTTCTGACACCGACATGACTTCGTGCAACGCGATGCGTCCGTGATAGCCGGTGTTCGAGCAGCCCGAGCAGCCAACGGGCTGGAACAGCGTCGGCACGGGCTGCGAAGCGTCGTAACCGATCTTCAGGGCGTCGAGCGAACCCGGGTCGTGGTTGTATGGGGTCTTGCACCGATCGCACAGGCGGCGGGCAAGACGCTGGGCGACAACACAGTCGAGCGCCGATCCGACAAGGAACGGCTCGATGTCCATCTCCGTTAGTCGCGTGATCGCGCTTGGCGCGTCGTTGGTGTGAAGTGTCGACAGTACGAGGTGGCCGGTGAGCGATGCTTCGATGGCGATCTGCGCCGTCTCGTGGTCGCGGATCTCACCGAGCAGAACCACGTCGGGGTCTGAACGAAGGATCGACCGAAGCGCGCTCGCGAAGGTCAGTCCGGCCTTCGGATTCACCTGAACCTGGTTGATGCCTTTCATCCGGTACTCGACCGGGTCCTCAACCGTGATGACATTGATCTCTGGACGGGCGACGGCGTGAAGGGTCGTGTAGAGCGTCGTCGACTTTCCCGAACCGGTTGGTCCCGTGACCAGGATCATGCCGTACGGCTTGCGGTACGAGGCCTCGAAGGTCTTCGCATTGCGTTCGAGCAGGTTGAGGTTGCTCAGGTCCATCGTTGACGCGTTGTTGTCGAGGATTCGCATGACGACTTTTTCGCCGTACACGGTCGGAAGTGTTGCGACACGGAGGTCGATCTTGCGACCACCGTGGCTAACCGACATGCGGCCGTCCTGAGGCTTGCGTCGCTCGGAAATGTCGATGTCGGCCATGATCTTCAGCCGCGAAATGACGCCGTTCTGAATCGCCTTGGGTGCCGCCTGCATCTCGTGCAGAACACCGTCGATGCGGTACCGGACGCCCATGTCGTGCTCGCCCGGTTCGATATGGATGTCGGATGCCTTGTCCTGGATGCCCTGGCTGATGAGCAGGTTGACGAATCGCACGATGGGTGCGTCATCCTCGTGCGCCTCCTCCGAGCCGGCGAGGACGACATCCTTCGACCCGCTCTCCTCTTCTAGCGCGGTCGTAAGGTCGCTGATTTCGTTGTCAGCGCGAAGATAGCGGTCGATCGCGGCGCGAAGGTCGCTGCGTTCCGCGACGACGGCCCGCGCCTGCATGCGAGATGCTGCGCGAACGTCATCGAGGGCGAACACATCGCCCGGATCGACCATGGCGACCATGAGGTAATCGCCAGCTATGCCGATCGGAAGGACCTCGTGCCTGCGGCACATCGCCGCGGGCACCATGGCCACTGCAGCGCGATCGACGGGGTATTCGAGAAGTTCGACGTAAGGGAGGCCGGCCTGGGCGGCGCGTGCGGATGCGAGCTGCGACTGGGTGACGACACCCTGATCAAGCAGCTGGAGGATGGCGTTATCGTCCTGGTCGCGCTCGCCGGAAATCATGTCCAGCTTTTCGATCGGAACTATACCCCTGAGAATCAGAATCTCAGTTAACGACGCCATACCATTCACCCCCCCATTTGGATGCCAATGTGTATTCGGGTACACACCAGAATGCAAACCTAACCGCGGCGTGTCACTACCGCCATACCCGCTAACTGGGGGTAGGCGGGCAAGGAATAAACGAAAGGCCCCCACATGTAGTGGAGGCCCTCCGTTATTGAACTAGATCTACTGATACGTACCCGGCGTGTAGTCATCCGAGCTGAAGCTGTCGAAGTCGACGAAGCTCAGATCGGACTCGTTGAACACCGAATCATCTGTGAAGATGCGGTTCGGGTAGCGCTCCGTCTTGGCCTCCTCGGTGGCCTCGACCGACACGTCACGGTACTTCGGAAGACCGGTCCCGGCCGGGATCAGCTTTCCGATGATCACATTCTCCTTCAGGCCCATCAGCGGATCGGACTTGCCCTCCATGGCGGCCTGGGTGAGAACACGCGTGGTCTCCTGGAAGGATGCGGCCGAAAGCCAGGACTCCGTCGCGAGGGACGCCTTGGTGATACCCATGACCTCCTGGCGAGCGGATGCCGTCTGCTTGCCCTCGGTTAGGGCGGCGCGGTTGAGCTCGTTGTACTTGAGCCGGTCGACCAGCTCGCCGGGCAGCAGGTCGGTGTCGCCGTGCTCGACGACGGTCACCTTCCGCAGCATCTGGCGAACGATGACCTCGATGTGCTTGTCGTGGATTGGAACACCCTGCGACCGGTACACGCCCTGCACACCGTCGACCAGGTGCAGTTGCACGGCACGGACGCCCTTGACGCGAAGAACTTCCTTCGGGTCCAGGTTTCCGATGTGGAACTGCTGGCCGAGCTCGACGTGCTGGCCATCCTCGACGAGGAGGGTGGCGCGACGAAGAACC
>DATAZY010000066.1:0-19409 GCA_036271795.1 Galbitalea sp.
CGAACTCGGGACGAAGACGAAGATGTTCTCGGATGCCCCGAACCCGGCCGCCTTCGGTGCCGTCGCTGCCGAGCCGAACACGCAGATCACGCCGGTCGACCTCGGCTTGCCGGGCTCCCTGCCGGTCGTCAACGAGCAGGCAGTCAAGTACTCGATCAGCCTCGGCCTCGCGCTCGGCTGCTCGATCGCTTCGCCGTCGCGGTTCGCCCGCAAGAACTACTTCTACCCGGACCTCGCCAAGAACTATCAGATTAGCCAGTTCGACGAACCGATCGCCTATGACGGCGCGGTGGATGTCGAGCTCGCCGATGGTCGCACCTTTACTGTGGAGATCGAGCGCGCCCACATGGAAGAGGACGCCGGCAAGCTGACCCACGTCGGGGGCGCGACCGGTCGCATCCAGGGCGCAGAGTATTCGCTGGTCGACTACAACCGTGCCGGGGTTCCCCTGGTCGAGATCGTCACGAAGATGATCACGGGCGCCGAGAAGGATGCCCCGGAGCTCGCGAAGGCCTATGTCTCGACCATCCGCGACATCGTCCTGTCGCTCGGGATCTCGGAGGCGCGGATGGAGCGCGGCAACCTGCGCTGCGACGCGAACATCTCGCTGTCACCGCGCGGCTCCGGCAAGCTCGGGACTCGCACGGAGACGAAGAACGTGAACTCGCTGCGCAGCGTCGAGCGGGCCATCCGTTACGAGATCCAGCGGCAGGCGGCCATCCTTGCCGGCGGCGGCACGATCATCCAGGAGACCCGCCACTGGCACGAGGACACCGGCGTCACCTCCGCGGGGCGGCCGAAGAGCGATGCGGATGACTACCGTTACTTCCCCGAGCCCGACCTGCTGCCGGTTGAGCCATCTTTGGAGTTGATCGAGCAGCTGCGAGAGGCGCTGCCCGAGAAGCCTTCCATCCGCCGCAAGCGCCTGCAGGAGGCGTGGAGTTTCACCGATCTCGAATTCCAGGATGTCGTCAACTCCGGTCTCGTCGTCGAGATCGAGCAGACGGTTGCAGAGGGTGCGATGGCTCAGTCCGCTCGCAAGTGGTGGACCGGCGAGATCGCCCGCCTCGCCAACGAGCGCGGCGTGGATGCCTCGTCGCTCGTCAGCGCTCAGGATGTCTCGGAGCTGATCGCTCTCGTAGAGTCCGGCGAGCTAACCGATCGGCTCGCCCGCCAGGTGCTCCTCGGAACGATCGACGGCGAGGGTTCACCCATCCACGTGGTCGAGGCCCGCGGCCTGAAGGTCGTCTCGGACGACACGGCTCTCCTCGCCGCGATCGATTCTGCCTTGGCTGACCAGCCGGATGTTCTCGAGAAGATCCGCGAGGGGAAGGTGCAGGCTGCCGGTGCCGTCATCGGAGCGGTTATGAAGGCGATGAAGGGCACCGCAGATGCTGCTCGCGTGCGCGAGCTGGTGCTGGAGCGGGCCGGGGAGTAAGGCGCTTGCGTTCCTATTGACGGGTCGGGCCATCGAGGTGCCCAACGAGACTCGAAATCGTTGTGCAGTCGGGAACCCCCGTAGACCTCAGCTAAACGCGTGCAAACCTGTACACGCCACGAATCGCGGAGGAAAAAAAGACGCCCAGGCTGTCCGCCTGCATAAGGCTTAAATGCACCGACGTAGGCACGTCGAAGTATTGATACACGTTGCCGCCCTTGAACTCGACTTCGAGGGTTTGCGTCTCTTCTGAATAGCCAACCGATTGAATATTTGACGATTCGACAGGCGTTCTCTCCACAACTAATCCTTCCCTTTCAGGATTGAGGGTGAATTTTGATTCTGCGCCCTCCAGGCTTGGACTACGAGCGAGTAGTCAGATGGTTCTCTCTTACGGTCCCAACCACCGGGCATGGCTCCGCTCACCACTGCAGGATCGCGACTGTCCGGAAGTGACTGGGGTAATGTGATGAGCGCGCGCATGGGGAGCGGCACGCTTTCGCCAAGGATAATTGCTTCTCCGGTCCGAAGAATTGGCAACATCGAAAGGATGCCCTTCAAGTTGTCGGCCGCGGCAGCGCTCACATGTGCCCTGTCCGCGGTGTTGGTCAGCCTCATCGCGATGAGCGTTCCACATTGGCTCAGGATCGTGGGATCAATTTCTGACGGGCGCTGGCTTACGATCATGGCACCCATTCCGTACTTTCGGCCCTCTCGCACGATCCTCTGCACTGCCGATTTCGCAGCGGCGGACCTGGTTTCTCCCAGATAGGCGTGCGCCTCTTCGAAGATGAAAAGAACGGGACGCTCTCGACTACCTTCGGAGAAATTGCGGGCCCAAAACATCGCATCGTAGATAACACGAGTCATCGATCCGACGATGTCGGTTGCCACAGCGGGTGGAACCCCTGACAAATCGACGATCGTTACCGAACGATCGAGGCCTAGCCAGGCTTCAAGGAGGGTGTCGAGATCCTGCGCGGTTTTGCCCTTCTTGCTGGGGGACCAGACTGATGGGGACAGCGCGAAATCGAATCTGCGGTCCCGTAGGCGGGAACCGAGTACGTCGACCGCACGTCGAATGTTGAGTGGCGAGGTACTCAGATAGACCTTTGCTGCACCGGCCGATTGGGTTTGAGTCTGAAAAATCGGGGCGACTACCCGTTCGGAATCTCCCGGCTCGATTGGGTTCCCAGCGGCGTCCTCAAGAAGCGCCCATGTTGCTTGCGATTGGCCGCCAGCGGCAGTGTGAGTTGCGTTGAGCAGAACATGCAACTCAAACCAGAGGGTACGAACGCTGAACGGGACAGGACTATCAGCGTTGATTTCTGCCTTGTTGAGGCCCGCAACACTCTTTCGCTTGAAGCTTGCGCGTTTCAATTCAGTAGTCAGGTCGCGTACGTACGCGCGGCCCGCATCGTCTGCGATACTGCCGAAGAGCAGCGGGACTAACTCGTCGAAAGTAAGTGCCCAAAATGGCACGCTAAGTTCATGTGCTCCGGACACCCGGGTCGCGTCAATCGTGAAGACATTGGCAGAGGCGCCAAGCGCGCGGGCATATTCGCCGTGCATGTCAAAAAGCACAATGCGGGCGGAGGGGAATCTAGAAGGATCAGATATCGATTGGACAATCGACGACACCGTCGTCGATTTTCCTGAGCCGGTCGAGCCGACAACAGCCGAATGCCGCGTTACCAAGCGATCGAGGTCAAGTCTCGCCTCAATCGCTTCTGCTGCTGCAACGTGACCTATCGGAACAAACCCGCGTCCGTGCGAACCGTAGATCGATGCGAGGTCGGACCCGGTGACGACATGAACCTGATCACCTACGCTCGGAAGCTGCGATACCCCTCGCACAAACGATCGGCCGCGGGACGACTCGCCAACCAATTCAAGGCTCAGCCAGCGCGCCTCAATCGCTTCTCCGTCAGCAATGGTTGGCGCGGCTCCAGCGCCAACCCGCGTGACCACGCCAACGAGATCCGTGAGTCCAATGGAAATTCGTGCAAAGCTGCCGACCTGCCCGACGCGGTAAGGTTCGCCGGCTACGAAAATGAGACCGTTCGGGACGTCACCGTCAATTGCGACTGAGACTGTTGAGCCGTCAACATCCTGAACCGTGCCGATTGCAGATGGCTCGCGCATCTCAGCTCTTGACGGTGATTCGGTCGAGCACGCCACCGAATGTGTTGAAGTCCCCGAACCTCGGCACCAACTCGCCGGAAGGAAGCATCGCCCAGGGAAGGCTGACCCTACCGATTACGGCGGCATCTTTTGCGTAGAGCCGCAGACCCGATTCCCGAGTGGCAAGCTCAACTGCGTCGTCGAAGTCGGCGAGATCATCGAAAAGGAGCCCGAATGCCACGGCACCCGGGTTGACTCGTAGTCCTTCTTCGATGAGCTCGTTGATGTGCTGATCGCCGAACGAGTAGCCGATCGTGATTAGTGCCGCGCCAGGTCGGCGCATGAACGTACGCAGCCGATCCTGCATCGATAGATAGGGCATGCGACGGCTTTGGTCGTACTTCAAATGTGAAGGGTGAATCAGGGTCCTATCGAATTTCCCGTTCTTCCACTCTGCGGTCCGATAGGTCATTCCGTCGCGTGACTTCCAACTGATCGATCCGTGCATTTTCCAGAATCGAGCCCACCGATTCGGAAGATTGTCCTCTTCCATCGCTCGCAAATCGAGAAATGGTTCGTAAGAGCCGACAAACCCGTCAAAGTAGGACACGTGGTTTGACTCGAGTGCTTGTTCCATAAGCATGTCGTAGCTGAGGGTGAACAGCTCGAGAGGGTGCGAACGATCGAACTCGGACGCCCATCGAGCGACTGACTCGTATCCTGAATCGCCAGCCGGGAGTGTTACCGCAACTCTCTTAGCAATGGCCACAACGATCTCTGACTCAAGGGTCTCAAGCTCGGCCTTAGTTAGTCCACGAACGGTATCCTTTCCAACGACGGTTATCAGCGTCCGCGCACGAGTCAGCCAGTCCTCCACTGTTGGTTTTGAGTTGCCGTCCTCCTTGAGCGAGTCGTCAAGTATCTTGAGTGTGGTCTTCGCCTTGATCGCCGACTGCACATCAACGGTCAGGCCAGCGATAGCAGGAATTAGCGGCCCGATTTTCGTCATAATCGAGCAACCACCGCCAGCTCCGATCAGGAGAGCAAGTGGTCTGGAACCGTCAACGAGTGTCATCTCCAGAATATTCACCGCATCAGATGAGTCGTGCGTCGATGGTTTTGACATGCGCGCAGTGTATTGCATTCCTGCCGGCCACCAGCGAAGACCAAGACGGCGGCTCGTCAGCGGCGCAGGAACGTAAGTACGCATGTTGCAGGACGCATCGCCGAGGCGCCACTCGCTATCGCTCAGACAACTGAACGGTGCAGGCCGATCAGCGGGGCTAGCTGTATTCGACGCCGGGCACCGGCTTGGAGACGCTCGTGCGCGAAAGCCCGCCAGAAGTAATGCGTCGACCGCACGCCATGGAATGATCGCCGTATGGGGGAGCCGCGAAAGCCGACGTCGGCGCCCATCACGGCATTGAACTTCGAGCCGCTCGTCGGCCCCGTAACCCGAGCGGAAGTCAAAGCGTTTCGGAAGAGCCCGGGCAATCTTGGGCTGCGCACCACTGCGGCCCTCACGGAAAACAACCGAGAGGCGCTCGGAGTCGGCGTGATTCTTCTCACGATCTGCATACTCGGAACTGAATACGGTCTCATCTATGGTCTTTTCTTCGTTAGCGAGGGCATCGGAGTCATCCTGGCGCTCATCGCCGTGCTCTTGCTCTTCGCTCTGAAGTGGTGTTGGGATACGTTGCACCACGAGGTTTTCGTTACATCCCCGTGGGGACGGTGGTATCGGCTCACGAGGTTTGCCGCAACGAACGGACTGACGTATTCGGCTCAGATTTCTCCCCCTAGGTATCCGGCAACCATCTTCCTTCGCGGTGGCGACCGCGCCGCGACAGATGTCGTCGGCTTCACTAAGCCAACCCCGGTCCAGATGGGCAACTACCACTACAGCGGAGAGGTAGAGATCGGCCGAGTTCGAGAGTGGGGATTCGTTCGGCTGCAACTCGACCGTCGCTTACCCCATATGGTTCTCGAGGCCAAGATCCGCCGCAGGCTCACCGGGACTAGATTTCCCGTCTCGTTCTCAAGTCACCAGACTCTGTCGCTTGAGGGCGATTTCGACCGATATTTCACCCTCTACGTGCCGCGCGACTATGAGCGTGACGCGCTCTACGTCTTCACCCCTGACCTCATGGCTTTACTGATCGATGAGGCCGCGCCATTCGATGTCGAGATCATCGATGACTGGATGTACATCTACTCGCACCGACCCTTTGAGATGGCGACAACCGACGCATACGCCAGGCTCGACCGCATCGTGGAAACTGTGGGTGCAAAAGCCCGTCGCCAATCCTCTCGCTACTGGGATGACCGAGTCGCCCCGCGCGATGTGAACCTGGTCGCGCAGCACGGTCGACGGTTGCGACGTTTAGAGGACCGCCTGTACGTGATCGGAGCATCCGTTATCGTCGCTGGGGTTGTCACCATCCTTGTGACCGAGGCGATTCTTCGGCGCTAGCATTCGCAACGGTGCAGCCCGTTTCTCAGAGACGCCAATTCGCGACCGGCCGTCCTCCGTCAGCGTCGCGAAATGCTCGAAGATAAGACTTCTCCACGTTCTTACCAACGTGATCGGGTGTCTCAAGCCAGCAAACGAGAAGCTCCGCCGCGTCCGTGAGCTGCCAGATCGCGCGACCTCCCGAGTGATCGGTACCGAGATGGACTGCCGGACGATCGCATGCACACCCCGTCGCCCTGGCACTGCCGCTAGGTCGAGCCCGATCAGCGGCACGAATCCGTGGAATCCGACTGATTCAAGTCCCGCACGATCCCCCGTGACCCAGGGTGCGAATTCCACCACGTGGGCAGCATACGGACTATCGCCTGCTAAGCGCCGAAACGCGACCTCAGCCGCCGCATCGGCGATGCGACCATCGCGCGCGCTGCGTTGCGCTGCGAGTCGGGCAGGTGCGCGATTGCCGCATTCGCCGCAACCTTGACATCGCGGGCGTGATCGTGAGTCATCCGCGCCAGGGCTTCCCACGGCGTTGCGGGGTTGTTCGTCACAGCGAGACGCACCTCTGGCGAGGGCACTTCGGCCAGCAGCTCGAGCGTGTCAGGCGTGACGGAGAAGTGACCCGCGAGACGGATTCGGTCTTCGTCGGTTCCGTACGCGGCGATGCTTTCCTGCGCCGTCGGGCTGATCGGGAGCTCCCAGTGAAACGAGTAGGCGAGCGAGAATTCGTGGCCCAATTCCATCGTCATCGTGACTACCCCCAAAGCACTTTGCAAAGCCGACGAACCGCTGGTCCCCAGACGCATCGGTGGCAAAAACGGCCTTACCTTTCGACCGTACATTCTCGGCTAGCGCGTATCGAGTGCCGGGGTACCCCCAAAAGGGGCGACCCCGCCGGCCAGGGACATCCCTTCGACGGCGGCCGTTCGAGCGTCGCTGACGTCCATGCGACACGCCCGATGCAATTAGGCTCTTGCCCAGTTGACCAGGGGAGACGCCCGTGAGTTTTGCCTTTTTTCTCACCACTCTTGTCGTGGTGGTGACGCCCGGAACGGGCGTGCTCTACACGCTCTCCGCTGGCCTGTCTCGCGGATGGCGTGCCAGCATCATCGCCGCGATCGGATGCACGCTCGGCATCGTCCCGCAGATGATCGCGGCCATTACCGGACTCGCCGCCATCCTCAACGCGAGTGCGATCGCCTTCCAGAGCATCAAGTACGCCGGGGTCGCCTACCTGCTTTACCTGGCCTACAAGACATTCCGCGACAAGACGATGCTCGAAGTGGATGTAGCGGCAGCACCCCGTTCCGCGCTTCGGGTCATCGTGTCCGGCATCCTGATCAACCTCCTCAACCCCAAGCTGACGATCTTCTTCTTCGCGTTTCTGCCGCAGTTCGTCAACCTGCACGATGCGAACGCGATCCCGCTCATGCTGGGACTCAGCGGCGTTTTCATGCTCATGACGCTCGTGGTCTTCGTCATCTATGGCATCTTCGCGGCTGCAGTTCGGACTAAAGTGCTCCGACGACCCAAGGTGATGACGTGGATGCGGCGGGCCTTCGCAGCGTCCTTCGTCGCGCTCGCCGGCAAGTTGGCGTTGACGTCCTGACGGATTCCGTGCGGGTTTGCGGTCCCGTTTTGTCGCCCGTCGCGAGGCTGGTGGGGTGGGTCGTGGTGCTGGTCGTGGGTAGGTTGTCTTCTCCTCCACAGGCGACCCGAAAAGAAGTTATAAACCAGTTCTGACCAGCATATTCCGAATGTGTGTGCGGTGTGTCAGAGTGTTGGTATGACCCCGATCCTCGACACTTTGCGGCAGGTTTCCGACCTGTTGGGCACTGTCGCGCGCACGGATCGGGGAAGCCTTTCCGATACCGATTTGGTCGCTTTGCTTGCCGCAGAAGAAGGTGCTCGGCGGCTGTTGGATGCGTCCCAGGTGTTGACCGCGGGGGATGTTGCCGACCGGTCCCGATACGAACTGGGGGCTGAGGGCCTCTCGATGCGGTGCGGGCAGGCGAAACCCGTAGATTTCATCGAACAAACCACCCGGGTTTCCAAAGCTGAGGCCTCCTGCCGGATCCGGATCGGGCTGGCGGTCCGCCCACGACAGAGCATCCTCGGTCAGGCACTGCCACCCGAGCGACCCATTGTGGCCGAAGCGATGACCGCAGGACTGCTCGGCATCGACACCGCCGCCACCATTCTTTACAGCCTGAAGCAGGCTGCCGGCGGGTGTGAGGCAACCCCGGAGAACATGGATGCCGCAGAACTCGCCCTCGTCAAGCTGGGCACCACCGACAGCACCGACCTGGTCGCCGACATCGGTCGGGTCTGGCGCGACGCCCTCGACCCCGACGGCATCGAACCCCGGTATGAAGAGATCCGGGCCCGGCGCGGTGTTTTCATCGGGCGGGAGCGCAACGGGATCAAGAAGTACACGATCAACGCCGCACCAACCCTTGCTGCCGAGTTGGATGCGGTGTTCCTCGACTCGATGGACCCCAAAGCCGGTCCCCGGTTCCTGAGCGAAGACGACCTCGCCCGCGCCGTGACCGTTGGTGAAGACGACAACGGTGAACTGGTGGAAACCATCATCGACCCGCGGTCGCTCGACCAGAAGCAGCACGACATCCTCGAAGGCGTCCTCACCGCCGGGCTCCGTGCAACCTGGGAAGGACCAGTCAACCTGCGCACCATCGGCAGTGTGACCGCGGTAATCCAACTCAAAGACCTGCAGGACGGCACCGGATACGGCATCCTCGAAGGCGCCGACGAGGTCATCCCCGCCACCGCGGTACAAGAAATAGCCTGCGACACCGGATTCCAGCTGGTCGTAATGGGAAGCAAAGGCGAACCCCTCTACCACGGCCTGTTACAGCGCTACTTCACCCCGCCACAACGCAGGGCGATGATCGTCCGCGACGGCGACCGATGTATCGCCCCAGGCTGTAAGAAACGGGCAGCCAGCACCCACGCCCACCATGTGATCTTCTACTCACACGGCGGACCAACCGATATCGACAACGGGGTCCTGTTGTGCCCCGCGCACCACCACGCCCTCCACCAGGGAGCCTTCGAAATCAGGATGATCGACCACATGCCATGCATCCGCGCCAGCAGCAACACAATCGCAAACGGCGCACACGACAACACCGCCTGGAAACCCGCCAGCCACAACCGACTACTCACCACCGCCGCGTAACCCGACACCGCGACGGCAACGGCAACGGCGATGGCGCCACGCTCGAACCCCCTGCGGCATCCATCCAGCGAAGGCCAAAGGTCGACCACCGATCGCAATTCGACCATCGAATTAGTCGATGCGCCCTAGAGCGGAGCAGCCCACGGCAGCGGGAACGCGTCGGTATCGGCGCCGGCGACAACTCCCTCCGGCGGGCACACCAGCACCCCGACGGAGTCAGCCAGACCCCGCATCATCGTCGAGCCGAGCCAACCGGTTGCGACCGCGAGGCCGTCTTCGAGACGATAAGGGATCAGCAGCGACGTGGATGCCCGCCCCGACAGCTCGGCCCCAACCGCAACGCGATGAATGGACGGCGCTGCCGCTCCCGTCATGCCCGCGAGCAACGGTTCACCGATTGTCAGGAGGGCGAGAATCGCAGCGAGCGGATTGCCGGGCAGGCCAACCACGAAGCGACCATCGGCGAGTCTTGCCAGCAGGCTGGGACCGCCCGGTCGCATCCGAATGCCGTCGATCAGCATGGTCGCGCCGAGCGCGTGCAGCGCGTCTCGGAGGTGATCCGCGCTCGAAGACCCCGTGCTTCCCGTCGTGACGATGACCTCGTGACCGGCCGGATCGGTCGAAAGCGAATCGATCATGCCCGGCAGCGAATCGCCGAGATGGATCGCATCGGAGACAAACCCACCAAGCTGGGCGATCAGCGACGGCAGCACCGGACCAAAGCTGTCGCGCACCCGGCCGCTGGCCGGAATGCCCACCGAAACCACCTCATCGCCGGTGAGCACAAGTCGCACCCTGGGTCGCACACTCACGGCCACTTCGTCGTGCCCGGCGGACGCCGCCAGCGCGATATGGGCGGGGTTGAGGACCGTCCCCGCCGTGATGAGCACATCACCAGTCATCGCCTCCGTTCCGGCCAGCCTCACGTGCTCGCCGTCGCGAGGCTCGTCCGGTCGGGCGGAAGGTGTTGTCGTCACCCACTTGGCGTCGCCGTGCCGCGCAATGGACGCGTGCTCACTGCGCAACACTGCGATGGCACCCGGCGGCAGCATCGCACCCGTGACGATGGGGCGGCACTCGCCCGACGCGAGCGTCGCGGAATCGACCACCCGCCATGGCGCCGCGCCACACACCGCCCAGCCATCCATTGCAGACGACACATAGTGCGGCAGATCGCACAGCGCGAAAAGGTCGCGCGCGAGACGTCGTCCTGCGGCATCACCGAGGGCGACAAGTTCTGAAGCCCCCGGAACCGCTGCGTCGTAACTGCGATGTCGCGCGGCTGTCCAGCTGGGGCGGATAGCTTCGCTCACGGCATCAGGAAGCCGCGTGGTTGTTGTGAACAGCGGTGTCCCCAATGGCGGTGTCCCCAACGGCGGGATCCTCAACCGCGGTGTTGCCAGGAGCAAAGTCGCGGGCGGCCGCGCGAGCGTGGCCGGCTGCGGCGGCAAATGCCGACGCGTCAGTCGAAGCCCCGCTCTCGACAGCGCGACCGGCCGCGTAACCAACGACATACGCGGTCAGGGGAGCGGCGGGGCGGATGACCGCATGCGCGATCTCGCCGGCGAGGCCGAGCACCGCATCAACATCCACCGCGACACCGTCGAGGCTCAGTCGATCCACGAGCGCCGCGCACCACGCTTTCAGAATCGCCTCCTGGTCGGGTGCGGGGGATAGGTCGGCCATAGTCACTCCTTCGTGTGCTGCGGTTGTGTGTGCTGCGGTTGTGGGGTCAGAACCCCGAGCCTGGTCGCATCGGCCCAGGTGTCGACGTCGTCGGTTGATCCATCCGGCACCGGCACCGCAATCGGATCGAGTCCGGACAGAAGCGCGCGCACCGAAAGGTTCTCGAGGTCGCCCGAGTCGCGGTGTCCTGCCACGCAGTCCGAGAGAAATCGAGTTAAATACACGCCGGCGAGCGGTTGGCGTCGGCCATCGGATGAGACGGCCACCGCACCATCTGTGCCCTGCACCGCACCGAGCAGCGCTTCGATCGCGTCGCCCACCGCGGGCATGTCGCACGCGACGACCACCGTGAAGTCGGATGGGCCGGCATCCAGCGCCGCCGCGCCCAGCGCGTCGACCCCAGCCGCTATGCCTGCTGCCGGTCCCGAAAAGACCGGAAACTCGCGCGTGATCAGGACATCGGTACCGGGGACGGCTTCGGCAATATCGGACGAGTCGCCAACCACCACGATCCGACGCGCCGTCGCGAGTGCGGCCAGAGTGCGAGCGAGGAGGCTCTGTCCGCCCAGCGAGAGTCCAGCCTTGGATGCACCGCCGAGCCGAGTTGCACGGCCGCCGGCCAGCACAATCGCATCAATGATCACGCCAACAGCCTATGCAGCGCGGGTGTGGTGTGCTGTGATGAATCATGGGAAGAATCGCGATTCGACGACGAGTCACCCGGATCTCACTCGAGACCGGCGCCCGCTCAACCGAAGATTTTCTTGCGGCCGAAGAGCCGCTTGAGATCAGGGTCGGCGGAACCCCACTGGTGGTCACGATGCGAACTCCCGGGCACGATTTCGACCTCGCCGCCGGCTTTCTGGTGTCCGAAGGAGTCGTGGCCGCGGCGGGCGAAATCCTCGCAACGCGCTACTGTGCGGGTGCAACGGCCGAGCATCTCAACACCTACAACGTCCTCGATGTCACTCTCGCGTCCGGTGTCGCGGCACCGGACCCCAGCCTGGAGCGCAACTTCTACACGACCTCGTCCTGCGGCCTGTGCGGAAAGGCGAGCATTGACTCGGTTCGCACTCACTCCAACTGGGATGTTCACGCCGACGACCTCGTCATCCCCGCGAGTCTGCTCGCCACATTCCCCGACCGGCTCCGCGAGGGACAGGATGTCTTCGACAAGACCGGTGGTCTCCACGCTGCCGGGCTGTTTGACGCTCGTACCGGAGAGCTGCTGGTTCTTCGGGAGGATGTCGGCCGACATAACGCGGTCGACAAGGTCGTCGGCTGGGCCGTCACCAATGGGATGCTTCCGTTGCGTGGCACCGTGCTCATGGTTTCGGGCCGCTCGTCGTTCGAGCTGACGCAGAAGGCGCTCATGGCCGGCATCCCGTTCCTCGCGGCAGTGTCGGCTCCGTCGTCGCTCGCCGCCGAACTCGCCACAGAAGCGGGTATCACCCTCGTCGGTTTTCTGCGCGGCCATTCGATGGTCGTCTATTCGAGACCTGATCGAGTGGATGCCGATCCCGCTCACGCTCTCGCTCAGTCGCTCCCGCAGGAGGTCGCGTCGTGACGGTGAAGAAACCACTAATGGCGAAGAAGCCACCCGTCATCGACCCGGGCTACGACCAGCTGACCGTTCACCCGCCGGAGAAGTGGGCCGTCGGACTCCCGGCAATTCTCCACTCCGTGGTTCCCGCCGTGGAGCAGATGGGTGTGGAGCGGGCTGCGAAGACGCTTCTTGCGATGAACCAGAAGGACGGCTTCGACTGCATGAGTTGCGCCTGGCCCGACCCGGACAATCGCAAAATCGCCGAGTTCTGTGAAAACGGTGCACGGGCGGTCACCTGGGAGGCAACTCCGATTACGGTCCCAACAACCTTCTGGGCCGAGCACTCCATCACCGACCTGCTGACGAAGTCGGAGTACTGGCTCGGGATGCAGGGCCGCCTTGTGGAGCCCGTGTACAAGGCCGCCGACAGCGATAACTACGTGCCGGTGAGTTGGAGCGATGCGTTGACGATCATCGCCGAGAAGTTACGCGGGCTCGAGTCGCCCGATCAGGCCGCGTTCTATACCAGTGGCCGCACCGCCAACGAGACGGCGTTTGTCTACCAGCTCTTCGCGCGGGCCTACGGCACCAACAACCTGCCGGACTGCTCCAACATGTGCCACGAGTCCACGGGAACCGCAATGGGCGAGACCGTCGGAATCGGTAAGTCGACGATCGCATACGACGACTTTGAGGAGACCGATCTCGTCATCGTGATGGGCCAGAATCCCGGCACGAATCATCCGCGAATGCTGACAGCGCTCGAGGATGCCAAGCGTAACGGTGCCAAGATCGTGGCCGTCAATCCCCTGCCCGAGGCTGGCCTTCTGCGCTACAAAAACCCGCAGACCGTTCGCGGCCTCATCGGTCGCGGCACCGAGATGGCCGACCAGTTCCTGCAGATTCGACTGGGCGGTGACATGGCGCTGTTGCAGGCGGTTTCGAAGCGGGTGCTCGAGGCGGAGGATCGCAACCCCGGCACCGTGCTCGACCACGAATTTCTTGACCAGTACACGCAGGGGCTCGACGGATTCCGCGCGCATCTGTCGAGCCTGGATGATGCGGAGGTAGGTGAGGCAACGGGGCTGCGTCCCGCCGAGATCGATGAACTCGCGGATCGCTACATCGCCGCCAAACGGGTGATCATCACCTGGGCGATGGGCATTACGCAGCACCGGAAGGGCGTCGACACGATCAAGGAGATCGTCAACCTTCTACTGCTCCGCGGCAACATCGGCCGACCGGGCGCGGGGGCATCTCCGATCCGGGGCCACAGCAATGTGCAGGGCGATCGAACCATGGGCATCTGGGAGAAGATGCCGGACAAGTTTCTGGATGCGCTCGCCGCGGAGTTCCATTTCGAGCCGCCGCGCGAGCACGGCTTCGATTCGGTGAAGTCGATTCAGGCGATGCAGCGCAACGAGATCAAGGTCTGGTTCGCCCTCGGCGGCAACCTGGTCGCAGCGATCTCAGATACCGGGGCGGCCGAAGCCGCGATGCACGGTACGGACATGACCATTCAGGTGTCAACGAAGTTGAACCGATCGCACGCCGTTGTGGGCGCGGAGGCGCTCATCCTCCCGACCATGGGTCGAACGGAGTTCGACATGCAGGAGACGGGCCCGCAGTTTCTTTCGGTCGAAGACACCGTTTGCGCTGTCCACGCGACACATGGGGCTGTTCCGCCGGTATCACCCAACCTGCTCTCTGAGGTGGCGATTGTCACCCGACTCGCGCGCGCCGTATTCGGTGACGACGGCCCGATCGACTGGGCGGGATTTGAGCGGGACTACGACCGCATCCGCGAATCGATTTCGCGGGTCGTACCCGGCTTCGAGACGTTCAACGAGCAGGTGCGCAGGAAGGGCGGCTTCGTGCTGCCGAACGGCCCTCGCGACTCCCGCACCTTCCCGACCGCGTCGGGAAAGGCGATGATTACCGTCAACGAGCTCGAGGCTGTTGTTCGGCCGGCTGGCCGGCTCATCCTGCAGACCATGCGCTCGCACGACCAGTTCAACACGACGACCTACAGCCTCAACGACCGCTACCGCGGGATCAAGAATGGCCGCGACGTGATCTTCATCAACCCGGACGACCTGGTCGAACTGGGCCTCCGCGACGGCGACCGGGTGGACATCTTCAGCGAGTGGAAGAAGGAGCCCGACCGCGAACTCCGTAACTACCGGGTTGTCGCGTACCCGACAGCGAAAGGATGTGCGGCCGCGTACTTCCCGGAAGCGAATGTACTTGTCCCGCTGGACAGCGTCGCGGAAGGCAGCAACACCCCGGTCTCGAAGGCGATTGTCATTCGATTGGAGAAGGTTCTGCCTTAGCCGTGCCCCGGGCTACTCATCGAGCTTCTTGTTGACCGCATCGGCCTCGCGGACATCCTTCTCGACGGTGGCCTGGCTGTCTGCGGTCTCGCCCCCGTCAAGTTCGTCGTCGGCGTCGCTTCCGACAACGGGGATAGCGCCGGCTGGAACGATCGGCAGGATGGGGTTGTTCGACATTTCGTGTCCTTTCGTTCCTTTTAGACAACGCCGCACACGGGGCCAATGTAAGGGGTTGCAAAACCTGGGCATGACGGTTTGGATACGCGGCGCTCCTCACACAACAACGAGGATGTCGCGCCTCCGGACCGATCGGGCGGCGCGACATCCTCGTTGCAACGCGTCTACTTTTTCAGGTGGATGACCAACTTCTTGCTGGTGGAGGCCTTCAGGGTCTTCGATCCGATGAACTTGGCCTTCACCGTCATCTTCTTCACTGACTTGTCGAGCTTGGGCAGCGTCAGCACGATTTTGCCGGAGCGTGCCGCCGTGAGAGACAACGTCCTCACCTTCTTGCCGTTCACGGTGATCACGATCTTGCCCTTCGCCACCACCTTGCTGCCGACGATGTGCACCTTCACCTGCACTGTGCGTACCGAGGGCTTCTTCGCGTGGGCGCCGGTGACCTTCGCAGCAAGAGTCGTGCTGCTGGTGACCTTGCTCAGCGTGATGGTTGTTTTCGCCTTGCTCACAGTCAGGGTCTCGGTGGCCGAGGTGCCGGCAAGCGCACCGGTGCCGCCCGCGTAGCTCGCCACGATGGCGTGCGTGCCGACTGCGAGCGTCTTCGACAGCTGAACCGTCGCCTGACCCGCGATCAGCATCGCCGTCTTGTAGGCTTTGCCGTCAACCGTGACGGTGACCATACCCAGCGCGGCCTTGCCGCCCGCCGTCACCGTCACGTGGGCTGATCCCGCCTGGAGATACGCGACCTTGGCCGGGTCGATCGACAGCGTCACCTTCGACGCTGGGATCACCACGCCCTTCGGGATCGACAGTGACGAAACCGCCGAAACGTGCCCGGCAACATCCGTCGACTCGAACTGCAACGTCTGGGCCGCAGTACTCACGCTGAACGGACTGTTGTACGCCGTCCAGGCTCCCGCACCAATCCGCCAGACGGTGGATGCGACACCGGAGCCGACATCCGCCGACTTCACCGTCACCGTTCGCGTCGTCGAATTGAAGGTTGCGCTTACTGTCGGATTCGCGAGGTCGACCAGTGCGGACAATGAACCAGCCGCGATAGTCGCCGTCGAGGTACGGTACCGAATCGTGACCGTACCGGTTGGCAGGCTGACCGGGCTCGAGTAGTTCGACCAGGTCGTTCCATTGAAGGAGTACTGAACCGTCTCACCGGACTTGAGCGCTCCGGAGGTGAGTGTCACAGCCGGTGCAGTGATGTACCAGCCGTTGGCTCCGTTCGGAGCGACCGGAGAGATCGTCGCGGTAACGCTCGCGCCGGGCGCGAGAGACACCGGCGAACTCGTGTTACCGGCGACATCCGTTGCCCGGAACTGCAGCGAGATGGAACCAGTGCCGACCGAGGTCGGACCGGTGTATGTCGCCCACGCTCCACCGTTGACGCTCACCTGCGTTGACGCAACACCGGAGTTGGTGTCGGTCGCGGTGACGCTGTAGGTACGCGTCGAGGTGATGAAGGATGGCGTCACCGTCGGTGCAGTGGTGTCGGTCTTGAAGCTCAGCGTGTGCGTCGCCTCAGTGACACCAGCGCCGATTGTCCGGTAGCTGAGTGTCGCCGAACCCTGCGGAACCGTAACCGGACCGGTGTAGGTGACCCAGGTGGTGCCGTTGTACGAGTACTGCGTCACCTGGTCGGCGCTCGGCGAACCAAGCGATGCGGCACCGGTCGAGAGTGTCACAACCGGAGCTGTCTTGTACCAACCTGAGGCTCCGTCGGGAGCCGCAGGCACAACCGCCGCGGAGGTGATCGCACCGGCCTTCAGCGCGACCACAGTGGAGAGGTTGCCGGCGACATCGGTTGCCTGGAACTCGAGCGACAGCGACGCGTTACCGATCGCAACCGGTGTCGAGTACGTTGTCCACGCGCCACCGGGCATCCGGACCTTGATGCCGCCAACGGTGGATGTGGCATCCGTGGCCGTCGCGCTCCAGGTACGAGTCACCGAGTTGAATGCCGGGATGACCGTGGGTGCATCCAGATCCACCCGGAACGACAGCGTATGAGTTGCCTCAGTCGTGGCACCGATGACAGTGCGATACGAGAGCGTCGACGTGCCTGACGGGATCGTAATTGCTCCCGTGTAGGTGAACCACGTCGACCCATCGAACGAGTACTGCGTCACAGCTCCGCCGCCGATTGCGCTCGCGGTGAGCAGCACGGTTGGATCCACCGTGTACCAGCCGGCGCTGCCGTTAGGACTCGATGGTGTCACGGCCGCAGTCGTGGTCGGAATCGTCGGGTTGCCGATGGTGAGGGGAACAACCGTCGAGACGTTGCCCGCGGAATCCGTTGCGCGGAACTGTAGCGACTGCGGCCCCGGGGCCGTCGTCGGGCCAGGGTACTGGATCCACGCACCGCCGTTGATGCTCTCTTCGATGCTGACAACACCCGAGCCGGGGGCCGGATCAGTCGCGGTCGCGCTGTAGGAGTACGTCGTTGCGCCGTAGACCGGGGTCACGACGGGTGGTGTGGTGTCGACGGAGAAGACTCCAACTGCCCGCGTCGCCTCGGTGTAGCCCGCACCCAGGGTGCGGTACGAGACCGTCCACACTCCATCCGGAACCACGATCGGAACCGAGTAGGTGTTCCAGGTCGCGCCGCCGTCATACGAGTACTGGGTGACCTGGCCGGGTCCTGGCGTGCCTGCGGTGAGCGTCACCACAGGGTGCGTCTTGTACCAACCAACCAGACCGTCCCAGGTTGCGGGCGAGACGGTTGCCGTCGTGACGGCGCCCTCGCTGATGGTCACGACAGGCGAGATGTTGCCCGCCACGTCGATCGCGCGAAACTCCAGGGTCAGCGAGCCGTTGTCGGTCGCCGTTGGCCCGGGGTAGGCGTTCCACGTCGTGCCACCGTCGCTGGAGAACTGGATGGTGTTCGGTCCCGAGGTCGGGTCGCTGCCGAACGCGCTGTACGTGCGATTCCCATCGAACGCCGCGATCACCGTTGGCAGGTCGGTGTCGACGGCGAAGTTGATCGTGTTCGCGGTCTCCGTCTGCGTCGCCGTACTAGAGCGGTACTCGAACGTGGTCTTGTTGGTGGGGATGGTCACGGCCGCCGTGTAGGTCAGCCAGGTCGTGCCGCCGTCGAGCGAGTACTGCGTGGTCGTCGGTGATCCGGTGTTCGAGGCACTCAGCGTCACCGTCGGCTGTGTCTTGTACCAGCCGTTCGAACCGTCAGGCGCGGCGGGACTGAGGGTGGCTGTCGTGACGAGCGGCGTCACCGCTGGCGCGATGGAGTAGTCGTCCGTCGTGATCGTGCCGTTGGAGAACAGGTTCAGGCCGAAATCGATGCCGTCGTAGCCGGCCGGGATGACCGGTGTCGCCCAGCTGGCGTCGGTCCATCCGGACTCCGGTCCGAAATAGGGACTCGAGTCCCAGTACACCCAGGCGCCGGATGTCGTGCGCAAATAGACCTCGAACTGGGTATCTGCGGTCGATTCATACCAGGTGCCCAATTGATAGGCAGTGCCGGGTGTCGCCGTCGGAGCACAGGTGCCGAGATCGAGTTGTGGCATGACCTTCGCGTCGCCGTCGGTGTACCCGGTCACTGTGAGCTGTGCCGCGACGCTGCCGGTGTGGCCGGGGGAGACCGTCGCCCAGGTGGCCGTGTTCGTTCCGTATCCGGCCTCCTGCCAGCAGGTGGGCAAGCTGGTCGATGGGTCGATGGTCTCAAGGCTCGGGTTGTTGATGGTGTCCGTAGCGGTGGGCGGCGGCACTGTGACAGCTGGCTTGGTGCTGCCGCCAATTACCTGGCCAACGGTCTTCACCGTTGTGCCGTTCGCGGACTGCGTGGCGAGCCAGGTGATGAACTGCTGGAACAGCTCCGGCGTCACGGCGAGCGGGTCGCAGTCGGCGTCGCAGATGTGGTGGAAGGTCAGGATGACCCAACCGCCGCCGTTGCTCTGCGCGTTTGTGACGGTCGACTCGAGGTCGGCGAGGGTCCAGGTGTCGTCCGCCTCATCGAGAGCGGCGAGCTCATAGGCGTTGGCCGGTGGGATGGATTCGGCGTACTCGCAGCCGGCGCATCCGAAGCTGGACTGAATGTCACCGAGGTTGCGTGCACTGTTATATCCGCAGGTCTTGGCGAGGCCGTCGATCGTGGCATTGGTGTCTGCGAACGGGTAGGCGAAGCTCTGCACCGGGTAGCCCCAGCTCAGCAGCGTGTCGCGGTCGAGGCAGATTTCACGCTCGGCTTCCGCCGTGGACAGCGTGGGAAGGTCGGGGTGGTTGACCGTGTGGCCGCCGATTTCGTTGCCGTTCGCGTAGAGGTACGCGAGGTTGGCCTGGGTCTGGTAGCCGGGAAGGCCGATCGTTCCCGAGTTTGTGTAGTACGTGCCGTGCATTCCGGCGGCCTGCATGATCGGCGCGGCGGTCACCGTGTCGGCGTTGCCATCATCAAACGTGAGGCTCAC
>DATAZY010000067.1:0-12418 GCA_036271795.1 Galbitalea sp.
TCACAAGCGATAACTGAAACGGAGCGCGACAATGGCCCAACCGGCTTTGGTCAGCAGTATTTTCGACCAACTTCTGAGCGACCGCATCATCTGGCTCGGCTCTGAGGTGCGAGACGAAAATGCAAACGAGATTTGCGCCAAGATCCTTCTGCTCGCGGCAGAAGATTCCAAGCGGGACATCTTCCTTTACGTCAATTCACCCGGCGGCTCGATCACGGCGGGGATGGCCATCTACGACACGATGAAGTTCGTGCCGAACGACATCGTGACGGTGGGCATCGGCCTGGCGGCATCCATGGGGCAGTTCCTGCTCTCGTCCGGAACCAAGGGCAAGCGCTACATCACGCCAAACGCTCGCGTGCTGCTGCACCAGCCGTCGGGCGGGTTCGGCGGAACTGCCGCGGACATCCAGACCCAGGCCGGCGTCATCCTCGCCATGAAGCAGCGGATGGCAGAGCTCACGGCCGAGCAGACGGGCAAGACCGTCGAGCAGATCCTGCTCGACAACGACCGCGACAATTGGTTCACCGCACAGGAAGCGCTGGACTACGGATTCGTCGACCATCTCCGCGAGTTCGCCGAGGATGTCGTCGGCGGCGGCGGAACCGATTCAGACTCGAAGGTTAAGTAGGAAGAGACATGGACAACTTCAATTTGGGCACGTCTTCGGCAGGCACCGGGCTCGCGCGTCCGAGCGCCGAGGCACGCTACATCCTGCCAACGTTCGAGGAGCGCACGGCCTACGGCTACAAGCGTCAGGACCCGTACGCGAAGCTCTTCGAGGACCGCATCATCTTCCTCGGCGTTCAGATCGACGACGCGTCCGCGGATGACGTCATGGCCCAGCTCCTTGTGCTCGAGAGCCAGGACCCGGACCGCGACATCCTGATGTACATCAACTCGCCCGGTGGCTCGTTCACCGCGATGACGGCCATCTACGACACGATGCAGTACATCCGCCCGCAGGTGCAGACCTTCGCGCTCGGTCAGGCGGCCTCTGCCGCGGCCGTGTTGCTTGCTGCCGGCGCACCCGGCAAACGGCTCGCGCTTCCGAACGCGCGCATCCTCATCCACCAGCCTGCTGCCGGCTCAGAGGGCGCGAGCCAGGCGTCGGACATCGAGATCCAGGCCCGCGAGATCCAGCGCATGCGCACCTGGCTCGAGGACACTCTCTCGCTCCACTCCAACCGCACCTCGGCAGAGGTGAACAAGGACATCGACCGCGACAAGATCCTGAGCGCGGAAGAAGCCCTCGAGTATGGCCTCATCGACCAGGTGCTCTCGCCGCGCAAGTCGGTGCCTGCGCTCGTCAAGTAGCTTTCACCGGAATGGCCGTCCTTCGGGGCGGCCATTTTGCGTTCACCACAACGGTTGCGACTGTGTTGTTGGGGCTAGGGCGTCGGCTTCTTCTTGCGGCCGGCAAGCAGCAGCACCAGGGTCAGGATGATCCCGAGCCCGACCACTCCGCCACCGATGCCCAGCACGAGGCCGAGGTTGGCGGTCGGCTGCTTGCTGGGGTCGATTCCGAGGTTGGGATCGGGGGGAGCTGTGCCGCCCGACTTGCCGCCGCAGTCCTGTGGATGACTCGCCCCTGCGGCCGGAGTGAAGGGCCCGCTCGGCGCCCACGTAAACGTGAAGTGGTTGGACACCACGTGGCCGTCGGCGGAAATGATCTGCCAGATCACCGTGTACTTGCCGGCCTTGCCGATGACCGGCGCGATGCTCATACTCGGCCCCGTAACAGTGACACAGCCGTCGCCGTAGAAGAGGTGGTGGGCATCCTCGACATCGAAGGCGAAGCCCGCGCCATGACCGGAGAGATCCAATAGGCCCTCGTTGGTCGTGATGATGAACTTCGAGGGAAGTTTGGTCAACGTCTGGCCCGCAGCCGGCGTCGACGACACCAGGAAGTTGTGCGCGAAGGCCGGCGACGCGATACCGAGAACGGATGTGGTGACCACGATTCCGCCGATCGCGAGAGCAATTAGTCGTCGTCGGGCCGCATAACGCATGCGAATCACGTTACGGCACGCCGAAGTCACAATTCTGGAACGTGGCTGTCAGTGTCCCTGCTGCGGGTTAGGCTCGAACCCACATAGTTTTGACTGGTCTGACTCAAGCAAAAGCCGATCTCAACAAAAAGGGGAGTAGCGACTGTGGCCCGCATCGGGGAAAGCGCTGATCTGCTGAAGTGTTCCTTCTGTGGCAAGAGCCAGAAGCAGGTGCAGCAGCTGATTGCTGGGCCGGGCGTCTACATCTGCGACGAGTGCGTCGAGCTGTGCAACGAGATCATCGAGGAGCGTCTCGCCGAAGCGGGCGAAGAGACCTCGAGCGAATTCGATCTTCCAAAGCCCAAGGAGATCTACGCATTCCTCGAGGAGTACGTCATCGGCCAGGAGGCCGCGAAGATCGCCCTCTCCGTCGCGGTCTACAACCACTACAAGCGCATTCGCGCTCGCAACACCCTCAGCTCGGCCGACATCATCGACGATGTCGAGATCGCCAAGTCCAACATCCTTCTCATCGGTCCGACCGGATGCGGCAAGACCTACCTCGCCCAGACCCTCGCGAAGCGGCTGAACGTACCGTTCGCCGTGGCGGATGCGACGGCCCTCACCGAGGCCGGCTACGTCGGCGAGGATGTCGAGAACATCCTGCTGAAGCTCATCCAGGCTGCCGACTACGACGTGAAGCGGGCCGAGACCGGCATTATTTACATTGACGAGATCGACAAGATTGCTCGCAAGGCCGAGAACCCGTCGATCACCCGGGATGTCTCGGGCGAGGGCGTGCAGCAGGCGCTGCTCAAGATTCTCGAGGGCACGGTAGCCTCCGTCCCACCACAGGGCGGACGCAAGCATCCGCACCAGGAGTTCATCCAGGTCGACACCACCAACGTTCTCTTCATCGTCGCGGGCGCCTTCGCCGGGCTGGAAGAGATCATCAGCCAGCGCGCTGGCAAGAAGGGCATCGGCTTCGGCGCCCCGCTGCACAGCAAGAATGACGACGTCAACCTGTTCGGCGAGGTCCTTCCCGAAGACCTGCACAAGTTCGGGCTCATCCCCGAGTTCATCGGCCGTCTGCCCGTCGTCACAACAGTGACCCAGCTCGACCAGGTCGCCCTCATGGACATCCTGACCCAGCCCAAGAACGCACTCGTTCGCCAGTACCAGCGCATGTTCGAGATTGATGGCGTCGACCTCGAATTCGAGCCGGATGCCCTCGAGGCGATCGCCGACCTGGCCGTGCTCCGCAAGACGGGTGCCCGCGGACTGCGCGCGATTATGGAAGAGGTGCTCGGCCCGATCATGTTCGAGGTGCCCTCGACCGAGGATGTCGCTCGCGTCGTTGTCACCAGGCAGTCGGTGCTCGAGAACGCCGCCCCGACGATCGTCCCGCGCAAGGCCGTTCGACCGACAGAGAAGAGCGCCTAGCTCTGCGGGTTTTCCTTCAGCCACATTTGCCTTGCCAGGGCATCCTCGGTCTGGAAACAGCGAGTGAAGTCGGCGTCGACCACTGGATCGCCATCCGGGTCGAATGAGAAGCTCGCTGTCTCACCGGATTCGTCAATGTCTGTCAACGGATGCCCTGACGCGGTCATGCATCCAACGAGCCGGTTGAAGGCGGCGAGGTACTCGGCGCGCGTGATCACCCCGTCAGCGAGCTCCGCTTTCTCCGCGGCGGACGGCGCGAGCTTCGGAATCTGCACCCACGAGATCCACACTGCGAACTGCGGATCGCCCGGTGCGTCCACGGTAAGCGCCGTCGGGTGATCGGTGACGGCCAGCAGAATTGCGCTCGCTTCGTTGGTGGGTAGCGTGACGCGCTCCATGCCCCGGGGCTTCGCCGGAGGCGATTGAGTCACGCCACCGTCTCCGAGGCCATTCGACACCGTCGGGGGCAGACTACAGCTCTCGGTTGCAACGGTCCTCGAGTCCAGCCGGATGCTGAATACCCCGGCCTCCCCGCATTCGAAGCCGATGACGAGATTGTTCGCGTCCGCCGGCCGGTCGATGAGCGGGAGTTGCAACTGACCGGTCGCTGCGACCGTGGTCGGTGTGCCGAGCAACGTGCCGCCCGACGCTATTGCCATCCGCTGTGCGGCATACTGCACGTCGAACTCCGTCGCCGTCGATGGGGGCTTGTTGGTGGCGGACACGGCAAGTGCGCCACCGGTAAGTGCCCCGGCCAGTGCGAATGCGGCGATCGCTGCGACGACAACCCGGCGTGACGGTGTCGTGCGGATCAGTGGGGTGAGGTCGGCAGTGGCAACAAGCATCCGCCGGAGGTGATTGTCGCGGGGCGACTCTGTTTCACGCTTCATTTGGTGTTTCTTTCGATGAGGAGTTGGTGCTGCCGGCTGGCGACCCCAGCTCAGTGGCGAGACGCGACTTCGCGCGGGACAACCGGGATTTCACAGTTCCTGGCGCAATTCCGAGCGCGTGGGATGCTTCGCGCTCCGAGTACCCGTCCAGTACGCAAAGGGCGATTACCTGTCGATCGGCGAGGGGCAGTCTGGCCAGCGCCTGCCAGGCCGTGTCGTCCGAGTCCGCGGCATGCTCGCGGGAGTGCTCCGCGGCCGGCAGCTTCGCGAGCAGGGCGCGATATCGTCGCGCGCTGCGCGACACGTTGTGTGCCGAGTTGGTGGCGATGACGAGTAACCACGGCAGGATCGAACCATCGACGAATCGGGCGGAATCGCGACGTCGCCACGCCTCGAAGAACGCAATCGCGACGACATCGTCGGCGTCCACGCGATCGGGGACCAACCGATAGCTATGGCGATAGACCCGCAGACGATATCGATCAAAGATGCGACCGAACGCGTCGCCTTCCCCGGCGCGCGCTCGCTCCCAGTCAGCTTCATCCGAATCGGAACTCACACTCTGTAGTGTCCGGCATCCGCCGATCGGTTCCCATTAAATCGTTGATGGAGGATGCGACGGAACTGCGCCTGTGATACCAAACTGGTATCATCCTTCACATGGCCATGACTCTCCGGTTTCCCCCAGAACTCGATGCTGCGCTGCAGAAGATCGCGGATGCGCGCCACACTTCCAAGAGCGCGCTCGTCCTGGGCACATTGGAGGCGTACGTGATTAGTGAAACAAAGGCCGACCAGGTGATGGCAAGTGTGGAGCGTACGCTGGCTCGCGACTCCGAGCTGCTCACGCGGCTCGAAGAAGCTTGACCGCCTATCTCGACCCCGAGGACGCACTCGCCGCGGTAGCTCGTCTGGGGCTCTACCTTCGCGACGAGGGACTGCTCTTTTCCGCGCTGGCACGACCGGCCGCGAGTGCATTCGGCGTCGACGCGTATGAAACCATCGAGTTGAAGGCGGCGGCTCTCATCACCTCGATCGCGCGCAATCATGCGTCTCTCGACGGAAACAAGCGGACCGCCTGGGTGTTGACAGTCGCGTTCCTCAACATCAATGGGTGGGATCTCGACATGACCCAGAACGAGAAGTTCGAACTCATTCTCGCGATTTCTCAGGGATCGCTCGAACTCGACGCGATCGCCGCGACCTTCGCTAAGCACCTGGTCGCCGATTCCTGACAGGTCCACCGGATTTGAATTGGACCGCGTAACTTCGCTTGGGCGGGGTCGGCGATTCCCTAGGCTTGCCTCATCGTTCAGCCAATAGTTGCCGGTCTCGTCGGCGCCCTCACCGGATTCGCCAGCGCCTTCGTGCTGGTGCTTGCGGGACTTCGCGCCGTCGGGGCAACACCCGCCGAGGCCGCCTCCGGACTGCTGACGCTCTGCATCTGCCAAGCGATCATCGCGATCGCGATGAGCCTGCGTTTCCGCATTCCGTTGTCGTTCGCGTGGTCGACGCCGGGGGCTGCGCTCCTCATCGCAGCGCGAAGCACTACGCACAACTTCGCTGCTGCTGTCGGCGCATTCATTGTTTGCGGACTTCTCATCGCGATAACCGGACTGTGGCCGGCGCTCACCCGAGTCATCACTCGCATCCCGACACCACTTGCGAGCGCGCTGTTGGCGGGCATCCTGTTTCCGATCTGCCTGGCGCCGATCGAGGCATCCGTGAAGTTACCCCTGCTCGCACTTCCCATTGTTGTCGTTTGGCTGATCCTGTTCGGGATCGCGCCAAGATGGGCGGTTCCGGGTGCGCTGGTGGTCACCATCATCGTGGTCGGTATCAGTGCCGGAACGGGCTGGCTTCACGGCAGCCTCGTCGCGCCACAGTTGTCATTCGTGCCGCCGACCTTCCAGCCACTGGTTATCGTGAGCCTTGGCATACCGCTGTTCCTTGTCACGATGGCGGGACAGAACGTTCCGGGCTTTGCGGTTCTCAAGACGTTCGGCTACGACGATCCGCCGGCACGCGGCATCCTGGTCGGCTCGGGTCTTCTCAGCGCCGCCGGCGCGCTGTTCGGCGCGCATGCGATCAACCTGGCTGCCCTGAGCGCAGCCATCATGGCGGGAACCGACTCGCACGCCGATCGCTCGAAGCGGTGGATCGCCACGGTTACCGGGGGAGTGGTCTACGTGCTACTCGGACTTGCAGCCGGACTGGCGGCGTCACTCGTGCTCGTCACCCCGCCGCTGCTGATCACGACCGTCGCCGGACTCGCGATGCTCGGAGCATTCGTCGCCGCGGTTGCCGCTGCCCTCGGTGATCCCGGCAATCGCGTCGTGGCGATCGTCACGTTCCTCGTGGTTGCATCCGGGATCGTGATAGTCGGTATCGGCTCGGCGTTCTGGGGGCTGGTCGTCGGCGGAATCGTCATGCTCTGGCTGGGCTGGCATCGTCGTCGGCGCGAGCGCAAGGCCGCCCTCATCGCAGCCCCGGAATGAGCGACGGGACGCGAGTGTTGACCAGATCGTGATGTCGCTTGCCGAACTGCCCCTGTCAGTCCTGGACCTCGCCTCGGTATACGAGGGGATGACCCACTCTGAGGCCATCGCGCAGACCATCGAGACCGCGCGGTTGGCTGACGATCTGGGCTACCGCCGATTCTGGGTGGCAGAGCACCACGGGATGCCCGCGGTCGCGAGCTCGGCGCCTGCCGTCCTCATCGGTGCCATTGCCAACGCAACGAAACACATTCGAGTGGGCTCCGGTGGTGTCATGCTCCCGAACCACTCGTCCATGGTTATCGCAGAGCAGTTCGGAACGCTCGTCGCCCTGCACGGCGATCGAATCGACCTCGGGCTGGGCCGGGCGCCCGGCACCGACCAACTGACCGCATCCATTCTTCGGCGCAATCTCGGTGCTGAAACGGTGGACGATTTCCCCAACCAGGTCATCGAGCTGCTCGCATTCTTCGGCAGCATCCCGCCGCTCGAGAACGGCCTCGGCGCGCAGCCTGCCGCGCATCCCGGCCTCGGCGACGTTCCCGAGCTGTGGCTGCTCGGATCGAGTGGGTTCAGTGCGAGGCTGGCCGGAATGCTTGGCCTCCCGTTCGCGTTCGCCCACCACTTCGCGGGCGGTGACAACACCCCGGTCGCCTTCGAGTTGTACCGGCAGAGCTTCGAGCCGTCGGCGGTCCTCACCCAGCCGCACTCAATGGTCGCGGTGGCCTCTCTCGTCGCGGACACCCAGGCGGATGCCGATCGTCTCGCCCTGCCGAACGGCCTCTACTTCAGTCGCCTGCGCTCCGGGGCCCGGCCGGGGCGCATCCCCACCCTCGAGGAGGCGGAGGCTCACGACTGGACGGAGTCAGAACTCGACTTTGTTCGTACCCGAAATGCCCAGCAGGCCGTCGGCGATCTTGCCCACGTGACCGACCGGATCGAATTACTTGCCGAGTCGACGAAGGCCGACGAGGTCATCGTGGTCCCTCAGGGACCCGATCTCGCGACCAAGCTGCGAACGCTGCGCGCCCTTCGAACTGAGGGCCGTAAATAGTGTCGTAGCCGCTCGGTTTTGGAACCGATTGACGCCCCTCAGCACGATTTTGGACTAGTTCAGACCCCGGCGGTTGAGTAGCGGCTGGATGTCGGCGTCGCGACCGCGGAAGTCACGGAATGCTTCGAGTGGATCCTTCGACCCGCCAACGCCGAGGAGCCGCTGCCGGAACCGGTCGCCGTTTGCCCGAGTGAGCCCGCCGTTCTCCTTGAACCACTCGACGGTGTCGGCATCCAGCACCTCGCTCCAGATGTAGGAGTAGTACCCCGCGTCGTACCCGCCGGCGAAGGTGTGGGCGAAGTATGTGCTCGAGTAACGGGACGGTACGGCGGGGTTGTCCAGCCCGAAGCTCGCGATCGCATCGGCCTCGAACTTGGCGACATCCGTCACCTTCGTCTTCGCATCGATACGGTGCCAGGCTTGGTCGAGCATGGCCGCGGCCAGATACTCGCTGGTCGCGAAGCCCTCGTTGAACGACGATGACGCCTGCAGCTTGTCGACGAATTCCTGTGGCATCGCCGTGCCCGTCTCGTGATGAACCGCGTAGTTGGCAAGGATCTCCGGCCACAGCATCCACATCTCGTTGACCTGGCTCGGAAACTCGACGAAGTCGCGGAACACGTTTGTGCCAGCGAACTTGGGATACGTGACGTGCGCGAACAACCCGTGCAGGGCGTGACCGAACTCGTGGAAGAGCGTGTTCACCTCGTCGTAGGTGAGGAGGGTCGGATCGCCCGGCGCAGGCTTCGGGACGTTGTGGTTGTTCACAACGACGGTCGGGTTACCCAGCAGGGTGTTTTGCGAGATGAGTGGGTTCATCCATGCGCCACCGCGCTTCGAATCGCGGGTGTAGAGGTCGTAAAGGAAGAGCCCGACCGGCGAACCGTCCTCGTTGGACACCTCGAATACTCGGACGTCCGGGTGATAGGCGACCAGATCCTTGCGCTCCTTGAAGGTGATTCCGTAAACCTCCGTCGCCGCGAAGAAGACTCCGTCCTGCAGCACTCGCTCGGCCTCGAAGTACGGTCGCATCTCGGAGGTGTCGACGTCGTACTTCGCCTTGCGCACCTTCTCGGTGTAGAGCGCCCAGTCCCAGCTCTCGAGCTCGAAGTCACCGCCGATGGTTTCTTGCAGGTCCTTCTGTTCCACCTTCGCGTTGCGGGCGGCCGGGGGAGCGAGCCGGGTCAGCATGGCGTCCACCGCCTCCGGGGTCTTGGCCGTTTCGTCCGCCGTGACGACCGCCGAGTGGTTAGGGAATCCGAGCAGGGCCGCGCGCTTGGCACGAATACTGACGATCTCGAGCACAATCTCGCGGTTGTCGTTGTCACCCCCGCGGCTGCTCCGACTGCGGGATGCCGCCATGATCTTCTTCCGCAGTTCCCGGTTGGTCAGCGATGACAGATATGGATGACCGGTCGGCAGCACCAGGGTGATGAGGTACTTTCCATCGAGGCCGCGTTCCTTCGCGGCCTCTGCAGCCGCCGAGATCTCGCCGGCACCCAGACCGTCGAGCTCGGCGACATCCTCAACGACAACGGCGAGCTCGTTGGTGTCAGCGAGCAAATTCTTTTCGAACTTCGTTCCGAGGCTCGCGAGCTTCTGGTTGTAGTCGCGCAACGTGGTCTTGTCGTCATCGCTCAGGCCGGCACCCGCGATCGTGAACTCGTCGTAGTAACGCTCGATCAGGTAGACAGACTCGGCGTCGAGTCCGAGAGCGGACCTGCGTTCGTACAGCGACTTGATTCGGTCGTATAGCCGCGGGTTGAGCCGAATCGCGTCGGAGTGAGCGGCGAGGAGCGGTGCCATCTCCTCCTCGAGAGCGTTGGTGAAGTCGTTACTGTCGGCGGATGACTTGTTGAAGAAGACATGGGAGACGCGCTCGAGCAGCTGCCCACCCCGTTCGAGCAGGATCATGGTGTTCTCGAATGTGGCCGGATCAGAATCGTCCGCGACGGCGGTGATTTCCGCCAGGTGTTCCTCGAGGCCCCGGTCGAACGCCGGACGGTAGTCGTCGTCGGCGATGGCGGCAAACGGGGGAAGGCCGAAGGGGAGTGTGCTCGGTTCGAAGAACGGATTCGTCATGCTTCGAGCCTAGGGCGCGGCTCCTCGACTGGCATCTTTGCAAAGGCTCTGTTGCAAAACTTGTGCTGCAAAGAACAGTTTGCAAACAGTAGCTTGCAAAGAAGTCTTTGCAATGCTACCTTTGCATTATGGACATCGCAGAGGAAACCCGGGACGGGATAAAGATCAGGGGCGAGCGCGATCTCGACCTCGTCGCCCTCCGTGCGCTGGCGCATCCGCTTCGGGTGGAGATCCTCGACACACTCTCGACCTACGGCTGTTTCACGGCCAGCGGGCTTGCCGAGCGTCTCGGTGAATCCAGTGGCGCGACCAGTTACCACCTGCGCCAGCTCGAGAAGCACGGCTTCGTGCGCGAAGTTGAAGGCAGGGGAACGACCCGCGAACGCTGGTGGGAGCGCAGCCCCGGTGCCATCAACGTCGGCTCAGAGGATGCCGTCAAGACCGCTGCGGGCCGGTCCGCCGCCACCATGATTTTCCGGCAGATGCGCTACAACCAGGAGCGCCTCCTGACGGATTTTGTCGAACGAAGCCACGATGAACTCACACCGGAGTGGCTGGACAACTCGACGATCACGACCTTCAACACCCGGCTAACCCCAAGCCAGATGCGGGAATTCGTCACGGCGGTCATGAAACTCGCCGATAAGTACGTGGTCGCAAACAAGGACCAGAGGGTACCGAATTCGCGCCCGATCATGGTGAATTTCAACGCCTTCCCCGTGCTCGACGGTGATCTCATCCCCGACGAGACAACCCCAGAAAACCCCTGAGAATCCGGGGCGAAAGCCCCTCCCCGCGACCGCCGAAATTGTCGGTGGTCGACCGTAAATTTGAACCAATGAAAGAGGTGAGCACGATGACCGCACAGGCGCAGATTTTTTCACAAGCACTGGCGAACCACCAGCAGGCGTCGATTTCAAACACCATCGCACGCCGTCCGGCCGCGGATATCCTGATCGAAAAGGTCACCCTGAGGCTGCTCGCCTGGTCGGAGAGCCGCGCCAAGAAGAACCAGCTCACCCACGAGCGCATGGCGCTCATGCTCGAGAACCGGCGCGCCGCGAACCGCGGTGGGTCTTCGCTCGGCAGGTAGTAGCCCAGCCCGTTTCACCAGCACCCCGTACGAACCGTCACTGTTCTATCGACTCGGCTTCCTAGAGCCACGCGCCGCCTGTGCATTCACGCCCGGCGCTCAATTTTCCTTCGGTGGATTGGATAGTGACGGCTCGTACGGGGTGTTGTTGTATCCGCGCCTGCACGGAAGCGAGCTACAGCTACAGGTCGAGTTCTTCGGTCGTCACGATGACGGACCCGTCGTGGTCCTCTCGCACGATCGTGCCATCCTCGAGTTCCGCGACCGGATGCCCCTCCAGCCAGGTGAGCGTCCAGCGCCACAGGCTCGTGTCGAGGCGCTCGCGTTCCGCTTCGACGGTGCGGATGGTGTCCAGCATGCCGGTCGACAGCCGGCTCGGCGGCTCTACACCGACCGACCAGCGAGTTCCGAGCTGCACTATGGCTCCTTTGTCGGTTGTACCGTGAGGTCGTAGGTGACCCACATCGTTCGGCTGGCGAGCCGGTCGTAGAGCTTCTGGCCGACGAAGTTGTCGTTCGCCGTGATCCAGCGCACAATTCCCGCGCCCCGTTCCCGGGCGATGTCCTCAACTCGGCCGATGAGAGCAGTGCCGGCGCCGGTGCCCCGCGCGTCCGGAGAGGTGAAGAGGTCGTCGAGGTAGATCCCGATGCCGTCGGCGAGGAGCCGGGCGAATTGGCGGAAGTGTGCGATCGCGATCGGCGAATCGCGCTCATCCACCCCGACCAGCCCGAAGGCTTCGTAGTTCGGGTCCATGAGCCACTTCCAAACCCGATCCGCTTTCTCGTCGCTCAGCGGTGTCTTATAGAACTCGCCGTAACCGGCATACAGCTCCTGCCATGCCGCGCGGTCGCGCGGTTCGAGGTTCCGAACTTTCGGTACTGCGTTGCCTGTCGTCACTGCGATGCCTCCTCGGCCAGGATGATGTCGGTTAGTGCTACCTCGTCCGCCTCGACGAACGTGAGACCGGCGATTCTGCCGACGGCCCTGAGGTCGTCGAGCGCGAGCTTCAGCAGCGCCGGGCCGTGCAGGGTGGCGGACACGACGTCCGTCTTCTGTGAGGCCTTGGCATCCGTCTTGGCTCGACGGATGCCGACGAGTGCGTCGCTCACCAGGGGAAGCAAGTCCACCGGGCCCCCGGAACCGCTCGACGCGGGCCATTCAGCGGTGTGCACGGACCCCTCGTGAGTCCAGCTCCAGACCTCTTCTGTCGCATAGGGGATGAATGGAGCGAACAGTCGCAGGAGCACGTCGACCGCCTCGCGCAGCGCGGCGACGGCGCTGAGCTGGCCCTCCTCGGAGGTCGCACCATACGCTCGCTCCTTGACCAGTTCGAGATAGTCATCGCAGAACATCCAGAAGAACTGTTC
>DATAZY010000068.1:0-10395 GCA_036271795.1 Galbitalea sp.
GGGATGTCCGGGGTCGCCGCGAACAGGTTCACTACATCGATGTCTTCCGCGGCGCCACTCTCGCTGGCACCGACAGCGCTGACCAGGCGGGCGAGAGCCTGTTGCAGGGCGTGCGCATCCGTGAGTTCGCGTTCGGTCGGCGCGCCCTCGAGTCCGGGGTATCGCTGGGACAGCCAGGCGCCAAGTGAAGCGGCATTCGGCAGCGATTCCGGACCGGGTCCGAACCCGCCGGCGTACGCGAAGTCGATTGCCACCGAGCCGGCATCGAACCACCAGTTTTGGCCGTCTCGGCGAATCCACTGGCCAGTCGCTACGCGTAGGGGCATGTAACCATTATCGATGGTTACGGGTTCTCGGCACCATATATTGTCGATTACATGTCTGATCGAACTGGGCCAGCCGATAAGGGAAACACCAAGGACGCCGGCTGGGAGGTCGGGGTTCGCACAACCGTGAATGCGCCGCTCGATCGAGTCTGGGCTTTTCTGCTCGGCGACGGGCTCCCAATCTGGCTCGGCAACACGAAGCTGAGGCTCGAAAAGGGCAGCTCCTACTCGACCGACGACGACATCAGCGGTAGCATCCTCGGCTACACGGAGGGCTCGCGCATCCGGCTAACCTGGCAGCCGGTCGAGTGGAATCACGACTCGACTCTCCAGTTGACGGTGCGGGCGGCTACCGAAAAGACTGGAACGACGATCGCGTTTCACCAGGAGAGACTGAGCGGGCGCGAGGAACGCAGGATCATGCTCGGCCACTGGAAGGACGTCGTCGCCGATCTCGAGCGCGCCCTGTCGAACGGTTAGCCTCGTCGAGCCGCCGCGGTCACGTTCCGCTGGCTCCAGGCGATCGCGTTAGCGGTATCGAACCGCCGCGAGCACCGACCGCAGGCAAGCACACCCCGAGGCTGCTTGTAGCGATAGTGAACGTGTCCGGCCGGGCAGGTTCCGACCCACGGCGCGAACTCGTGCGCGATCGCGCCGTCATGGGTGCGCTTGCCGTCGTAGCCGAGGCTCTTCGCGATCGCGCGCCAGCGCGGACCGTGACCGACTCGCGGTCCGGCGAGCGCGTGGGCAACCTCGTGCAACAGTATCTGGTGGATCTCGTCGTCCTCATAGCGACCGGCGAGATACCGCGAGACGGTGATCCTGTGCTTGTCGAAGCTGCACAGTCCGGCTCGGGTCTTCGCGTTGTCGAAGCCGAACGACCAGACGGCGGGATCGAGGTGCAGCGCGATGAGCGCCTCTGCCCACTTTCGGACCCGGTCGAGTTCAGCCACGGTTCGAGGTTAACCCGCGCGACCGACCCATGCTCGCGATGGGCGCGTTGGTGGCGGAATCCGGGAACGAGACAGTGTGTGGAGGAGTCGACCTCAGTTCGAATCGCCTCCCTGTCTGAGCTGGAAGATGTTCCGGGATGGCGGCGGCGACTGGATGGCCGTCGCATCCGTCGTGATCGGGGCACCCGCGATCCAGTCACGCAGCTCCCGACCGGTGACGACCTTCGAGGGATGCGGCCCACCCGCCAGGAGGCGCGGCATCCAGTCGAGAGGCAGTGCTGCTTTCGATCCGACGATCACGACGTTCCCGAATCGGCGTCCCTTGAGTACCTGTGTTTCTGCCAGCACGGCAACGTCGTCGAGCACGGCAACCAGGGTCGCCGCCTGCGATCTCGCGTACCGCAGCCCGGGGCCATCTGCGATATTCACGGCCATCACGCCGTTCGGCGCGAGCAGTGCCACCGCCTCCCGATAGAACTCGAGGCTCGTGACGTGGGCCGGAGTTCGCGCGCCGCTGAAGATGTCCACGACGACAAGATCTGCAGTGCCGACCAGTCCGGCGGGCAACCGGCCGAGGACGGCTCGAGCGTCGCCATAGCGGATGCGGATCCCGGCATCCCGCGGCAGTGGGATCTCCGTGCGCACCAGGTCGACCAGCTCTCGCTCCAGTTCGATGACCTGCTGGCGGGAACCCGGACGGGTCGCGTGGATGTACCGAGGCAGCGTCAGCGCGCCCGCGCCGAGGTGGATCGCGGTGATCGGTTCGCCGGGCATCCCGAGCTGGTCGATGACGTGCCCGATGCGCGCGACATATTCAAAGGAGAGCTGGCCGGGATCTTCCGTGTTGACGTGCGACTGCGGGGTTCCGTCGACTACCAGCATGTATCCGCCGGGCACCCAGCGGTCGGGTTCGATGATGGCGAGGAATCCACTCTCCTTGAGGATCACGTGCGGATGCTCTGCCATCACCCGATTCTCGACGCGCAACTGCGGAAAAGGAAATCTCCACCCGGTCTCCACCCGCAGGCGGTGGGCCGGGATCGCGACCTGGGCGATTCTTGAGCCATGAATATTTCGACCGTGACCGACATCATCATCGCCCTGGCAGTTATCTGCTGGATCGTCTATCGCCAATTCACCTGGCAGCTGGTCACCCCGTCGCGGCTGTGGCGGATGCCCGCGATCATCGCGATCATCGGTGTCATCATGCTGGCGCAGACCAAGTCGTTGACAGATGTGAAGCCCGTCGACCTGCTCATCCTCGCTGGGGAACTCGTCCTCGCGCTTGGGCTGGGTGCGATTATGGGCACGCTGGCGAGGTTCCGGACGCGCGGCCAGCGTGCCTCCGACCTCCGTCAGCGCAGCGCTGTGCCCGTAGACTTCGATCCCTCCGTCACGGTGACCGAATCGAGAACCGGCGCGCTTGGCGCCGCCCTCTGGGTCGTCCTTATCGCCGTGCGCGTCGGAATTGAGCTGCTGACGGCCCACTATTTCCCATCCGCGCTGCTTGCATCAACGGGAACAATCCTTCTCGTCGTCGCGGCGAACCGGGCCGCGCGGGCACTCGTTGTCACACTGAGGATGGAGCGCAGGGGCCTCGTGACCGCATGATGGTCTCATGACCGATGCGAGCCCGATAGTCCGCGGGAGGCTGGGGCAGGGCCTCAGCCTCTTCGGCGCGGCGGCACTGAGCTGGTCGGTGGTTGCACAGTTCGCGCACGGCTACCTACCCATCTGGGCTCTCGTCGGGACGCTTGCCGCGAATGTCGCGTGGATCGTCCTCATCCCGCTCTCCGTGCGCGGACGAGTATCCCAGTGGTTCTGCATCTGCGTGATGGTCATCGCCGGGGGCGTCAGCGCGGCCGCAGTGGACGGCACTGCGCTGGTACCGGCGGCGGTCGCGGTGCTGTGGTTCGCCCGGGACATGCGCAGGCCGGTCTGGCACGGGGTGGCTCTCGGGTCCGCAACGCTGGTCTTCGTCATCGTCGGTGACGTGCTCGCGCCAGTGTCGCCGCTCGGCGTTGTCGCGATGGCCGCGGGCATTGTCGTCGCCTTTCTCGGCGGACTTTCCCGGCGGCAGTTTTTCCTTGCGGAGTACCGCTCACGCGAGCTGATCGAAGAGCAGGCCAGGACGGATGTTCTTTCCGCGCGCCAGCAGATCGCCCACGACATCCACGACGTCCTCGCGCACAGCCTCGGCGGCCTGGTCATCCAGCTGGATGCCGTCGATGCCCTCCTCGAATCCGGGGACACGGCGTCGGCGACGGCGAAGATCCACGACGCGCGTGCACTCGCGGCCGAGGGTCTCACCGAGGCGCGGCGCGCGGTCGCCGCACTCAGGGAGCCACCCGCGCAGAGGCGAGCACGCGTCCCGGGTGAGCGCGTTCTCGAGGACGTCGAGGGCCTGATCGATGCGCACCGGTCGCTGGGCGGCAAGGTCGAGTTCATCGAGTCGGGCACGCCGCATGAGGTGACGGAGTCGCTCGAGCTCGCACTGCGCCGTGCGGTTCAGGAGAGCCTGACCAACGCACGCAAGCATGCGCCGGGCGCACGCGTCACCCTGACCCTGAGCTGGACCAAGGGCGATGTCTCGGCCGTCATCTCCAACCCTTTGCGTCAGGGGGTGTCAGCCGGGGGAGGCGGTCACGGCCTTCTCGGGATGCGCGAGCGATTCGCGAAACTGCCTGGTGGTTCGGTTACCTCAGAGGTTGAGGCCGGCAACTTCGTTGTGAGTGTTAAGGCGAAGACGGCGTGAGCGATCCGATTCGGGTGATCGTGGTCGACGACCAGGCCATTGTGCGCGAGGGGCTCGTCACCGTGTTGTCACTGCTGCCCGACATCGATGTGCTCGGCCAGGCCAGCGACGGACAGGCGGCGGTCGAGCTCGCGGATCGAACGCTGCCGGATGTCGTCCTCATGGACCTGAGGATGCCGATTCTCGGCGGACTCGAGGCAACCAGGCTGATCAGCACGGCGCATCCCGAAATCGGGATCCTGATCCTGACGACCTTTGCCGATGAGGCATCCATCGTCGACGTGCTCCAGGCGGGCGCAAAGGGCTACCTCACCAAGGATGCCGACCGGGCAGAAGTTGCGGCGGCGGTGCGCGCTGTCGCACAAGGACACACCACGCTCGGCGGCAACGTCGGTGACAAGCTGATCGCGGCGGCGGCGGGCGCGACGCCGGGTCCCGAGCTCGGGGTGCGGTTCAACCTGACTCGCCGCGAGGATGAGGTGCTCGCGCTCATCGGCGACGGCCTCAGCAACGCCGAGATCGCCGCCGCCCTGTTCGTGGGAGTTTCGACCGTCAAGACTCATATCAACGCGATCTTCGCCAAGCTCGGCGTCCGCGATCGCGCACAGGCGATCGCCCTCGTTCGCTCCCGTTGAGCGGCGGCCGTAAGAACGTAGGCTCGATCCATGGCAACTCGTGAACACCTGGCTCGCGCACTCTGGACTCTGTTCGAACCCATCCATGCCGTCACCTACTTTTCCGAGCAGTCCCGGGAGGCGTTGGCCGCGATCGGACTGCAGCGCTACTGGGACGGATACTTCGCGGGGCGCTCCGCCCCCGTCGGCGCGCTCGCGGGTCCACCAGTGATCGCCATGTTCAGCGGTTTCGCGCCGTTTCTCGTGAACCGTGCGCTGCCCGCGGCCTGGTCGGTCGTGACTCCAGCGCAGGCGATCGAGGCGCGCTATGTCGGCGCGAGCGAGACGCTACGCGCACTCGTGCCGGATGCGGTCATCGTCGAGGAGGCCGCGAACGCGCTGGTGCCGCTGGTCGCAAACCTCGACACGGTCGGTCGTCCGCTGGCCGCCGGGTTTGCCGCCCTACCGCTCGAGACCGATCCGTATCGGCGCCTGTGGCAGGTTGCCGGAACACTGCGCGAGCATCGCGGCGACGGCCACGTCATCGCCCTCGTCAGCCTGGGTATCGCCGGCCTCACGACGCTCGTGCTGCGCGCCGGCGTCGACCTCGACGCCACATCCATGAAGAGGGCACGCGGCTGGACGGATGAGGAGTGGGATGCAGAGGCCGGGCGACTGGTCGAGCTCGGGCTCCTCGGGCCGGACCATCGCATCGCACCGGCCGGCGTCGACCTACTTAATCGGGCAGAGGAGCTGACCAATCGACTGGCGACGGGGCCGCTGGCGGATTTCACGGATGAGGAGTTGCTTGGGGTAGCGAAGAAGCTTGCGCCAATAGCGCGGGCGGTGGCTTCGCTCATGCCACAGCCGAACCCGATCGGGATGCCGGAATCCTGGGATCCGTGGGCCGATCCCGACGCCGAGCTCGTTGCCAGGGCGCCCGCGTCGTAACCCGGACCTAGTAACCGAGCGTGGTCGTGAACGCGATCCCGTTCCACGTCCAGCCGTTGGAACCTTCCGACAGTGTCAGTCCCTGCGTGGCGAACTGCGTCGGGGTCGAGCAGGTCTCGCCACCCTCGATGTTGCCGTCGGTCGGATCGTGCCGGCTCCACATCAGGCAGATGTCGGTATCGCTTCGCCCGATCCACAGTGTCGCGCCGTCCGACGAAGTGAGGATCCTGTGCACGGAGGCGGGTTGGATGGGGGCGGTGCCGGAATAGGCCGGAAGCGGGAACCCCTTGTCCGCTTTGGTCTGCGGCGCCACGAGCGACTTGAGCGCCGCCGCAGCGTTAGCGGTCGAGGCCGGAGTCGGAGTGCCCGATACCGCGGCTCCGCCAATCGGGGTGGTCTGCTCCGGTCGAGTGACAAGGATGCCAATGACGGCGCCCGCAAAAAGCCCGACCACGATCAGAAGAGGGACGAGCGTTCGACGACGTCGCAGCGGTGCCGGGTCCGCGTAAAGTTCCTCGGGAGCGACGGGATCCGGCACGACATCTGGAATCGTGGGGGGAGCGACAATCACGGTCGAGGCCGCGTCATCCTCGACCAGCCGGCGGAGCGCATCCTGCGCGGCGGCGATCTGCGTGGGCGTCTCTGCGCGCCCATACGCAATCCGCTCGAGGTCAGCCCGGGTGGGCGTGCCGTCATCGTCGGGGGTCGTCATGCTCGAAACTTTACGACCGCTGGAGGCGATGGGGTAGCACCCAAATAGCGAATTGGGGGCGTTATAGCCCAAATTTGGAAACTGGTCAAGGAATAACTTGCAACTGTGGACAGTTGGGTCCTATAGTTGTTCTTTGCGCTCCCAGATAATCCCTGCCGTCATATTGCGGACAGCAGCGGTAGCGCCCCGAGTATAGCGGCGGGGCTTTCCCTACAACCTCCCTAAAAAAGAGGGCCTCCCTAACAAGAGGCGCGGGATTTGGTGGACGTTTCTCTCTCCTCATTACCGACAGTTATGGCCCTTGATGGCCCACGGAGGTTATTTCCCTTGGCTGCTGCGAAAAACGCAACCACCAACAAGTCCCCCAAGAACGGCCGCTCAGCTTCGCGGCTCTCGTTCGCAAAAATTACCGACACTCTCACTGTCCCCGATCTGCTCGCGTTGCAGACCGAGAGCTTTGACTGGCTCGTCGGTAATGACATCTGGAAGCAGCGGACCGCCGCGGGTGTCGCCCAGGGGCGCACCGATCTTCCCTCGCAGAGCGGTCTCGACGAGATCTTCGAAGAGATCTCGCCCATCGAGGACCTCGGCGAGACCATGCAGCTCTCGTTCACGGGACCGGAGTTGGAAGAGCCCAAGTACTCGATCGACGAGTGCAAGGAGCGCGGTAAGACGTTCGCCGCTCCGCTCTATGTCAACGCGGAGTTCATGAACCACCTCACGGGTGAGATCAAGACCCAGACGGTGTTCATGGGCGACTTCCCGCTTATGACCGAAAAGGGTACGTTCATCATCAACGGCACGGAGCGCGTCGTCGTTTCGCAGCTGGTGCGTTCGCCCGGTGTCTACTTCGACCGCATCCCCGAGAAGCTGTCCGACAAGGACATCTACTCGGCTCGCATCATCCCCAGCCGTGGCGCATGGCTCGAGTTCGAGATCGACAAGCGCGACCAGGTCGGCGTTCGCATCGACCGCAAGCGCAAGCAGTCCGTCACCGTCTTTCTGAAGGCCCTCGGTCTCACCAGCGAGCAGATCCTCGAGGAGTTCAAGAACTTCCCGTCGATCGCCCTCACCCTTGAGAAGGACACCATCCTCACCAAGGAAGAGGCCCTCAAGGACATCTACCGCAAGCTTCGCCCGGGCGAGCAGGTTGCGGCCGAGGCGGCGCGTGCGCTCCTCGACAACTTCTACTTCAATGGCAAGCGCTACGACCTGGCGAAGGTCGGTCGCTACAAGATCAACCGCAAGCTCGGTATCGACGCGCCGCTGACTAACTCGGTGCTGACCGTCGAGGACATCCTCGCGACCATCAAGTACCTGGTTGCTCTCCACGACGAGACGTCGGTGGATGTCACGAAGCACGAGAACTCCTTCCCCACTATCAAGGGCGTCCGCGATGGCAAGAAGGTGGATGTCCGTCTCGACATCGACGACATCGACCACTTCGGCAACCGCCGCATCCGTGCGGTCGGCGAGCTCATCCAGAACCAGGTTCGCACCGGCCTCTCCCGCATGGAGCGCGTCGTTCGCGAGCGGATGACCACGCAGGACATCGAGGCCATCACGCCCCAGACGCTGATCAACGTGCGTCCCGTCGTTGCCGCGATCAAGGAGTTCTTCGGAACGTCGCAGCTCTCGCAGTTCATGGACCAGAACAATCCGCTCGCGGGCCTGACCCACAAGCGTCGCCTTTCGGCGCTGGGGCCAGGCGGTTTGTCTCGTGAGCGCGCGGGCGTCGAGGTTCGTGACGTTCACCCGTCGCACTACGGCCGCATGTGCCCGATCGAGACTCCAGAAGGCCCGAACATCGGTCTGATCGGTTCGCTCGCATCCTTCGCTCGCATCAACGCGTTCGGCTTCATCGAGACGCCGTATCGTCGCGTTGTGAACGGCAAGGTCACGACGACCATCGACTACCTGACCGCGAGCGAGGAGGACGATTTCATCGTCGCCCAGGCGAACGCTCCGCTCAAGCCAGACGCTCACTTCGCCGAGGCTCGCGTGCTCGCGCGGAAGAAGGGCGGTGAGGTCGACCTCATCCCAACGGAAGACATCGGCTACATGGACGTTTCACCGCGCCAGATGGTGTCGGTTGCTACCTCTCTTATTCCGTTCCTTGAGCACGACGACGCGAACCGTGCGCTCATGGGCGCGAACATGCAGCGCCAGGCTGTCCCGCTCCTGCGCAGCGAGAGCCCGCTCGTTGGAACCGGCATGGAGGGCTTCGCGGCCATCGACGCCGGCGATGTCATCATCGCCGACAAGGCCGGCGTGGTCCTGGAGGTCTCCGCAGACGTCGTGACCATCCAGCTGGATGAGGGCGGCACGCAGGACTACTTCCTGCGCAAGTTCGACCGTTCCAACCAGGGCACGTCATACAACAACCGCGTCATCGTCAGCGCCGGTGACCGGGCAGAGGTTGGACAGGTTCTGGCGGACGGCCCGGCGACGGAGAATGGCGAGCTCGCGCTCGGCAAGAACCTCCTCGTCGCGTTCATGCCGTGGGAGGGTCACAACTTCGAAGACGCGATCATCCTGAGCCAGAACCTGGTTAAGGACGATGTGCTCTCCTCGATTCACATCGAAGAGTACGAAGTCGATGCCCGCGACACGAAGCTCGGCAAGGAAGAGATCACCCGTGACCTCCCGAACGTCAGCCCGGAACTTCTGGCCGACCTCGACGAGCGCGGCATCATCCGGATCGGTGCGGAGGTTCGCCCCGGCGACATCCTGGTCGGCAAGGTCACGCCTAAGGGCGAAACCGAGCTTTCGGCCGAGGAGCGCCTGCTGCGCGCCATCTTCAACGAGAAGAGCCGCGAAGTTCGCGACACCTCACTCAAGGTGCCACACGGTGAGGCCGGCACGATCATCGCTGTCAAGGAGTTCTCCGCCGACAACGATGACGAACTGGGCTCCGGTGTCAACCAGCGCGTGGTCGTCTACATCGCCCAGAAGCGCAAGATCACCGAGGGCGACAAGCTCGCCGGTCGTCACGGCAACAAGGGCGTCATCTCGAAGATCCTTCCGGTCGAGGACATGCCGTTCCTCGCTGACGGAACTCCGGTCGACATCATCCTTAACCCGCTCGGTATTCCTGGACGAATGAACTTCGGCCAGGTCCTCGAGACCCACCTCGGCTGGGTTGCGAAGCAGGGCTGGGAAGTCAAGGGATCACCGAAGTGGGCCGGCCGCCTGCCGGAGGCCGCGCACAGCGCAGCTCCTGGCACGAAGGTCGCAACCCCCGTGTTCGACGGTGCGCTCGAGGAGGAGATCGCAGGTCTTCTCGATTCCACGAATGTCACTCGCGACGGCGACCGCCTGATCGACTCGACGGGTAAGACCCGCCTCTTCGACGGCCGCTCCGGCGAGCCGTTCCCAGAGCCGGTGTCGGTCGGCTACATGTACATCCTGAAGCTGCACCACCTCGTCGACGACAAGATCCACGCACGCTCCACTGGCCCGTACTCGATGATCACCCAGCAGCCGCTCGGTGGTAAGGCGCAGTTCGGTGGCCAGCGCTTCGGTGAGATGGAGGTCTGGGCTCTCGAGGCCTACGGCGCCGCGTACGCACTGCAGGAACTGCTCACCATCAAGTCCGACGACATCCTCGGACGCGTCAAGGTGTATGAGGCCATCGTCAAGGGCGAGAACATCCAGGAGCCGGGTATTCCCGAGAGCTTCAAGGTTCTGATCAAGGAGATGCAGTCGCTGTGCCTGAACGTCGAGGTCCTCTCGGCCGATGGCTCGGCAGTCAACCTGCGCGATACGGATGACGAAGTCTTCCGTGCCGCGGAAGAGCTTGGCATCAACATCTCCACGCGGTTCGAGTCGTCGTCGATTGACGAGATCTAGAACTCACCAGACACCCTTTCGATTTCTGTAGAGAGAAGAAAAATACATTGCTCGACGTTCACGCGTTTGACGAAATCCAGATCGGTCTTGCGACCGCAGACGACATCCGTCGCTGGTCGCACGGTGAGGTTAAGAAGCCAGAGACGATCAACTACCGCACCCTGAAGCCGGAGAAGGACGGTCTCTTCGGAGAGCAGATCTTCGGACCGAGCCGCGACTGGGAGTGCTCGTG
>DATAZY010000069.1:0-122076 GCA_036271795.1 Galbitalea sp.
GAGCAGGAAGCCGATGGTGATCGGCAGCAGGTAGATGCCCGCCCACAGCGGCGTGTCCTCGTAGGAGAAGCCGTGGCGGGGCAGCCAGATGCCCTGCAGCCAGATGATGAGCATGAACTGCAGACCGCCTCGACCGACCGAGGCAACGAGTCCCGCGATGTTCCCCCAGGCAAATGCCCTGATCTTGAACAGGTGCATATCGAACATCGGCTGCTTGACCCGCAACTCCAGCAGAACAAAGAAGACGAGGAGGATGACGCCGCCGATGATCGCGCCGATCACCCACGGGTTGCCCCAGCCCTGGCTGCTGTTTCCGTAGGGCTGGATGCCGTAGGTGATGCCCGCCAGAAGAGAGGTCAGGCCGACGCCGAAGATGATGTTGCCCGGCCAGTCGACGGTGGCCTTGGGATCGCGGGTGCTGGTCTCGTGCAGCGAGACGTAGGCCCAGACGGTTCCGATGAGGCCGAACGGCACGCTCACGATGAACACGAGGTGCCAGTCCACCGAGGCGAGAATGCCGCCGACGATCAGGCCGAGGAACGTTCCGGCGATCGCCGCAACCTGGTTGAGGCCGATCGCGAAGCCGCGCCGGTCGGGCGGGAATGCATCCGTCAGGATGGCCGTCGAGTTGGCGAACAGCATCGAACCGCCGACAGCCTGAACCACCCGCCAGAGGATCAGCCAGAGCGCACCGCCGCCTGCGGTCAGTGGATCGAGCGAAAGCGCGATTGCCGCGAGCGTGAAGATGACGAAACCGAGGTTGTAGATCTTCACCCGTCCGTAGATGTCACCGAGTCGCCCGAAGCTGACGACGAGTACCGCGGTCACGAGGATGTAGCCCATCAACATCCAGAGCAGGTAGCTGGTGTTTGCGGGGTCGAGTGGGTTGATCTTGATGCCTTTGAAGATCGACGGCAGGGAGATCAGCACGATGGAACCGTTGATGGTTGCCATCAGGATTCCGAGGGTCGTGTTGCTCAGCGCGACCCACTTGTAGCGGGGGTGATCTTTGTGAAACGCGCCCTTGCGGGCAGCTTTCTCAGCCACGGAAGGCCTCCAGAATTGTGAGGCGTCTTCATCGAGCGCCGGAATTAGTTGTTAGACGTTAACTATACGCCCGCGTCAATCGATCGCGAGCAGGGCTCCGGCCCCGATGGCGAGGGCCAGCCCGACATATTGGACGACGGCGATGCGCTCTTTGAGCACAATGCGAGCCAGGATGATCGTGCCGGCCGGGTAGAGCGCCGTGAGCACCGCGATGACCGTGAGCTCGCCGAGTCGGATGCCGAGGAGCAGTCCGCAGTTGGCGACGACATCCACAATCCCGCACGCGATGGCGAGCCGGATGCCCGGCCGCCAGCCACCGGCCACAGGCGCGCCCCGCCGTCGGGCGACCAGCGAGAGGATGCCGACGGTGATCAGCATGATGGTCGCGTTCACCCCGCGGTTGGCGATGAGCGGCACCAGCCCGGAATTCTTTGGCGTGAGGTTGATGAGCACGAGGAAGAGTCCGATGAAGACTCCGCTGAAAACAGCCATCGTGAGGCCGCGAACCGTTGGTCGCACTGCCCGTTCGTCGCGCACAAATCCCACCAGCACCACCGCGACCAGGGCAAGGCCGATTGCCACGTAGCCCCACGTCCCGAGGTGGTTGTGGGCGACAAAGATGCCGACCGCGGCGGGGACGATCGCCGAGACCACCGCGGTCACGGGCGACAGGATGCTCATCGGGCCAATCGCCAGGCACGCGTAGAGCAGAGAGATGGCGAGCGCGCCGCTGACGCCGGAAAGGGCGCCGAACAGCACGGCGCTCCACGACCAGGCTCCGCCGAAGATCGGATAGACCGCGAACAGCAGGACGAGTCCGACGACAGCAGCAATAGCTGTGACGCGGAGCGGACTGATCCGCTTGGACGCCAGGCCACCCAGGAAATCGGCGGAACCGAAGACGAGCGCACTGGACATCCCGATCAGGACAACGAGGGGGAGCACCTCACAACGCTACTGGGTCGGGGATTGCAGATAGGCACAGCGCGGGCCCGGCGCCCCTTCGCAGCCTTTGTAGCTCACCGCTCATCAATTCGTCGTTTCACGTGAGGATGCCTACCGTAAAACCGATACTAAAAGAGGAGAACAACCATGGTCGACATCGCACCACGCGAAAAAGTGACCCGCACAACGCGCGCGCGCAGTGTTGATACTGAGCGTGTTGATGCCGAAGTCGAGGCGCAGCTCGAGCGCACAACTTCCGACGCCTCTGTGGATGTCGCAAGCCTGGGTGAGCAGCTGCTGGGCACTTGGGCGGATATCCGTCGCGGCGCGCGCGAACTGGCCAAGGATCCAGCGCTCCACAACGTTCCCGGCGAGAGCCTCGCGGACCAGCGCGCCCGTGCCCGCCGTCAACTGCAAATCCTCGTCGACCGTGGTGCAGTGCACCGAGCGTTCCCGAAGTATCTCGGCGGCGGCGAAGACAACGGCGGCAACATCACGGGCTTCGAGGAGCTTGTTGCCGCAGATCCATCGCTGCAGATCAAATCCGGTGTCCAATGGGGACTCTTCGCTTCCGCAGTACTACAGCTCGGGACCGAGTTTCACCACCGTAAGTTTTTGCCCGACATCATGAGCCTCAAGGTTCCCGGCGCGTTCGCGATGACGGAGACCGGGCACGGGTCGGATGTCGCATCCATCGCCACAACCGCGACCTACGATCCGAAGACGCACGAGTTCGTCATCAATACACCGTTCCGAGCGGCGTGGAAGGACTACCTCGGCAACGCCGCTCAGGATGGCACCGCGGCGACTGTCTTCGCGCAGCTCATCACGGGCGGCGTGAACCACGGTGTGCACTGCTTCTATGTGCCCATCCGAGACGAAAACCGCAACTTCCTGCCCGGTATCGGCGGCGAAGATGACGGACTGAAGGGCGGCCTGAATGGAATCGATAATGGTCGCCTGCACTTCACGGATGTCCGCGTTCCGCGCACCAACCTCCTAAACAAGTACGGCGACGTCGCAGAGGATGGCACCTACAGTTCTGCGATCGACAGCCCCGGCCGTCGCTTCTTCACGATGGTCGGCACCCTCGTCCAGGGTCGGGTGTCGCTCGACGGTGCAGCGACGGCCGTCTCGGCGATGGCGCTCACCATCGCGATTACGTACGGCAACCAGCGCCGTCAGTTCGCGGGACCCGGTGACGAGGAGCAGGTCATCCTCGACTACGGTCGCCACCAGCGTCGACTGATCCCTCGCCTGGCAACCGCGTACGCCATGAATTTTGCGCACGACGAGTTCCTCGTGAAGTTCGACGGAGTCTTCGGCGGCACGCACGACAGCGACACCGACCGCGAAGATCTCGAAACACTCGCTGCTTCGCTCAAGCCGCTGTCCACCTGGGCGGCGCTCGACATCCTCCAGGAGGCACGTGAGGCTTGCGGCGGCGCCGGATTTCTCACCGAAAACCGGCTCACCGGACTGCGCGCGGACCTCGACATCTACGTGACCTTTGAGGGCGACAACAACATCCTGCTGCAGCTGGTCGCCAAACGCCTCCTGGCCGACTACGCCGCGCAGTTCAAGGGGGCCGACAGTGCGGCGCTTGCCCGTTTCGCGGTCGCTCAAACTGCGGTGAAGGCCTATCACGGCGCCGGGCTGCGGATCCTCGGCCAGCGCGTTCGGGACTTCGGATCCACCGCTCGCAGCATCCAGGAGCTTCGCGAAGCCGACACGCAGCGCGACCTGCTGACCGATCGGGTCGAGAGCATGGTCGCGGAGCTTGCCGCCCGGCTTCGTCCTGCCGCCAAGATGTCGAAGAAGGACGCGGCCGCACTGTTCAACTCGCAACAGAACGAGCTCATCGAGGCGGCTCGTGCGCACGCTGAGCTGTTGCAATGGGAGGCGTTTACTCGCGCGCTCGACGAGGTCTCGCACGAGGGCACGCGCCAGGTGCTCACCTGGCTGCGCGACATCTTCGGCCTCGGACTTCTCGAGAACCACCTGTCCTGGTACCTGATCAACGGCAGGATGTCGCCCCAGCGCGCACAGGCCGTCACCGCGTACCTTGACCGCCTGATCGCGCGAGTTCGCCCGCACGCCCAGGACCTCGTCGATGCTTTCGGCTATGGCCCGGAGCACCTGCGCGCGAACATTGCGACAGGCGCCGAGGCGGCTCGCCAGGAGGAGGCTCGTGCCTACTACCGCGAGCAGAGGGCGTCCGGCACCGCGCCCACCATGGAGAAACGCGGTCGGAAGACCGCGGGTTGAGTAGCGGAACGCGTATCGAAACCTACCGGCGCGCAAGAACTAGAAAGCCCTTCGGGCCGAGTAACCGGTGCTCAGCCCGGCGTTATCGAGACCGACCGCGCGGGTTACTCCGTGGGGGTCCCGATGACGTCGCCTTCGACGACTACTCGACCCGAGGTATCGGCCAGCGAGTAACGTAACGGCATGACATTTCAGGCCTACCTCGACACGATCAAGGAGAAGACGGGCCTCGGCCCGGACGAGTTTCTTGAGCTGGCGAAGGAGCGAGGCCTGCTCGTGCCCGGCGTTCCGGCCGCTCCCGTTATCGCGTGGCTCGAGGCGGACTACGGCCTTGGCCGGGGACACGCGATGGCGCTCGTGAGCGTCTTTCGCGGACGACTCGATGACCGCGGACCCAGCAAGGAACAGCGCATCGACAAACACTTTGCCGGCGCGAAGTCGACCTGGCAGCTGACCTACGACGAAATCATGGCTACCGTGATGAAGCTCGGCCCTGACGTCTCGGTCGAACCCGCCGACAGCTACATCAGCATCCTGCGCGGTAAGAGCAAATTTGCGGTTGTTGCGACGACGGCGACGCGAATGGATGTCGGCCTCAAGCTCAAGGGCGAGCCCGCCGGGGGCCGCCTCACACTCGCTGGTAGCTGGAACGGAATGGTCACCCACCGTGTGCGACTTTCCGCCGGCGCCGAGCTTGATGACCAGCTCGCCGCCTGGCTGCGAGAGGCCTACGACCGCGTCGCGTAGCGAATGTGAGTGAGACCGACGCGGGTCGGCTGTGCCCGTTAGCCTTGACGCATGACCCTGGCTATCGACGATCAGACCTCGTCGAGCGCCCTCGACATCCTGCACCGGGTGTTCGGCTACGACTCATTCCGTGGACAGCAGGCGGAGATCATCCAGCAGGTGGTCTCCGGGGGTGACGCACTCGTGCTCATGCCGACCGGCGGTGGAAAGTCACTGTGCTACCAGATTCCCGCGCTGGTTCGACCCGGCACTGGCGTCGTCATCTCCCCTCTCATCGCCCTGATGCAGGACCAGGTGGATGCGCTGTCCGCGCTTGGCGTTCGTGCCGCGTTCCTCAACTCGACGCAGGATGCCACAGAGCGGGCGCGCGTAGAGGCGGCCCTGCTTGGCGGACAGCTCGACCTGCTCTACCTTGCGCCAGAGCGGTTGCGAATGGATGCGACCGGCGAGTTGCTCGATCGCGCGAACATTGCGCTGTTCGCCATCGACGAAGCGCACTGTGTGTCGCAGTGGGGCCACGACTTTCGACCGGATTACCTGCAGCTGTCGATGCTGCACGAACGCTGGCCTGCCATTCCGCGTATCGCTCTCACGGCGACCGCGACGGAGCAGACTCACGCGGAGATCGTGCGGCGCCTCGACCTCGGGGGGTCGGCACAATTCGTTTCGAGCTTCGATCGTCCGAACATCCAGTACCGCATCGAACCGAAGAACCAGCCGCTCCAGCAGCTGCTGACCCTCATCCGCACGGAGCACCCGGGCGATGCCGGAATCGTCTACTGCCTCTCCCGGGCATCTGTCGAGAAGACCGCGGAGTTCCTCACCGAGAACGGCGTTCCGGCGCTCCCGTATCACGCTGGCCTGCATTCGTCCGTGCGACAGAGCAACCAGTCGCGGTTCCTGCGCGAAGACGGCGTCGTCATGGTCGCAACAATTGCGTTCGGTATGGGAATCGACAAACCGGATGTGCGCTTTGTCGCTCACCTGGACCTGCCCAAAAGCGTTGAGGGCTACTACCAGGAGACCGGCCGCGCCGGGCGTGACGGTCTACCATCGACCGCCTGGCTGGCCTACGGTCTTCAAGATGTCGTGCAGCAGCGCCGCATGATCGATTCGTCCGAGGGCGATCGCGCACACAGGATGCGCCTCTCGCAGCATCTCGACGGCATGCTCGCGTTGTGCGAAACGCTCGAATGTCGTCGAATTCAGCTGCTCGCCTACTTCGGCGAGACATCGACCGCGTGCGGCAACTGTGACACCTGTCTCAGTCCGCCGGAGGGTTGGGATGGCACGGTCCCCGCGCAGAAGCTGTTGTCGACGGTCGTCCGGCTCCAGCGCGAACGCAACCAGAAGTTCGGCGCGCAGCACATCGTCGACATCCTGCTCGGCAAACGAAACGCGAGGGTCGAGCAGCAGGGCCACGACTCAATTTCAACCTTCGGTATCGGTGGCGAGTTGGGGGAACAGGAGTGGCGTGGCGTTGTCCGCCAGTTGCTCGCCCAGGGACTTCTCGGCGTGAACTCCGACGGCTACGGGACCCTTGTACTCACCGACGCGAGCGCGAGTGTTCTCGATGGCTCGCGGCGAGTAATCTTGCGCCGCGAGCCGGAACGCCAGGCGCGAACTCCGAAAAGGTCGGCTGTCGTCGCAACCCTTCCCCTCGAGGCGGTGCCTCTGTTCGAGCGGCTGCGCGAGTGGCGAGCGGGGATGGCGCGCGAGCAGTCCGTGCCCGCGTATATCATTTTCGGCGACGCGACGCTGCGCGGCATCGCGCTGTCCAGGCCGACCTCGCTCGAGCAGCTTGGCACGATCAGTGGGGTCGGCGACAAGAAACTGGACACGTATGGCACGGCGGTCCTCGAGCTGGTTGCCGGCGACTGAGGTCGGCCCGCGTTGGGCGCGAGTCCTGGTGCCCTAACTCGACTTAGCTGTGTTTACAAGGCCTAATATTCTCAGGGGTCCCGAATTAGCGTTGAATGAGTGACTAAGGACGGCGAGTTTTCCACTGCGCAATGGGCCGATCTCCCCCCGAGTGGCGCAGGCGAATGGCACCATCCCCTCGAGGGGTATATGCCGGCATCCGACCGGTTTCGAGTTTCTCGGGCCGTCATGGGACTCGTCATTTTCAGTGTGATTGTGGGCATCCTGTGCACACTCGCGATCACGCCGGGTCTCGCGATGGCGGGCCTCACGGCAAGTCAGACGGTCGGGATCTTTCAGGACCTGCCGGGTTCCATCCAGATCGGTCAGCTTCCGCAGCGCAACCGGATCTTCGCGAACGGGCCGTCGGGTCCGGTCCAGGTCGCCACCGTGTACGACCAGAATCGCCAGGAAGACTCGTGGGATCAGATCTCGCCCTACCTCAAGGATGCGGCGATTGACGGTGAAGACAAGGACTACTACTCGCACGGCGGGGTGGATGTCGGAGCGCTCATCAGGGCGGCCGCGACCAACGTCGGCGCGGGCTCCGTGCAGAGCGGTGCCTCGACGATCGCGATGCAGGTCGTGCGCAACGTCGAGATGGAAGACGCGCTGAAACTCAAGACTCCTGCCGCCCGCAAGGCCGCGTACACGGCGGCGACGGAAGACACTCTCCCTCGCAAACTTAAGGAAATGCGGCTCGCTATCGGGCTCGAGAAGCAGTTCAGCAAGCGACAGATCCTGAACGAATATCTCAATATCGCAAACTTCGGGGGCAACAACTACGGAGTCGAGGCTGCGGCTCAGGCATACTTCTCGACCAGCGCGAACAAGGTGACACCCGCGGAGGCGGCGAGCATCATCGCAATTGTGCAGGATCCGTCGACCAGGTCGCTCGGCACAGCCGCAGACTACAAAGCGAACGAGTCGCGCCGGAACTTCATCCTTGGCCAGATGTACGCGGCGAAGGATCTCACGAAGGCTCAGTACGACACCGCGAAGGCGACACCGGTAGACACAAAGTTCGTCCATCTGACGGTCGTGCAGAACGGCTGCCTCAGTTCACCGGTCGACTATCGCTGGATCTGCGACTACACGGTCAATGACGTCGACAATCTTCCCGCGCTCGGTGCGACGAAGGCGGCGCGCGAAGCCAACTGGGCAATCGGTGGCTACGACGTCTACACCACGTTCAGTACGCAACTGCAGGATGCGGCAACGACAACTCTGGCTTCACTCGTGCCCGCGACCGAGACCCGTTTCCAGCTCGGTGGTGCGATCTCCACCGTGCAACCCGGTACCGGCAAGATCCTGGTGATGGCCGAGAACAAGACTTTTGACGACACCTTGACCGGGGGCGGTTCGACGACGTCCGCCGTCAATTTCAACGTTGACCGCGACAACGGAGGCTCAAGCGGATTCCAGCCGGGGTCTGCCTACAAGCTATTTACCCTGCTCGACTGGCTCGAGCACGGGCACAAGCTCACGGATGTGTTCAACGCGAGCGTGAGGTCGATGCCGATGTCGAGCTTCACGGCATGCGGACAGAAACTGAGTGGTCCCGCGTACACGTTCAAGAACGACGAAAACGAGCAGGGTCCGACGACCATCCTGCAGGCCACAGCTCGGTCGATCAACTCGGTGTTCATCCAGATGTCCGCCCAGTTGGACCTATGCGACATCCGCGACATCGCCAAGTCCCTCGGCGTGCACAACGCGACGGGCGATCCATTGAGCGACCTTCCGTCGTGCATCATCGGCGGATGCAGCAACACGATCGCCCCGCTCACGCTCGCGGCCGCGTATGCGGCGATTGCGGACCAGGGGATGTATTGCGCCCCCGTCGGTGTTGGCAAGATCGTTGGTCCCGGTGGCAAGGATCTCGGTGCCCAGCCAGCTGACTGTCACCAGGTCATCGCACCCAACATTGCCAACACCGCCGCGAAGGCACTACAGGGTGTCATGACCGGCGGTGGAACCGGAGTATCGGCGAACCCGAACGATGGCACCGCGTTCATGGGTAAGACGGGAACGACGAACAACTCGCTGCAGACCTGGATCGTGGCATCCTCAACCAAGGCCTCAACCGCCGTGTGGGTCGGCAATATCTCTGGCAGCCAGCCCCTTCGATCGATCTCGGTGGCCGGTTCGCAGGCAGCCCTTCTGCGTCACCGGGTGTTCAAAGCGGTCATGAAAGTTGTCGATCAGTACGTCGGACCGGCACCGGCATTCGCTCCAGCCGACCCCTCGCTGATCGGTGGTGGCAGATACTTCGGCAGCCCGCAGGGGTCGACATCTGTCACGCCACCACCAACTTCGACCGCGCCACCGGCGCCGCCTACTCCAGTTCCGACACCTCCGGCGGCGCCACCACCAGCGCCCTGATCAGCGGGTCACCCACATCTCGCTATCCGTCCAGAACGACAATTCCGAGCCGGCTTCCCGGTTTGTTCGGGTTGTATTTGATCTGGAATTGCTGGCCGACCGAATAGCCGAGGCCTGTGCGCCCAATATGGAACCAGCGGTCTTTGCCCTGCTGGTCGGTGAACTTGAGAGTCAGCTTCCAGTGCTGAACGTAGTTGACCATGCCGTTGATGCCGGCCGAGGTGACGGTTGCGGTTGTGGTGACACCGTCCTGGAGCGTTTGGTGCGCAGATACAGAATGGACGATGTAAATAATGAGCAGGATCGCGGCGATGCCATAGAACACCGCGGCGGGAAGTGTGCCCTGTGGCAGGTGGGTGGTTTCGTCTGGCACTGCCTCGAGAATAAGGATGAGCCCGCCCGTGTAGGCGAAGCAGTAAGACACAATGCCCAGCGCGTTTCGATGGGGAGCCGTGTAGTAGAGCATGAGCCCAAATCCGACCGTCAGAGCGACATAGAGCAGAAAGACGAGTGCGAAGCCGCTGGTGGGATCGGGCAATCCCACCAGGAACGACACCATGATCGGGGACGAGGCCAGCGCGAGTATTGCGAGCACCCAGGCGAAGGGGAGAAGGGCGGAACCGACTCTCCGGTTCCGGGCATCCGGGTCTGTAAGTGACATGCGGTCAGCTTATTGACGCCGCGCGCGCGTCAATAGTGCAATTGGTACTCAAATGCGTTCGCTCGCCAGCTCAATGATTCAATCTGTCGCCCGGTTCAGTCGATATCTCGCTCGAGCTGCTCCTCGGAGAGGCGCTCTCCGGGCGTTGGCGTTCTGAACGGAATCACGCCCGGCTTGATCACCGATTCGAGGTCCGGTTCATCCTCGGCAACGCCCTGCAGGATGTCTGGCCCATTGTCCGCGCCGGCCAGGAGATCCCGCTCGCTGTCGATGCCGCCCGGGACGTAGTTCGGTTCTGGGAGGGGGGTTGCGTCCGTCATGGAAGAATCATCGCAAATCGACTCGGTCCGTGGCTCGAAAGATCAGACATCCCGATTTCCCCGCCATCTGACGAATGTTCGTTTTAGTACTTTTTTCCAAAAAACATATACTTTTTTACGAAAGAAACCACCGGGTGCGCAGATAGGATATCGACGCAGGCCGCGTGCCCACGGCCGATAATCCGAGATGATGGGGCTCGATGATGCTCTGGAGGATCGCGCGGGGCGCAGTCGCCAGTTCGTGGCGTTTGCTCGTGATCGTGCTGATCGTTGCCACGCTTTCTGCGACAACTGTGGCAGCCCTCGGACTTCTGGTCGTCGCGACAGAACAGGCGGGGGTGCGTTCCGCCCTGAACGCATTGCCAGCTTCCCAGTCAGCGGTTGAAATCGACGTTCAGCAACCGACCGGGTCGATCGCGAACACGACATCGGTTACCTCGAAGGCCGTTGGGCGCGTCCTTGGACCCGACATCGCGGCGACCACCGGCAGCCTGTCGTTCACTGCGCCGAACGCCACGAGCGTTGGTGGGGCAATCCCCGATGCCAGCTACTTCGGTGAACTCTCCGGCATGAGGTCGCACGTAACACTCCTCTCGGGAGCCTGGCCGAAACTCGACGCCGACAGTGCGACGGCCATCATCCCGGTCATCGTTCCATCCGTGGGGGCTGCGGGTTCTCACCTGCAGATCGGCGACACGTTCAGGGTGGATATCGACTCCAAAAGCAACTTCCGCACAGCTAAAGTCGTCGGGACTTACACGGCGAAGGACCCGACCGGCAAATACTGGGGCCAGGACCCACTGCACGGGGCCGCAATCAACTACAACTACCCGTCGTTGACTAGTGGTGCCGACAAGACGACCGAATTTGGCCCATTGCTGGTTGCCTCAGGCGAGCTGGATGACGGCGCCGTTCCGATCGACACAATGCGCTTGTCGTACGCGCCCCAGTTCGACCGGCTGACAGTCGACCAACTCGCTCCGGTCATCAAACGGCTGAAGTCCGCCCGTGACGGTGTGCCCACACAGCTGGAGGACGCGGCGCAACAGGTCACTTTTAGCTCCGCCCTCGGCACGTCACTCCGGCACGTTGTCTCGAAACTCGTTGTGACGCAGTCAACGGTCATCGTTGTCATGCTCCTTCTCCTGGTCCTGGCCATTGCGGCTCTAGGGCAGACCGCACGGCTTTTCCGCGATGCGCAAGCCAGCGGTCGGCAGTTGATGCTGGCGCGGGGGGCATCCCGTTCCCAGATTTTCGCGCTGTCGACGATCGAAGCGGTCACGATCGGCCTGCTCACGGCGATACTCGGCCCGCTGCTGGCTCGATTCGCGTATGACCTGCTTGCGCTGTTGCCCTCAATGAGAGCAGCGAGCATGCCACAGGACGCCGGGATGCCGCTCCTTGCGTGGGAACTGGCCCTCGCGGTAGCAGTCGTGTTTGTCGTCATCCTCCTCGCGCCGCTGTTCGCGCGCCCGGCCACCTTCGTCGACGGGGAGCAGAAGAAAGTTCGCGAGCGACGCGGCTCCGGACTGCTGCGCTCCGGCCTGGATCTCGGCTTGGTGGTGATAGCCGGGGTGCTCTATTGGCAGCTCTTGTCATACCGCTCACCGGTCGGCGGAGGAGCGAGCCCGTCGATCGACCCAGTGCTTGTGGCGGCTCCGGTGGTTGTGCTGCTTGCCACGGCGCTCGTGAGTATTCGGCTTATCCCTGCCGTTTCGCGTCTCACCGATCGCGGTGCGACACGATCGCGCGGTTCTGTTTTTCCGCTCGCGGCATGGGAGGTTGGGCGCCGCTCGATCCAGTCGTCCGCCGCGGTTCTGCTGCTCACCCTCGCGGTGGCGGTCGGCACATTTGGGCAGTCGTTTCTCGCCACCTGGCAGCAGTCGCAGGTCGACCAGGCGAGTCTGGCGGTGGGGCCGCCGGTGCGAGTTCCCGCGAGCGCGGCATCGATCGGTCGCCAGCGTACGGCTCTCGCGGACGGCGCCATCGGAAAGCCCCAGCCGGTCATCCACCGAACGGGGTCCGTAGTGGATGCCTCGGGTCAGGAAACCGACGATCTCGCGACTGTTCTCGGGTTGACATCGAGCGCGCGCACGCTTCTCGCAACGGGACGCAACGGCGCCCTCGGGGGAGCCCGGGTTGCGACGCTTCCCGACTACGACGCGTCTGCGGGCACGGGAATTGCGCTTCCCGGCGACGTGAGGGAAGTGCAGGGCGTCATTCGCGCCGGAACGCCCGGCGCCCCGATACCGGGTGTCTCGATCAACGTCACTGCGGTGATCGAAGACGGTACTGACCTGCTGACCACAGTCCCAATGGGTTCTGTGCCGTTGGACGGCAAACCTCACGTCGTGCGTGGCCTGCTCGGCGCGGGCGCTCTGGGGTCGGCGCCCCTGAGGGTTGTTGGTTTCGAGTCGTTCGCGACGGTCGGCGATCGGGACGCGTACGGTATTGGGAATTCGCAGGCCGATGTAAACATCCTGCTCGGTAAGCTCGCCGTCCTTCATCCGACCGATGATCCGGGAAAATACGCCGCCGAGACCCTGACGGTCGATCGGCAGCTGACCTGGTTTCCGGAAAAAATCTCCGGTCCGCCGGTAACAGACAATCCGACCACGGGCGACGTACCGCCCGGCTGGCAATTACAGCTCTCCGTTGTGATCCCGGCGGAGGTCGACCAGCAGGGCGCCGCCTTCCTTCTTCAAGGCTGGAAGCCAATTACTACCGTGCCTGCGGTGGTGACCACTGCATTCGCAAAGGCCGCGGGCGCGCGCCTTCGCGACAACCTCACGCTGCAAATCTCAGGAGCACTGATCGAAGTAAACATCGTCGGCATCGTGCCGTTGATCCCCGGTAGCGCGGATTTCACCGCGCTCTCGGTCGCCACCGTCAGCGAAGCCGGAACGGCCGCAACCGAGAGCGTCGCGGTCGACCAGGCCGAATTGGAGCGAGACCTTGTCCAGTGGGGCCAGTCCGGTGTCATGGCCGACGAATGGTGGATCAATGTTCCAATGGGGCACGGCGAAGCCTTCCTCACATCTCACGAGGTCGCCGCACCCGGCGGTGTGAGTCGCGAGGTGCTCGCGCTGCAGCTGCAGGACGATCCACTGCGGGTCGCCACCCCTGCTGCCCTCTGGCTATCGATCGTTGCCGCTGCACTTCTTGTCGCGATGGGTTTTGCCCTCCACACCGCGGCCAGCATGCGCGCGCGACGGCTCGAATTCGCGCAATTGCGAGCGATCGGCCTGTCGCGTCGCTCACTCGTGGGCGTGGTTGGTGCGGAGTCCCTGATCCTGTGCGCGATCGGCACGGTATTCGGAATCGCAATCGGATTGCTACTCAGCTGGCTGGTTGGACCGCTCGTCGCGGTGTCGCCGGATGGCTCACCCGCCGTGCCTGCGGTCGCGGTTGTCGTGCCGATCGGCGCGGTCGCGTTGCTGATCCTTGAGGTCCTTGCGGTGCTCGCTTGCGTCGTGCTCGCTGTCGCGGCGACCCAGCGTTCGACGTCACCCGCACAAATCCTTCGAGGAGCCGACGAATGACAACCCCCGGGCGCACGTCTCTCGGCCGGGTCCTTCGGTCGGTACTCGCGGCATGGCCGCTGGTCGCGCGCAGACGAGCGCGACGTGACGTGGTGCTGCTCGTTGCGTGGACGGCACTTCTCGCTTTCGTGGTTCTGCTTAGCCTCACGGCGCCCCGCCAACTTACCGTGACGATTGACCGTGGAGCTCGACAAGCCGTTGCGGGCGCGGGGTCAGCCGCGGACATACTCATTCGGGTGCCGGTGGGTGTGCCAGGACCGGGATTGCCCCCGGTGGAGTCACCCGCGCGGGTCGTTGGCTTCGCGCAGGGCATTGAACGCAATCTGCCCGCGGGCATTCGGCAGGTGTACGCGAGCACGACTACCGCGGTGCTCGGCACCCCGCTGTCGGTCACGAATACCACTGGTACGAGCGGCTTGAAGAGCACGCAAGTGCAACTCGGCATGCTGACCCCGGGCAACAGCAAGGGGCTCACCGTGGAGTCCGGTCGTCTGCCGCGGTCGGGCACGGTGACCTCCGCCAACGCGCCGATCGAGATCGCCGTGTCCGCCGTTGATGCGCGCGCTGCGGGCCTGCACGTCGGCAGCATCCTGAACGTGCCGACTGCCAACGGGCAGACGACGCCTGCTGGCGCACCGAATAGCGTGTTGAAGGTGGTCGGCATCCTCGGGAGGGGGACCTCGGCAACCGCGAACTGGCTGGACACCGCCTCAGTGTGGACTCCGAACGAGCCGCCAACCTCGGATGCAGTCCAGGCGCTGGGGATCACCGCCTTGACGGTTCCGGCCGGAGTGACCAGGGCGTCTATCGAGTACGGCGAGCAATTCAGCGGATACATTCGGGTGCACGTCAACCCGGAACGGTTTTCCGGCGAAATTGAGTCACGAGTCACCGATGAGCTGACCGTGCTCACGGTGAATAGTGACGCACTTCAGGATGAGTCGGGGGCGCCCGTCACCGTGTCGTCAGGCCTCGGCGACGCACTGTCGGCATACCCAAGCGAGGCGCGAGCCGCGCTCGCCCAAATGTCGCTCGTAGTCGCGAGTCTCCTCGGCGTCGCTATCGCCGTGCTCATTCTCGTATCGCGCCTTGTTGTGCTTCGGCGCGGTCCAGAGCTGGCGCTCGAACGCGCCCGGGGCTCCTCGCTCTCATCAATCGTGGCGAGGGTGCTCGTTGAGTCCCTGGCGGTAACCGTCATTGCAGGTGTCAGCGGCGTCGGCCTGGCGAATGCTATTGAGCCCGGGCCGGTCGAGAATTACACCGCACTGCTGCTTGCGCTGGCAGTCGGGCTGCTTGCCTCTCCGGTACAAGCCGCTCTGCTGGTACGCGGCCAATGGGCCACCCGCAAGACGCCCGCGAACCACCGGGACAGGCTGGAACTGCGAAAGCGGGCAAACGCGCGTCGCGTTGCCGCGGAACTCACCGTACTGGTGCTCGCAGTAGCGGCCGCGCTTTCGCTGGCAAACCGAGGCCTGCTCGAGACGGCAACAGAGGGTATCGACCCATTCCTGGCAGCGGCGCCACTGCTATTCGTGCTCGTTGTGACGTTGGCGATCCTTCGGCTCTACCGCTGGCCGGTTCGTGCGATCGGGGCAATCGGGCGGGGCACGCGGGGTGCCCTTGGTGTACTGGGTGCTGCCCGCGCTGAACGAGCCGTATCTGCCCTACCTTTGCTGGCGCTTACCCTGGCGGTATCGCTCGCCGTTGGCGGAAGTGTGTTAATCGCCAGCGTCAATGGAGGACAAGACGGAGCGTCCTGGCAGCGAGTTGGCGCGGATGCCCGAGTGGATGGGCCGGTCAGCCCTCACGCGATCGCATCGATTTCGAAGCACGCCGGGATCACTGCCGTGGGTGCCGCGGAAGTGTCGGTCGGCGTGCAGGTGCTGTTCGGAACGACGGCAGAGTTTCCCACCATGTTCGCCATTGATCGCGGATTCGCTGGATTGGTTTCGCGCCTGCCGGCCGACAGCGGCGAGAGCACCGATGTGACCGCCCTGCGTAGGCTCGCTGTCGCGACCCCCGCGACAGTGCGGCTGCCGGTCGTGGTTGATGCCCAGCTCGCGAGTCACGTCGGGACGAAAAACATCTCCATGGTCTACGGGTCGAAGACAATCGAGATGCGTGTCATCGGCGTGACGAGTGTTGAGCCGACCGGTTATGAACAGGGACCGTTCTTCTACGTCGACCTCGACTCACTGAGGCAACGCCTACAGCAGGCGGGCGCATCCGATCCCGGCTTGAGTACACCGAACACGGTTCTCGTTATGGGACCGGGAGCGACGCGCGCGGCCGCGAGTCTTGGAGTAGCGAAGGCGGACATCCAGTCGAGGGCCAACTGGCTTCGTGATCGACGGCAGCAGGCGTTGGTCGAGGGGACCCAGCAGACCATGCTTCTGGCAACCGTCGCAGTCGCGCTGCTCGCCATGATCGCGCTGGTGGCGACTGCACTGGCCGGCGCACGGGATCGAGGTAGATCGCTCTCCCTGCTGCGAACGCTGGGGATGCGCTCCGGCCTCGGCTGGTGGCTGGCCCTCGCAGAACTGCTGCCCGTAGTCGTTGCTTCCCTGATCGGAGGCATCGTCGCTGGCGTGGGGATGCTTGCTCTGCTCGAGCCGTCGCTGGGACTCCGCGTTCTTGCGGGCGGCGAGTCCGATCCGCCGACTGTCGTGTCCCCGGGCCTGATCGTCGAGCTGGCGATTGCGGCGGTCGCCGTGATGGCGGTTGCGATTGTCGTGGAGATGCTCGCCTATCGCCGGAACCAGCTGAGTGAAGTGTTGAGAGTAGGAGAGACGGTATGAGTGTTCTCACGAGCGGACCGCGCCTGCGCGAACGCGAGTACGGCGCCGACGCGCTCATTGTGTGCGACAACGTGGTGCGCATCTACCAGGTCGACAAGATCGAAGTGCAGGCACTGCAAGGGCTGGACCTGCTGGTGAATCGCGGCGAGATGATCGCGATCGTCGGCGCATCCGGATCGGGCAAATCGACGCTGCTCAACGTGCTGTCGGGACTGGATGATCCCACGGCGGGCCGAGCGCGAGTGGCCGATTGGGACCTGCAGGGGATGTCATCCCGTGACCGCTTGAACTACCGTCGGAGTGTCGTCGGGTTCGTCTGGCAGCAGACCGGGCGCAACCTGTTGCCGTATCTAAGCGCCGCCGAGAACGTCACGCTACCCATGGCGTTTGCCGGAATTGGCAAGCGAGAGCGGACCGGGCGCGCGAGAGATTTGCTCGACTCCTTGGGCATGGGAGCGAAGTCGGCTCGACGCCCAGCAGAGCTTTCCGGCGGCGAGCAGCAACGCGTGGCGATCGCGGTGGCGCTCGCGAACCACCCCGATGTGCTGTTCGCCGATGAGCCGACCGGTGAGCTCGACTCCGCGACCGGCGAAGAGGTGTTCGCCGCGCTGCGGTCGGCAAACGAGGATCTGGGCACAACGGTCGTCATCGTCACTCACGACGGCGCCGTCTCGAGCCAGGTACAGCGCACGGTCGCCATCCGCGACGGACGAACCAGTTCCGAGGTCGTTCGTTCCACTGAGGTCGATGAGCATGGCGATTCGGCGATCATCGCCCGCGAGTACGCGTTGCTCGACCGGGTCGGCCGCCTGCAACTGCCGGCGAATTTCCGCAAGTCGCTTGGACTGAAAGATCGCGTGCAACTCGAACTCGAGACCGATCACGTGGGCGTCTGGCCGGACAAGGACAAGAAGGAGCGCACAGAGCGATCAGAGGAGGCGGGAAAATGACCGACGCCCTCGTCGTCGCGCGAGAGGTCTCGCGCACCTATTCGTCAGCGGCGGGCGAAGTTCACGCACTGAAGGACGTCTCATTCACAGTGCCTTCGGGCGCACTCGTCGCCCTCATTGGGCGCTCGGGGTCAGGCAAAACGACGCTGCTCAATAGCGTCGGGGGTCTGGACCGGCCGACGAGCGGCAGCATCCTGATCAACGGGACGGATGTCACCAAGCTCGACGAACGCGGCCGCACAGCCTTGCGTCGCGACGAGTTGGCCTTCGTGTTCCAGACCTTCGGGCTGGTGCCGATGTTGTCCGCTGCTGAGAACGTCGGGCTCCCACTTCGACTTCGCTCCGTGGATCCCTTGGAGCGCGATGCGCGCGTCGAGCACCTGCTCGAGTTGGTCGGTCTGGCGGATCAGGCCGCGCAGCGTCCATCGGAGCTGTCCGGCGGCCAACAGCAGCGCGTCGCCATTGCCCGTGCCCTCGCGAATTCCCCGCGACTGCTCATCGCCGATGAGCCGACGGGTCAGCTCGACGCGGACACGGGAGCCGCCATCATGGCACTGCTGCAGGAAGTCGTGAAGGCCGAGGGTATGACGGCCATCATCTCGACCCACGACGCGAGTGTGCAGGCGCTCGCCGATCTCACGCTGAGGCTTGCGGACGGACAACTCGTCCCAGACCTGACGTCCTAAACAGGATGCGCTGACACCACCGCTTGCGCGATTGCTCAACTGATCGGATGCTTGATCGCCCATTCGGCCCAATGCGCGAGCGCTTCATTCAATTCGGCCCCTGCTTCCGCCGCAACCCGCAGCGCTTGAGTTTGCGGGCTGGTTCCGTATTCGCCTCGGTCTTTGGCGTCGGCCAGGTTCCGGTAGGTGCGGGCGAGAGTGGTGAAGTAGTCCGCCTCGTCGCGCAGGTGTTTGGTGAGTTGGTCTGGTGTCATAAGCCAGAAGAAGACCGATCGCAGAATCGGCTCGAGGCGCAGCGTGTGGTCGACGTCGACCTCGGTGAGCCAGCGGCGTACCTCGGTCAATCCCTCAGCGGTCACACGGTACTCCTTACGTCGCCGGGGTCCCTCGGAGACAACCTCAATGAGTTTGTCCTCGTCGAGTTTGCGTAGCTCGCCGTAGATCTGCGGATGGCCGGCTGGCCAGACGGAACCGAGGACGTCTTCGAACCGTCGGCTGAGGTCCCATCCGCTAGCGGGGGCTTCCGCCAGAAGTCCAAGCAGTGCGTGTCGCAATGACATGAGTCACTTCCATTTGTTCCTGATGACATGTTCAGGTTGACATGTCGTACTGCGCCGATCAGAATGAGCACTGACATGTTCATTCCAACATGTCGCTCAAGACTACCGTTGGAGATCCAAAGTGGCGAAGGAAAGCAAGCAGGGCGTGTTCATCACCGGGGCGTCCGGCGGAATCGGTGGAGCGGCAGCTCGAACCCTGGCCCGCCGTGGTTACCGCGTGTACGCGGGAATGCGTTCGACTTCGAAGGCGCCCAGCTTCGATGCCGATATCGACCTCATCGAAGTGGATGTCACAGAACCCGAGAGCGTGCAAGCCGCAGCGCAGGAGGTCACCGCAAGACAGGGGCGGGCCGGCTTGCGTGCCGTCATCAACAACGCGGGGATCATCATCCAGGGACCGTTGGAACTGGTGCCGACGAGTGACCTGGTGCGGCAGTTCGCCGTTAACGTCTTCGGCCCGGCCGAAGTCACGAGGGCATTCCTTCCGCTGCTTCGACAGGGCGCGGGTCGGCTCATCAACGTCAGCGCGCCCACGGCGCGAGTTGCGGTCCCGTTTGCCGCCCCCATCTCGGCGAGCAAGGCGGCACTCGAGTCGTTCTCCGACGCGCTGAGGGTCGAACTCGCTCCATGGAACATCCCGGTGAGCATCGTCGTGCCCGGTGCGATCGAGTCTTCGATCTTCGTGAAAGCGGGGGAGGCTTCGCAGGCAGCGATGAAGTCGGCCGATCCGCAACGGGTTGCGCTATATGTTCCCCAGTTGGAGGCGGTCGCTCGGGCTCTGGGGGCGCAGAAGTCGTCGTCGCCGCAAACCGTGGCCGACGTCATCCTCAAGATCGTTGAAGCGAAGCATCCGAGCGCACGTTACATCGCCAACTCCGATGCCAGACCTTTTGGGATGATTTCGCGCCTACCGGTTGGGCTCCGCGATCGTCTCCTTACGCGCCTATTGGGGCTCAACAACATTCCGACCGGTGAGGTCCGTAAGTCATCGTGAGCCGACAGGTAGCTGTGGTGGTCGGTGCCACGAGCGGGATCGGCAAGGCAACGGCCTTACGGCTATCGAGGAACGGCACTCGGATCCTCGCGATCGGGCGGTCGCCCGAGCGATCAATTCGCCTCATGAAGAAATTGGCCCTTGATGACGATGTCGCCGCAATCGACATGTCGACGCGGCAAGGTTGGGCTGGAGCCGCCGAATGGGTGCGAGCGAGGACCGACCACATCGACGTCCTGATAAACGCAGCGGGGGTCATGCATCCCACCAGGCAGACAACGCCCGAGGGCTTCGAAATAAATTTCACCGTTCATCATCTGGCGCCCTTCGCCCTCACGAGCAGACTCCTGCCTCTTCTCCGCCTCGGCGGGGTTGTGGATGGGCCCGCCGGACGCACGCTTCCACGAGTGGTGAACGTGAACAGCGCCGGTCATCACATGAGCATGGCGGGCCACGCCAACCCGGTACTCGACTTTGAGGATCTTCAATCCGGGCGCGATTACAACCCGTTCCTCGCGTACAGCCGTTCGAAACTCGCAAACCTACTCTTCACCTTTGAGCTTGCCCGGCGCTACGGGGATGAGTTGGCGGTCGTCGCTGTGCATCCGGGAGTCGTCAGAACCGATATCGGGCGCAACTTCCCTCGGCTGCAGGTCGCCGTCGCACAGGTGCTGGCCATCAGCCCGGAAACGGCCGCCCGTGACGTGGTTGGACTGGCCACCGGGACGCTGGCTGCGAATGGTCGGTACTACGACCGCGCGAGGCCCGCCCTGTCGTCGCCACCGTCGCGCGACCCGGTCGCCGCATCGCGGCTGTGGGCGGCCACCGAGGAAATGTGTGGAGAATTTGCTATCCCGAATCAGGCATAGTGCGCTCCGGACACCGGGTGCGAATTGCGCACACGCGAGACGGGTCCCCATCCGCAGCCGGCCCCCGTCGCGACGGCTCTAGTCCCAAACACCTTCCGGCGCGGGATTGAAAGACCCCTGTGGACATCCGCTTACCTCAGTGGGGTGCACCCGCTCCAGCGTAGTGAGGCTCACCCGCCGAACCGATCCATGATGGTGGTGCACCACCGCAACCCGAAAGCCACCACCGCTCATGTCGTTAAAAATTTCCCGCACCCGCACCCGCACCCGCCTCGGGCGATTCCCTCGACTGATCGGGATTGTCGCCGCCGCCGGGATCGGTCTCGGGTTGGCTCTCATCGGCGCGCTGCCTGCGAACGCGGCCGTGACCGACCGGTCAGTCGTGGCGACCATAACGGTCGGGTCTCAGCCCAGCGGTGTGGCGTCGACCCCGGACGGGACACACGCCTACGTCGTCAACAACGGCACCGCTGTCGTTGGATCCCGGGGAAACTCCGGAGCCGGAGCCGGAGCCGGAGGCCTCGGCCAAAGCCATCACACGTCTACTGGCGTAACCCTCAACGTCCCGTCCGTCGGACTTGACGTGCCGCTCGGCGCCCTGAACGCCGTGGATGGAGAGATCACCCCGCCCGGCTTCACCTCCGCGTACTGGGTCCGCAACTTGGCTGTTCCGGCATCCGGCGGCGCCGCCAGAACGGTATTCGTCGTCATGCACTCCCTCCGCGGCGGCGTGGCTCCCGGCAACTACCTCACCAATGTGCAAACCCAGACTTCGAAAGCGATCGTGAAAGTGGCCGGAATCGACTACACCGTGACCGGTTCCCAGCTGAGTTCGTCAAAGATTAACTTGCTTTAAACAAGCAGAGCATTATCGTTCTAGCCAAGAGAACATATCCATATAGGGAGTCACGATGAGCAACGAGATCAGTAACGCCGAAGACAAAAAACCCGTGTCGCGCACAGCTCATGATGCCGCGGCGTTCACGCTGCCTGACGACATGACGACGGGCAAGGCGAGCCCCGCAAAGTCCGCCGAAGGCGACAAGCCGGTCTTCGCCTACATCGCCAGCTTGCCGCAGCCGCAACGAGGGATCGCCGAAGCGGTTGATGCGCTGGCGGCCAAGACGCTGCCCGACCTTCACCGCGCTGTGAAGTGGGGGATGTCGTATTACGGCGTCGGCGACGGGTGGTGCTTCTGTTGTGGCGCCTTCGCTGGCCACGTCAAGCTCATGTTCATCAATGGCGCGGCGCTCGAACCAGTACCGCCGGTGACGCCGGTGGGGATGGGCAAGACGACAAGGGGTGTGGAGCCCGAGTCCGTGAGGGACCTCGACGAACGCCAGATTGCGGCGTGGATGAAACAGGTCACGTCCGTGCCGGGCGTTGGTGGCAAGAAGCGGTAGCGCCCTGGATGCGCCATCATCGTGAGCCATGACGGACGCCTGCCCGCTAATGGCGGGCCGTCGCCACCGCTCCTCGAGGAGCGCCGGCGACCACTGAACGGTGGCAAGGCGGAAATGAGGATCAACAGGCTCAACACGGCTCACTCCCAAACATTGCGGAAGAATTGTCAGGACGAAGCCACGACGAACTGTCAGAGATCTATTCGTCCACAACTGTCGGCGATGTATCGAGACATCACACGCAAGTATTACGAACGCTGCTATCGTGTGCGAAGACCGTACTAGAGAACTGAGGAGGTGAGGCCCAATGAACGAATCGACATGGGTGCTCCTTCCTGAGGTCACAGTCGGACGATAGGTCGTCCGGGAGCGCCATCCACCGCACTCCCGAAAGGTACGACCATGCTCTTCACCTCCGAACGCCGTCTTGACGAAAACCTCCTCGAGCGCGAATTCACCATCGACGGGATACCAGGGATTCTCTGGACGCCGCCATCCTCGCCAGCACCCCTCATACTGCTCGGCCACCCCGGCGGTCTGCAGAAGATGTACCCGCGGCTGCTGGGTCGAGCCTGGCGCTCTGCGGCCGACGGTTTCGCCACCGCCACAATCGAGCTTCCCGGGAGCGGCAATAGGACCCCGCTGGCGAATTTGGAGGAGGCTCGAGCGGACCTGCACCGGTCGCTGTCAGCAGGTGAACCGGTGGTCGAGATCACCGATCGGCTGGTTCTCCCGCTCGTCGCGAAAGCCGTCCCGGAATGGCAGATCACTCTGGACTCGCTTTTGTCCCTACCGGAGATCAGCGGCCCCGTCGGATATTCGGGTGGAATCATCGCAATCGGTATCCGCCTGGCCCTGGTCGAACCGCGGGTAGTAGCAGCAAGCCTGTTTGCGGGAAGTTTCGTACCCCGTGCCACCTTCGACGAAGCCTCCCAGGTCACGATTCCACTGTACGTCCTGCTCCAGTGGGATGACGAAGACAACAACCGGCAACAGGCACTCGACCTATTCGACGCATTCGGTTCCAAGGAAAAGACCCTTCAGGCCAACATGGGAGGCCACACCGGTGTCCCCCTCTTTGCCGGGGAAGACGCGGCCAGATTCTTGGTCCGACACATCGAGTCACCGACGACAGCGAAGTAGGAAGGAAGGCGCGCGGTCAGCGGCCAGACGTTCTCTGCACCGGTGCCGCAGTGGACGGCGGGCCGAATGCAGCGAAACTGCCGGGCCGGCCCCATCAGGATCGGTTGAGAGTCATGGCACCGGCGTAACGAAAAGGAGCGGCGGCGGAGATCACGGTCGGCGGTCGTGGAAGGTGCGGCGCAGGTCGCCGACCCAGGCGTCGGGGTTCTCCCATGGGATGAAGTGCCCGCCGTGGTCGTGGGCGTTGACGTTGACGTGGTTGAACCAGCTGGCCGATGGTCCGGTCGTGAAGGCGCGGACTCGCTCGTCGGTGCTGTTGACGCCGGGCGGGTTCTCGTAGCTGACGAAGGTCAGACCGACGGGAGCCTCCACAACGGGGACTCGGTCGTGCGCCGGCGCCCAGGGGTAGCGATTGGCGTTGGCGTAATACCGCATCGAGGCGGCGATCGAGTTGTTGACCCAGTAGATGGTCGCGTGGGTGAGTAGGTCGTCCGTCGTGAACACGGACTCGAGGTCGCCGTGGTTGTCGCTCCAGGCGTTCCAGCGCTCAAGCAGCCACGCCAGCAGGCCGGCGGGTGAATCGCTGAGTCCGTGGGCGAGGGTGGCGCCATCGAGCATGTGCACGGCGAGATGGGAGGCCGAGCGGTGGTCCCGTTCGATGATGCGGGCGCGGATGTCTGGGGGCTGGTCGTCGGTGAGCGGCGCTTTCTGGGCCAGGTCCCACGCGCGGGGACCGGTGAAGAAGTCGAGCGGCAGCCCGGAGCCGATGTGGATGCCATACAGCTCGTCGGCATACTTGTGGCCGAGCTGGCTGGAGACGAGGCCGCCGATGTCGCAGCCTCCGGCCGCGTACTTCTGGTAGCCGAGGGTTTCGGTCATGAGGGTGTGCCACAGGTCGGCGACTTTCCAGAAGTTCACATCCGGAAATCCGGTGAGGGGGCCCGGGAAGCCGAAGCCGGGAAGAGATGGAACGATCACGTCGAACGCATCCTCTGGGTCACCGCCGAACGCGGCGGGATCGGCGAGCGGGTCGATCACCTTCGACCAGTGCCAGAACGTCCATGGCCACCCGTGGGTGAGGATCAACGGGATCGGCCGAGGGCCGCGGCCGGCCTTACGCATGAAGTGCACCGGAACACCGGAGACTTTTGCGTGGTAGTGCTCGTAGGCGTTGATGGCAGCTTCCGCCTTGCGCCAGTCGTAACCGTCCCGCCAGTAGGCGACCAGCTCACCTAGGTAGCTGGCCGGGACGCCATAGGACCAGTCCTCGTTCCCCTCGTCCAGCGGTGGACGAGTTTGTGCGAGACGGTCGCGTAGGTCGTCCAGAACCTCGTCGGTCACGTGGATCGCGATGGGTTCTATCGGAAATGGGTACGGGACGGTCATGGTTTCCTTTCGAACTGGGTCATGACAGGCGCGTGACGGCCATCGGGAACGAGTGTACGTCCCCGTATTCTCACTCGACAATTCAGTGAAGCGCTCGTAGCGCTCAAGCCGTTCCTGGGCCCCTGGGGGCGCAGTCGCCGCGCCACTGATCGGAGTCCATCGCGCCGGTCGAAACCCGGCGGCGTCCGGCGATACGCTGGCGTATGCCCACCGCCAGCGTGCCACACCGGGACCCCGAAGGAGCGAGGACCGCCGCGACGCGATACGGGGCAGCGCGTGAGCAGGTCATCCTTGACGCTGTGGTGGATCTGCTGGGGGAGGTTGGCTACGAAGCGTTGACGATCGACGCCGTGGCGGCCCGCGCCCATGCCAGCAAGACAACGATCTACGGACGTTGGCGAGGCAAAGCGGAGTTGGTGCGTGGCGCGGTTTCTGAGGTTGTCGGCCATGGTGCTCGCGCTGGCCGAGATGCGGCCGGGCTGCGAGACGATCTACTCGCCGCGATGGGTGAGTTGCGTTTGTACATTACCCCGCAGTTCATCGCCATGATGCGCGGCGTCGTTCACGCAATGAGTGTCGATCCGGAACTCGCGGGGCTGTTGCGACCGGTGTTCGACGATGAGGTGGCCTCACGTGAGATTGTCAATCGCGCCGTCGCCCGCGGCGAACTTGCCCGCGGCAGCCAGCGTCGGGCTGCCGCCTTGATCCATGAAGTGATCGAGGGCCAGATCCTTCGACGCCTGTTCATCAGCACAGAACCGCTCGACGAGCGGTTCGCCCGCCATGTCGTCGATGACATCCTTATGCCGCTCCTCAATCCGGCACCGTCACATCACTAGTTCAATGACAGTACGGTGGCGTACACTCGTGATTGTGCGACGCGCTATGACGGCACTTCACGTCACAGCAAGAGGCTTAAGTTGGCCACCCAAGAAAGCAGGCAAATCATGCAGATAGCCAGCTTCAGCAAGGAATCCGTAGAGATTTTCACTCGAGAGTTCGAACAACTCTTTGACGCCAACGACGCCGCCGCGATGACGGCTTGTTACACGAAAGACGGTCAGATCGCGGCCGAAGGGGTGGCGCAGGTGCAGGGCCACGCCGCGATCCAACAGTTCTGGCAGTACGCGATCGACGTTGCCACCGCAGCAAAAGCACGAAGAACCATCCACTTGCAGGAAGCGTCGAGCTCCGGTGACCTTGCATACGCGCTATGCACCGTGAAGGTCGACATACCGGACGCGAACGGGACCGGCGCCCCGACGACGATCACCTCCTGGGACACGACCGTCTGGCGGCGGGACACTGACGGGGTCTGGCGAATCGTGGTCGACATCTCCGTGCACCTTCCACTCCCGACTGCCTGAGGTCGGACCCTAATTTCAGACTGCGGAATCATTAGCGACGACCGAACTCTTGCATGCCGCATATGCCGAGCTTGGAGCGATGGGGTTGAACATTACCGCGGTCGATCAGAGGGTCGAAAGCACGTTGGATCGGGCAGGCGGTGGCCAGTGCTGTGTTGTCGAGCGGCACAGTGAACTGGTCGCAACCCTGACAGTGCCGCTCCCTCCACCACGGGGTCTCATTGCTCTCACGGCCAAGGCTAGAGTCAGCAACGGGTGGGCGGCGTAATCACGATGCGGTGAACGCTCGTGCCTGGCCAGCGTTGCGTTCAGAATGACGGCAAGCATAATCATCCCCACGTTTCAGAACGCTCGAATGCCTGCGATTGACGACCCTGCTCTGGGACAGAATCGATGCCTATTGAGGAGCGAATGTAGCCGTCTCACGTCCTCGTAGAGCGGCCGAGCCATCCCGGGATGCTGGTGGCCGGCTCTGTCCCCGCCATCTGCTGGAGGCACTCGCGCAACACCTCATAGCGCTCGTCCCCGAGTTTCTTTCGCCATTGCGCTTCCTTGCGGCGATAGAAGCGCTCGCTTTCGCCGAGCACGGCGTTCGCTCGTTCGGTGCGGGTGATCACGGATACCCGCAAGTCACGAGGATCCGCATGGCGCTCCGCAAGGCCGAGCGACTCCATCACTGATGCGGTCGTCGCGGCGGCTTGCTTGGTTACCCCGAGCCGCCACGCGAGTTCGCTGATTGAAACCCCCTCGTCGTCGATGGCCTTCAGCGCGAACCCGTGAAGGGCGCGCATCTCGCCGAAGCCGGCGTTGCTGAGGTGGTCATGCAGCTCGTCGACGATGGTGCGGAACGACCGGATGAGCAGAAGCGGTAGTTCGTCGTCGAAGCGGTGCGCCATGAGCACGATTATCCAACCCTTGCGTGACATAGACAACGATGTTTACTATAAAGACAATGACATTGTCGAAATTCGCATTGTTCGAATTACACCGATCTGTATCAGGAGCGTCGCCATGACCGAAACCATCACCCTTGTGCAGTCGACCGATGTCCGTGAGTCGGAAACAGCGGCAACCCGCGCGTACACCCTCGCATCGCCGACCGTCGGCGGAAGTACTCGAACCAGCCTCTGGCGAGTGAAAATGTTCGCTGGGGCGACCGGCCCGAGACACCTCATCGACTCTGAGCAGATCTGGACCGTAGTAAGCGGCGACGCATCCATTCGAACGGAAACCGGAGAAATTGTCGCCAGGGCAGGGGACACCGTCATCATGCCCGGCGGTGTTCTGCGCACCGTGATCGCTGTGACGGACTGCGAGTTCCTGGTCTGTGGGAGCCCGAACGCGCTGGCGACGGTTCCCGGCAGCGGCGCGGAGCCAGCCTCCCTGCCGTGGGCGGTGTAACGACGTGCGTGACCGGACATTGACTACATCGGCTTGAGTCTCCACCTGATGTGAAATCGCGAGAATCGACTGGAAGGCTGCTCACGTGATAACCCGAGATCGAGCGTCTCGCGCACAGCTCATCGTCGCGGTTTAGCGGGTCGCAACCTGCGATCGGCGGACCGACAAATGTGGTCACGAAGATGTGGTCGGTGAAGCGTTGATAGATCACAGCCAGCGCTTCACCGCCGACCCCACCCGACGACCGACGACATCGAAACGACCGTGAGCATCCTGGTCCTCTGCTTCTCGTTGAGAGCGCACATCGCCATGCAATTCGAAAGGCATAACGGAGGTTGGCAGGCACGCACTAAATCGTCATCCTTTGGGGGACTCGGAAGGACGAGCCAGCTTTCTAACCTCTAAACGTGAGCCGCACAGGGCGGATCAGCATCGAGAGGAAGTCCCCATGCCGCACACCACCACTACGCGATCCATTCGCGACACAACGCCAACGGGCACTCCGCTATCCGTCCCACGGCGCTCGCGCGCCGCCAGGGTCCTCGCGTTCCCGCTGACCTGGATGGTCATCGGGATCGCCGGCGTCGTGCTGACCGACATCCTGTTCATCGACATCGGATCGGGGCTCGGCACGGTCGGGCAGATCCTCGGTGCAATTACCGGTGGCGTAGTCGCTGTGTTGATTCACCGGTTTGTGATGAGACGCCTGGCTCGCCGGTCGCCCGCGGAACTCGCGGCGAGGGGCGCGGTCGGCGAGGGGCTGCTGGGTTCGGCGATCGGAGCGGGTTTCATCCTTGCCGCGATCGGCATCGTCGCGCTTCTGGGCGGATTCCGCATCAGTTGGCATCCGGTCGACGCCCTCAGCACCGTCGCGCTCGCCATCGGGATTAACCTCGGGGCTGCCGCGGTGGAAGAGATCGTGTTCCGCGGTCTCGCGTTCCAGGCGATCGAGCAGCTCTTCAGTCGCGGTCGCGGCACCTGGATCGCACTCACGGTGACCGCGCTCTGCTTCGGCGGCGTACACATGCTCAACCCCGGCGCGACATTGTGGAGCGGACTCGCGATCGCGATCGAAGCGGGAGTGCTGCTCGGCGCTGCGTTCGCCTGGCGCCGCAACCTGTGGTTCGTCATAGGGATCCACTTCGCATGGAACACGCTCGAAGGCCTCTTCGGCATCGCGATCTCAGGGCACCGCGATCCAGGGTTGCTGCTGACCATCGCAACCGGACCGGCCGCAATCACCGGGGGCGCTTTCGGTGTCGAGGCATCCATCGTCCCCGTGCTGATGAGTATCGCGATCTCAGTTCCGATGATCATCGCCGCCCGTCGCGCGAATCGCCTCCGATAGTGAGCGTGGGGGCCGGCCGAGCCACGGAACACGATAGCGTCGAGGCCATGTCGCCCTCGACGCGCACGCGCCCTCCGCGAGCTCGGCCGCGCCTGGCGCGGTGGTTGGCTCTGCCAGTCATCGCCCGTGACGCCATCGGCGGGGTCGGGCTAGGCGTGCTGTCGGTGCTCCCGCTCGGAGTGCAGGGGGTCGCGCTCGGCGAACTGCACCACCACGCCGCACCGTGGGTGCCCCCTGTGCTGATCACGGCCCAGACGCTGCCGCTAGCCCTGCGTCGCATCCGGCCGGGCGTCGCGATCGCGATTGTCGGTCTCGCCTTCGCTGCGGCGCAACTCGCGGGTGTGAGCACCGGCGTTGCGGGACTCGGACTGTTTGTCGCGATCTACTCCTTCGCCGTGTACCAGCAGAGGCATCGCATTGTGACCGACGTTGCCACGGCCGTTGCCTACGCGGTTCTGGCCTTCGCCCTCCATGCTGAGGGTTCGCCCAACCGTCCAATCGACTGGGTGACGTTCTTTTTCGTCTTGATCGCACCCTGGTTCATCGGTCAATTGGTGCGGCGCCGCCTCGCCGAGCAGGCATCGCGTGAAGCGCTTGCCGCGCAGCGGGCGGTTCGGGAAGCGCGCAACCAACTGGCCCGCGACCTGCACGACATCGTCACCCACCATGTCACCGCGATCGTCGTGCAGGCTGACTCGGCCGCCTTCCTTGATGACGCCGATAATGGGGAACAAGCGCTGGTGCTGGACTCGATTGGCCGCGCCGGTCGGCGAGCACTGCAGGAGCTGCGTTCGCTTCTCGGTGCGCTGGAACTGACTGCGCCCTCGCCGCAACCAGGTCATGCGTCTGTTTCGGCGCCCCTTAGTCCACTTCCGGGAGATATCGCCGCCCTGGTCCATGAAAGCCGAGCCTCCGGGTATCCCGTCGCACTCGTGGAGATCGGGTCGGCAACTGAGACCTCGGAGGCCGTCACAGTCACGCTGTACCGGGTCGCGCAAGAGGCGCTCACAAATGCGATGAAACATGCATCGGGAGAACCCGTTTCGATGACCCTGAAACATGATGCTGGCGTGGTCGAGTTGAGTGTCGTCAATCCGATCAAGAACTCCGCGGTGTGTGTCCCCGGGCGCGGGCTCACCGGGATGCATGAGCGCCTTGCGCTCCTGGACGGACTCTTGGAGGCGAGCGCGGTCGAGGACCGCTTTGTTGTGCGCGTCGTCGTGAGTGCGAAGGCCGAGCCGAGAGCGGCGAACGCGTGAAGGTCGCCATCGTCGACGACCAGCACCTGGTTCGGGACGGCTTCGCTCGCGTGGTCCGAGCGCAGGACGATATGGAACTGGTCGGTCTGGGCGCTACGGGCCGCGACGCTGTGGAAATCGCCCGCGAGCACGCGCCGGATGTCGTGGTAATGGACATCCGGATGCCTATCCTGGACGGGATCGCGGCGACTCGGGAGATCCTTGGCGCGGGTTTCGGCGGCGCGACTCGCCTACCGCGCATCCTCATCGTGACGACCTTCAATCTCGACGAGTATGTGTTCGACGCTCTGCGGGCCGGGGCGAGCGGCTTTCTGTTAAAGGATGCGACTCCCGGCCAGTTGGTCGCCGCCATCCGCACCGTCGCGAGCGGGGATGCCCTGGTCGACCCGGCGGTGACCCGGGCGCTCATCGGTGCCTACGCGGACCGACTGCGCCCGCGCACCCAATCCGCCGTCCCGGCCGAGACGCTCACGCCGCGCGAACGGGAAGTGCTGCGACTACTGGCACAGGGGATGTCGAACATCGAAATCGCGGCCGCCATGGTTGTAACAAGGGAGACGACGAAAACGTATGTCTCTCGCATCCTCCTCAAGCTCGGCGTCCGAGACCGGGTGCAGGCTGTCGTCTACGCTTACCGCTCGGGAATCGCCGACGAATGAGATCCAGGGGTCGCAACGTTTTGCGATGTGGAGGTTGGCCGGCGCGCGGTGAGCAACTTCAAAAGTAGGTTTTCGATGGCGATTACCGCGGTATGGCTGTCGGAATGGTTGCTAACGCGTTCCGCCCACGGGGTGTAGGTAGCTAACGTATGGGCCAGGTCAAGGACTGAGCCGCAAGGAGTACCGGGCCTAGTTGGTTGGCGATACCACCGGTGGTCCTTCCCTTGGAATAGAGCGAAAAAACCGCGCCATTGAACCCTGCTAATCGGCGACAGTATTTCGAGACGACGGCCGGCTCAAAGATTCTCGCTCGATCGCGGGGAACCAGAACGGTCACGTCCCCTACGTTGGTTCGGATCGTTTTCATCGTCGGCTCGTCCCCGAGTTCAGCCGACCGGGTCGTGCTTGGTCTTCCCCCGGTTTTCCGGCCACACGTCATCGGGTCGCGAATATCCTCGTCGTTCATCGAGCCATCCATATTACGGGCGGGCCTTTCTCCTATGGTCAGGATGTGGTCAGCCATGTCGTGACGAGAGGGCCGTTGCCGGATGTGGCACCCATCCGGGTGCCTCGGCAAGGGTGGCCATTGGTGGTCCATCAACCGTTGTCAATTTGGCTGCTTACGAGCCCGAGCGACGCGCGCACGGTGATTGATAGTTGTGCGGTACCGGGGCTCTGGCGTGGCGGCGGAACCGACCGATGCTTGCCTTGAGTTGCGCAACGAGTCCCCACTGTCGGGCATTGTGCAAAAATGTGCAGCAGGCTGCGGATGACTCGAAGCCTGAATGCAATTGCCGTGCGAGTTGTTCGGGACAGGGATCATGACGGTAGGCAGGCCAGGCGACGCCCGTCCCGCCACGATCTATGACGTTGCGAAGCAGGCACAGGTCTCCCATGAGACGGTCTCGCGTGTGCTCCGTGGAGATCCCGGCGTCAAGGAGAAGAATCGCGAGCGTGTCTCCGCTGCCCTCGAGGCATTGAGTTATCGCCCAAATATCACAGCAAAGGCACTCGCAACGAGGAGGTCGCGCCGACTGGGCGCCATGGTTTACGACCTTATCGAGGCCGGGCCGAGCCAGTTCGTGGAGGGTGCAACGGAGGCCGCGCGGGAAGCGGGCTACCTTCTGGATATCGTCAGCGTGCGTTCCGTCACAGACGGCGATGTTGCGACGGCAATCTCTCTGCTGAACCAGCCCGACCTCGCGGGGATCATCGCGTTTACGCCGACGGATGCGACGAGGGATGCGGTCGCTGCCACCACGTTCCGCATCCCGGTATTTCAAGAGACGGAAGGCGAGGATGCCGACGACCCGGGCGAGCAGTCCCTCAACTCTGTCGGCGTCGGCCTCATGGTGGACCACCTGGTCGAATTGGGGCACTCACGAATACTTCACATCGCGGGGCCGCGCGACTGGGTCTCGGCGCGAAATCGCGCTCACGCGTATGAGCGCGCGATGCATCGTCACGGACTGCAAGTGCTCCCTCGCGTCGAGGGCGCCAGTTGGTCGGCGGCATCCGGATACGACGCGGCTCATCGCGTCCCGCCCGATGTTCGACCCACCGCGTTGCTCGTTGCCAACGATCAGATGGCGCTCGGGGCGCTGTTGGCTCTTCATGAACAGGGAATTTCGGTTCCTCGGGACATGAGCGTCGTCGGATTTGACGACATTCCCGAGGCGCCGTTTGTGATCCCGCCGCTGACGACGGTCCGCGTCGACTTTGCGCAGGCGGGGCACCGTGCCGTGCGCGATCTTGTTGCCCAGATTGAAGGACAATCGACGGCGGGTGTCGACGGCGGGGCAGACGTCTCGGTCCGTCTCGTTATTCGATCCTCCTCGAGCCGCGCCCCGGAGTAGCCGCCTCCGCCGAACGCACGCGGCTCTGACAAAACTCTCTCGCACGAACCGTGTTGCAATTCGCTGCGTGGTGTCATACTCTTTTGTGACCGGTCACAAATGACCGGTCACAAAATGTAATTCCCAGCACCAGTAGCGGACGACGAGGTCATCTCATGAGCACAGTGGCGTGGCAGTGTGCCGCAGTGACAGACAGTCTGGGCAAGCCTCCTCCGCGCAGAATCCCCGCAATCCCTTTGACATCCCGTCTGACGATGGCGTGTTCGCGAGGGGATCGCAATCGCTTCGACCGTCCGGTTGAAGCGCAATCACACCCGATCTAACGACTCAGAAACTGAGCGCTTCGGGAATGCCCGTGCGGTGAAATGATCGCATGGCGGAAAGCGAAGGAAAAACGATGGGCAAGTTTCCAAAACGCGCAGCGATGACGCTGGGCACGGTAGCAATCGCCTCACTCCTGCTCGCAGGATGCGCAAGTTCCGGCACCCCGACCGGCAGCACGTCTGCGGTATCGAAGACGGCGATCACCAAGGCAATGAACACTCCGACGACGATCACCTTCTGGACCTGGGTGCCGAAAATCCAGACGGAAGTGAACCTCTTCGAGAAGAAGTACCCGAAGATCAAGGTCAAGGTCGTCAATCTCGGGCAGGGTGCCACGTACTACACCAAGCTGGAGAGCGCGATCGCGGCGGGGTCGGGCGCGCCGGACGTCGCACAGGTCGAGTACACCCACCTGCCGTCGTTCGAGCTGGGCAAAGACCTGAAAGACCTCGCACCGTATGGAGCAGCGGATGTGAAGTCGCAGTTCTCGGCATCCGCCTGGAGTCTCGTGGCCTCAGGCAGCGCCATTTACGGTATTCCGCAGGACTCCGGTCCGCTCGGTTTGCTGTACCGGTCCGACATCCTCAAGGCCGACGGTATCGCGGCGCCGCAGACCTGGGCGGAGTTCGCGACTGCAGCCGAGAAGGTGCACGCGGCAGACCCCAGCCAGTACCTGACCGATATCCCGTCGTCGAACGGGAGCGCATTCCTTGGGCTGTTCCAGCAGGCAGGCGCGAACCCGTTCGCGTACACGGGTGGCAAGACGGTGAACATCAACCTGGACAGCGCCGCCGGCAAGAAGGTCGTCGACTACTGGAGCACGCTCATCCAGAAGGGTGTTATCTCGACCGACCCCGACTTCACGGATAGCTGGTATCAGGGACTCGCGAGCGGCAAGTATGCATCGTGGGTCGCCGCGGCCTGGGGGCCGGTATTCCTTCAGGGCACAGCAGCCAAGACCTCCGGGGACTGGCGCGCTGCGGGGCTTCCGCAGTGGACCGCCGGCGACAATGCTTCCGGCATCGTCGGAGGTTCGGCAGATTCCGTGCTCAGCTCCACCAAGCACCCGATCGCCTCAGCGGTGTTCACCCAGTTCCTGAACAGCGACAAGAAGTCGACGCTCGACTTCGCAACTCAGCAGTTCCTGTTCCCGACCACGACGGCGACGCTGAACAACTCGGCGTTCTCGGACCAGAAGTCGGCCTTCTACGGCGGACAGCAGGTCAACAAGATCTTCGCGGGAATTTCCTCGAAGATCACGGGACAGTTCGGGTCGCTCCCGTTCATGGATGAGGTCTACGACTCGTTCAACACCACGCTGGGACAGGCGATGGCAAACGGCGGTAGCGGTATGGATGCCGGGCTGGCGGCGTGGCAGGCAGCCGTCGTGAAATACGCGAAGTCCCAGGGCTTCACGGTGACAACTAACTAGCGCTCCAACTCGAGTCCGCCCGGGTGTGCGCCGGGCGGACTCGAACCATCACGTTCACTACTCATCAGTAAGGAGGCGATCCCAGATGACTGAAACGATCGCGACAACGGCGCCCGCTCCATCGAGCTCGGCACCACGCCGTCGGCGCGGCGAATTGAAGCGGAAGCAGACAATCGCCGCCTACGTCTTCGTCATCCCGTTCCTGGTTCTGTTCCTGCTGATGCTGGTCATTCCGCTCGTCTACTCCGGATACCTGAGCCTGTTCAGGAGCCAACTCGTCGGGGGTTTGACCTTTGTCGGTCTGGGCAATTTCGCCCAGGCCGCCACCGATCCCCAATTCCTGGCCGGCGTGTTGCGGATGGCGTTCTTCCTGGTCGTGCAGGTTCCGATCATGTTGGCGCTTTCGCTACTGTTTGCCCTGCTCCTCGATAGCGGCAGGTTGCGCTTTCCCCGATTGATCCGGCTCGGGATCTTCATCCCCTATGCGGTGCCCGGAGTGGTCGCGGCGCTCATGTGGGGGTATCTCTACGGCGACTTTGGACCGTTCTCGCAACTCGCGAATTTCCTCACGATTCCCGCGCCCAACTTCCTCGGCGCCGGAACCGCTCTGTATTCGATTATGAATATCGTGACCTGGGGATGGGTGGGCTACAACATGATCGTCATCTACTCTGCGCTGCGGTCCATTCCCACCGAACTCTATGACGCGGCGGAAATGGATGGCGCCGGCGCGATCCGTGTCGCCTGGAGCGTCAAGATTCCGGCTGTCCGACCGGCGATCATCCTGACGGCGATTTTCTCCGTCATCGGAACGTTCCAGCTGTTCAACGAGCCCAAGCTGTTGCAGAGCGTCGCGCCAAATGTCATTGACGGTGCCTACACGCCCAACCTCTACGCCTACACGCTCGCGTTCACCGACCACGAAGTTAACTACGCTGCGGCCGTGTCCTTCATCCTGGGGATCGTCATCATGATTGTCTCCTACGTCGTTCAGTTGTCCACCCAACGCAGGGAAAGAACCCGATGACAGCCACGACCGTCGCACAGCGCACGGACCCTTCGGCCACCCCGCGCCCAATGACGAGAACGCGACTGCCAAAGGGTCGACGGCCGAGCACTTTCTTCACGATTGTCGGCATTGGTGCGCTCGTGTACTTCCTCGCTCCATTGCTTTGGCTTGTTCTCGCGTCCACCAAGACCAACAGCGGGCTGTTTGACTCGTTCGGGTTCGCGCTGGGGGGCAAGTTCAATCTCTTCCAGAATCTGGCTGACGTGTTCAGTCGGCAGGATGGGATCTTCGGACGGTGGCTCATTAATACCGTTATCTACGCTGGAATCAGCGGGATCGGAGCGAGTCTCCTCGCGACTGCCGCCGGATACGCGTTCGCCAAATACCGTTTCCCGGGCGGCCGCGGACTATTCAGCGTTGTCCTCGGAGCGATCATGATCCCGACTACAGCGTTGGCCATCCCCACGTTTCTGCTCTTTACCCAGGCGGGGCTGACCAACACACCGCTGGCGGTGATCCTGCCTTCGATGGTCAACCCGTTCGGCGTCTACCTGATGAAGGTCTACGCGGAGGGCGCCGTCGACGACAGCCTGCTGGAGGCCGCGCGCATCGACGGGGCAAGCGAGTTCCGCGTGTTCTGGCAGGTCAGCATGCGTCTCCTCACCCCGGGGATGGTCACGGTGCTGCTGTTCTCGCTCGTGGCCACGTGGAACAACTATTTCCTGCCGCTGATCATGCTCAACAACCCCGACCTGTTCCCGCTTACCGTTGGTCTTAGCGAGTGGCAGAGCGCCGCGTCCGCTGGTGGCGGAGGGGTGCAAGCAGACTTCACTCCGATCATCACGGGTGCACTCGTTTCGGTCGTGCCCTTGATCATCGTGTTCCTTTTTCTTCAGCGCTATTGGCAGTCGGGTCTCGCAACCGGCGGCGTCAAGGGCTGACCAACACCCGCATCCGTCGCCCTCCGGCATCCGCCCACCACGATTCCATGACTGCACCAAAGGAGAAGAACGCGTGTCCCTGAAATACGGCGGCGACTACAACCCCGAGCAATGGCCGGAGGAAGTGTGGGCCGAGGACGTGCGGCTCATGCACGAGGCCGGGGTCAACTTCGTCACAGTGGGCGTTTTCTCCTGGGCCCTGCTGGAGCCATCCGAGGGGCTTTTTGAATTCGGATGGCTCGATCGCGTACTCGATCTCCTGCATGAGAACGGGATATCCGTCGATCTTGGTACGGGAACGGCCTCGCCTCCGCCCTGGCTGAGTACCGACTATCGGGAGACCCTGCCGGTAGACCGAACGGGGACCACTCTCTGGCCCGGCGCCCGTCAGCACTTCTGCCCCAGCTCGCCGATCTACCGGGAAAAAGCGGCGATTCTGGCTGGGAAAGTTGCCCAGCGATACGCGAACCATCCCGCCGTCGTCATGTGGCACATTAACAATGAGTACGGCTGTCACGTCCACGAGTGCTTCTGCGACCAGTCGGCGACCGCGTTTCGCCTGTGGCTGAAGGAAAAGTACGGCAGCATCGATGCCGTCAATGATGCGTGGACCACCAATTTCTGGAGCCAACGGTACACGTCGTTCGAGCAGATACTTCCCCCTCGAATCACTCCGGTGTTCGAAAACCCGTCCCAGCGACTCGACTTCACGAGGTTCTCGTCAGCCGAACTGTTCGCATGTTTCATGTCGGAGAAGGTGGCGGTCAGGCGATTCAGCGACGACGTACCGGTGACCACCAATTTCATTGGTGTATTTCGCCACGTCGACTACTGGAAATGGGCATCGGAGATCGACGTCATTTCAGACGACTCCTACCCGGACCCGCTCGACCCTGACGCTGCGATGGGCGCTGCGATGGCGCGGGATTTGATGCGCTCTCTCGGCGGGGGCAAGCCATGGTTGCTCATGGAACAGGCAACCGGGTACGTGAACTGGCGGCCCGTGAACGGCACGAAGCCCGGAACCATGATGCAGGCATTGTCGATGCAGGCGGTCGCGCGCGGCGCCGATGGCATCAACTTCTTCCAGTGGCGCCAGTCGCGCGGTGGTGCCGAGAAGTTCCACTCCGGGATGATCCCGCACTCGGGTACCGCAAGCCGAATCTGGCAGAACGTCGTCGAACTGGGCAATGACCTGACAAAACTCGATTCACTCGAAGGTCAGCTCGTACCCGCCGAGGTCGCGTTCGTCCTCGACTGGGATAGCTGGTGGGCGTCCGAAGCTGACGGCCACCAGATTCGGTTGGACTTCCACGATCGCCTGCTGGGCTGGTACAGGCCCTTCTACGAAGCCAACGTCTCGGTGGACTTTGTGTCACCCGGTGCTGATCTCTCTGGTTACAAACTTGTCGTGGCCGCCCACCTGTACCTCTATGCCGATGCGACCGCCACGCTGCTTGGCGCGTACGTCGAAGCCGGCGGCACACTGCTCACAACCTACTTCACCGGCCACGTCGACGAGAACGACCAGGCCAGGCTTGACGGCTACCTCGGGACGCTGCAGGACGTGCTTGGCCTGTCCATCGACGACTTCGCAGCGTTACCAGCGATCGGGGCACGTTCGAACGTCGCGGTAACCAGCGACCGATGGGGGATCCTCGAGTGCTCGGAGTGGAGCGAATACCTTCGGGTTCGCGGGGCAAACGTGCACGCTCGATTCTCGGGAACGGATGTCGACGGCATGGCCGCAATCACGAGTCATGCGTATGGTCGCGGCACCGCCTGGTACCTGGCGACTCTGCCGAACCGTGCCGGGATCGATCGTGTCGTGGCCGACATCCTGGGCAGTGCCAATGTCCGATCCACTGTTTCGGGTCTTCCGGCCGGGGTGGAGGCGGTGCAGCGTGGAGGAGCACTATTTCTGATCAACCAATCGGATCAGGAGGTGGAGATTCCCCTCGAAGGATTCGACCTGCTGTCAAACGGCCAGCGTTCGAGGCCGTCGCTCGGTGCATACGCAAGCCTGGTTCTGGCCAACGCGACGGCGGGCGACTCTGGCGTCTCCGCCTCGATGGTCGTGGCAGGCGCACAATGACGGACGCGCGGGCGAGCCGGGAGTACGGATCTACCGGACTGCGGGTTTCACCGATTTGTCTGGGTACCTCAGGGTGGGGTCCGCTTCGAGATGGCGAGTCAGCCGCGGGACGGGACGCGAGAATCGATGCGCTGGCGAGCGCGTTCTTCGGTGGGGAGCTCGGCACCAACCTGCTCGACACCTCCAACATCTATGGAGACTCGGAGGCGGAGACCCTCATCGGACGTGCCCTGCGCGCGCACGGAGGGCTCCAACCGGACCTCGTCCTGCAGACGAAGGTTGACCGAAACGTCGCCACGAACGATTTCAGCGAAGCACAGGTCTGGCGCTCCCTTGAACAGTCGCTGGAACGGCTCGGAGTGGACCGCGTCCAGATGTTGTTTCTGCATGACCCCGAGAACATCGGCTTCGACGCATCCCTCGCTAAGGGCGGCCCGATGGACGCCCTGCTCGCCATCAGGGAGCAGGGGATTGCGGAATTCATTGGCATTTCCGGCGGGCCGGTTCAGGTTCTGGATCGGTTTGTCGAGACGGGCCATTTCGACGCCCTGATCACTCACAACCGGTACACCCTCGTTGATCGATCGGCCGGCCCGCTGATCGATCGGGCAACGAACATGGGAATGGGCGTCGCGAACGCCGCTCCCTACGGGGCGGGCGTGCTCACCGGGGACCCTCGCTTTCGCGGAAACTACGGGTACGCGCCCATCCGGCCCGAGGTGAGCGAGGCCGTGAATGCTATGGCGCACCTCTGCATCGATGCGGGAGTGCCTTTGGCTGCAGCTGCCCTCCAGTTCAGCGTGCGGGATCCGCGCATCCACAGCACGATTATTGGAGCCTCGTCCACCGATCGACTCGACGAGGCGCTGCGCCACCTCGAAGTCGAAATACCGCTCGGCCTCTGGGAGCAACTCGACCGGTTGCAACCGCCACTGTGGGCCGCCCTGGACGCCGAAGTGACAACCCAAAGCCCGCCTCACCGAGACGAGCTGAAATGAAGTTCACCGACGGCTTTTGGCAGATGCGCCCCGGTGTCCGCGCCCTCTATGCCGCCGAGGCCCACGACATCGAGGTAGGCGAACGTTCGCTCGTCATTACCGCACCGACCAGGGTGATTGAGGAGCGCGGAGACACCCTCAACCGACCCGTCCTCACCGTCACACTACGGAGCCCGCGGCCGGGAGTTATCGGTGTCAAAATCGAGCATTTTCAGGGGACTCGTGAAAGTAGGGGGTTTGCCCTCAACGAGTCCTCCGAGGATCATGCTCCTCTGCTCGTGGTCGATGACACACGCGCATCCATCACGTCGGGCGATCTCACCGCGACGGTGACGAGGGGCGCACCGTGGAGTCTCACCTTCACCGCCGGGGGTCGCGTACTCACCTCGAGTGGACACAAGTCGATCGGCTACATTCAGGCAGACCAGGGAGTTTTGCCGGAGGCCGCCTTCGTCCATGAACAACTGTCGCTGGGAGTCGGCGAACTCGTCTATGGTCTCGGCGAACGATTCGGGCCGCTGGTAAAGAATGGGCAGGTCGTCGACATCTGGAACGCCGACGGCGGCACATCCAGTGAGCAGGCATACAAGAACGTTCCCTTCTATCTCACCAACCGCGGCTACGGGGTCTTGGCGAACCACACCGGGCGCGTGTCGTTCGAGGTGGGCTCGGAGAATGTCGAGCGGGTCCAGTTCTCGGCCGCCGGTGAGAGCCTCGAGTACTTCGTCATCTATGGCCCATCACCCAAGGAAATCCTCGGCCGGTACACCGAACTCACCGGCAGGCCAGCGGTCGTGCCAGCCTGGTCGTACGGGTTATGGCTGACAACCTCGTTCACGACTCAGTATGACGAGGCGACGGTCTCGAGCTTCATCGACGGCATGGCGGAACGGGATCTACCGCTGTCGGCTTTCCATTTCGACTGCTTCTGGATGCGGGAATTCAATTGGTGCGATTTCGAGTGGGACCCTCGAGTCTTCCCTGACCCTGAGGGCATGCTAGGTCGACTGCACGGCAGGGGCCTGCACGTGTGCGTCTGGATCAATCCGTACATTGCCCAGCGTTCGCCACTGTTCGCCGAAACGGCGGCCGCCGGCTATCTTCTCAAGAGTCCAAACGGCGACATCTGGCAGTGGGACCTGTGGCAAGCCGGCATGGGTCTCGTCGATTTCACCAACCCGGACGCTAAGTCCTGGTTTCAGGACAAACTTCGGCACTTGGTGGGTCAGGGAGTGGATGCGTTCAAAACGGACTTCGGAGAACGAATCCCGTTGAACGTTAGCTACTTCGACGGCTCAGATCCTGAGCACATGCACAATCTCTATACCCAGCTGTATAACCAGGCTGTCTTCGAGGTTCTCGAGGAGGCGCGAGGCAAGGGTGATGCCGTGCTGTTCGCCCGTTCGGCGACCGTCGGCGGACAAACGATGCCGGTCCACTGGGGCGGCGACTCGACCTCCACGTTCGAGTCCATGGCGGAGACTCTGCGCGGTGGACTTTCAGCCTCCATGAGCGGATTCGGGTTCTGGAGTCATGACATCGGAGGTTTCGAGGGTACGCCCGATCCCGCTGTCTTCAAACGGTGGGTCGCTTTCGGGCTCCTGTCGAGCCACAGCCGTCTGCACGGAAGCGACTCGTACCGTGTGCCATGGGTGTTCGATGAGGAAGCGGTCGACGTCACCCGATTCTTCACGAAGCTAAAACTCAAGCTCATGCCCTATCTGTACGCTGCCGGTCTTGAGGCATCCAGTAGTGGGGTTCCTGTGCTCCGACCGATGCAGATAGAGTTCCCCGACGATCCATCCGTCGCGTATCTGGACCGGCAGTACATGCTCGGAAGCGAGCTGCTCATCGCCCCCATATTCAACGTAGAAGGAATAGTCGAGTTCTATCTACCGAGCGGGACCTGGACGAACTATCTGACCGGTGAACGAGTCAGGGGCTCTGGCTGGAGAACCGAACTGCATGGATTTGGGAGTCTCCCGATCTACGTGCGCGAGGGAGCCGTGCTTCCGATCGGCGCACGAGATGACCGCCCAGACTACGACTACCTCGACGGAATCAGTCTGACCGTCTATCCGATCGCGGCCGGCGGCACCAAAGACCTGACAGTAACCGAGCCAGGCGGGCGCACCGTACGCTTCGCCGTCACGTCGGAACCCGGTGTCGGCACAATTACAATCACGAGCACGACGGCCGTGAGATTCAGCGCCCGGCTTGCCGGGGCTTCTTCCACCGAATCAGTCGATGGCGCGGTCGCCCTTGTCGTCGCGGCTCGCGGCTAGATGCCGCCAGCGAGCCGGTAGTACGCCTGGTTCCAACGCACCTCTTTCGTGAATTCGCGCAATGTGGTGTTCTCGTCGATGGCGAGCAGCTCGGTGCTGGCAATGTCGGCGAAGTCGCGAAACGCGTCGAGCCCGAGCGCGGTACTCATCACCGTGTGGTGTGCAGCACCCGCCGAGAGCCAGGCAGAGGCGCTGGTCGTGAAGTCGGGTGCGGGCTTCCAGATCGCGCGCGCCACAGGGAGTTTGGGCAGCGGATGCGGCAGGTCGACGACCTCGACCGCGTTGGCGACGAGCCTGAACCGGTCCCGCATGTCGCCCATCGCGACGACAACGGCGTTGCCGGCATCCGCATCGAAGACCAGCCTCACGGGATCCTCGCGGTCGCCAATTCCAAGCTCGTGGATTTCGAGCGACGGTTTCGATGTTGTCAGGGATGGACAGACCTCGAGCATGTGGGCACCGAGAATGAGCTCGTTGCCGGGCGCCAGGTCGTAGGTGTAGTCCTCCATCAGCGACGCACCGCCCGGGAGTCCGGATCCCATCACCTTCGCAATACGTACGAGAACGGAGGTCTTCCAGTCGCCCTCGGCGCCGAAGCCATAGCCGTCTGCCATGAGTCGCTGCACCGCAAGGCCAGGGAGTTGGCGCAGCCCTCCGAGGTCTTCGAAGCTCGTGGTAAAGGCGGTGAAGCCGCCGGCCTCAAGGAACGAGCGGAGCCCAAGCTCCTGAGCCGCGCCGTAGCGAAGCGACTCGTGCCGGTCGCCTCCTTTGCGAAGCTCAGGCACGACGGCATATAGCTCTTCGTATTCGGCCACCACCGTGTCGATGTCAGCATCGGATGCGGCATCCACCGCTCCGACCAGGTCGTTCACGCCCCAGGTATTGACGCTCAACCCGAAGCGGATTTCGGCCTCGGTCTTATCGCCCTCAGTAACGGCGACGAATCGCATGTTGTCGCCGAACCGCGCGAGCTTGAGGTGCTGGGCCGCGTTCCAGCCGGCGGCAGCCCGGGACCAGGTCCCGATCTGCGCGGTAACGGCCGGGTTGGAGTGGTGCCCGACGACGATCTTGTGCGCGATGTTCATGCGCGCCTGGATGTATCCGAACTCGCGGTCGCCGTGGGCCGCCTGGTTCAGGTTCATGAAGTCCATGTCGATGGTGTCCCACGGCAGTTTGGAGTTCGCTTGGGTGTGCAGGTGCAGCAGCGGCTTGCCGAGGATGTCGAGTCCGCGGATCCACATCTTCGCGGGACTAAAAGTGTGCATCCAGGCGATCACGCCGACGACGGAATCGTTGGAGTTCGCGTCGAGGAAGAGGCGTCTGATCGCGTCGCTGTCGGTCAGGACGGGCTTCCAGACGATCGTGACGGGGATGTCGGCAGAGCCGCCGAGGGCCGTCGCGATTCCCCGCGATTGGCTTGCAACCTGCTCGAGAGTCTCCGGCCCGTACAGGCCCTGACTCCCGGTGAGGAACCAGACCTCTTTGGTTTTCAGGTCGGGGATGATCGAACGGGAAGTCATCGGTTGAGTCCTTATCTGACAGCGTGGATTGCGGCGCGCACGACGCCAAGGCCGTCGCGGTATCGATCGAGGTAGGCGGCAAACCCGGCGACATCCTCTGGCGAGGGTTCGGCGGCGAGGAACTCGGTTCGAGCGAAGACGTGATCGTGCAAGAAGGTCGCAAGATCGGTCTCCGCAGCCGAGGAGGCGTATGCCGCGAGGACGGCCATGCCCCAGGCTCCACCTTCGCCGGCCGTTCGCGATGTGCTGACCGGTGCGCCGAGGGCACCGGCAAGGAACCGCTGCGCCACGCCGGCGGTCCTGAACATGCCGCCATGCGCGTACATCCGGTCGAGCGCGACACCCTCTTCGTCCAGTACTCGCATGCCGAGAGCCAGCGTTCCGAAGACTCCGTATAAGTGCGTTCGCATCAGATTCGCGAGATTCAAGCGGCTTTCTGGAGTGCGGACGAAGAGTGGTCGGCCGGCGTCCAGCCCGGCGATGGGCTCGCCGGCGAGCTGGTTGTAGGCCAGCAGGCCACCGGCATCCGCCTCCCCGTCGAGAGCCTCCCGGAACAGGATGTCATAGACGGCATCCGACGCCAGCGGCGTCCCGGCGACTCCGGAGAAGCGCTGAAACAGGCCAACCCAGGCCGCGAGTTCGTTTGCGCCGTTGTTGCAGTGCACCATGGCGACCGGGTCGCCGACGGGCGTCGTGACGATGTCGATTTCGTGGTGCAGGGCCTGGAGCGGTCGCTCGAGCACGACCATCGCGAAGATGCTGGTTCCGGCGCTGACGTTGCCAGTTCTTGGTGTGATGGCATTGGTCGCGACCATGCCGGTGCCGGCGTCTCCCTCGGGCGGACAGAGCAGCACGCCCGGTTGAAGCTCACCGCTCGGATCGAGCAATTTGGCGCCGTCAGCACTCAGCTCGCCCGCCGGCTTTCCAGCGGGAAGCACTTCCGGGAGCAGTTCACGAAGCGGTCTCAATAGCGGGCCGCCGTCGACCAGGCGATCGTAGCGGGCGACGAGCCCGGCGTCGAAATCGCCCGTTGCCGGATCGATGGGGAACATCCCGGAGGCATCGCCGACGCCAAGGACCTTCAGCCCGGTGAGCTTCCAGTGCACGTATCCAGCGAGGGTCGTCAGGAAACCAAGCTCCGGGACGTGCGACTCGGCGTCAAGTACTGCCTGGTGAAGATGAGCGACTGACCAGCGCAGTGGGATGTTCGCGCTGAACAGATCGGTGAGCTCCGCCGCGGCTTCTCCGGTCGTGGTATTTCGCCAGGTGCGGAACGGCACGAGCAACTCGCCCTCGTCGTCGAATGCCAGATAGCCGTGCATCATCGCCGAAATCCCGATGGCACGGTACGTTCTCGGTGCGACGCCGAACTGTCGTCGAACATCGGCGACCAGGTCGGCATAGGCAGACTGCAGCCCCGTCCATACCGAGTCGAGCGAGTAGGTCCATTGACCGTCCCTCAGCTCGTTCTCCCATTCGAAGGAGCCGGAGGCGAGCACCGTGGAGGTGTCGTCGCTGATCAGGCACGCCTTAATGCGAGTCGAGCCGAGCTCGATGCCGAGTACTCCACGACCAGCCTCGATGGTCCCGGCCGCCGCGTCCATGCGCTCGTTCATCGTCGCTCGTCGCTCGTCTGCCCGTAGACGTTTTGGTACCGCGCGTAGAGCCTGTCGATCTGTTCCTGCGGGATGGGGATGACCGGGCCCGCTTGCATCGCGAGTTGCACGGCGCGCGCTGCGTCCTCGCACATGATCGCGGCCTTGACCGCGTCGCGGGCGCTCGCGCCGATCGTGAACGGGCCGTGGTTCTGCATGAGCACCGCACGCGAGCGGTGACCCCGAAGAGTCTCAACGATGCCACGACCGATGGAGTCGTCCCCAACAACCGCGAACGGGCCGACCGGGATCGGGCCGCCGAACTCGTCTGCCATCCCGGTAATGACGCACGGAATCGGCTCACCACGGGCCGCCCACGCAACCGCGTATGGCGAATGGGTGTGCACGACGCCGCCCACGTCGGGCAGCTCGCGATAGACATAGGCGTGGGCCGCGGTGTCGCTCGACGGAGCGCGATCGCTCCCCGATGTGCCCGACACCACATCGCCGTTCAGGTCGCAGAGGATCATGTTGTCAGGACCGAGGTCGTCATACGAAACCCCGGATGGCTTGATCACGAAGTAATCGGTGCCAGGAACTCGCCCCGAGACGTTGCCGCCGGTCCAGACCACGAGCCCGTAGCGCACGAGTTCGCCGTGCAGGGCGGCTACTTCTCCCCGCGCGCGAGTAATCGCCGCATCCGCGTCAAGTGCGGCCGCATTCGGTTGGGCATGCCCAGCGAGAGCCACGATCCGAACCCCTTCGTTGATAAGAGCAGCCGCATGTGACCGTTCACATTTGCACTTAACAGTACAGGGAATTCCGATCTCACTGCCATCTGGCCGTCAGTTGGAGCGCGGGCCGGTTGAGTCGCGGATGACAAGCGCGGGCGCGATCGACCGGTGATCGAGGTCGGTCGAACCGTCCAACTCGGTGAGCAGTAGTGCGATTGCTCGGGTGCCGATCTCGACGAAATTCTGTCGAATCGTCGACAGTGGCGGTGCGAAGTGAGCCGACTCCGGGGTGTCGTCAAATCCGACAACGCTTACGTCCTCGGGAACCCCTATGCCGCTCTCACGGCAAGCGTGAAGGAAGCCGAGCGCCATCTGGTCGTTGCCACAGAAGACGGCGGTGAAATCGCGGCTTCCAAGCAGTTCGCGACCGGCACGATAGCCAGACTCTGCCGTCCAGTCGCCGATGATCGGATTCCGCGGGATCAGGCCGGCGCCGCGGAGTTCCGTTCGATAGCCCTCGAGTCGAGCTTGTGCCTCCAGCCAATCGGATGGCCCAGCGATGTGGACGATCTCGGTGTGACCGAGCTTGATGAGATGGCCTACGGCAAGGCGCGCACCACGAGTCTGATCTACGGACAGGCTGTGACCGTCGTCGATCCCGCTTGCTTCGAGCATTACGAACGGCACCCCAATCGGCACCTTGCGAATGGCCTCCACGACGCCCACCTGTGGGGCAAGAATGACGAGCGCCTCGATCGACTGGTTAAGCAGGAAATCGAGTCCAGTCCGAATTGACTCGGGCAAGCTCGGGTCGATGTTCGTCACGGTGATCCGATATCCGGCGGCACGAGCGGCGCCCTCTATGGCCTGGACGCTGGTGGTCGGGCCGTAGAGGGCGCTCTGCGACGAGAGCACACCGATGATCCTCGACCGGGCGGTGACCAGCGCTCGGGCGGCAGGGTTAGGCCGGTACCCAAGATCTTCGATGACCTTGAGAATTCGCTCGCGGGTGGCCGGCCGGATCGCCGGGCTGTCATTCAGAACACGCGAAACCGTCTGATAGGAGACACCAGCTTCCCGCGCCACATCCCTGATATTAGGGGCGCGCTCGGGAACTTCGGTCATGACGTGAAGGTTACTGCGCCGCAGCAATCAGTTCGAAGCGAACATGCTCATCGAGTAGCTGCCGAGCGCGGTCTTCAACTTGAACATCCGTACGCCTTGTTAGCCTGCGGAACACAGCAAGTCGTTTCGGACAGCGTCCTCATTCTTGGTAAAACCTCGCATTTACCCCGCTCATTGGGTGGAGTTGCCCGGCGTTGTGCGCTCGATTGGTTCAAGGTCGTCGAAAGAAAGCAGAATTTCCGCGCGCGCATACCCGATAATTCTCGACGCTACCAATCGTGATGCGGCGAGCTCGGGTCGCATCCCTATGCCAATCCAGAGCACGTCTCGCGGGATCAACAGGTCCAACACGGCTCATCTCCGGACATCGGGCAGAAGTGTCAGGACCAATGACCGCCGAAATGTCAGAGAACAATTGAGGCACAACCGTCAGAGATGTCCTGATAGATCGCGCGGAGACAGTCATGGTAATCTCATTCCGCAGACGTGAAGTCCAACTCGTGATACTGGTGTCGGTTATACTCGACAAAAGTTGAGCCGCAGAAAGGCATGCAATGACCGACCCGCAAGTTCTTCGAGATGGGACGTGGACGACGATCACACCTGAGATTGCAGGGTGGTCATACATCAGCTTCGGGGTGGCGAAGGTTGACACCGGGGAGATACTCAAGGTATCCGCCGACGAGTCGGAACACGTTCTTGTGAACCTGAGGGGGCACGTTACGGTTCAGGTCGGTGACGATCGGTTTGAGCTTGGCGGTCGTGCAAACGTGTTCGACGGTGTCGGGTCGTGCGTCTACTTGCCGCGAAACATGGATGCCACAATTATTGGGGTTGATCGCGCAGAGATTGCCATTGCAGCTGCCCCATCGTCTGAAGACCACGAGGTCGTTTATGTTCCTGGCTCGTCGATCGAGACTGTCGCTCGCGGTGCGGGGACAGCGTCGAGGCAGGTCGCTACGTCATTGCCGCCATCGTTTGCTGCCGATCGACTCCATGTCGTGGAGGTTTGGACTCCGGGTGGGAACTGGTCAAGTTTCCCCCCACACAAGCACGAGCATGATGAGGTTGGTGAAGCCAAACTCGAGGAGATCTACTATTACCGACTTCGCGACCCCGAAAACGGGTGGGCGTTGCAGCGCGTGTATAGCCCAGAGCGAGACTTCGAACTGGCGACCGCTGTTCACGACGGGGACATCTGCCTTATCCCATGGGGTTATCACACCACTGTCGCGGCTCACGGACAGGACCTCTATTACTTGAACGTTCTCGCCGGTCCCGCTCCCGCTCGAACGCTCCAGGCTCGCGAGGACCCGCATCTCGCCTCAGTGCGCGAGACCTGGGAACACCTAGGCGTGGACGCGAGACTTCCCGTCGTCCCCGGGCGGTTTACGAACCCGTCCTCGGCAAAAGGGCCAGGTCAAGTGCAAGGAAAAGGAGCGGCGCGATGACGCACGCAATAGCAGGGTCCACGAAGCGGCTTACGGTGGGGCAGGCGATCGTTGAATTCATGTTGGCTCAGTCGGTCGAACGCGATGGGGTGGAAGCCCAATTCTTTGGGGGTGCGCTGGGCATCTTCGGTCACGGCAATGTTGCGGGCCTGGGTCAGGCGCTACTCCAATATCAGGATCGGTTCCGCTATCTGCAGGGTCGCAACGAGCAAGGCATGGTCCACATCGCGACGGGCTACGCCAAGATGAAGAACCGCTTGGGCGCGCTCGCCGTCTCGACATCAATCGGCCCGGGCGCGACCAACATGATCACCGGTGCCGCGACTGCGACCGCAAATCACATACCCGTCCTGCTGTTTCCGAGTGATACCTTCGCGACGCGCCGGTCAGGAGCCGTGCTTCAGCAGATCGAGCAGCCGTATGCCCAGGACGTCACCGCTAATGATGCCTTTCGCGTGGTGTCTCGATATTTCGATCGCGTTAGCCGGCCCGAGCAGTTGGCCCCGGCACTCCTTGAGGCGATGCGTGTGCTCACCAGCCCGGCGGACACGGGCGCCGTGACGATTGCGCTCCCACAGGACGTGCAAGCCGAAGCCTTTGACTTCCCGATCGAACTCTTCGCACCGCGGACTTGGCACGTGGCACGGAACCGCGCTGACCGCGCGGCAATCGCGCGTGCGGCAAAGATGATTGCGAGCGCGAGGAGGTCGGTGATCATCGCCGGTGGCGGTGTTATCTACTCCGAGGCTTCCGATGCTCTCGGACAGTTTGCTTTAGCGACAGGTATCGGAGTCGGGGTCACGCAAGCTGGCAAAGCGTCCCTTCCTTTCGATCACCAGCTAATGCTCGGTGCAATCGGGGCGTCTGGTTCACAGTACGCGAACGAGGTCGCCAACGATGCGGATGTCGTGATCGGCATTGGCACCAGATACACGGACTTCACGTCGGCGTCCAACACCCTGTTCAAGAATCCGCGTGTTCAGTTCATCAACATCAATGTGGCGGAGATCGACGCCCTTAAGGAATCGGCAACCTCACTGGTTGGTGACGCGCGCGAAACACTGGACGAGCTGCGCGAAGCGCTGCACGGGTGGGCCGTGGATTCTGCGGCGCGGCAAAGTACTGTGAAAGCGGCGACCGACTGGCGTGAGGAAGTTGACCGCATCGTCGAGGTCAGCGGTGGCGATACCCTTTCGCAGGCTGAAATGCTCGGCCTCATCAACCGGGCGGCTGCCCCCGAAGACGTCGTGATCAATGCCGCCGGCTCCATGCCGGGTGACCTACATAGGCTTTGGCGACCGGGTTCACCCAAGGGTTACGACATCGAGTACGGCAACTCGTGTATGGGATATGAGATCGCTGGCGGCGTCGGGGCACAGCTTGCTGCGCCCGAAAGGCGTGTGTTCGCCCTCGTCGGCGACGGCTCCTACCTGATGATGTCGCAGGAAATCATGACTGCGGTTCAGGAGCGACTCCGAATGACCGTCGTCATCGTCGACAACTTCGGCTATGGATCAATCGCGGCGCTATCGGAGACGCTCGGTTCGCAGACGTTTGGGACTCGGTTCAACCTGCGCTCGGACGGGTACCGTCACGAAGGCGAACGAATCGAAGTTGACTTCGCGGCCAACGCCGCGAGCTACGGAGCTTGCGTGTTCACTGCCTCGACCGGAGACTCGCTGACCGAAGCACTCGCCGCGGCCAAGGCCCACGACGGCACAAGCGTGGTCTACGTACGGGTCGACGCGCAGGGGAGGTTTGGTGGCTCCGGAGCCTGGTGGGATGTTCCCGTCGCTGAAGTGTCGGAACTCGACTCCACGAAATCTGCGCGCGAGGTCTACGAGGAGTCTCGCCGAGGACAGCGGCTGTACCTATGAGCACGATCACCGCTCCCGAGACTTCGATCAGCGCGCTGCTCGAGAGCATCCCGCGCGGACTGATCATTGGTGGCAGGAGTCGCCCGGCGTCTGATGGTGCAACGTTCGGTGTCTTCGATCCGGCGACCGGGTTGCAATTGGCAGTCGTGGCCAATGCCAGCGTCGCGGATGCAGGGGCAGCGTTAGATGCCGCAGACGCCGCCGCGGAAAAGTGGGCGAATACGTCGCCGCGTGAGCGTTCCGGCGTGCTCAGCCGCGCGTTCGCACTCATGGTCGAGCGCGCAGACGACCTCGCCACATTGATCGTCGCCGAGAATGGAAAGGCATTCAGCGACGCTCGCGGCGAAGTGCTCTACGCTGCCGAATTCTTGCGCTGGTATGCCGAAGAGGCCGTTCGGATACCCGGTTCGCTGCAGCAGGCACCGTCGGGCTCCAATCGCATCCTCGTAACGCATCGCCCGATCGGGATCGCCGTGCTCGTTACTCCGTGGAATTTTCCGGCCGCGATGGCGACCCGAAAGATTGGCCCGGCATTGGCGGCCGGCTGCACTGCGATCCTCAAACCCGCGAGCGATACACCCCTAACCGCGCTGGCAATCGCTGAGCTGCTCAGCACCGCCGGGCTGCCGGACGGTGTACTCAACGTTCTCCCGAGCCGGCGCAGTAGTGAGGTTGTCAACCGACTGCTGACGGATCCACGAACGCGCAAGCTTTCTTTCACGGGCTCAACCGAAGTAGGGGTGGAGCTTTTGCAAGTCGCGGCACGTTCGGTACTTAGCGTGTCGATGGAACTGGGCGGCAATGCACCATTCATCGTGTTCGACGATTCGGACCTTGATGCTGCCGTTGACGGCGCCATGATCGCGAAAATGCGGAACGGTGGCGAAGCGTGCACCGCGGCAAATCGGTTCTATGTTCAGCGCGGTATCGCTGCGGAGTTCGCCCGTCGCCTGGCCGAGCGGATGGCTGCACTGCGAATGGGTCCGGGGGCGATTCGGTCGAACGAACTCGGGCCGATGGTCAACGCGCGGGCACGGGATGACATTGCCGCGCTCGTCAATGGCGCCATCGAGGAAGGGGCGACTTCGCTGATAGGAGGCACACGCCCGACCGGTGTTGGCTACTTCTATCCGGCGACGGTCTTGGTCGGTGTCCCACGGACCGCGAAGATTCTGGCCGCGGAGATCTTCGGACCGGTTGCCCCGATCGTTGAATTCGAGACAGAGGATGAGGCGGTGGCCCTTGCCAATGGAACGCCCTACGGGCTTGTGTCGTATCTCTACACAGCAGATCTCGCCCGCGGATTACGCGTGGGTGAGCGGCTGGAAGCCGGCATGGTCGGACTGAATAGGGGGCTCGTGTCTGATCCGGCAGCGCCGTTCGGAGGACTCAAACAAAGCGGTATTGGGCGCGAAGGCGGCGTTGAAGGACTGCTCGAATATATGGAGAGCCAGTACATCGCGACGAGCTGGTGACGTGACGTCGAGGTGACGGGCTGCGGCCAGCACTAGGGAGCGGCGTCTCCCGACTGCGCGTGCAATTCGGACAGTTGGGTTGCTGCGGCACTGAGGCAATCAACGAACTCCGTCATCCGATCTCGAATCTCACCCGCCGGTCCGCCGATCGAAAGGCATCCGATCATGTTGCCATCCGTGGTTCGGCGAACCGGAACACCCAAGGCGCCGATCCCGACGGTCACGTCCTGATCTGAGTGCGCAAATCCCTGCCGCTTCGTCAGGGCGATATCGTCGCTGAGAGCCGCCTTGGTGGTCAAGGTGTAGGGCGTCAGGGCCTCGAAGGGCGCACCCATCAGGTAGCGGTCGGCCTCGCCGTAATCCGCGAGCGCAACTCGTCCCGCAGCGCCCGCATATAGCGGGAGCGTGCCACCAGGTTTGAGGATGAGAACGCCGATCCCGCGCCCCTGCGACCAGTCGATACATACCGCCTCCCCGCCACGCGGCACAGTCAGATAGGCGGTCTGTTCGGTGCTTTCGCTGATTCCACCGAGAATGGCGGCCGACCCTGCCCATTCGCGCATGCCCCCCTGCGCGGAATCCGCTAGGTGCAGCCAGCGGAGGTTGAGATCGATCCTTGAATCGGAGTGAATCGTCACGAGACCAATCGCGGCGAGACCCTCCGCGAGACGGTACACGCTCGGTCGCGGAATAGTGGTGGCGTCCGAGATCTCTGCGGGTGTCATTGCGCCCTGCATTGAGATTGCATCGATGAGGTCGCGTGCATTGGCGAGAATTCGGATTGGTCGACGTTGTCCGTCTTGCGCGGAGGTCATTCGCGGAACCCGAGCCGACTGCTGATCTCGGTGGCTGTGGCGCGCACGTGCTCGGCAAGGCTGGTTCGATCCTCGGTAGTGGCTGATCGGAGGCCGCTCACCGAAACGGACGCGGCAAGTTCTCCTCGGTGATTGAATACGGGAGCTGCGATCGCAAGGAAACCGGCGGTCACCTCGTTCTCGGACCAAGCGACACCGTCGGTCCGAATGCGATCGAGGCGTTCCTGGAGCTCGTCACGTGGGGGCGCGAGCGGGTCGTCGCTCGAACCGGTCCGGCGGGCAAACTGGGAGAGTAGCGAAAGCTGCTCGCCCATGGGGAGGTTAGCGAGGAGCGCGAGAGCAGCAGCGCCCACGTACAACGGGAATGAATCGCCGACTTGCATCGCCACCGATCGCACGTACAGACCGTCGAAGCGCTCGACACAGACTGATCGACTGCCACGGCGCACGCACAGTACGCTCGTCCATCCGGTACGTAGTCGAAGGGTGCGCAGCGGCTCGAATGCTTCCCGACGCACATCGAGCCGGTCCTCGAATCGGCCACCGATTCGCATGAAATAGACCCCGAGGCGATAGAGACCTCGTTTCTCGCCGGGCTCAATCCAGTCGATAGCGGCGAGGCTCTGAAGCAGACGGTAGGTCGAACTGACTGGCTCGTTGACAGCCTCGGCCAACTGCTGGGCGGTCAATTCCTGTTCAGACTCAAGGGCCGTAATTACTGCATCTGCTTTTGCCAAAATATCCAGCCCTGCAGAGGGTGTGTCGTTCAAGGCGTTTGTCACGTCGCCCATTCTCACACAGTGGACAGCGCGGGTGAAATCTCGCGTCTGCCTAGTTCTCGCTAAATAGACACGGCGTTCAATACGCGATAGTGTGTGGGAACACTGATCACGGAGGATTTGACATGCGCCGCGAGGGGAAACCACCCGCAGAACTCGAGCGGATAGCTCGAGAAGCTCGGTGGCGGGTGATTGAGACTGTTGCATCGAGCAAGGCTGGTCATGTTGGCGGTCCGCTGTCGGCGACGGATTTACTGGTCGCTCTGTATTTCAGTCAGATGAGGATCGATCCGACTGAGCCGATGGCGATCGATCGTGACCGTTTCATTCTCTCGAAGGGACACTCCGCGATCGGGCTGTACTCGGTCCTGGCATTGCGAGGGTATTTCCCCGTCGAAGAGCTATCGACTTTCGACCATGGCAACTCACGGTTGCAGGGTCATCCAGACATGCTGCTCACTCCCGGTGTCGACTCGTCGACGGGATCACTCGGCCAGGGTCTGGCTATCGGCTCCGGGATGGCGATGGCCGCAAAAAGGAAGCGTCTCGACTTCCACACCTGGGTAATGATCGGCGACGGCGAGATCGAAGAGGGAATGGTTTGGGAGTCCGTGATCTGCGCACCTCGCTACGGTCTTGACAACCTCACGGCGATCATCGACCTTAACGGGCTCCAGCAGTATGGCTGGCCAAAGAGTGAGGATGATCGATGGGATCGAGGTGAGCCCATGGGACACGTCGACCTGGGGGCTGTATTTGAAGGATTCGGGTGGAACGTGATCCAGATCGACGGTCACGATTTTGAACAAATTCTCGGCGCGTACGCCGAGGCGGAAATGTTCCGAGGCTCTAGCGGCAAACCGACGGCAATCCTCGCGCGTACGCAGAAGGGTCACGGAGTTTCATTCACCGCTGGCACGTACAAGTGGCACAACGGGGTACCGACCGCAGAGCAACTCGACTTGGCGCGAGCGGAGCTCATGGGCGGGGGACGTTAGTGGACGCCAAAGCGCAACGCCTGGTCTGGGGAGAGACACTCACAACGCTGGGGCGCGACGATGATCGGATTCTCGTCATCGATGGTGACCTGGCCACTTCGACACGAGCAGACATATTTGCCGACGCGCTTCCCGAACAGTTCATCCAGGGTGGCATCGCCGAACAGAACATGGTCGGCATGGCGCTCGGTCTGAGCACCTTGGGATACCGCCCGTGGCTCTCGTCGTTCAGCGTATTTTTGACCCATCGCATACTCGACCAGTTGCGCATGCTGGTCTCCCAGACGAAAGCACCGATACGGCTCGCGGGGTCGTATGCAGGTTTGCTCAACGGCGCGAGCGGAAAGACTCATCAGGACCTCATCGATCTGGCCATCATGCGTCAACTCCCGAACATGACAGTGCTTGCTCCTGCCGACGCCGTCGAAGCTGAGGCAGTTATCCGCTGGGCCGCCGAGCACGACGGTCCCGTCTACCTTCGGCTTGCACGAGATCCGGTCGCGAACATATTCGGGACCGATTACACCTTCACGCCGGCCATTCCGGTAGTCCTCCAAGACGGAGAAGAAGCGCTGGTCATTTCGACGGGTGTTCAAACCGTGCGAACGAGTGAAGCGCTTCGCCTTATCGCCGCCGAGGGGCGAATTTTTCGGCACGTTCACGTGCCTATGCTGAAGCCGCTCTCGACCGAGGCTCTGGTCGAGTCCATTGGCGGCCACCGGGTGATCGTTACAGTCGAGGAGCATTCGATCATCGGAGGACTTGGCAGCCTGGTGATGGAGCACCTTTCGGACGCGGGGATGACTGCCACGGTGCATCGGATCGGTCTCAGCGATGGCTGGTCGGAGTCTGCGCCCAACGACTTCCTGCTCGAAAAGTATGGACTCTCCGCCGAGCGGGTCGCCGCGCAAATTCGAGTGGCGGTCCCCGCGGAAGCGCTCACATGACAATGATCGAGCTACACCACCCGCCGCCGGCAGCGACCCCGCTGCTGCGCGCGGTAGTCACGCTGACGCCGGCGCCGGCGATTGACCACGTGTTCTTTGTCGACACCCTCACTGGAGGTGCGGTCCATCGCGCGAACCGGGTGCGGGTCTCGTTGGCAGGCAAAGGACTAAATGTCGCGCGTAACCTGTCCGCAGCCGGTGGTATCGCACGAGCTATCTATCCTTTAGCGGCAGACGATCGTGCCACCTTGGGCCCCGCATGCGGCGAGGATGTGAGCGTCGCAGTTCCTTGGCGCGCGCGCGTCAATGCCGTCATCGCGGGTCGTGACGGCACAACAACGAACATCAACGCCGCTGCCCATCCGCTCAGTCAGGATGAATGGGCCCGGTGCATGTCAGCCTCGCTGCGGTCCGCCCTCGCCATCGGAGCGGAGTGGTTAGTCATCGCGGGAACGCTTCCGAAAATGGAGAGCGGAGCTCCTATCGACCTCCTGCCGCTACTCACCATTATGCGAAGTCGCGGCATCGCGGTTGCCCTCGATACCTCGGGTGAGGAGCTCGCCCGGTGTCTCACAGCGCTCGCGCCAATCGAACTGGTAAAACCCAACGTGCTTGAGCTGGCGCAGTTCGCCCGACGTCCCATTCGCACGATCGGAGACGCCGTTGATGCCGCTCGTGAGCTTCAGCGAGCTGGCGTCGCGCGCGTGCTCGTCAGCCTCGGCGCTGACGGCGCGCTTCTCGTCTCACGGCGTGCAGTCTCGTGGGCTCAATCGCCACCCGTGCCGGTGGTGAATACGACGGGTGCAGGCGACGCCATGCTCGCCGGCTTCGTCGGTACCTCGCCTGGGCTCGGCGCCACCAGGGCGCAGGGCATCGAGGCTCTGCGTCGAGCGGTGACCTGGGGCACCCTCGCGGTACAACACGAGACGGCCACGCTGACTTCAGTTTCCGACGACGAAAGCATGGTCGTTCGGGAGCCGGAACGACGCTACGTACTGCGCTCCTGAACGGTAGTGAGACATTTCAATTCGGTCACGGTTCCAATTTTCGGCCCTGCGGCTTGCAGAGCGAGTACCGAGCAAGTATCGTGTATCAAACCAAATGTCCATTAGGTGGTAATCCAAAGATCCAGTCGATGAAGACAAAGGAGGAGTGATGAGGCTCCAGAACGGGACCACATCCGCCTGCGGACGATTGCACTGCCACTCGCGCCAAGCGCCGTTGTCGCGCTATCGCGTCATCTCCCAAACTGTGTCGCGCACTCCCGGCGACCGAACCGTGCGCGCCCCGTCATCCCATCGGAGAGCGATCCTCCCCGACCGGTGACAGGCATCGTCGGGGCTGCGGCGATACTGCAGTCCGTCGTGCACAACCCTCCGCAAGTGAGCACCACATCCAATCAACGAAGAAGGAAACCCAGTGAACACCAAGAGACGCATCACCCTAGGAATAGCGATCGCGGCCATTTCCACGTTGGCGCTGGCCGCCTGCTCCAGCGGCGCGGTTACGAGTTCAGGTAGCAGCAGCAGTTCGAGCCAGTTCGAGAAGAAGTCTCCGCTCAAATTCGGCTACGACGTATGGGATCAGACCGATCCGTACTGGCTCGGTTACCTCAAGGGAATTCAGTATGAGGCGAAGCTGAAGGGGGTCAAGATCGTTGTCGCTGACTCCAAGGACTCGCCGTCGACGCAGGTCTCGAATGGCGCGACCCTGATCAGCCAGCAGATCTCGGCGCTAATCGTTTCGCCGGTCCAGCCCAACGCGCTGCCGACGACGATCAACGCGGCTCACGCCGCGAAGATCCCGGTCATCGTTGGTGACGTCGGAACCGCGGGCAAATACGACACCTACATCGTGTCGAACAACACGGCGGGGGGTGCACAGGCTGCGGACTGGTACATCAACAAGTGGAAGAACGACCCGGGCATGCACAAGATCGCGATCATCGGACTCGCCGCGGGCGTGACAGTCGGCCCCCAGCGCGTCAACGGATTCATTAACGAGATCAAGGCGAAGAGCACGAATATTGAGATCGTGAGTCAGCTAACGGGTCAGACGATCGCAACCGCCTACACGGCGGCGCAGAACGCACTGTCCGCGCACCCCGACATCGATGGCTTTTACGCCGCCAACTCGAACAACGCTCAGGGAGCAATCCAGGCCCTTCAGTCGGCGCACAACACGCACGCGCTCGTCGTCGGCTTCAATGGCGACCCGATTGAAATGACCTTGATCGCGAAGGGTGAAGAGGCCGCCACCGTGGCCCAGGATCCGTACACGCAGGGCCGGGATGCTGTCCTCGCGGCGCTCGCGCTGCTGAACGGCAAGTCCCCTGCGTTCACAGACAAGGCCTCAAAGACGATTCTGGTACCGACCAAGATCGTCGACTCGAGCAACCTCGCCGCCTACCAGGCAGCTTTGGCCGCAGAGAAGTAATCCGCATACTAAGCAACAAGGCTACAAACGAAAGGTGGCGTCGTGTCAGGATCTGACGTGATTCTCGAAGCCGTGGGCATCGACCGGAGCTATCCGGGCGTGCACGCACTCAAGGGTGTCAGTCTCACTCTCCGCTCCGGAGAAGTGACGGCGCTTATGGGTGAGAACGGCGCAGGGAAGAGCACGTTGATCCGGATCATCGGCGGTTTCGAGCACCCGAACTCGGGAACGCTGCGGTTGCGCGGACACGACGTCACCTTTCGCTCACCGAGCGAATCTCAGCAGGCGGGTATCAGCGTGGTCAGCCAGGAATTCCGGCTGGTCCCGCAACTCACAGTCGCTGAGAACATTTTCCTCGGCCGCGAGATTGTTCGAGGTGGTTTTATTCGCCCCAACCTCACCAAACAACGAGCGAAAGATTTGTTGAAGGAACTCGGCCTAGACATCGAGCCGACACGAATGGTCAACACCTTGAGCGTTGGCGATCAACAGATGGTCGAGATCGCTCGCGCTCTCTCCAATGACTTCGACGTGCTCGTGATGGATGAACCATCCGCAGCGCTGAACCGAAGCGAGGTTGCGCGACTGCTGGAGCTGGTTCGTCGCCTCCGCGATCGCGGCAAGGCGATCCTTTATGTGTCGCATCACCTGGAGGAGATCTTCGAGATCGCAGACCGGGTTGCGGTGTTCCGCGACGGGCGAGACGTCGGGAACTCACCCGTCAAGGACACCTCGCAGGAGAAGCTCGTCGAGCTGATGCTCGGCCGTGAACTCCAGCAGTTTGAATCGGCACCGTCGTCTGCCGAGCAAACTCCGGCGACCGATGACCGACTTGTGATTGAAGACCTGCGCTGTGCGAAGATCGTCGAACCCGTTTCGCTGACAGTCCGGTCCGGAGAGGTGGTCGGCGTTGCCGGGCTGGTCGGCTCCGGCCGCTCGGAGTTCCTGGAGAGCCTTTTCGGTGTCATCCCCAGCCGCGGGACAGTTCGCGTGAAAGGTCGCATCGTCAACCTGAGCTCTCCCGCCTCCGCAGTTAAGGCCGGCATGTTCATGCTGAGCGAAGATCGCAAGTCGGAAGGAATCCTCCCTCATCTGTCCGTGCTCGAAAACCTGCTCATCTCCTCCGGGTCGCCCGAACAGAGCGCGATCAGTCGTCGAATCCCAATGCCACGCGAGGAACTTGGCATATTCGAGCGGCTCAAGCGGGAGCTGAGGATTACGGTCGACCGACCGGGCCAGTACATCGGCAACCTGAGCGGCGGCAATCAACAGAAGGTTCTCTTCGGCCGCGCGATGCTTTCGGACTGCAGCGTTCTCCTTCTCAATGAGCCAACGCGTGGCGTCGACGTGGGAGCCAAGGTGGAGATCTATCAACTCATAGGGCGTCTGGCTGCAAGCGGTGTCGCAATTATCGTGAGTTCGTCGGATACACCCGAAATTGTCGCCCTGACCCGGCGATGCCTCGTCTTTCAGGGAGGCGTCATCTCCGCCGAACTCACCGGCGTCGAGGTGACCGAAGATCGCATCCTCGCTGCCTCCGTCGGCACCCCGACGGCTGTGGCCAGCCGTTAGCTGCACTCAAATGCCGACAATCGTGAGCTGAATCCGAATATGACGACGACGTCGATACGCACTGCTCCGCCGAGCCATGCCCAGACCTACCTTCGCGCGCTCGGCCGCTTCAGCGTTCTTCCGCCCTTTGTGATCGTGGCGATCGCCTGTATTGTCCTTGCGCCGAACTTCCTGTCGAGCAGCAACGTTGCGAACATGCTTATCAACGGTTCGATCACGGCGATCATCGCCTATGGCATGACAATCGTTATCGCCCTGCGCGGTCTCGACCTCTCCGTCGGATCACTCCAGGGCCTTTCCGCCTGTCTCACCGCCGTCGCGTACAGCGTGTTCGGCACCGGGCTCGGAATCGCGGCCGGCCTGGCCATCGGCCTCGCGGTCGGCGTCGTTAACGGAGTGCTTGTCGCGTACCTCAGAGTGCCTTCGTTCGTCGCGACGCTGGGAATGCTCGGCATCCTCCGAGGTGTTGCCTTGCTCGTCACGAACGGACAAACGATCCAAGGGGGTAGTAGCTTTCTCAACTACGTCGTCAACGGTCGCGTCGTCGGAGTCCCCATCCCATTCCTTCTCGCGCTCGCGCTTCTGGGCGTCTGGCTCGTGGTCTTTTACTACACTCCGTTCGGTCGGCATGTCGTTGCGGTCGGGGGCAGCCCGGAGGCGGCATCCGACAGCGGAATCCGCGTGCGCCGCACCACGGTTATCGCGTTCGCGTTGTCCGGTTTGTCGGCGGGTGTCGGCGGCGTGCTCCTGATGGGGCAGCTCAGTAACGTCACCGGCGACCTCGGCACCGGACTCGAACTTCAGGTGATTGCCATCGCCGTGCTGGGTGGCACGAGCCTTGCGGGTGGCAACGGAAATCTCATCGGCACGCTGGTGGCGTCACTGCTGCTGGCCATGATTGATTCCGCCTTGAACCTGCTGAACGTTCCATCGTTCTATCAGTACCTCGCAATCGGTCTCCTGCTCGTTGCTGCACTGTCGCTCGACAGCGTTCGCGCACGCGTGAGTCGGCGCCTGGTTCAAAACAGCTAATCGAGATGATGACAATGAGTACGACACAGATGACCGGCTTGGCATCGGTAGCCCCTAGCACCGCCCCCGAAGGCGAGAGGCCGCGCAAACGGATCGCACTAGTCTCGCGCGTTGGCCGGTACTACCTGCAGATCGCCGTATTTGTCATGCTCGTGGTCTTCTGCATCGTCGTGCCCGATTTTGGAAGCACGGGAAACCTGGCGGCTGTGGCAACCCAAGCCTCCTATGGTGGGATCATCGCCTGCGGAATGACCCTGCTCATTGCCGGCGGCTTGTTCGATCTGTCCGTTGCCGGAGTGGTGGCGATTGCGGCGGTCATCACCGGTCTCGCGCTGCCTCATACGTCGATTGGGATCGCGGTTCTGATTGGTCTCGCCACGGGGACTTTGCTGGGGTGGATCAACGGGCTGATCATCACGAAGATCGCGCTGCCGCCGTTTATCGCCACCTACGGGCTCTTCAACATATACACCGGTGTGGCATTCATCATCCTGAATGGCAACGTTCTCACGATCCAGTCCGTGTATTTCAATCAGATCGGTACGGCAGCCGTTTTCGGTGTACCGGTTGTTTTCCTGGTCTTCATCGTTGCGTGTTTCGTTTCTCAGCTACTCCTCAACCGAACCCGATTCGGGAGGCGTTTGCGGGCTGTGGGCAGCAGCGAGACGGCGGCGCGAATGGCGGGAATTCCCGTCGATCGGGTGAAAATAATCGCGTTCGCGGTCACCGGGCTATTCACCGGCCTTGCCGCGATATTTCTCGCGGCGCTCCTCTCGTCGGCCAGCGGCACCATGGCCACCGGTATCGAGTTGAACGCGATCACGATTGCGGTCGTCGGTGGCACTTCGCTTCGTGGTGGTCAGGGCACCCTGCTGGGTACCTTCACCGGTGCTGTCTTCCTGGTCTCGCTGAACACGGCCCTGAACCTCATTGGGGTGAGCTCGTACTGGCAAAATGTCGCCATCGGACTCGTGTTGGTACTGACCTTGGTGATCGGCGCTCTGACTCGACGTGACAAGATCCGCGGAGCCGACTAGCGGGCAGGTCGCTTCGGTCGGAACAGGGCACTTTCGGCGTAGCCAAGACGATCTCCCGCGTTGGCCAGCTGGTGCCAGAACGGATAGATCAACGGCGGCGCGCTTACTTCATCGAGCTCGTCGATCTCATCAGCGGAGAGTTCGAGGTCGGCGGCACGTAGGTTGTCGACCAGCTGCTCGTCCTTGCGCGCTCCGATGACGAGTGTCGTCACTCCAGGCTTCGCGAGGAGATAAGCCAATGCCACCTGAGCCGCCGAAACGTCATGTCGCTCCGCAATTCTCACAAGCACTTCGATCGTGTCGTAGAGCTTCTCCGGATCGCGAACGGGAGGTTCGCTCCATGCGCTGAGGTGACGGCCCTCGGTGGCTTGCTGACCACGCCGATACTTGCCGGAAAGGAGTCCCCCGGCGAGCGGGCTCCAGACCATTAGCCCGAGGCCTTGATCCAGGGAGACCGGCACGAGATCGTATTCGGCGTCGCGGGACTCGAGCGTGTAGTAAATCTGGTTGCTTACGAAGCGTTGCCACCCCCGTGCATCGGAGATCGACAACGCCTTCATGAGTTCCCAACCCGCGTAATTGGAAACGCCGAGGTAGCGAACCTTGCCCGCGCGCACCAGCCCATCAAGGGTCTCGAGTGTCTCCTCCAACGGAGTGAGCCCATCCCATTCGTGCACGTGATAGATGTCTACGTGATCAGTTCCGAGCCGGCGAAGGCTCGCATCAATCTGCTGGAGGATGTGATGACGGGTGAGGCCCCCCGCGTTCGCCCCCGATCCCATCGCGAAGCGCACTTTAGTGGACAGCAGGACATCGTCACGCTTTCCCGCGATCGCCTTGCCAACGATCTCCTCCGACCGGCCCCGCGAATAGTAATTGGCCGTGTCGATCATGTTGACGCCAGCGTCGATCGCGATGTCGATCTGCCTGCGGGCACCTTCCACGTCGGTGTTCCCGGTGAGCGCAAGGTCACCAGTGGCACCGAAAGTCATCGTACCTAGAGTGAATGTTGAGACCATGAGCCCCGAACGTCCCAGCTGTCGATATTGCATGGACACCTCTGTCGTGTTTTCGCTGGTTTTCGGAGGTTTTCACCCTCCTTGGGATTATCGCCTGATGGACACAGTGTACAGCATGCGGTAGTATTTGAGTCCTGGTGAGTCGAGTAGCTCTCCCCATTTAACAAGGATGGCAGCAATGGTTTCGGCAGTCGGCCAGACAGCAAAAATAGCAAGCGCTCCAATCTCATGGGGCATCATCGAACTCGATGATTGGGGATATCAACTCCCCGCCGATCGTGTATTTCGCGAAATGCGCGAGGTGGGATTCACCGCAACCGAGATTGGACCGGACGGGTTTCTTCCCACCGATCCGACGGCGAAAGTTGACTATCTCGCGAAAGCTGGGCTGAAAGGCATCGGCAGTTTTCTTCCTGTCATTCTGCATCGCGATGATGTCGATCCGCTCCCCAGAGTCACCCGGGAGCTCGACGCTTTTGCCGCGATTGACGGCGAGGTATTGGTGCTCGGTGCGATTACGGGCGAAGCCAGCTACGACCAGACCCGCGCGCCGTTGACCGACGGCCAGTGGTCGACGCTCTTTGCGAATCTCGAGCGGGTCACCGAACTGGCGGCACGACGCGGTGTTCGCGCGGCGCTCCACCCCCACGTCGGCACCGTTGTCGAAACTCTCGCCGACGTTGAGCGGGTCCTCGCCGACTCGTCAATGCAGTTCTGTTTCGACACGGGTCACCTCCTCATCGGCGGCACCGATCCTGTGTGGTTCGCAACGACCCACGCCGACCGGGTTGCCCACGTGCACCTGAAGGATGTCTCGCTCGACGTGTTGCGGCGAGTCAAGTCGGGGGAGATCAGCTACCACGAGGGGTGCGTTCAAGGGCTTTATCAACCACTTGGCCGCGGCGACATCGACATCCGCACGATTGTCGCCGCGCTTACTAGCGCCGGCTTTGACGGATGGTTTGCGCTGGAGCAAGACCAAGTCCTGAGGTCGGCTCCCCCAGCCGGAAGAGGGCCAATCGAGGACGCGAAAGCCAGCCTGACTTACCTCACCAACGTATTGTTGTCGCTCGCCTAGGACTTATCGCCTTGATGGACGCAGCGTTCGCTGCGGGAGTTTTTTGATATCGATGTGCGATTGCGCTTCGCGAATACAGAATACATAAGGAGAATTGCGTGGCATTAAAAGTTGGAGTCATCGGCGTCGGCGTGATCGGTCAGGATCACATACGGCGACTGACAACAGTATTGTCGGGCGCTGAAGTGGTCGCCGTAACCGACACCGACGCAGCCCGAGCACGAGACGTCGCCGCTCAGTACGGCATAGCCACGGTCCATGCGATCGGGGAGGAGCTCATAGCATCGGACGACGTCCAAGCGGTTCTGGTCGGATCCTGGGGGCCGACCCATCAGCAGTACGTTCTCGCAGCAATCGCTGCCGGCAAGCCCGTTTTCTGTGAGAAACCACTAGCTACGACGAGAGAAGCCTGCCTCAGCATTGTTGAAGCCGAAGTCGAGTACGGTCGCAGACTCGTTCAAGTCGGATTCATGCGCCACTACGACCCTGCGTATCGTGCAGTGAAGGATGTTCTCGAGGCCGGCGAACTCGGCAATGTTCTCATGGCACACTGCGTTCATCGGAACGCGTCCGTCACACATTCGTGGACGAGCGACATGCTGCTCAACGACGCCGGCCTCCACGAATTCGACATTTTGCGGTGGCTGTTTGATGACGACATCGTGGCAACGCAAGTACTCAAAGTGCGTCACAACGTAGACGCGCCAGCCAGCCTGGATGACCCCCTGCTGGTGCTCATGCAGTTCCGCAAGGGCGGGTGGGCGAACGTTGAGGTCACCATGAATTCGCACTACGGCTATGACGTGCGAACTGAAATCGTGTGCGACAAAGGCACAGTGGCACTCCCTGAAACGGAAAGCGCTGTGGTCAAAGTCAACGGTGAGCGCAGTTCTCGCGTCTCCGCTGATTGGCGAGAGCGATTCATCATCGCCTACGACATCGAGATCCAAGAATGGGTGAACGCCGCGACAGCCGGAACCGCGACCGGGCCATCGGCGTGGGACGGATATCTCGCAACTGCTGGTGCCGAGGCTGCGATTAAGTCTCTGAATACGGGGGCGCTCGAGTTGCTCGACGTTCAGGAGCGCCCCAGTTTCTACGCATGAACGAGCCGGTTAGACATGGCCTGATCGGGTATGGGCTCGGCGGGCGGTTGTTTCATGCGCCATTCATCGAGGCCGCCCACGGGATAGAACTCGCGGGAGTGGTGACTCGGTCGCCAGAGCGACGAGGGGAGCTGCGATCGGATTTTCCCGATGTTCCCTGCTTTGACAGCGCCGCCGACCTCCTCGCATCCGGGGTGGAATCCGTCACCATCACGACCCCGCCAGAAACACGACGCGAGCTGGTGCTCCAGGCACTTGATGCCGGGGTGCACGTCGTGGCCGATAAGCCGTTTGCTCCCAATGCAGAGTCGGCGGTCGAACTGGTTGAGGCGGGTCAGGCAGCGAACGTCATCCTGTCCGTCTTCCACAACCGACGGTATGACGCGGACGTCCGCACGCTCCACCGCCTCTTCGAGATGGGAAGCCTGGGAAACGTGTGGCGCTTACACTCTCGGTTCGACTTGGATCTCCCCGACACCCTTGATGGAGGTCCGGCTGGCGGCCTCCTGCGAGATACCGGTGCTCACCTTGTCGACCAGGCACTCTGGCTGCTCGGCGACGTTTCTGCGGTCTCGGCGACTCTGAACTGGATCGACCGCGACCGCGATCGGATCGATGGTGGGTTTGTCATCACGCTCCGCCACACCGGCGGAGCGGTTTCATATCTGTCTTCGAGCAAGGTGAATCGAGTCACCTCCAGAACCCTGCTCGTCTATGGTCACTTAGGCAGCTACGAAGCTGCCGGAACAGACGTACAGTTCGCGGCACTACTCGCAGGCAGCCGCCCAGCGGATGACCCTGTGGGCTGGGGGTTCGAGGACGAATCGAACTGGGGGGTATTGCGCACCGCAGAAGGCACTCGAGCTATTCCTTCCGAGCAGGGGGCGTACTTCCAATACTACGAACAGTTTGCGGCCGCCGTTCGCGGCCAAGCAAGGCCGCCATCTCCCGGATCGGAGGCTATTCGAACGCTGCAAATCCTGGATTCGGCCCGAGTGAGTGCGGCCAGAGAGCAGTGGATAGCCCTCGCTCCTTGATGTCCCAAGACATCGGTAACACTTCTGCCTCAGGACATCGGTAACACTTCATGTCTCAGGACATCGGTGACACTTCCCCGGCGGGGCGTGGCCGGCGGGGTTCTCAGGGCCGGCCGCTGCCGACATACTTTGTGCCGGGTTTCGGGCAGGGGTGCTCGATGAGGAGGGTGCCTGATTCATCGAAGACCTGCAGTGAGACCTCGGTCTCGACGAGTGAGACGACGTCGCCGAAGAGGGTGCGGTTGACGTGGAAACGGGTTCCTCTGGCGAACACGGTCCCGTTGTCGTGGATGCGCGTCAGCCGAACACCATTGGGCAGTAACAACGCATTCCGGGCTGCCGGTCGGGGCGTCTCGGCTTTCGGGGTCGCCTCCCAGGCCTGCGCCGGGGTCATGCGCCCGGGCAGCGACTGGTGCGGTCGCTCGATGTTATAGATCTCGTCGAACCGGTCGATCTGCCCCTGCAGTTCCTCAAGCGACGCGGCGAGGGGTTGTTTGTCGAGCCAGCGGAACAGGGTCTGGTGGAAGCGTTCGTTCTTGCCCTGCGTGGTCGGTTTATAGGGCTTCCCCGTGATCGGCTCAACGCCGAGGGCGGGGACATACGCGACCAGCTGGCCGGGGACTCCGCGACGGGACGGGTTCAACGCGGCCCCGTTGTCACTGAGCAGCCGCTGCGGAACACCATGCGCGGCGATGCCTTTCTTCACCACGGCGATGGCGCCTTCGGAGGTTTCACCCCAGGCCACATGGGATGCGACCGCGAACCGGGCGTGATCATCGATCAACTGGAAGATCACAGACTTCCGACCACCGGTCAGCACATACTCGGTCCCATCCAACTGCCAACACGCGTTCGGCGCCGGATAAACAAACCGCCGACACGAAGCCCAAGGTTTCTTCCGCTTCCCCCGGAGGATAAGCACCGGATTGCCGCCTACCTCGGATAAACCGTGCCCCGGCGCTCGGGGTGCTCGTGTTCGGACGGGGGTGGGTATGCCGCGACCTTTGTCGCCAACATCCTCTGCGCGATCCCTGTACGATGACGATTGCACTGGCGAAATCAGACCGCTAACTCCATCCCCGCGCTTGGCCGGTGGTACGCGGGCCAACGCGGACTCATAGCCGGCGATCCGGGCAACTCCGGGTCGCCAAATGTTGCGCACATAGCGACTCATTGTCGCTAAAATCAACCGCCGTCGACTTCACGCGAACTCCTTCACCCAAAGGCGCAACAGACATGACACCGCTTTCCGACACCACAAACATCTCCGCGGATGCGACGCGGGCAGCGGGCCGGAGCGCTCATGGTCGCCCACTGTCGCGCCGTCGCTCCCGAGTCGTCACAAGCGTGATCGCGGCGATGGGCCTCGGCCTCGCGTCCGCCGTCGGTGGAGTCGCGGCGTCGGCATCGGCCGCTTCGGTTGGAACGTACGCCGATCTCGTGACCGCGCTCAGTTCCTGTGCGCCCGCCACCACAGTTAGCCTCACCTCCGATATCTCGATGCCGACACAGGACCTGACTGCGTCGTGCGACGCGATCCTGGATCTCAATGGGCACACGCTCGCCCTGAATATGCTCACCCTCGCGACCGGCGTGAACTTCGAGGTCACGGATAGCCAGACCGGCGGTGAGCTGGATGCGATCAACACCGGGAGCGGGGCGGGCATCCAGACTTCCGGGGCAACCTTCACCATCGACGGCGGCACCATCGATGCGACGGGTGCGCCGGACGCTGCCGGCATCGGCGGAAGTGACGCCGGTGACTCCGGCGACATCGTCATCAACGCCGGCACAGTGACCGCAACCGCGGGCACGGATTCGGAAATGAACAGCGGCGCGGGCATCGGTAGCGGCGCCGAGGCACCCACCGAGGACAGCGTCACGATCACCGGCGGCACTGTGACGGCAAACGGCGGAGTGACCGGGGCCGGAATCGGCAGCGGCATTGATAGCGGTCTCGGCTCCGTTGTGATCAGCGGCGGCGTGGTCAACGCGACCGCACAATCCGGTCCGGGTATCGGGGTTGGCAATGAAGGCGACGGCACCACTGGCACCATCACGATCGGTGGCGGTGCGCACGTCACTGCGACGGCGACGAACGACCTCGGCGGCGCGGGCATCGGGTCAGGCCAGAAGGCATCGATCGGGACGATCACGATCAACGACAGCACGGTTGTCGCGACTGGAACCTTCGGTGGCGCGGGCATCGGCGGCGGCGTCCTGGGCAGCGCGACATCAATCACGATCAACAGCGGCGCAAACGTCACCGCAAACGCGCCAACCGACGCAGAAGCGGGAGTGGCGATTGGCGGGGGCGGCACCGACCCCCATGGACGCCCCCCCGGTACGGGCGGCGACATCACGATCGCGGACGGCGCCACCGTGACGGTGAACGGACCCGACAACGTGATCGGCAGCATCGTTGGGGTCGGCGGCTGGACGCTGAGTCTGGCGGGCACTTTGTATGTCCAGACTGGCACTCTCTCCGTGCCTGCCGGAATCACGCCGACTATCACCTCGACCGGCAAGTTGCTCGGCACGCCAGCTGATCCGACCGGAGGTGGCACCGTCTCCGACGCGGGCGTCTCTGGCGGTGCTGGCGGCATTACCAACCACGGAGCGATCGGCCTGGCAACGGCCAGCGTCGCATCCACGATCATCGCCAACACCACAGATCACAACTACCTTGTGACGTTCGTTCCGTTGACTGGTCCGGACTCGACGGTGCGCGTCTTTGCCGACAACTTCGCGGACGGATACCGCACAGTCCCCGCGACGAGCGACCCGCTCTCTGGCTGGAACACGGCGCCGGACGGCAGCGGTACGTGGCTCACCACCACCACCGCGCTCACTGCAGACCTGACCGTCTACGAGGTTCACAACGTCGTCGCCGTCGCGCCACTGAACGCAACCGCCACCGCGGGCGACACCACGACCTACAGCGCGACGACCGACGGCGTCACCGACACGTCCGGAGTCGTCGTGACCAGCAATGATCCGACGGATGTCATCACCGGTCTTAATGTGGTCGCGACGAAAGCCGGCGCCCACACCATCACGGTGACCGTGAACGGCGTGCCGTCCGTGACTACTCTCACGGTAGTTGCCGGCCCTGCGGACTCGGTCGCCATCACGGCCCCGGCTCCCACCGTTGGGCAGGGCAAGAGTCTTACCTTCGCAGTGACCGCAGCCGACCAGTTCGGCAACCCGGTCGACGCCAGCTCGGCCGTCCTGTCCAGTAGCATGCCGACGGATGTCATCAATGGCCTCACTGTCACCTTCCCCCACGCCAGTCCGCACACGATCACAGCGACGCTGGGAGCGTTCACGTCATCGGTGACCGTGCAGGTGATTCCGACTGCCGTCGCCGTCACTGGCGTTGATACAGAACCCACTCTCGGCCTCGGCCTCGGTGCGTTGCTGCTCGGCGGCCTGGTGCTGCTCCTTGGTCGACGACGCCAGCGTTCGTAGCGCGCGAGGGCGACTGGAGCTCACCGACTCAAGCTGGCATGGGACCTGGAGCCTATCGGGCAAGAAATAGGCCGATCTCACTACGGCACCTAGCCTCGACTGCACAACGATTATTCCAACGCTCAGAGCGCCTCTCCAGCAATCCGCTAGTGCGGCCCGCAGCTTCAGCCAACCGCCGAGGACTACTCGCTGGTCTTTGCGTTCCAGGATCCAAAGCGCCAGCCCGACCATCCTCGGAAGCTCGCTTTCTGATCGCGTAAAACGCCTTTGGGGGGAGATGCTGTGCTCCGCGCAGAACGTCGAGACAGTGGCCCGCGGAGAATCGGGCGGCCATTGGGTTATCGCGAGACGCACACGAGGATCAACAGGTTCAGCAGCAGTCGTGCCTTAAACAATGAGGGGAAGTCTCACCACCAACTGATGCGGAATGGTTACCGATCTATTGATGCAGAAGTGTCAGCGATGTCCCCGTGATACATAACAAACCTGAGAGTCGCGCCGAGTCCCGAAAACAGCCAAAAAGAACTCCCGCTCCCAGTAGAAGCCTGGAAGCGGGACAGTGGCTCCGACGGGCGTCGATCCCGTAACCTCTCGATTTTTAGTCGGCCCGCTGGACGGGAACACCTCAAACTGACCTCCCGCACGCACCGACAGCCGGGCGTGATGAAGGGCTCACGCCCGGCTGTCCGCCAAAACGTACGCACGGAGTGCTTCGCGAACGGGAGAGCCCGCCTCGGAGCAATAGGTGACCAACTGCTGCCCGGTCTCGGCGATGCGCAGCATCTCGCACTCGAAAAAAAAGTCGCCGCGACCGGGGATCGTCAGCTTCTTCAGGACTGTCGGGCGGCTGTCGGGTTCTCGTGCCTCCCAGATCCGCTGGAACCTGGGCGAGGTTGCGGTCAGTTCGGCCGTGAGGAGCTCGATCTCCTCGAACCCGGGATAGCGCAGAAACGACGACCGAAGGTCGGAGGCAACCACCTGTGCGAACTCGACGGCGGAAGCGTCCTGCCAGTGCGGGTGGTCGTCGGGAGCACGGAACATCCAGCGGGCGAGGTTACGTTCACCCTCCGGCATCTCGAGCAGCTCACCGATGAAATAGCCCGCGAGGTCGTTCCAGGCGACGACGTTCCACGCCGCATCGACCACATACGCGGGCACCTCGGGCATGTTGCCCAGCAGAAACCGCACCGCCTTCGACACGGATTTCGTTGGCCTATCCGTATTCGGGGCGACATCCCCGGCCAAACGAAACAGATACTCTCGCTCATCGCGGGACAGCATCAGCGCCCGTGCCAATGCCGAAAGCACCTGGGCGGACGGCTTGGACCCGCGCGCCTGCTCAAGCTTGATGTAGTAGTCGATCGATATCCCGGCCAACTGGGCGACCTCTTGTCGCCGAAGCCCCGGGGTGCGTCGATGAATCCCTGAGGGCAAAGCCACATCTCCCGGAAGTAGCTTCGCGCGTTGCGCGCGAAGGTATTCGCCCAACTCGCTGTTCGCACCCATCTACCCAGTGTCCTCCCTCAGCAGCTAGTGAAGGAGGTACGAACACTGCCAGTGCAAACCGGCCCTCCCCCGCCCGGACACAACCGTCCAATGCTATAAGCATGAAGAAAATTGCACTGATCACTGGAGCCAACAAGGGCATCGGCCTCGAAACCGCACGTCAACTCGCCGAGAACGAATTCAGCGTACTGATCGGCTCGCGTTCCATCGAGCGCGGAGAAGCCGCCGCTTCTCAGCTTCGCCAGGCCGGACTCGATGCCGTCGCGATTGAGCTCGACGTCAGCAACGACGAATCAATCGAGGAGGCAGCCAACCGAATCACCAAAGAATTCGACCACCTCGACGTACTGGTCAACAACGCCGGCATCTACGCACCCACCACCCCCGCCATCACAACGCGGGAAGTTATGCGCGAACTTTTCGAGACAAACGTCTTCGGCGTCGTCGCCGTCACCAACGCCATGCTGCCGCTGCTGCGGAAGTCAGACGCCGGGCGAATCGTGAACGTCTCCAGCGAGGTCGCGTCACTCACCATCGCCAGCGACCCCGATAATGTCATGTACGAGATGACCGACATGGCCTACCAGACCTCGAAGACCGCAGTGAACATGATCACCGTCATGTACGCGAAATCCCTCCGGGAATCCGGCATCAAAGTCAACGCCGCGATCCCGGGTTATGTGAAGACAGATTTCAACGGCAACACCGGCTACCGCAGCGCGGCCGACGGCGCCACGGCCAGCGTCGAGCTGGCTCTCCTAGCGAAGGATGGTCCGACCGGCGAATACCGCGGAACAGTTGGCGCAAGCAAGCCGGGCGAGCATACCGTCGCGCCCTGGTGACCCAGAACAGAAATCACATCCGTCAGATTGATTCTCCTTTGGTGCGAAATACGGGCCAGCACACTTCGGTGTAGTGGTCGGGTTCGGTGCCTGCTTCGCTTGAGCTCACGACGTAGTGCTCCCGGATGGGTCCATCCACCCCGATCTCTTGTTCTGCGACCAATGTCCCGAGTGCGCCGTAGGTCTGGTCCAGGTCGCTAATTGCCCCGTGGTGCACGGTGACTGCCAACTCTGCGCCGGGAATCTCGATCAGCTTCGCCCGGCCGGAGGGGGTGGGCATATCTGCCACCGGGATGAAGGCGACCACCTCGCCAAGTTCGTCCTCGAAGAACTGATTCGAATACAGTGCACCGTCCGACCCCGCTCGGACGGCCGAGGATGAAGCGAGCACTCGATGCAGTTCTTCAAGGGCGCTGACCCACCAGGCGCCCAGGTCGTTCATGCGTACCGGCTCGGATATCGCGATCGCCATGGTCGCACCCATTGCCCGGTACTCGACGGTGATCGGCGTGCGTGGCTGCTCGAGGAGGGCGCGCAACGAAGCCACCGTCTGCTGGGTTTGCCGGAGGGCCGACTCCATGTGCTCGAGGTGCGCGATGATCAACTTGTTTCGAACTAACGCATCCGGGGTGTGAAGTACCTCCTTGAGTTGTTCGAGCGGCATGTCGAGGTCACGGAACCGCCGTATCGCCTGACCCAGCGGGACCTGAGGGACCTCGTAATAGCGATATCCCGTGCCCGGATCGATGTCTGCAGGCTCGAGGAGTCCCAGGTCGTGGTAGCGGCGTAGCGATTTCACGCTTAGACGGGTCATCCGTGAGAAGTCGCCGATCGACAGTCGAATTGTCATGTCGCCAGTCTGCCCCGACCAGGGCACGGCTCGGGTAACGGATGAAGCTCTCTGCGACGAGGTGGCGAAGCGTCCGCCTGCCGGGAATCTGATGTCGGTCATGTTGCAAGCCTCGACCCTCCCCGAGGGGGAGAGTCAAGCCGTCCTCGATGCCGGACGGAGTGGTCGATTTACGGCTTGACCCTCCCGCCGAGGGAGGGTCCAACCTAGCCAAGTAGCCGACCGGCGACAGGGGCAGCACAGCAAGGCTGAGCCCGCTACCGGCCCCATATGAACCAGGAAAAAGGATCTGAAACCATGACCAATAACACAGAACAGCAAATGAACGCACTCGTTATGCAGGCTGGAGGGGAGCAGGCGCAGGCGTTGGTCGTTCGTTCAGAGCCGGTGCCGGTACCGGTGCCGGGCGAGGTGCTCGTCGAGGTGCGTGCCTCGGGGGTGAACCCTCTCGACGTCGTCATCGCCGCAGGCCTGCTCGGGTCGCCGCTGCCGATGGTCCCCGGCATTGACTTTGCCGGTGTCGTCGTCTCGTATGGTGACCTCAAAGGCCAGGAGGTGTGGGGCAGTCAGGCATATCTGGGCTGGCAGCGACCGGGCGCACATGCGCAATTCGTCGCTCTTCCCGAGTCATGGCTGTCACGTAAGCCCGAGCGCCTCACGATGACCGAAGCCGGCGCCGTCGGCCGACCGTATATCGCTGCCTGGCAGGCCGTGATCAACATGATGGAACTCGAGCCGGGAGAGACGATCCTGATCACAGGCGGCGCCGGCCTGGTCGGCCAGGCCGCCACGGCCATCGCCCACTGGCGTGGCGCGAGGCCCATCGTTGCCGATAGGCGCAAGCCCGAGGGAGCCCGGGACTTCATCGACACCGGATCGCAAGACCTCAGCACCGCAGCACTTGAGCTCACCGCCGGTCGCGGCGTCGACATGGTGCTCGACACGATCGGCGGAGCGCTCTTCGAGTCCGCTGTCAAAAGCCTCCGATTTGGTGGCCGGATGACCGGAATCCATTCTCATGAGCGGGTCGACTTCGACCCATCGGAGATTTACGACCATGACCGACACATCATGGGACTCGCCAGCGTCTTCATCGACGGAGCCGACGGGGCAAAGATCTTCGACCAACTTGTTCCGCTCTTCGACCGCGGCCTGCTGACACCTCCCACGGTAAAGACCTGGACGCTTGAGAACAGCGTTGAGGCCTATCAGACGGTGAAGGACGGGACGGCAGGCATCAAGCAGGTGCTGTTGCCGTTCGCCGGCGCAAACGGAAATTAAAGGAGAGCCATGACGAACCGGCTGTTTGCATTGGCTTTTGACTGCGCGGACGCCGCCGTCGTTGGCGGCTTCTGGGCGCAGGCGATCGGCCAGGATCTCGATCCGGGCGCGGGTAAAGAATTCGCGTCCATCGGGCTGCGCGGCACCCGCCGGACCGGGTCGCGCTGGTGCTTCATTCAGGTCCTCGAAGGAAAGTCTGCGAAGAACCGGGTTCACCCGGACCTGATTACTGCGGATCTCGAGGCGGAGGTCGGGCGACTCATCGGACTCGGGGCGACCCGGAAGCAGGAAACCAAGACAGAGCGCAAGCGCTGGGCCACCCTGCTGGATCCCGAAGGCAACGAATTCGACGTGATCGCCGTAGCCGCGTAAGAACACGCTCCCAGGAAATAACACCCGGGCCCGTCCAGCCGGACGGGCCCCATCGAAAGGAATCAATTATGACAAGCACTGCCAACCTGTTTTTCGCATCCGTCAACATCGGCTGCGCCGATCCCACCGCCCTGGCGACCTTCTGGGGTAAAGTCCTCGGTCGCCCGGTGACCCCAGGCGTGACTGCGCCTGAGGTCATGACGGTCGGCACCACCGACCCGGACAGCCGACCTCAGATGGTCTTCCACCCAGCCCCGGAGGCTGAGAGGGTCATTGGCGGGTTCGTTCCCACCCTGCTCACCGACGACCACGACCAGGAGAGCAAACGACTGATCGGTCTCGGCGCCAAGCTGGTCAACGAGGCATACCTGCCGCCAATCCGACTCACCGTGTTCGCCGACCCGGAGGGCAACCGGTTCCAACTGGCAACCGTCGAGCCCCGCTAGGGCGGGCGGGCGTGAGCAATGGCCCACGCCCGCCCTTCCGAAACCTGGACTTACCCTGCAGATTGCGTCCGTTCCGACGTTTATACGATGCCCTGTTGTTCGAGAGTCGCCGGCAACATGTGGAGTTACGTGGTGCGGACACCCGATAATTCTTGACGCACGCAATAGTGGTTTAGCGGGTTCAACCTGCGACCGGTGGACCGACAAATGTAGTCAAGGGATACTCAAGACCCAGCTATTTCGCGGCTGACCTGTTGTGATCTAGTCGAGTTGTAGTCAATGCGCCGCGCTCGTCCTCGAAAATTCGCGCAACAGGAAGCGTAAATAAGCTGGTCAAAGGCTATTTACGTGTAGTGGCTCCGACGGGCGTCGATCCCGTGACCTCTCGATTTTCAGTCGGCCGGGAGCCAAGCGGGCGAGATCACAATGTGCCCAGATCCCTTTGTTTGCGTGGAATTCTGAGCCCTGAAGGCTCAGCGAGATTGCCTGTGGATGTCTTCGGTTGTGGCCAGGATGTGGTCAAGGATGTCCGTGAGATTTAGACAACGAATGGTCATACTCCTGACGGGTCGCGATGGGTTCGTTTTCTACCGAGCTGCAATCTAATCCAGAGGATCTGTGCTGAAAGCACAATGACTGACTGATGCGAGCAGTAGCTGCAGGGCGTTATGCCGACGTGGTTTTCCTGCGTACGAGGGTTACGAGAGCGACGGCCACCACGAGCGCGCACCCGTAAAAGACCTGGGCGGTCCAGTAGCTAAGGCCGAAGAGTTGAAGCCCGAGTGTGCCGGTCGAGATGAAGTAGGCGGCGATGAGTACGCCCATTGGATGGAAGCGACCGGGACGGACTACCGCTGCGCTCAGGAAGAGAATCGCGAAGGTCGGTAGGAGGTACGTAGTCGCCGCGGCTGCCTGGAACCCACCGAGTTGGGCCGACAGCAGAATGCCGCCAATCCCAGCAATGAGGCCGGCGAAGAGATACGTGCCGAAACGGATGCGATTAACACGGATGCCCGCTAGCCGCGCGACCTCCCGATTTGAGCCGACGAACGCGATGTGGCGGCCGAGCGGTGTAAACGCGAGGAGGTAGGTGATTGCGGCGGCAAGGATGACGCCGTACCAGAAGGCAACAGGTAGGCCGAGTACGTCGTAGGTGGCGACCAACGCGAACCCCGGGGAGAGTCCGCCGACGGGGTTGTTGTTCGAGATTCCATTGGCAATGCCGAGAAAGACAGTCCCGGTGCCCAGCGTCGCTATGAGCGAGTCGACCCGAATGACAACTACGATCACCGCGTTCACGAGCCCGGCGAGCACTGCGGCAATGAGGGCAATCAGGCTCGCGGTCCACACGTCCAGCCCATTCTGGGAAACGAGAACTGGAACGATCGTGGCCGAGAGCCCGGCTATGAAAGCTACGGAGAGGTCGAGTTCCCCCACCACGCTAGTGATCAGCGCAGCCAATCCTAGGAAAACATAGACGTCTCCCGAGCTGAAAATGCTGTGGATGGTTCCCGCTTGTAGGAAGCTAGCGGGTCGGCTGATCGCGAAGAAGGCAGAGATGATTACCCAAACGCCGGCGAGTAGGTACCGTTCTCCGAACGTGCGTGGCGACCACCACCGTTTGTGCGCTGTCGAGGCGGGTTCACCCGGCCGGTTCAGGGCTCCGTCGTCGCTATTGGTGAGGTCTCTGTTTGTGGTGGTCATAGTCTTTCCGCTGGGCTCCATGCTGGGCTATTTCGGGTCTGTCGAATCCATCGCGGACGCCAGGTAGATGGAGTCGATGATTTCGTCACTAGAGGCGCCCTCGAGTGTGGCGACAGGGCTGCCTTCCTTGAAGATCAGGACTCTGTCGCAGATTGCGGACAGGTCAGCCGCTTCGAGCGAGGCTATGACGATGGCGACACCTGTCGCAGCGAGAGCCACGATTGAGGCGAGAATGTCGTGGCGAGCACCGACATCGACCGCTTGCGTTGGCTCGTGCAGAAGCAGCACCTTTGGTTCTCCGGCAAGCCATTTTCCAAGCAGGACTTTCTGCTGGTTGCCACCGCTTAGCTCGCGCACGAGAGCCTCGGGGTGCGCCGGTATTACGCCGAGTTGTGTGATCGTTCGCGTCGTCTCTTGCCTGCGCCACGAGTTTCCAACGAACCATGGGCGACCTTTGGACCGCAGCCGCGGCAGAGTGAGATTGTCCGCGACCGTCATCTCGAATGCGAGCCCTTCGTGCTCGCGACGTTCGGGGACAAGTGCAAGTCCCGCGGCCAGGGCGCGTCCTACTGTCAGGACTGACGCATCGAGAGTTACGTCACCAACGTCGATTTCGCCTGAGTGACAGTGGGTCGCGCCAGTAAGCAGGTAGGGCAATTCCTCGAAGCCGGAACCTGCGAGGCCCGTAATGCCGACGATCTCACCACCGCCTACGTTGAAACTTACGTCGGTCGCTGTCGGCCCGGAGACAGCCTTCACCCGAAGTACTTCGGCCCTTTTCACGGCACGATCTGCTCCAGAATGCACCGCCGATTCAAGCTCATATCCGAGCATCTCGCGAGCGATATCACCGCTCGATAAGCCTTCCGTGGGCTCGCCGGCGAACATTACGTGTCCGTCCCGGAGTACTGTGACGCGGTCGGCAACCGTGATCACTTCTTCGAGGTTGTGACTGATCATCAGAACCGATCCACCGTCAGCTTTGATGCGCTTTAGTACGTCGTGCACGTCATCCAAGCTGCCCTTCGGCAGTGCCCGGGTTGCTTCGTCGAGAATGATTACGCCGCGCCCCTGTGTTTGTGAGAGTAACCCCCGCGCGATCGCGACTATTGCGCGCTGGGATGGAGGGAGCGTCGCCACAAGCGCCGTCGGCGGGATGTCTACCCCGAGCCGATTGAGTACATCGGCGGCGATGCGATTCTGCTTAGTCCAGCTGATTCGTCGAAACGGACCGCTGGTTTCGAAGTGGCCCACGGAGATGTTTTCGGCGACTGTGAAGTGGTCGATCAGTCCGAGGTCCTGGTGCACGAACGAGACGCCTGCTGCCCTCAGGTCACTCGGTCGGGGAGGTAGATGCAGTGGCGATCCGTCTACGTCCACCTTCGCCGCCGGTTCGGGTGAGTGATATCCCGCGAGCACTTTTATCAGAGTGGATTTCCCTGAACCGTTCTGTCCGACGAGAGCGTGAATCTCACCTTCACGAATCGTGAGATTTACGCCATCGAGTGCGGTTGACCCCCTAAAGTGCTTCGAGAGGTTGCGGATGGACAGGCGTGCCACGCTTGCGCCATCCGCAACCTCTTGCTCGAGCACAGCTGGCACCTAGTTCACGCCCCACAGTTTCAGGTACTGGGCGTGGAAAGTCGGGTTGCCGAACCAGTCGTAGCCAACTCCTGCCGCATCGGTGAGTGTGAGATCCCCGACGTTGGACTTGTCAACGATGCGAGCAACGCTCGGGTATTTTGATGGGATCGATTGGCCGTTCGCCAGGCGAAGGAATGTGTCAAGCGCATTCCAACTGACAAGGTCAGGGGAGAAGATGGTCACAAATTTGACGGTTCCGCTTTGCACGCCCTGCAGCGGGCCTACGGCACCGGATTCTGCGCCACCCACCGAGATGCTCGATGTCTTGCCCGCACTCTGGATTGCCGCCGCGACGGGATCAGCGAACAATGCAACGGAAAGTTCCAGAGACCAGTTCAAACTCGGGTTGCTGAGCAGCTTGGCGCTGACAACGGACCCCAGGCTCGATATCTGAGCGGTCGGTATCGAGGCGTCGGTGAAAGTACAACCGCTGCAGTTGGCGCTGATGACGTCGTGAGTTGCGGTGCCGACGGCTTCGATTGTTGCTGAGTCGGTGCTGCCAATGTAGAGAACGTTCGCCTTACCCTTTGATGCTGCGATGGCATACTCTGCGCTGGCCTTCAAGGCGGTGGTCAAGAAAGGGCTTGAGGGCTGGAATGCTAGGTACTTGTTCGTGGACGCACCTTGTGGATCCTGGAACGACGCGACGGTTGGGATCTTCGCCGCCGCCAGCGCTGCGTACGAGTTCGGAACCATCTGGTACGGGATGCCGAACGTGATCGCTCCATAAGCGCCGGCCGTTATCGCCTGCTTGAAGCAGCTGTCGATGGTTGACGGATTCGCTTGCCCGTCGCAGACCTGAGTCTGGCCGCCTGCCGCTTTGACCGCGGATTGCATAGAGCTGACGTTGACGTTGAAGATCTGATCCGCGAGTGGGATGAGGAAGATTGTTTTGCCGTGCAGCGAGGCCGACTTGGTCAGAGGGCTGAGGCTTAGCACCACGGATGCCGGTTTTGCCTTCAGCTGGTCTACAGCTTTTTGCGCGGCAGATACCTGTGCAGAGGCGCCGCCGGTTGATGTTCCTTTTGCCGTTGGTGTTGTTGACGCGCAACCGGCGAATGCAAGGACGGTGGTCGTGGCCAGGACGGCAGCCACGGCGATCTTTAGTCCGCGAAAGGTTGTGATGCGACCCGTCAGAGGGGTGTTGCTCGACGTCATGGAGAGCTCCTTTGCTATCTCAGTGAGTCTGCTAACTCAGTGGGTCAAACCATGCCACAGGATTATCGAAGATCGCAACTATATTCGTGATTATTGCATCAATTCGTTATTATCACCTCGAGGGATACCGGCAGATGTGGACGTGCGCCGCGCCCGGGCGGCCCTGCACTTGCGCACCAACCAACTGAGAGGAGTTCTCGTGGCGAGTCAATATGTCTCCGCGACCGAGGCGATTGCCGGGGTCGTTAGCGATGGCAGCACCATCGCAGTTGGCGGGTTCGGCCTTAGCGGCAACCCCAGCGACCTCATCGAAGCTGTGAGAGATACCGGTGCAAGGGAGCTTGTGATCGTGTCCAACAACATGGGCGTCGATCACAAGGGACTCGGACTTCTCCTTGAAAACCATCAGGTGCGCAAGGTCATCGCCTCGTATGTCGGGGAGAATCGGCTCTTCGCCCAGCAGTATCTCAACCACGAGCTCGAGGTCGAGTTTGTGCCGCAGGGTACGCTCGCTGAACGTCTTCGGGCTGGGGGCGCCGGAATTCCTGGGTTCTACACCCGCACGGGCGTCGGCACCCTTGTCGCCGAGGGAAAGCCCCACAAAGAGTTCGACGGGGAGATGTACGTACTCGAGCGGGGAATCGTCACGGATGTCGCGCTGGTGCACGCGCACACGGCAGACGTCGCGGGCAATCTGACCTACCGCCGCACTGCGCGGAACTTCAACCCAATCGTCGCCACCGCAGGACGGATCACTATCGCTGAGGCAGAGGTTGTGCTGGATGACGAATTCATCGATCCCGACATCGTCATAACCCCCGGCATTTTCGTGAACCGGCTAGTTCGCTGCACTGCCCGAGTGAAAGAAATCGAGCAAAGGACTACTCGCCTGCGTGAGAGGACAAGCGCGTGAGCTGGACCCGGAACGAGATGGCATCAATCGCAGCGCTCGAACTTCGTGACGGCCAGTACGTCAATCTCGGCATCGGCATCCCGACGCTGGTCGCCAACCACTTGCCCCCTGGCGTGCGCGTCAACCTTCAGAGTGAGAACGGGCTGATGGGGATGGGGCCGTTCCCGTTCGAAGGCGAGGAAGACGCCGACCTCATCAATGCTGGCAAGCAAACGGTCACTTTGGAGCCCGGGGGGAGCTACTTCGATTCAGCCATGTCCTTCGCCATGATTCGAGGTGGCCATGTTCGCACCGCAATTCTCGGCGCATTGCAGGTGTCTGCTCGCGGTGATCTGGCCAATTGGATGGTCCCCGGCAAACTTGTCAAGGGGATGGGAGGCGCGATGGACCTTGTCGCTGGCATCCCGGTCGTGATCGTAATCACAGACCACAACGCGAAAGACGGGAGCCCGAAGATCGTCGAAACATGCGATCTGCCGCTCACTGGCCAGCGAGTTGTACAGAAAATCGTCACGGACTTGGCTGTGTTCGACATCGCTGACGCGGCGTTAGTCCTGCGTGCTATTGCTCCGAATGTCAGCGTCGACGAGGTCCGCGCACGTACGGGCGCGTCGTTTGCCATCTCTTTGAAAGAAGTCGTCGGGTGAGTGTCGTCATCGCCGGATATGCTCGAACGCCCTTCGCGAAATACCTTGGGGTATTCGGGGATATCCCCGCGACTGTCCTCGGTGCTCACGCTGCTCGTGCCGCCTTGCATCGTGCTGGTGTGTCAGTTGAAGCAGTGGATCGAGTCATCGTCGGACAGGTCCTTCAAGCGGCGACCGGTCAGAACCCCGCTCGTCAGACGGCGATCGAGGCGGGCATTCCTTTCGCCGTGCCCGCCGTCACGCTCAACGCGGTGTGCCTTTCCGGCATGGAAGCGATCGTGGAGGGTGTGCGTCTCATCGAAAGTGGCGAGGCAGCGATCGTGCTGGCGGTCGGACAGGAATCCATGTCTCTCGCGCCCCATGCCTTGGTCCGTTCCCGCGTCGGCAAGAAGTATGGACCAATCGAGATGGTTGACACCCTCGAACTCGATGGTCTCTCCGATGCATTCCAACACCAATCGATGGGTGCAAGCACAGAATCTCAGAACAACCGGCTCGGCATCACTCGAGCAGACCAAGATATCTGGGCTGCGCGCTCGCATGCCACCTTGGCGGCATCGAGGCAATTTCTTGCCGGCGAAATCGAACCCCTCACGGTTGAGGGACGACGCCCTGTGACTCTTTCTGAGGATGACGGCCTCCGAGCCGACACAACCGTTGAGACACTCGCAACTCTGATACCTGCGTTCGGACCAGTCGGAACGATCACCGCTGGCACCTCATCCCAACTAACCGACGGCGCATCCGCGGTCGTTCTGATGAGCGAAACCTTCGCTACGGAACTGCTCATCCCACACCTGGTGCGAATCATCGCCCACTCTCTCGTGGCCGGTCCTGACGTGTATCTGCACGCGCAGCCGTCCAACGCCATCCAGGCCGCTCTTGCGACGACCGACTTCGTCCCGACCGATTTGGCGGCCGTCGAGATCAATGAAGCATTCGCGGCAGTCGCTGTGCACTCTACCCGCGAACTGGGAATCAACGAATCGGTCGTGAATGCATGCGGGGGCGCGATAGCGCTCGGTCACCCGATCGGCGCCTCCGGAAACCGGATCGTGGGGCATCTCGCACGACGGCTAACAGCATTGGGCGCAGGAGCGATCGGTGCGGCTGGCATCTGTGGCGGTGGGGGACAGGGTTCCGCCGTGATACTCGAGGCTCTCTAGCCCATGTCGAGCCAGTCGGAAACGTGAGCCTCTCGTGACCGACGGTCCAGACTTGAACTTTCGCATCCCAAGTGGGTGCGGCGGGAAGACCCCAACGCGAACGGCACTCTGTTCGGTGGCAGCTTCCTGCGCCCGATTGATGACGAAGCGACCATCTACTTCTCCGGAAATGAGGAAGCAAGTACGAGCTCTGTGGTCAGGTTGATGTGAGCCTCGAGTGCCGCCCGTGCGGCTGCGCTCTGTCGTGACGTTGCTAGTTCCATGAGTGCGCGGTGCTCGTGGGCGAGATCTCGCTCAGCACCCGTGCGAACGCCGAGGGACAACTGCCGGTATATCTCGGCACTGTTCCGAAGTGTCCGGGTCAATTCGAGCAATCGTGGGCCCTGACAGGCAGACACGAGGGTGTCGTGGAAGTTAGCGTGTGCTTCACTCCACACATCCGTGGAACCCAGGCCGTCGGCTCGAGACAACTCAGCCCGTTCAAGTACGTGGTGGCTCGCCACTACAGCGGCTTCCCACTGAACGTCACCGTGCTCAATCGACTTGCTGAGCGCGAGGCACTCCAGGTTCGTGCGCAGCTCTGTCAACTCCATGAGATCGTCTTTCGAGATGCTGACGACGCGAAAGCCCTGGTTCGGCGAGAGTACGGCCAGGTTGTGCTCGGCTAAACGAGTGAGGGCCTCGCGCACAACTGACATGCTGACGTCGTATTTCTGCGTAATGACGGCAACTCGGAGCGGGGTTCCGGGTTTGAGGATTCCCCCGACGATCTCGGCGCGCAGGCTATCGTGTACAAATTCTGCGCGGCTAACCGTCGATTCAGATGACATCAGCTTCCTCCTCATGTTCATCGGCTCCCCGTCCCGCGTGAGTCGCCGCAGGCAACTCGAACCTGTGGGCAGCGATTCAATCGCCATCGACAATGTTTACACGAAACAAACGGGAATCAACGCATCTTGATCCATACTGCGCCCGATACGGTATTCACGAATATTTATTGACATCACGATAATCTATGCTTTGATATTAGAGACTCAACGGAGAGGAAATCCCTTGGATATCGATCACAGTCAATACTTCCGCACACCGAAACCGCGGCCGATTCAGGTGCCGAAGCTACACCACGCAACGTTCATGACCATGAATGTTGATGCGATGGTGAGCTTCTACGAGACTGTGTGTGGGCTGCAGCCGGTCTACTACGCCGAGCACGCAGCGTGGCTGACGAACGACGAAGCCAATCACCGCATTGCCCTCCTTCGTTTGCCTGGAACACATCCGCCCCTCGACAAGCCGCACAGCGCCGGGCTACACCACACCGCATTCGAGTACTCGACATTTGACCAGTGGCTGGATAACTATGTACGGCTCCGCGATGTTGGAATTTTGCCGGAACTGTGCCTTGACCATGGGATGACGATCTCGATGTACTACACCGACCCGGACGGCAATGGTGTTGAGATCCAGGTGGACGCCTTCAACGATTGGACGCTGTCCAAGGAGTGGATGTGGGCGTCGCAGGAGTTCGCCGCTGACCAGATCGGGCCGCAGTTTGATCCCGAGAAATTGGTCGCTGCGCGCGACGCTGGTCTTGGCGCTGCAGAGATCCACAGACGTACCCGCGCGAACGAGTATCTTCCTGCGGTCCCAGCGAAGTCGGTGAACTTCGCCGATCCGTGGCCGGCCAAGATTGAGGCGGATCCTTCCCTCATCGACGGTGTGCAACAGGCGCCGGCGGTGGGCTGACATGCGCATCGCGAACCTCAGTGGTCGCGCGGTACTGATTCACGGCAACTCCGCTCTTGACATCGCCGATGCGAGCGCAGGTAAGTTCGGGCCGGCTCCGCTGTCGATTTTCCAACAGTGGGACGACTTTCTGGAGTGGGCCCCGGGCGCTCCATTGGCGAAAGCGGAACCTTTCAACGAAGCCCACCTGGGTGCACCCGTTCCGAACCCAGAACAGGTATTTGCGATCGGTCTCAACTACCGCGACCACGCTGACGAGGCCAAGCTTGGGCATCCATCTGACCTGGTCGTCTTCACGAAATTTGCGTCCTCTCTCGCCGGGCCCAACGTCACGGTCGAACTGCCCAGCGACAACGTGGACTGGGAGACAGAGTTGGTTGTGGTGATTGGCCGAGAAGCGCACAAGGTCGACGAGGCGACCGCACGGCAAGCCATCGCTGGTTATTGTGTCGGACAAGATATCAGTGAACGGGTCGTGCAAAGCCGAGGACCGGCACCCCAGTTCAGCCTTGGCAAGTCCTATCCGAACTTTGCACCCTTCGGGCCAGCAATTGTGACCCTCGATGAACTGGAGGATCCCGACGCACTCGCGATCAGTGCTGTGTTGACCGGACCATCTGCCACCGAGCACGGAGGAAGCTGGACTGTTCAGGACGGAACAACCGCCGACTTGATCTTCCCGGTTACCCGGATCATCGCCGACCTGTCGCAAGTTGTGACACTGCGCCCCGGCGACTTGATTTTCTCCGGCACCCCGGCAGGTGTCGGTCTGGCCCGAGGTGTCTACCTCAAGTCGGGTGACGAATTAGTGAGCACGATCACCGGGGTGGGCACCATCCGTAACAAGTTCGAATAGACGCCCCACGACCCGAGGTGAAGAGTGATATGACGGCCAGTCCCATAGCTGCAGAGCCGACTACGATCGACGTGGCCATCATCGGTATGGGCCCGGTCGGCAAGATGGCGGCGCTCATGCTGGCACGACGCGGCCACTCGGTTCTAATATCCGAGCGCAAACAACTGAACTACGCATTGCCACGCGCCGTCGCACACGACGCTGAGGTCGCTCGCATTCTTCAATCTGTCGGCCTGCCCCCCGACAGCATCCCCGACGCGATCGAACCCTACGACGACCTCTACGTTTGGGTCAACGGCAACGACGACGTGCTCTTGGAAGTTGACTGGAGAGGCATCGATCCCTCGGGGTGGCACAACACCTACTTCTACAACCAACCCGGACTCGAAGCCCACCTCGACAACTCGGTGGCGCTGCATCCTGAACTCGTAACCGTACGGCGCGGTACTGAAATCGCAATATCAAGCCAAGACGACGACGGCGCGGATCTGACACTCACCGATCTGACGACAGGCGCGACGGAACTACTGCGCGCGAAGTACGTGCTCGGCGCGGACGGGGCAAACAGCGAAACTCGTCGAAGCCTCGGCATCGGGTGGCACGATCTGGGCTACTTCTATGACTGGCTCGTCATCGATGTCGTCCCCGGCCCTTCGCTGCATATCTCACCACTTGCAAAGCAGGTGTGCGACCCAGTTCGCCCAACTACTATCGTGCCGGCTGGGCCCGGTCGACGTCGCTGGGAATTCATGCGCTTGGAGGGGGAGAGATCTGAAGATCTCGTACGCCCAGAGAGGATCTGGCAACTCCTGGAACCCTTCGGAGTTACGCCCGAGACTGCGTCTGTCGAACGAGGCGTCGTCTACACCTTTAACTCCGGATGGGCGGCCAGCTGGCGAAGCGGTAGGGTCTTGCTCGTCGGTGACGCCGCCCACTTGATGCCCCCGTTTGCCGGGCAGGGCCTAGCTGCCGGATTCCGTGACTGCATCAATCTGATGTGGAAGCTTGATCTCGTGCTGCGGGGGGTCTCGCCCGATTCTCTTCTCGACACCTACGAGTCCGAACGCACGAACCATGTGGCCGATTTCATCGCGTTCTCGATGTCGCTCGGCCGGGTGATCTGTATCACTGACCCGGATGCCGCGCATGAACGAGACGTAGCGATGGTCGCCGCGCGGGCAAGCCGGGAAGCCCCCGAGCCTCCGCCCGCGCCGAGATTGGGGGCGGGGGTCCACGAGAGTGAAGCCGGTGGCTACTTAGCCTGGCAGGGTCAAATAGCCCGCACTCCTCGCGAGCGATTGCGATTTGACAATGCGTTCGGAAGCGGGGCACTCATCCTGAACGACGCGGCCCTGGTCGATGGCATTCCCGTTCTGGATTCGCTTCGCGAGTTGGGCATCACGGTAGCGACTTTTGGAAATTCGACGCGATCCGACGTTCAGGAATTCAACGATCTCGACGGCACCTACGCCGACTGGTTCAACAAGCTGGGCACCGCCGCGGTGTTGGTTCGCCCTGACTTCTACGTCTTCGGGACGGCGGACGACCCGTCGAGTGTGGCCGCGCTTGTTGTCCGGTACGAAGAAACAGTACGCACCATCGTTGCGAGGGAAAGGTGATCTCAGTCGCACGCCGGGTTGTGCTACCGATGGCGGCACTGGCGATTCTTGTACTGACGCTCACCGCGTGCACCCCGGGCGCCTCTGATGCACGTCAGGCCCGAACCCGCCAAGGCGTCGTCACAGTCGAGGGACCGCTCATCGGCAGGGATGCGACACTCCTCGAGGAGTCGTGGGCGGGCTGGGAGAAAAGCAACCACATCAAGATCGAGTACACGGGCAGCTCGAATTTCCAGGAACAGATCGGTGGCGAGGCGCAGCAGGGCAACCCTCCTGATCTCGCGATCTTCGAACAGCCAGGGCTCATCAACGATCTCGCGAAGCTCGGCTACATCCAAAAGCTTCCTCCGAACGTCACATCGACGGTCGACTCGACCTTCCCGTCTCAGTGGGTCAAGTACACGACGGTAGGTTCAACGGACTACGCAGCACCATTGCTAGCGAAGCTGAACGGTTGGGTCTTTTTCTCGACCGCAGAATTCAACAAGTTGAACCTCAAGCTACCGACCACCTACTCCCAGTTGCTGACTCTCGTCGAGTACGTGCGGGTGAACACGACATTTCTGCCGCCGTGGTGTGAGGGGTTTGCATCAGATGCCTCGAGCGGTGCGGCGGGAGAGAGCTGGATAAATGACCTCGTGCTTCGCGAGGACGGCCCGGCGGTCTACGACGAGTGGGCGGATCACACGATTCCATTCACCGATCCGGCTGTCGAGAAAGCGTTCAGCGACGCGGGTGAGATCCTCCAAAATCCGGACTGGATGAACGCCGGCTTCGGCGGTGTCCCATCGGTCAATACCACGACCACCGCACAGGTCGCGTCAGCGCTTGAGTCGGGTAAATGCCTGATGACGATGCAGTCGTCCTCGTTCCTCAACGACTTGAAGACCGCGAGTAATGGCGCAGAGAACGTTGGTCCCGAGAACAAGATTTGGGCTTTCGTCCTGCCTCCCATCAACTCCGGTCCAATCCCACTGACAGTGACCGGCGACTTTGTGGCGGCGTTCTCCAGTGATGCCGACACCGTCAAGGTGCAGAACTACCTGGCGAGCCCGGCGTGGGCCGAGAACAGGGTGAAGCTCGGTGGCGCGCTCAGCCCGGCGAAGACGATTGTCCCGTCGGATTCGCCCAACGAGCTTCTGAACGAGTCCGATGCGCTGCTCGAAACCAAGACGACCGTCATTCGCCTCGGCGCGAGCGATCTGATGCCAGCCATTGTGGGCGACGGGACGTTTCTCTCCGGCATGGTCGACTGGATCAACGGAACTCCCACGACCAAGGTGCTCGCGACGATTGATGGGTCCTGGCCGAAGAGTTGACTCAAAGGGCGGGAAGAATGCAACGCAGATCTGGTGCCGCCGCCTCAAGTATTCTCTGGGGTGGGCTGAAATGCGGCCAGCCGCCACCTATCTTCTTTTACCCACACTGAGAGAGCAGACATTCGCAGCAGCCGGGTCTCCCCGAACAATACGGCTCGCCCTTCAATTCGACTGATCACCGCGGCCATCTTCGCGCTTACTAGAACGGTGTCGATCTGATTGGAGATCGACTCGTACGACAACGAACCGCTTCTGATCAGTTGCAAGTAGCTTGTCTTGTCGTCTCGTTGTGCATTCAAGTGCGTATAGACGAGGCCTTCTGAGAACATGCCGGAGAGCGCGGTTGCGTCGGCCGCGACCATTGCCGCGCACCTCTCATCTTCCAGCCTTCGAATGGCCACTTCAATCTGGGCGCCCGCGATCATCCCTTACTTCCATTCGTGAGCGATAACGTGATTGCGCTCTCGCTCACCACCATTGGAGTGGTTCCGTTGGGATATGGCGCCCAGAGGCAGGATTCAACGAAGCCAGCTTGCTTCGGAAAAAGGCCAGCGGTTGATCATGGCCAGGTGGCGCTTCGAACGAATCAATGTGGGCCAGCACCGCAATATGGTCACCCGCCTCAAATAGGGAATCTGTGTGTGCCTCCAGCCACAGAACAGCACCCCGGATCTTCGGAATTCCGGAAGAGAAGGTGTCGAACTCCAGGCCATCGAAGTTCGCGCCGCTCGAGGCGAAACGCAGACACTCCGCGGCCTGATTTCGAGCGAGGACACTGACAGCAAAGGCTCCGGCGTCGAGAACTGCCTGGGCACGGACGGACGTTCTCTGGAAAAGCAGAACGATCAACGGGGGCGCAGAAGACGCATATGTGAGCGTTCCAACTGTCAGTCCAACCGGCGTTCCACTAGGAGCAGCGGTGACAATTGAAACTCCCGTTGGCACGCGCCCCATCGCGCGTCTGAACTGTTCTGCTCGTCGCGCTTCCATCTCACCGTCGTGGAATCCTGAATCCGGGATCTCGGATGTGGTCGTGGTTCGACGCGCATTCATGTCAGCTGTCCTCGCATCCTTGCGTTGGGAGCTTCAACTAAACCGCGGCTAGCGTGCTCTGATCTATGGCTTACATCACAAAGACGGGGGCGTCCGTTGGCGGCAACGCTCAAGCGGATATCCGACACTGTCGATCGGCGCAGGTTGTCGGTCCGCATTTGGGCAGCAAGCCCAAGAACGCGCCGACAAAGTGGACGAAGGTGAGGTCACCGCAAACGCGGTGTCCGTTCGCACACCACTCAATGACGAGGAAGACAACCCAAAATGACCACCACACTCGATAAGACAACGAAAGGCTCGCATGCCCTTGACGTCGAGCAGACAACAGCCCTCCTGGTACAGCGCGCGCACGATCTCCGCGAGCTTCTTCAATCCCATGCAGCCGAGACAGAAAGCAACCGCCGAGTCCCGGACGTCGTGATCGACGCTCTGAGCCGGGCCGGCCTCTTCAAGATCTCCACCCCCCGCCGATTTGGCGGCTATGAGCTTCCATTCCGGTCCTCGTTGGAGATCAATGCCGCCATTGGCGAAGGCGATGGATCAACAGCCTGGGTCACAACGCTAACGAACGTGTGTAATTGGATGGTGGGACTGTTCCCCGACCAGGCTCAACGCGACGTCTTCGAGAATCGTCCCGATGCGCGCGTATGCGGAGTTGTAGCCCCAACTTCGACTGCAATCCGAGTCGGAGGAGGACTGCGGGTCACGGGAAAGTGGTCGCCCGCGTCAGGAAGCGCGAGCGCTCAGTGGGCAGGGCTGGGCGTCCCAATCGTCGACGAGTCCGGTGCCCAGGTCGATCAGGGATTCGCGCTCTTTCCGATGGAAGACCTGATCGTTGAAGACACTTGGTTTGTCGCAGGAATGCAGGGCAGTGCGAGCAACACGTTGGTCGCCGACAATGTCTTTGTTCCTGACCACCGGATCATTTCAGTGAGCCGCGCTACCGAAGGTGACTACGCAACCGAACACAAGGACGAGGCCCTATATCGTTCGGCATTCATTCCCGTCATGGCGCTCGTACTCATTGGACCCGTCGCAGGCGTTGCCAAGGCATCGCTCGACTACGTGCTGGCATCACTTGCCAAAGGTAAGGGGATCTCGTACACGTTCTACGAACATTCGACTGATGCTGCTTCAACCCAGCTCAGTATGGCTGAAGCAGCCATACTGGTCGACACCTGCTACCTTCACATGCAGCGCGCGGCCAGCGCAATCGATGAGGCAGCAGCTGCGAACGTCTATCCCAGCCGTCTTGAGCGAGCACGTGCGCGCATGGACACGGGTTACATCGCCCGCAAGGCACGCGAAGCGATCGACATCCTTCTCAATGTGAACGGGTCCGGCAGCATGGCTCAGGCCAGCCCGTTGCAGCGCATGTGGCGAGATGCAAACACCGGTTCGAGGCACGCCGTGATTAACTCTCTCATCTCCGCCGAGGCGTTCGGTCGTGAGCTACTGGGCGTGCAGGAGCAAATCACACCGCTCATCTAACCGTTGGAACACTCTCGGTGAGGTCACCCAGAACAGACGCCATCAGCAACGCCGAGTGCAGCTGGTGGCGCCTGTCCGTGATTTGGCGTTGCATGAGATCTTCGGCGCGGTGTACACGATAGGAAATTGTGTTGCGCGCAACTTGCATCCTGACGGCAGATGCGTGGGGGCTGCTCTCCTCATCTAGATAAACCAACAAGGTCTGTCGCAGATCTCGCGCTTGGTCCGTCATTGCCGCTAGTGGGCCCAGTTCTCGCCTAACGAACTCCAGGGCACGGTTTCGGTCCGCCAGAAGGAGAGAAACGAGGTCCACCTCCTGGTATGTGACGATAGGGCCCAGAGCGTCCAAGATCTGCATGAGGTCGAACGTGGCCAAAGCGTCCCGATGGGTCTGACGGAAGCCTGCGATACCGGCGCCGGGAACCCCAAGGGCGATCGCTATGTCCTCTGGCACCTCCTGTGACCGAACCACCGAAACAACATTGCGCAGCGTCTCACCCGTACTAAACCATGACCAGACGCGTCCACCTCCTACCGGTACTATGAGCCGCTGTGTGGCTCCAACCCGGCGCAGAATTTCGGTAGTTACTCGTTGCAGCTCAAGCCCTTCAACGTCGTCGGAACTCGACTCTGACCACACATGCATGCTGATGTGATCTGGTGCCAACGCGTAGCCCAGGGTTCTGGATGTCGAGGCCGCATCCGGGGTGTCGCCGCGAAGTATCGCTCGCACCATCTCCAACGCCGCGGCCGATTTGCTTGAGGACCAGAGTGCTTTCTCCTGCGAGTATCGTTCGGTCAACGCCGCCGAAAAGTTGTCGATGTATTCGAAGAGGCGGGCCGAAACGTAGGGAATCTGGTCATTGTGTCGGGCGGGGTCGACGAGGCTTTCGCAGCCGGCAAGGAATGCTGCTGCGATCTCTGCGTGTCCTAATCGAATGCCACGAAGGAGCGACTGCATCGAAATACCACGGCGGACGTAATCGACAACACCGTCAAGAGCTTCGACCGAAACGGTGGTCACGTCTTCGTCACCCGCAAGGACTAGGAGTGTGACAACAGTGGACGATTCGGTACCCCGTCTGAGAGTCTCAAACGCAACTTTACTTCCGCCGAATTCAGGGAGTTCGCGAACAATCCGCTCCGCGGCAAGTCGTCCAACATCGATCGCCCACTCGAGCGGGAACCGCCCAAGCAATCGTGAGGCCCGGTCGGCGAGGGAAGCACTGATCGCCGACTCAGTTGATGGCGCCCCTGGAGGCGGGGACAGTTGAATGAGCCAATCCAGCGCAAGCTGCGCCTCGCTGGCCTTGTCACTGCTCATCTGGGGCCCGTCCGAACGGAAAAGTGCGCGTCGGCGGGAAAGTTCGTTCCGCGAGTTCGTTCCTATTCGACCTGGCCACCACGCTCACTGTCCTACTCTAGTTTCGGTCTGTGGGATCCAATTCCTCTGGTGTCTCCTCGGGATTGACCGCCAAGCGGATCCATATCTGCTGGACTTGGGCGGCGGCAAATCGGGCGCACCCATCGGCGGCGCCCGGATCTTCGACCGCGGGTCGATTCGTCCCTGCACGCAAATCCCGGCTCGTTCGAACAAATTCTGTAGCCGAGTACTGGCGACCCAGCTGCCGCCTAAATCTCGCCCATTTGGGACGACATCGCCTGCGCGCCCGGGCGAGAATGTCCCGAACGGGCGAAGACGCGCTATCCGTGCAAAAGTCCCGCTCCCAGTAGAAGCCTGGAAACGGGACAGTGGCTCCGACGGGCGTCGATCCCGTGACCTCTCGATTTTCAGTCGAACGCTCTACCAACTGAGCTACAGAGCCCTGTGCAACACGAGGTTGAACAGAAGGCACGGCCATACTGGCGAGAGTAGACCGTGCCTTGCGACCCTGACCGGACTTGAACCGGCGACCTCCGCCGTGACAGGGCGGCGCGCTAACCAACTGCGCTACAGGGCCTTGCTATTTAGTTCTCGAAGTTTGGTGACCCCAACGGGATTCGAACCCGTGTTAACGCCGTGAAAGGGCGCCGTCCTAGGCCACTAAACGATGGGGCCATGAGGTTCGCAAACGCCATAGCAACCGAGGGACAAGCATACGGTGGCGCCGAGGCAAAAGCCAAACGCGTCCAATCCCGCGAATGGGGTCGCGAGGCCGGTATCCAGAGCGTCCGTCGATAGGTTCAATCTGCTGTTGAGACTTTGCGCCCAAAGACGCCCAGAAAGCCGCTCAACACTGGGACTGGGCAATTCTGCGACGAGTTGTTACTGTTGGCACTGTTAACAGTGTTACTGGCGTGACTCGGCGTCTGCCACGACACGATTCGGGGACTTCATGAGTTGGACACCATCCGCGGGGGCAGTGGCGCGCGCAACCGGACGAGCGCGCCGTGAGCGCCTGGGACGGGTGCTCACCGTAGTCGTCGCCGTTGCGCTCTTGGTGGGCCTTGGTGCGGCTCCAGCGTCTGCGGACAATCCGGCGTTTCCGACCTGGGCCCAAGTGCAGGCCGCGAAGGCGACCGCCGCGGCCAAGGCCGCAGAGGTCAAGAAGATCCAGGGCCTGATCGGAACGCTGCAGGCACAGGCGGCGGCGGCGGGCAAGGTCGCGCTGATCGACGGCGAGCTCTATCTCGAGGCCAAGGATGCCCTCGACAGTGCGACGGCGACGGCGAAGAAATTGCAGGCTCAGGCGACCGCCGCGAAGAGCAAGGCCACCGAGTCATCCCGTGAGGCGGGACAGTTCGCGGCCCAGCTCGCCCGCGAAGGGCACGGCAACCTCACGGTCGACCTCCTGCTGAATTCGCACTCGGCGGGCAACCTGCTGGATGTCCTCGGCACGATGAACAAGCTCGGAGACGCGTCCGCCAAGATCTTCGCGAAGGCGGAGCAGGATCGCAAAACGGCGACGGCCCTTAGCGACCAGGCGGCGGTAGCAAAAACCGTCCGCACGACGAGGTCGACCAAGGCGCAGACTGCCCTATCTGCTGCCAACGTTGCCGCATCCGCCGCGACGGCAAAGGTGAACGCGCAGACGGCACAGCAGGCCATTCTTACCTCGCAACTGGCCTCACTGAACGGCACAACGGCTTCGACCGAGGCCGCGTATTACGCCGGTCTGGCCTGGCAGGCCAAGCAGGAGGCGCAGACGACTCCGCCGCCGGACAAGACCCCGCCGGGTCCGATTCCCGGGGCACCCGTCGGCTCTGCAGTTGCCGTCGCGATCGCTTTTGCGGAGGCCCAACTCGGCAAGCCCTACCAGCTCAACGGAGCCGGACCCAACGTGTGGGACTGCTCCGGACTGACTCTGAAGTCGTACGCTGCGGCCGGCGTGTACATCGGAACGCACAGCGCGACGAACCAGTACAACGTGATGGCGTCGGAGAACCGTTTGGTGCCGCTGAGCGACCGACAGCCCGGCGACCTGCTGTGGTACTCGGACGGCGGGTCGACGACGGCGACCAAGTACCATGTCACGATCTACATCGGCAACAACGAGATGATCGAAGCGCCGTACCCCGGAGTCACCGTGCGCGTTGCGGTGCTCCGCTACGGCGACCTTGTTCCCTACGCGGGACGACCAACCGGCTGAGCCTAGGGCTTGTAGGCGGCGACGCCCGCGGCGACGATCTCTTCGGCCTCTGCGGCGTTGCCCCAGCCCTCGGTTTTGACCCACTTGCCGGGCTCGAGGTCCTTGTAGTGCTCGAAGAAGTGCTCGATCTCCTTGCGCGTGAACTCGGGAATGTCGTCGACATCCTGAATCCAGGTCCAGCGCGGATCCTTGGCCTGGACGGCGATGATCTTCGCATCCGAGCCGCCGTCATCGGTCATCTTGAAGACGCCGACCGGGCGAACGGAGACTCCGACGCCCGGGAAGAGCGGGAAGTCGAGTAGCACGAGAACGTCGACCGGGTCCCCGTCGAGGCCGAGCGTGTGCTCGATGAAGCCGTAGTCGGTCGGGTAGACGAATCCGGTGAAAAGTACGCGGTCAAGGAAGACGCGACCGGTTTCGTGGTCGACCTCGTACTTGTTCTTGCTCCCCTTCGGGATTTCGATGATGGCGTCGTAGGCGGCCATGACGTACTCCTCAAGCTTGTCGACTAACTGCAATAACGTTACTGGATGGACTCGAGCCGTCGATCGCGCCTGACGCCCGCGATCGCGGACGTACGGCGTGCGGTTCGCGCGGTGCTCCCGGCTCCTCGGGCAGAGCCTGCCGGGACGGTCGTATTGGTAGCCCTCAGCGGTGGGCCGGATTCGCTCGCGCTCGCAGCGGCAACTGCATTCGAGGCGGCGCGGGCAGGAATCCGTGCCGGTGCTGTCGTGGTCGATCACGGGTTGCAGTCCGGATCGGCGGATGTCGCGGCTCGCGCCGCGAACAAGGCGCGGTCGCTGGGGCTCGATCCGGTACTCGTTCGCATGGCGGTCGTCGATTCGGCCGGCGGCCCCGAGGCTGCCGCGCGGATCGCGCGGTACGCAGCCCTGGACGAGGCCGCCGGCGAGACCGGCGCAGTACTCGTTTTGCTTGGGCACACGCTCGACGACCAGGCCGAGACCGTGCTCCTCGGGCTTGCGCGCGGCAGCGGGCCGACGAGTCTGCACGGGATGAGCCCTTTGACAAGCTCAGAGAGCGGGGCGGCGTACGCCCGCCCGCTTCTGGGCATCCGGCGGTCATCCACTTTGCAGTTCTGCGAGGACTCAGGCCTCGAACCGTGGATCGATCCGCACAACACCGACCCATCGTTCGCGCGGGTGCGAGTGCGCGAAACCGTGCTCCCCTTACTCGAGCGGGAGCTGGGGCCAGGGATTGCCGAGGCGCTTGCAAGAACCGCAGAGCAGCTTCGCGAAGACAGCGACGCGCTGGACCGCTTCGCGGAAGAGCTCACCGAGGAGCTGGCCGAGCTCGCAGAGTCTGGCATCTCGCTGCCCGTTCAAGCGCTCGCGAGCAACCCGTCGGCGCTTCGACAACGGCTGATCCGGCTCGCGGTTGAGGGTGAGTTTCACGTCTCGCTGAGTCGCTCGCAGACCCTCGATGTTTCACGGCTGATCACCCACTGGCACGGCCAAAAGGCGCTCGACCTCCCGGGCGTTAGGGTTGAACGGCGGGGCAGCCTGCTCATCTTCACCGCGAACGGATAGGTACCGATGGAAGCCAGCGACGTTTCAGCAGATCTCACCAGGGTGCTCGTGTCCGAGGCCGAGATCCGGTCGAAGCTCGCCGAGCTGGCACGCCGTATCGAGGACGATTACGCGGGCGAACGTCCGCTTCTGGTTGGCGTGCTCAAGGGTGCGGTCATGGTCATGGCGGACCTGGCTCGCGAACTACGAATGAACATCGACATGGACTGGATGGCGGTGTCGTCCTACGGCGCCGGGACGCAGTCGAGTGGCGTTGTGCGAATCCTGAAGGATCTCGACTCCGACCTGCAGGGCAGGCACGTGCTCATTGTCGAGGACATCATCGACTCGGGGCTCACCCTGTCCTGGTTGAGAGCCAACCTCGAAACCCGCGGAGCGGCATCCGTCCAGATCTGTGCGCTGCTGCGCAAACCCGACGCCGTGAAGGTCGAGGTGGATGTCGCGTATCTCGGCTTCGACATCCCCAACGAATTCGTGGTCGGATACGGACTCGACTACGCGCAGAGCTACCGCAACCTTCGCGATGTCGCCATCCTTGCTCCCCACATCTACGCATCCTGACGCCGATGCAGGAACCGCGCTGTCAACAAAGTGCGGCGGTGTGCGGGCACCCCACGGAATGGGGCATTACGCCCACGGCAAACATCCAGCGGGTGCCAAGCGTGCGCGGGGTAATCTTCTAGACACGTCACTCAAGGAAGGTGAAGGGCCTCTTCGGCCCACTCATCATGGATATTAAGCGTTTGCTACGTGGGCCCGTCGTGTGGATCGTCATCGTCGGCGTGGTGCTGTGGATTGCCGTGTCGGTCTTCCTCGCACCGAGTTTTCACTCGATTTCGACCCAGGCAGGCCTAAACCTCCTCAAGGGTGACACCGTGACGAAGGCGGTCACGCACGACCCCGACCAGTTCGTCGATCTCACCTTGTCGACCCCGTACCAGGGCAGCAAGCTCGTGCAGTTCTACTACGTGGCGCCGCGTGGCGCCGAGGTTATCGCCGACATCAACAAGTCGGGGGTGAAGTACGACGACGCTGTCGACCAGACCAGTATCTGGTCAACACTCGCCGGATTCCTGCTTCCGCTGTTGCTGTTCGGTGTGGTCATCTTCTTCCTGTTCCGCGGAATGCAGGGCGGCGGCAACCGGGTCATGCAGTTCGGCAAGTCCAAGGCGCGCCTGGTCGGCAAGGATGCCGCGAAGGTGACGTTCGCGGATGTCGCCGGTGCGGATGAGGCGATCGAAGAGCTCGAGGAGATCAAGGACTTCCTGAAGGACCCGGCCCGCTTCCAGGCCGTTGGTGCTCGCATCCCGAAGGGCGTGCTGCTGTACGGCCCCCCAGGAACCGGCAAGACGCTCCTCGCGCGCGCCGTTGCGGGCGAGGCGGGTGTTCCGTTCTATTCGATTTCCGGGTCTGACTTCGTCGAGATGTTTGTCGGCGTTGGCGCGAGCCGCGTCCGCGACCTGTTCACCCAGGCGAAGGAGAACTCGCCGTCGATCATCTTCGTCGACGAGATCGACGCTGTTGGTCGTCACCGCGGCGCCGGCATCGGCGGCGGAAACGACGAGCGCGAGCAGACCCTCAACCAGCTGCTCGTCGAGATGGACGGCTTCGACGTCAAGACCAACGTCATCCTGATCGCGGCAACCAACCGGCCGGATGTGCTCGACCCTGCTCTGCTTCGCCCTGGTCGGTTCGACCGCCAGATCGGCGTGGATGCACCAGACCTCAAGGGCCGCCAGCGGATCCTTGAAGTACACGGACGCGGCAAGCCGCTTGCCGCCAGCGTCAACCTCGAGGTTCTCGCCCGTAAGACCCCCGGTTTCACGGGCGCGGACCTGGCGAACGTCCTCAACGAGGCGGCGCTGCTCACCGCTCGCTCGCACGCACAGCTCATCGACAACCGTGCGCTGGATGAGGCGGTCGACCGCGTGATGGCCGGGCCGCAGCGCCGGTCGCGCATCATGGCCGACAAGGAAAAGCTCATCACGGCTTACCACGAGGGCGGGCACGCTCTCGCTGCCGCGGCCATGCGGCACACCGACCCGGTCACCAAGATCACGATTCTGCCTCGCGGACGTGCCCTGGGCTACACCATGGTGCTCCCGCTTCAGGACAAGTACTCCGTGACGCGCAACGAGCTGCTCGACCAACTCGCGTACGCGATGGGTGGCCGTGTCGCCGAGGAGATCGTGTTCCACGATCCGACCAGCGGGGCATCCAACGACATCGAGAAGGCGACCGTAACTGCTCGCCGGATGGTGACCGAGTACGGGATGAGCGCAGCCATCGGTTCCGTGAAGCTGGGCAACACCGCGGGTGAGCCGCTCATGGGACGCGACTCCGGTTCGCGCGACTACTCGGAGACGATTGCGGAGACGGTCGACTCCGAGGTGCGGGTGCTCATCGAACAGGCGCACACGGAGGCGTGGCAGGTGCTCAACGACAACCGCGACATCCTCGACCATCTCGCCAGCGAACTGCTCGAGAAGGAGACCCTCGACCACGAAGAGCTGGCCGAGATCTTCAAGGATGTCAAGAAGCTGCCGGAGCGCCCGCAGTGGCTCTCCAGCAAGGAGCGGCCGGTCTCGAACCTGCCCGCCGTGAAGGTGCCGTCGAAGGCACCCATCGACGAAGGCGTCGTCGACGGCGGCGTGCAGTCCGGCTTGCCGTCGAAGCCGAACCGTACTCCTCGTCCGCGCAAGTCTCCCGGCATAGCAACGGCCTAAGAACCAAGTGGCTCCCATCGACACCGGGCGCGTCGAGGCTGCCGTAGCCGAGATCCTCGCCGCAATCGGCGAGGATCCGTCGCGCCCCGGCCTGGCTACGACTCCGGCGCGCGTCGCGGAGTCCTACGCCGACTTCTTCAGCGGACTCGGCGTCGATCCGCTGAGTCACCTGAGCGATGCAACAGAGCTCAACCTGGCCCCCGACGAGCTGGGCGAACTGGTCCTCCTGCGCGACATTGACTTCCGCTCGATGTGTGAGCACCACCTGCTCCCGTTCACCGGAGTTGCGCATGTCGCCTATATTCCCGCGCAAAGAATCGTGGGACTTGGCAAAATACCTCGTGTGGTTGAAACTCTCAGCTCTCGCCCGCAACTTCAGGAGCGTCTCACAGAAGAGATCGCTCAGGCACTCGAGGATGGCCTCGCGCCCCGCGGTGTTCTTGTCGTGCTCGACGCCACTCACGGTTGCGTGACTGCGCGCGGCGTGCGCCAAACTAAAAGCACCACGGTCACGCTCGCGACGCGGGGAACGCTGAGCGACCCGATCGAACGCTCCGGCGTGCTGGCCCTCCTGGGGCAAGCGGGAACCGCAGGAGTTCTCCGTGGCTAGCGGCCTCGCGCGCATCCGGCCGACCGTGCCGGAGCGCCGCCGTCCCGTGATTGTTGGCGTCCTCAACGTGACGCCCGACTCGTTCAGCGACGGGGGCAAATTCTCCAGGGTGGATGCCGCCGTCGCGCACGCGGTGTCGCTGCGGGCCGCGGGCGCGGACTTCATTGATGTCGGCGGTGAGTCGACCCGGCCGGGGGCCGCGCGGATCGAGCCCGCCGTGGAGCGCAAGCGCGTCATCCCGGTGCTCAAAGCTCTCGTCGAGCGCGAGATTCCGGTCAGTGTGGACACCATGAACGCGTCAACGGCGGAGGCCGCGGTGGATGTCGGTGTTCTCGTCGTCAACGACGTGTCCGGCGGTCTCGCCGACCCGGACATGTTCCGCGTCGTCGCGGCGACTAAGGTGCACTACATCGCGTCGCACTGGCGCACGCCGGGCGACGCCACCGACGACGAGGCGGTGTACCGGAACGTCGTGACCGAGGTGCGGAACGCACTCAAGGCCCGTGTTGCCGAACTGCTGGTCTGGGGAATCACGCCGGACAAGATCGTCCTCGACCCCGGCCTCGGATTCGCCAAGACCGCAGAGCACAACTGGGCGCTGCTCAAGGCGCTCCCGCAGCTCGAGTCGATCGGGTATCCGCTCCTCATCGGCGCATCGCGCAAGCGGTTCCTTGCACCTTTCGCCGAAGACGGGGCGCCGAGTTCCGAGCGCGACTTCGCGACGGCAGTGATCAGTGCGCTCGCCGCGCAGTCGAGGGTGTGGGGCGTTCGGGTTCACGATGTCGCGTCGACCGCTGCCGCGCTCGATGTGTGGGCCGCCTGGAATTCCGGCGGGGTGCATGGTTGAGGACGCGCTCACCCTGACGGGCCTTCGCGCGACGGCTCATCACGGTGTGTTCGAGCACGAGCGGGTGAACGGCCAGGAGTTCGTGATCGACCTGACCGTGTGGCTGGACACGGACGCCGCCGCCGCGAGCGATGATCTCGCCAAGACAGTTAACTACGGGGTCCTCGCACGGGAGGTCGTCGATTGCGTCGAACGTGACCCGGTCGATCTCATCGAGACGGTTGCCGAGCGCGTCGCCGGTATCGCTCTTGCGCATTCCGTTGTGCTTCGAACCCGGGTGACTCTGCACAAGCCTTCCGCACCCATCGAGGTGCCTTTCGACGACGTATCGATCACCATCGAGCGAGCTCGGGCGTGAGCGGCGGAACCATCGCCATCCTGTCTCTGGGGAGCAATCTCGGGGACCGTGAGCTCAACCTTCGGGCTGCGGTGGCCGACATCGCGGCGCTTACCGGTGTAACCCTCCTCGGTACCTCCGGCCTGGTCGAGACAGCCGCCCTCAAGCCCACGGGCGTCGACAGCTCCGCTCCGGCCTACCTGAACGCCGTCGCGAAAGTAGACACGACGCTGGCGCCGACAGAGCTCCTCGCGCGGTTGAATGAGATCGAGGCCAGTCACGGTCGGGTGCGCGAGGTTCGGTGGAGCGATCGAACGCTCGACATCGACATCGTCACCTACGGCGGCCTGATCGTGGATGGCCAAAAACTCACGCTGCCGCACCCGAGGGCGGTGGAGCGCAGTTTTGTTCTCGTGCCGTGGCTGGAGCTGGACCCGGAAGCGGAGCTTCCCGGCGTCGGTCGGATTGACGGACTTCCCGCCGCCGCAGCGGATGTGTCACGCTACCCTGCGGAGGCACTTTCGTGAAACGCACCAGTCCGGTCCTGCTCGTTGTCCTCGCCGTGGTCGGCGGCGGCGCGGGATGGCTGCTGCAGGTCATCCTTGCGGCGTCCGGGACCGCTGCGGCGTCACCCCCGTTCACGTTCGGACTTTCCCTCGCCGTTATCGGTGTTCTCGTCGTCATCTTCGCCGTTCCCGTGCGGCGGGCGGCCCGCGAGAGGGACAAGCATCCCGTCGATCCGTTCTACGCGACGCGGGTCGTCGTCCTGGCGAAGGCGTCGAGCATCGCCGGGTCGCTACTGTTCGGCGCGTCAGTCGCGATTGCCGTCTACCTGTTGACCCGCCCCGTTGTGGCGGCGGTAGGCTCGATCTTCACGTCCGGGGCCGCCGTCCTGGGCTCGGTGGTCCTGCTGGTGTGCGGCCTCGTCGCGGAGAACATGTGCAGCATCCCACCTGACGATAAGGACAAGGGCGACAAGAGCCCTGTATCGACGAGACCGAGCTGATGCGCACCGGAACCGATCAGCACTATGGCGAGGACAAGAAAATGAGGCGCGTGTGACCAATCGTCTTGACCTGCCCGCCGTCGACTGGCGACGGGTATCGCCCAAGTACGTGCTCGTGGATGTGATCAGCACCCTGGTTGTCACGGTCGCCCTGCTGGTCGCTTCGAGCATTCCGGCCTATGTCTCGAGAGTGACGTTGTGGTGGATCCTCCCGGCCGTCGTGCTCGTGATCATGGTTCTCGTGCTTGCCTTCGTCCCCCGTCGGGTGCGTGCCATCGGATACCAGCTTCGCGATGACGACCTCCTTTTTCGCCGCGGCCTCCTGTTCCAGCGGTTCGTCTCGGTTCCCTACGGTCGGATGCAGCTCATCGATATCACCCGCGGTCCGGTCTCCCGGGCGCTGGGGCTGAGCGACCTGCACTTCGTGACCGCGGCGGCATCCAGCAGTGTCGAGATTCCCGGCCTGCTGGTCGTCGATGCCGAGGAACTGCGTGACCAGCTCGTCGCTCTCGCCGAGACGAGGCGGGCCGGCCTGTGACGGATGGCGAGGCGACGAACGGTCCGTCAGAGGGCGATCCGATCAAGGACCTGCTTCCGCCCGGAGCAGTTCTTGCGACCCGGCTGGCCGACGGTGAATGGCATCGCCTTCATCCCGCGACGCCGCTGCTTCGGGGCGGAATCGTCTTCATCGCGATCGCCGGGGTCTTTGTCTCCGAGGCACGTCAGCAGCTCATCGACCTGTTCTTTGGGGCACCGGGCGGCCATGAGGACGGCGACCCGTTCGGGTTTCTGACCCGCGACGGTCGCCTCCCGCTTGCCCTGCTCGGGATCGCAGCCGTCCTGATCCTGATCGTTGTCATCTTCTATCTGTCCTGGCGCGTGCACACCTTTCGCATCACCGACGAGGTCGTCGAGGTTCGCAGCGGGCTGATCCGGCGCAGCCTGCGCAAGGGGCGGCTGGATCGGATCCAGGGCATCAACATCGTTCGCCCGTTCTTCGCGCGCCTCTTCGGTGCTGCACGGCTCGAGATCGATGTTGCCGGCCACGACGCGAACGTGCGACTCGACTACCTCTCGTCGGCCAACGCGGATGGGCTGCGCCGCGACATCCTGCGGCTCGCCTCTGGCACCAAGCACTCAGAGGAGGCGCACACGCCGCCGGACACGCGAGGTTTCGTCGGGCAACGGGTCGCGGAATTCATTGCGCCGGAACTCGATCCGAGTTTCGCGCCACCGGAGTCGGTGGTGCGGGTGAACATCGGTCGGCTGATCGGGTCGATCCTGCTTCACGACACAACCTTCACGCTCCTGGTACTGATAGTTCTCGCGGCGATTGCCTCGGCAACGTTCGGGGTCATTGAAATCGTCATCTACTTCCTCGTGCCGTTCGTCCTGGCACTCGGCAGCTTCCTCTTCCGGCGATTCACGAAGTCGGTGCGCTATTCGATCGCCTCGACGCCGGATGGGGTTCGGGTCGGATTCGGCCTTCTCACTCTGAGCAATGAGACACTGCCGCCGGGTCGCATCCATTCCATTCAGGTTCGCCAGCCGATCCTGTGGCGGCTGCCGGGCTGGTGGGAGATTCGGGTCAACCGCGCCTCCAAGTCGAACGCGAAGGGCGCGGATGCGCAGCGCAACACGACCATCCTTCCGGTCGGAAACCTCGACGATGTCCTGCGCGTGCTTGCGCTCCTGCTGCCGGGTACCAGCCTCGAGTCAATCGACGTCCTGCGTCGCGGGATCGTGGGAACCGGGCCGGCCGGCGGCTTCAGCAACTCGCCGCGGCGGGCCATCGTCGTGCGTCCTTTCGCGTTTCGGCGCAACGGCTTCGCCGAAATACCCGGAGTCGTGCTCCTGCGCGGTGGGGGAATCTGGCGGCATCTGACGATGGTGCCGGAAGCCCGGGCGCAGAGTGTCGGCGTTACGCAGGGGCCGCTCTATCGCGCGCTCGATCTCGCTCGGGTTCACGTTCACACGGTGAACGGACCGGTGCGGGCGGAGCTTGGCGGGCTCGATCGGGATGTCGCCGTCGGCTTCTTCGGGTCCGTTTCGCTCGAGGTCGTCTCCGCGGTCAGCACGGATGCGACGCACCGCTGGCGAGCCGACGGGTCTACGGCCTGATGGAACGTTCCGGTCGCCTCGGGATCGGCATTGTCGGAGCAGGCAATGTCGGGCCGGTCTTTGGTGCTGCGCTGGCGGGGGCGGGCCACGCCATCGTCGGAATTTCGGCGCTGTCGCAGCGCAGCCGGGATCGGGCGGACGCGATGCTGCCCGGAGTGCCGGTCCTGGACATTCCCACGATTCTCGAGCGAAGCGAGCTGGTGATTCTCGCCGTTCCTGATGCCGAGCTGCCTTCGCTCGTCGCCGGTCTCGCGGCAACGGGTAGCTGGCAAGCGGGACAGCTAGTGCTGCACACCGCGGCGAGCATGGGCACCGCGGTCCTCGTGCCCGCACAGGCGCTCGGCGCCATTCCACTCGCCGTCCATCCGGCGATGGCGTTCACGGGAACAAGCATCGACCTGGTGCGGCTCCGCGACAGCTATTGCGCGGTGACCGCGGCGAGTGTGGTGCAGCCGATCGGAATGGCCCTGGTCGTCGAGATGGGCGCAGAACCGCTTCTCGTCGACGAGGATGACCGGCTCGCGTACGCGGAAGCGATCGCGATCGCGACCGGCTTCTCGGCGGCAATCGTCACACAGGCGACCGATGCGCTCGCATCGATCGGTGTGGAGAATGCCGGCCGGGTGCTCGCCCCGCTCGTGCGATCGGCCGTGGAGAACGCCTTAACGACAGCAACGTAAGGATACGATCGATCTGTCCTCGATGAAGAGCGACCTGTTGGAGGACGATTCGTGAGCACCACCCAGCGACCGCGCCTGCTCGAGACGATTGCCGAGGTTCGCGAGGTTGTTGCGGCCGAACGCGTGGCCGGACGCAGAGTCTCACTGACGCCGACGCTTGGCGCCCTGCACGACGGTCATCTCGTTCATCTCTCGCGAGCGGCGGAACTCGTCGACACGAGGATCGTTTCGATCTTCGTCAACCCGCTGCAGTTCGGACCGAACGAAGACCTCGACAAGTATCCGCGAACCCTGGATGCAGATCTGGACCGGCTCGGCGAGCTCGACGTTCCCTTCGTTTTCGCCCCGAGCGCGGCAGAGATGTATCCCGACGGGCGGCCGTCCATCCAGGTCCATGCCGGCAGGATCGGCGAGCTGTACGAGGGACGATCGCGCCCTGGGCATTTCGATGGAGTCCTCACCGTCGTCGCAAAGCTGCTGCTTATCGTGGCCCCCGATGTCGTGACGTTTGGGCAGAAGGATGCCCAGCAGTTGTTTTTGGTGCGGCGCATGATTTTCGACCTCAACATCCCGGTCCGGCTGGAAGCGATCGAGATCGTTCGGGAGGCGGACGGACTGGCGCTCTCGAGCCGGAATCGTTACCTCGCGGGCAAGGAGCGTCCTGCCGCTCGCGCGCTGTCGCTCGCGCTCGAGGCCGCCGCGTCGTCCGCCGACCGAGGGATCGACGCAGTGGTCGCCGCGGCCCAGGGCACGCTGATGGGCGAACCGCTCGTCGAACTCGACTACCTGAAGGTCGTCAACCCCGACACCTTCCTTCCGGTGGATGACGGCTACCGTGGGCCTGCGCTCGTGCTGGTCGCCGCGAAGGTGGGGGGCACCCGCTTGATCGACAACGAACGCATCTCACTCGCCTGAGAGCCACCCGGTGCCCCGGTACCATGGGACGGTCGACCGCACAGTGCCGTTGAACGCAAAGCAGGAGCCATACGTGAGTGACACCCAGTCCGATCCGACTGAGCCCGAGCTGACCGAGACGGAGGTCTTCGAGCAGAAGGCAGTGCGGCTGGCCAAGCGGGAGCGGCTCAACGAGCTCGGCCTTGGTGCCTATCCGGTCGCCGTTCCGATCACCGACACCATCGGTGCCGTGCGAGCGCGTTTCGACAACCTTTCGGCCGATGAGAAGACCGGTGAGATCGCCGCACTTGCCGGCCGGGTTGTGTTCCTGCGCAACTCGGGAAAGCTCTGCTTCGTGCAGCTGCAGGCCGGAGACGGCGATCGTCTCCAGGCCATGTTCAGCCTGGCGGAGATCGGCGAGGAATCTCTCGCCCTGTTCAAGGAACTCGTCGACCTGGGCGATCACCTGTTCGTGTCCGGCGAGATCATCTCCAGCCGTACCGGTGAGCTTTCGATCTTCGTGAAGGAATGGCAGATCGCGTCGAAGGCGATCCAGCCGCTCCCCAATCTGCACAACGAGTTGAGTGAGGAGTCGCGGGTTCGCAGCCGCTACCTCGACCTCATCGTCCGCGAGCGAGCTCGCTATGTTGTCCGAGCCCGCGCTGCGGTCAATGCATCGCTGCGCAAGACCTTCGCGGATCATGACTTTCTCGAGGTCGAGACGCCCATGCTTCAGACGATGCACGGCGGTGCCGCCGCGCGGCCATTCTCGACGCACAGCAACGCGTTCGAGGCGGAACTGTTCCTGCGCATCGCGCCAGAGCTGTTCCTCAAGCGCGCGGTCGTGGGTGGTATCGACCGGATCTTCGAGATCAACCGCAACTTCCGAAACGAGGGTGCCGACTCCACGCACTCGCCCGAGTTCGCCATGCTCGAGGCTTACCAGGCCTACGGGGATTACAACCAGATCGGTGACCTGACCCAGGAGATGATCCAAAACGCCGCAACTGCAGTCGCCGGGTCGACGACGGTGACCTGGGCGGATGGCTCCGATTACGACTTCGGCGGTGACTGGGATCGGCTCGACATGTACGAGTCGCTGTCCGCTGCGGCCGGGGTTGAAGTCACGACGCAGTGGACCCTCGCCGAGCTGGAGAGGCTTGCCGCATCCGTCGGAATCGAGGTTGCCCTGCCGACCCACGGGAAGCTCGTCGAGGAACTGTGGGAACACTTCGTCAAACCCTCGCTCTATCGGCCGACCTTCGTCATGGACTTCCCGGTCGACACATCACCGCTTGTGCGCGAACACCGATCCAAGCCCGGTGTGGTCGAGAAGTGGGACCTCTACGTGCGCGGATTCGAACTGGCGACGGGCTACTCGGAGCTCGTGGATCCGGTGATCCAGCGCGAGCGATTTGTCGAGCAGGCGGTGCTCGCAAGCCAGGGTGACCCCGAGGCGATGCGGCTCGATGAGGAGTTCCTGCGCGCGCTCGAATTCGGGATGCCGCCCACCGGAGGCATGGGTATGGGAATCGATCGCCTGATGATGGCGCTCACCGGACTCGGGATTCGCGAAACCATCCTGTTTCCGCTGGTCAAGTAGGGTGCTGAAGTGAGCGATTCATCGAACTTACCCCCCGAGCCGCCGGACGACCCGGCGAACGGAGACGAGCCGGAGTTCACCAAGGAGCCACAGCCGGAGTTGCCGCTGGCTCTGCGCAAGAAGAAAGCCGGCTGGAACTGGAACCGCGTTCTCATCTGGATTATCGTTGGCGGATTTGCCCTCTATCTGATCATCACCGGCATCGTCGGCATCCTGACGAAGGCGCGATGAGCCGTCGTTCGTCGCGGATTGTGATGGCTGTCGCGCTGATCGGCATCCTCGCGGTGATCGCGGTCGTCACACTCACAGGACAGCGCTAGGCGCGAGAGGTAATCTGGCACCATGCCCACGACCGTGTGGGGAGGCATCGTGTTCTCCCTGGCTCCAACCATCTGCGTTGGACTCATCTTCTGGTTCGCCATGCGCGCGATCCTCAGGGCGGATCGAACCGAGCGCAAGGAATTCGCACGCATCGAGGCCGAGGAACGGGCCAAGCTTGCTGCGGAATCGGCCAATTCGCGCTAGTCGCGAGGTCTTAGCCTGACGTTCGGCAGCTCGGGCGCGGGAAGCGGGCGACCGTCGTAGCCGCTGACGCGTCCAAATCGACCCTCTTCGTTGTCGTCGGCGATGACATCCACCTGCCACTGACGACGGAACTCCACGATCTCGTCGTGGCTCCGGCCGATGAAGTTCCACCACATGACGATCTGTTCACCCAGTGGTTCTCCGCCGATGAACAATGCGCGCAGCGGTCTGTCGCGGGCTTCGATGCGGATGGTCGCGGCGCCGGGGCGCACGAACGCGAGTTCGAATCGTGCCACGGGATGTCCGTTCACGCTGGGGGCGCCATCGTCAACGAGCAGACCGTGTTCGAACTCGGGGTCCACCGGGAGCTGGAGAATCGTCCCCGCGGGCAGGTCGAGCTGTGCTCCGACGACCCGACTGAAGGCGCGCGCACTCGAGGAGCGCCCCAGCAGTTCGCCGAGGAAGACGGTAATGGTCGCGCCGTCGAATTCGAACGGCGACGGCACGAAGTTCTCGAAGAACGGTTCGGCGTGACGAGTGGCGTCGGGCAGCGCGATCCACAACTGCGCGCCATGCAGCTCCGTCGTCTGTGGCAGTGACACCTCGGAATGCTGGATTCCGCGGCCCGCGGTCATCAGGTTGAGCTCGCCGGGTCGCACGATCGCGTGGGATCCGACGCTGTCGCGGTGCTCGATCTCGCCTGCGAAGAGCCAGCTGACGGTCTGCAGTCCCGTGTGTGGGTGTGGCGGAACAGCCATCCCCCCGCTCACCGCGACGATGTCCGGACCGTAGTGGTCCACGAAACACCAGGCGCCGATGAGGCTGCGCGCTCGCTGCGGCAGCGTGCGACGAACCGACATCGCGCGGGGACCACCGAGCGGAACGTCCCGGGGTTCGAGGATCTCGACTTCGTGAGCGGCGCGCGTGTCGGGCGCCGGGAACAGCTCGACCGGATCCTTCTCGAGGTTGCTCATGCAAACACCTTACAAACGTCTCGCCCACCGCTCATCGAATGTGCGCGTGATGCCAGTCCGAGTGGACGGCACCGTCATCGGGTGCACAGTCGATGAAATGGATGACGGGTCAGGCGCGGACGAGCAGGTCGCCAACCTCGCAATCGACGGCGGCACAGATCGCTGCAAGGGTCGAGTACCGGATGGCGCGCGCTCGATCGTTCTTCAAAATCGACAGGTTGACGATGCTCACCCCCACCAGCTCGCTGAGACGGGTGAGGGTCATCCCGCGCTGCTCGAGCAGTTCATCCAGGCGGCAGTGGATCCCCGTGGGCTCGTCCTCAGTCACACCAGGCCCTCGGTGTCGTTTTGCAGGCGAGTGCCGTACTCGAAAGCGAGTCCGACGAGAAGGAGCACGATCCCAAAGATCGCGAGTGTCGGATCGAACCGACCCGCGAGAGGCCAGAACCCATAACCACCACCGTTGAGTTCTTTCGCGGCGGCGCCGCCAGCGAGAGCGACACCGGCCTGGCTGATCATCCCGCCAATGGCGAGAATGAGCCCGGCGGCGCTGACGGCTCGCGCAATGGAACGGCGGAACAGTCCTCCTCGAAGCAGCCGCCAGGACAGAAGAGCGATCAACGCGCTCAGCGAGACCTGGATGAGAACGGTCGCGGCCGCTGCCGTGGTCACGAGGATTACGACCGTTGAGCTCAATCCGCGGGCCTGCAGGGTCGCGGTCGGGTAAGTGCCATCGATCACGGGGAACAGGGCGGCGGAGTGAAGCTGCTTTGGCAGGGGCTTGTTGGCGACCAGAGTCAGTTGCGTATAGCCGCTAGCCAAATGCTGGCTAATCGACAATGCACCGCTAGCGAGGCAATAGATACCCACGATGAGGGCGATGCCAAAGAACACCCAGAGGATTCCTCGGGCCACTACCACAATCGTGCGTGGCCCAGCGATGAGCGATCTATCGGTCATGACCTAACCTAACGATAGTCGATAATAACGAATATCGTTAACCTAGTGCCGCCACTCAAGCGCGTCAACACGGGTCACGCCCACGGCGAACAGAGGCATGGTTTAGGGGGTCCCCTCGTTAGTCTCTTTGTAACGGCACCGCTATTTCTGCACCGGTGCCTGAGGAGACAAAAACATGTTTGAGAGATTTACCGACAGAGCTCGCCGCGTCGTGGTTTTGGCCCAGGAAGAGGCCAAGATGCTCAACCACAACTACATCGGCACGGAGCACATCCTGCTCGGTCTGATTCACGAGGGCGAGGGCGTCGCCGCCAAGGCTCTCGAGTCTCTGGGTATTTCGCTCGACTCCGTTCGCGAGCAGGTCCAGGACATCATCGGCCAGGGCCAGCAGCAGCCGACCGGACACATCCCCTTCACGCCGCGGGCGAAGAAGGTGCTTGAGCTGTCGCTGCGTGAGGCGCTGCAGCTCGGCCACAACTACATCGGAACCGAGCACATCCTCCTCGGCCTCATCCGCGAGGGCGAGGGTGTCGCCGCCCAGGTTCTCGTGAAGCTCGGCGCAGACCTCAACAAGGTGCGCCAGCAGGTCATCCAGCTGCTGTCCGGCTACCAGGGCAAGGAGGCCGTCGCCGTCGGCGGAAACGACGCCACTCCGGACAAGGGCTCGCAGATCCTCGACCAGTTCGGCCGCAACCTGACGCAGGCTGCGCGCGACGGCAAGCTCGACCCGGTCATCGGGCGCGAGAAGGAGATGGAGCGGGTCATGCAGATTCTCTCCCGTCGTTCGAAGAACAACCCTGTCCTGATCGGGGAGCCCGGCGTCGGTAAGACCGCCGTCGTCGAGGGGCTCGCACAGGCGATCGTCAAGGGCGAGGTGCCCGAGACGCTGAAGGACAAGCAGCTCTACTCGCTCGACCTCGGTTCGCTCATTGCCGGCAGCCGCTACCGTGGTGACTTCGAGGAGCGCCTCAAGAAGGTCACAAAAGAGATCCGCACGCGCGGCGACATCATCGTCTTCATCGACGAGATCCACACGCTCGTCGGTGCGGGTGCTGCTGAGGGCGCGATCGACGCCGCATCCATCCTGAAGCCGCTGCTTGCCCGCGGCGAACTGCAGACGATTGGTGCGACCACGCTCGACGAATACCGCAAGCATTTCGAGAAGGATGCCGCCCTCGAGCGCCGCTTCCAGCCGGTGCAGGTGCACGAGCCGTCGCTGCCGCACACCATCAACATCCTCAAGGGACTGCGCGACAAGTACGAGGCGTTCCACAAGGTCTCGATCACGGATGGCGCCATCGTCGCCGCCGCGAACCTTGCCGACCGCTACGTCGCGGACCGCTTCCTGCCGGACAAGGCCATCGACCTGATCGACGAGGCCGGCGCTCGCCTGCGCCTGTCGATCCTGTCGGCGCCGCCGGAGCTCCGCGAGTTCGACGAGAAGATCGCCGTCGTTCGCGGGCAGAAGGAGGCCGCGATCGAGGATCAGGACTTCGAGAAGGCCGCTTCGCTTCGTGACGAAGAGAAGAAGTTGCTCGGTGAGCGCCTTCGCCTGGAGAAGCAGTGGAAGTCGGGTGACACCGGCGCAAGCGGAACCGTCGATGAGGGAATCATCGCCGAAGTTTTGGCTGCGGCCACGGGCATCCCGGTCTTCAAACTGACCGAGGAGGAGTCGAGTCGACTCGTCTTCATGGAGAAGGCCCTGCACGAGCGTGTCGTCGGTCAGGAAGAGGCCATCTCGGTTCTCGCCAAGACCATTCGCCGCACGCGCGCCGGGCTCAAGGACCCGAAGCGTCCATCCGGTTCGTTCATCTTCGCCGGCCCCACCGGTGTCGGTAAGACCGAGCTGGCCAAGGCGCTCGCGGAGTTCCTGTTTGATGACGAGAACGCGCTGATCGCACTCGACATGAGCGAGTACGGCGAGAAGCACACGGTCTCACGACTGTTCGGTGCCCCTCCCGGATTCGTTGGATTCGAAGAGGGCGGCCAGCTCACCGAGAAGGTGCGTCGTAAGCCGTTCTCCGTGGTGCTGTTCGATGAGATCGAGAAGGCTCACCCCGACATCTTCAACTCGCTGCTTCAGATTCTTGAAGAGGGCCGGTTGACGGATGGCCAGGGTCGCGTCGTCGACTTCAAGAACACGGTCATCATCATGACGACCAACCTCGGCACAAAGGACATCACCAACGGCCCGGTCGGCTTCCAACTCGGTGGCGACACCGCGACGGACTACGACCGGATGCGCGGCAAGGTCGTCGACGAGCTGAAGAAGCACTTCAAGCCTGAGTTCCTGAACCGTGTCGACGAGACGATCGTGTTCCCGCAGCTGAACAAGGAAGAGCTCCTGCAGATCGTGGACCTGTTCATCAGCCGCCTCAAGGTGCGCCTCATGGATCGCGACCTCACCATTGAGCTGTCGCTGCCCGCCAAGGAGAAGCTCATCGAGATCGGGTTCGACCCGGCGCTCGGGGCACGGCCGCTCCGTCGCGCGGTGCAGCACGAGGTCGAGGACCGGTTGTCGGAGAAGATCCTGCACGGCGAGCTCAACGCGGGCGACCACGTGCACGTCGACTTCGTGGACAACGAGTTCGTCATCACGACGTCGCGCCAGCCCGGAGCAGTCGAGCCGGAACCGGTGGCCGTCGAGGCGTAGCTTCAGCACGAGTCAGGGGCGTCTTCGGGCGCCCCTGACTCGTTAAACCGATCTCAAGGAAAAGCGCGTTGGAATAGGCTGGGTGAGCGAGAAAGCGCCTGCACTCGCTCTAATCTCCTTGAGATCGGTTTAAGTGTGAGTTTCACCGTGCGCCCGGCCCGCACCGCTGACGTTCCCGCGATCAAGGCGCTCGTCGAACCCCTGGTCCAGCGTCGCATCCTTCTCGGCAAGGAGCGGGTCGTTTTCTACGAAGCTGTCCAGGAATTCCGGGTCGCGGTGGATGACGACGGCCAACTCATCGGCTGCGGCGCATTGCACGTCATGTGGGAAGACCTCGGCGAGGTGCGAACCCTCGCGGTAGCCGACGACTGGCTGCATCACGGGGTCGGCCACGCCATCCTGAGCGACATCGAGACTTCGGCGATCGCGCTCGGACTGACGCGGTTGTTCTGTTTGACCTTCGAGACGGAGTTCTTCGGAAGGCACGGTTTCACGTCTATCGGCGAGGATGTGGTCGCTCCCGATGTCTATTCTGAGCTCGTCCGCTCCCAGGATGAGGGCATCGCCGAGTTCCTGGACCTGAGCCGAGTAAAGCCAAACACCCTAGGCAATACAAGGATGCTGAAGACGCTGCAGTTAGCCTGAAGTATGTCGACGATTCGGACTCCCGTCGGCCCGCAGCCAAACAAAGTGTATTGGCGCCGCCGACTAGTGGTTCTGATCGGCGTGCTCGCCGTCATCCTGATCATTATTCTCATCGTCGTGCGCCCCGGCGGCGGCAAGTCGACCGCCGCGAACACGAACACGCCTCACACCACGGTCGCGAAGGCGCCGGCTTGCGTCCCGGCCGATGTCAAGGTCGTCGCGGTGACAGACGCCCTGAGCTATGCGCCCGGAGTCGACCCGCAGCTCTCGCTGACGATCACAAACACGGGTGCCGCAGACTGTTCGTTTCAGGATGGTAGCGACAAGCAGGTCTATGTGATCACGAGCGGCACGGAGAAGATCTGGTCCTCCAAGGATTGCCAGACGGGTGCCGAGCCTGCCACGACGGTTCTCAAACCCAAAATCGCGGTGAAGAGCACGCCGTTCGCGTGGGATCGTACCCGTTCCAATCCCGCCGCCTGCTCGGCGACCAATGCCCCACCGGTGATCGCGGGAGGCGCGAGCTACCACCTCACGGTCACAGTGGACGGCATTGCTTCGAGCAAGGCAGACTCGCCCCAGTTCGTTCTGAAGTAGTGACAGTGTCGCTCGCCGCAGCGCTCGAAGCACAGGATGCTGTCGCGGTTGCTCTTGCACTTCGAAACGACGGAGTCGTGGTGCCGCTGCTTCCGTCGGACGGCGAGCCGCAGGTTCGGGTGTTCCGCCGCGGCGACGCCGACAAATACATGCTGCTCCTGTTCTCGACACCCGAGACGTACGCTGCGATGATCCCGGATGAGGATGCCCCGGAATCCACGGTCTATGCCGCCCCGGAGCTGCTCGACTTCCTGCAGCAGAACGAGGGCGTGCTGGAAGCAGTGTGGTTCGACGTCGCCGGACCGCACGCGATGCAGGCCGCACCCGCAGATGTCATCGAAGCGCTTGAGTTGCCTCGCGCCTAGGTTGCCCGGCCCGACTTGACCCGTGTTGTCGTTTTGCGGTGCGTTGGGCGACCACCTCCGTCAACTCACACGAGTTTTGGCCGCCATCCGCCAGTCCGTAGCGCGGTGTCCACTTTTCCGAGGAGGGTTGCGCGCCTCCGCAGTAACCCTTTGCTGACGCGAATGACGCGCCACTGTTCCTCGGCCAACCCGTCAAGTCGCTCGATGTCGATGTCGAACTGACGTTCATCCGTCCGATGGTGATCGCCCTCATATTCGAGAACGGTGCGATATGCCCGGTAGACGAGGTCCCCGTGCGCGATCGCCTGTCCGAACGAGTTCACTATGACCCCATTCACCTCGGGTTCTGGAAAGCCTGCGCGCCCGAGCACCAACCTCAGAATTGTCTCTCGCGCCGAATCGGTGTTCTCGCGAACCAGCGTCACGGCACCGGCGATCGTGGCGGCACCCCGCCGCCCTCGAAAGGATGCCGCGGCGGCCCGAAGTTCATCGATGGTTACTAACGGCGACCGCCGACGAACCAGCGAGTCACCCATGATCACCACGTCGTCCACACCCAGGTATTCCGCGCACTCAAGCCACGCACCAAGAGGGGTGGATACGCGGAGCCCGTTGACAGTAACGCATTCTGACCTCTGAGTCTGGTGGCCCGTGACCCGCCGTCGACGCACGGCGCGTGTGGGAAAGAGGGACGTGACGTGGATGGATTCGAGGATGAAGTGCTCGGGCATCCGGAGTCCGAGTAACTGTGCGGCGGTGAGGTGGCTGAAGTACCGATTCGGACCCAACAGCGGTGAATATGCGCGGGCGAGTGACTGCACATCGTTCGTGACGAAATCGGCCCGCGAGCCTCTGAACGGCGATGCGATGTCGGGATTGCGGAGACGACGAGGAGTTGCGCCGCGAGCGAGCCCCTCGGCGTAGGTAAAGGCATCCCGGAGTGCGGGCGGTAGCGGACGTGGCTTTGACATCCCGACATTCTGCGATTCTCGTTGAAGTCAGCCGTACGCCTACCGTTGGATAGTGCGAAGTGACGCGCGTTGTCGTCTGTTGAGGAGCTGAACGACGACAAGGGTCAGTTCATCGGAGACGCGTCGCTAGAAGTCGGGAATATCCGTCGAGTCGGCCTTTGCCCCTGCGAAGGCCAGCTTGAGGGCTTCGTGCAGGTGTTCGGCCCGGGCATCCAGCACCGTGCTGAAGCCCAGGCGCTTCGCCTCGGCGACCCGCTGCTTCGTCGAGGATGCTGGTCGAATCTCACCCGCGAGACTGATCTCGCCGATCGCAGCGGTCGTGGCGGCCAGCGCCTTGCTTTTGAACGCGCTCGCGATCGCGAGGGCGATTGCAAGATCGGCGCCCGGTTCGGTGACTCGGATGCCGCCCACCGTCGAGACATAGACATCGAATGTCGAGAGCTGCATGTTCGACCGACGCTCGAGAACTGCGAGCAGCATCGCGACCCGCGAGCTGTCGACGCCGTTCACAACCCTCCGCGGCATGGGCGCCGAGGATTTCACGATGAGTGCCTGCACCTCGACCGGCAATGCTCGACGACCTTCGACCGCGATCGTGACGCAGGTTCCGCTGACTGGCTGGCGTGTACGCGACAGGAACAGCCCGCTCGGATCGGCAACTTCCGCGATCCCGTCGCCGGTCATCTCGAAGCAACCGACCTCGTCCGTCGGGCCGAACCGGTTCTTGTGGGAGCGAACGAATCGCAAGCTTGTCTGGCGATCGCCCTCGAACTGGAGGACGACATCCACGAGGTGTTCAAGTAGGCGTGGTCCGGCGATCGTTCCGTCCTTGGTTACGTGGCCGACGAGCAGTACGGGCAGGTTGCGGTCTTTCGAAACCCGGATGAGCGTGGATGCGACCTCCCGAACCTGGGCGGGGCCGCCGGCGAGCCCCTCGGAGTTCGACGAGGCAACGGTCTGAACGGAGTCGACGATAACCAGTTGCGGATCGACCTGTTCGATCTGCCCGAGGATGACCGCGAGGTCGACCTCGGCGGCGAGGAATAGCGTGGGCTGCAATGCACCCGTTCGCGCCGCCCGCATGCGCACCTGGTTGACCGACTCCTCTGCGCTCACGTAGAGCACCCTCATCCCGCTCGCCGCCGCCCTGGATGCGACCTCGAGCAGCAGCGTCGACTTGCCGACGCCGGGCTCTCCGCTGAGCAGGATGGTCGCGCCGGGGACGATGCCGCCGCCCAGGACCCGGTCGAACTCGGCGATGCCGCTCGGCCAGTGGGTGACGTCGTCGTTCGAGCCGATCTCGGTGATCGATTTCGCGGCGCGAGCTTCGCTCACCCGGATTGGCACGACCGCGCGGGGTGATGGAGCGTTCTCGGCATCATCCAGGACGGTGCCCCATGACCGGCATTCACCGCAGCGCCCGACCCACTTGAGACTCGTCCAGCCGCACTCTGTGCAGCGGAAGTTGGGGGCGGTGCGAGCCATGCGATCAGCCTAGGGCGGGCCTCCGTCAGGCGCGGGATGCGGGGCGCGCGCTGTGTACTAAACTCGTCCGCGGAACCGTGTCCGAGCGGCCGAAGGTGCAACTCTCGAAAAGTTGTGTGGGTGTTGAGCCCACCGTGGGTTCAAATCCCACCGGTTCCGCCAGTGTGATGTCTCGGGTCATCGTTCATAGATGACTCGGGACATCGATCACTTTTCGCTCTCTTTTGGGAGGGTGTTTTGTGGTTTCTGGGGTTGGTAGTCGCGGGTGGGGTCGAGGGTGAGGTCTCTGAGGAGTTCGCCGGTGTCGGGGTTGATGATGCGGATCTCGTTGTTGTGGATGAGGATGCGGACGCGTTCGTGTTTGTGGGCTCGGCCGATTCCGATGTGGTGCATTCGGGAGTTGAACCGCAGGGTGATTGTGCCGTCGCCGTCGATGCGGTCTTCGCGGATTCTCCAGTGCCCGTCGGTTCCGGCTGGGACGGCTTTGCTGCGAGCTGTGTAGGTCTCGGCGGGGGTTCTTCGGTGGAGGGAGCGGTGCGGGCGGATGGTGTTGTAGTAGTGCCGGAGCCCGTCGAGCTGTGCTTGGAGGTCTTCGATCGTTGGGGTGGCGGGCTGGGTTCGCAGCCATTTCTTCATCGTTTGTTGGAACCGTTCGACTTTGCCCTGGGTTTGTGGGTGGTTCGGTTTGCCGTTCTTCTGGTCGATGCCCAGCAGGTTCAGCTCGTTCTCGAACGTGTTGCGGCCGCCGCTTCGAACCCGGGTGGTGAAGACGAAGCCGTTGTCGGTCAGTGTTGAGGCGGGTGGCCCGTATTGGGTGACGGTGCTGCGGAACTGGGTGAGGACCAACTGGACGGTGACGACGGGGTAAGCGGTGACGGTGAGGGCGAGCCGGGAGTGGTCGTCGATGAAGGTGAGGATCTCGACCCCTTCGCCGGATTGGAGCCGCCAGTGGGTGAAGTCGGATTGCCAGGTCTCGTTGGGCAGGTCGGCTTCGAACCGCAGGTAGGAGGACCGTGGTCGTTTCCTCGGTTCAGCGATCACCAGTCCGTGCCGGGTGAGGACCTTCCAGATTGTGGAGACCGCGGGGCTGGTGCCATGCTCGCGTTCCAGGTGCGCGGCGATCGTGTGTGGGCCAGCATCGTAGCCGGCCGCCTGCAGGGAACGCCGCAATCCGAGGATCGCCTCCTCGAGTTCCGCGGAGGTCCTCGTTGGGCTGGTGTGTGGTCGCCGGGACCGGGGCTCTATCGCCTCCCAACCGCCAGCTAAATACCGGCCAACCAGGGTGTGAACCCACCGGTAGGTCACGCCATAATCGCGAGCGACCTCCGCTTTGCTGCGGCCCTCAACGACAACACTGATCACGATGATGCGGTTCTTCTGCACCCTCCAAGAGTGTGAACGATGTCTGGAGACACACGTGAACTATGTCCTCGAACACGACACCACCGGTTCCGCACTAAAAGTGCTGGTCAGACCTATCTTTCAACATCGCAAATCTGCGAACTGCCCACATCTGCCCAATTTTTGCCCACAATCCCACCGTCTCACTCGACATCGCGGAGAGTTCGGTCGATTCCGCACACCGCGATAAGTAAGCATTCTGAATACGAATGACGGGGTCGCGGTCCGTCGTCAAGAAGTCCGCGCGAAGGTACCCACGCGGGAATCTTCACCGGGCACCTCTTGGAATCGGCTGATCTGCAGGACGAGATGGCCCTCCACACAGTGCCCGTGAGACGGTTCGTGCTGCGTGTCGTGGTCCCGCTGAAGTTCCTGCCTACGGGAAGCCGATACCGCCATTCTGCGGCGAAAGAATGCCCGAACTAGTCCGGCAATGGCCTGGCCCCGGGCAACTGCGGACCTGAGTTCAACCCGAAGCGGCTTCGGGCTGTGATGCAGTGGTGGCGAGCAGAAGAGGATCGCAAGACGCTGATCGCTAACAATAAGGCGTGGGTCTCTGCGGAGACGGTGCGTCGCGCGTGGCTCGCGTCGTTCCCGTCCCGTAAGGCCCTGCCGAAGGATGCGGGTGTTGTGATCGCGACCGGGCTGACCGCGTACCGATCGATCACCGGCACTTCGATCGAACGTGGCAACCTGTTGGCGCACCAGTTCTTCGTCATCGACCGGGCCGACTACTGGGGGCCCGACAAGCTCGCCCAACTTGTGGCCGAGTCGCCGACGAAGGCGCAGCACATCATCCTTGCCGTCGTGCTCGGTGGGATGGAGTCTGCGATCAGCAAGGAGACGTGGCGACACCCGTCTGCTCCGATGCAGGGCTACTTCCAGCGCCTCGCCGACTGGGGTTATGCCCTCTCCGAAGTTGAGCAGCTTGTGATCTGCGACAACCCAACCGGCGAGGGTGCCGTCGAATTCATGGACGACGAGGACGCCAAGGGCGAAAAGATCAGCCCCAAGGTCACCGAGATCCCGATGCCTATCGTGACCAAGGCGAATGTTGACACCGCGGCAATCCAGCGGGAGCTCTACGTATCCAAGGGTTGCACCCAGTAGAACCAAAACGTGCACCGCGAGTGGGGCGGATCGGGGCAGAATTGTTCGTTTTAGGGGTGAACGGTCGCTCACGAAATTGTGTCGGAAATAGAGTTCAAATCTCACCGGTTCCGCCACAAATGCAGATCAAGGCACTATTTCCATCGTTTGCCCACATTCTGATCGAGCATCTGTCGAATAGCCCGACGACCGATGTCGGGAATGAGCCATTCCTCGAGTTCGGGAACCCCGCCGCGTCCGCATCACCGCGCTCATATCCCAAATGGTCGCTCAACTCTGCGCCAACCCGCGCTCGAGCCCGGCCCTGACCATCTGCTGGATCAACCCGCCCGAGCCACCCGACCCGACCTCGCCCGCGTCGATCTGAGCGAATATATACGTGATCAGAAACCTTGGAAAATCAACTGTATTGCGCACTAATGAGTCGTAGTAAACGACTGCCATTGGGTTCGGCGCTCTCAGTCGAAATCGGGTGTGGAGGACCGTACCATACGCTCCGCTCAGTTGGCAGAATCGCTACGCAGGATGGCTCCATTGACGATGGCCGCGGACACGCGGCACCCGGACTATTGGGACATGGCACTATTCGAACAACGAACCAAGACGATCGGCATCCTGATGTTCGATGGGATGGAAGAGCTGGACGCTATCGGACCTTGGGAGGTGTTCGCCTGGTGGACGAGTCATTACCCCGAAGATGGGTACTCCGCGACAACCTTCTCGATGACGGGCGCGAACGTGACCTGTGAAAAGACGCTTACGGTCTCGCCTCATCACAGTTTCGCGGACATCCCGCCTATGGAGGTCCTCCTTCATCCGGGGGGCGACGGAACGTACGGGATGCTGGAGAGCGAACGGCACCTATCGTGGCTTCGCGAGCAGCGGGAGACCGTACCTCTCTTGACCAGTGTTTGCACCGGTGCCACCGTTTTCGCCGCGGCCGGTCTACTGCGAAACCGTCCGGCCACCACCAACAGGCACGCGCTCGACGACCTCCGTCGGATCGACGCAAGCATCGCGATCATGCCCGACGAACGTTTCGTCGACGATGGTGACATCATCACCTCTGCTGGGATCTCTGCGGGCATCGACATGGCGCTGCACATTGTCGGTCGCCTGGGGGGGAAGGAGCGCGAGAAGGATGTGCGGGAGGGAATTGAATACAACCCCGGACGAAGATGACCGAGTAGCTCGCGCCAGACAACAGGGAGCAACCCGGATAAATCTCGTCGAGTCAAGACGTCCCGAACTCAAGATCACCGTTCGCGAGCCCGAAGGGCGGCAATCACTTAAACGTCGAGTACCCGATTTTCCCGAAATAGCCCGATGAGCGATTTGATTCGGCGCTCACAGGGTTCTCTTGACAGTTAGTTAGGCACCTAACATACTTGTATGGTGCCTAACGATAGGAATGACTTCGAGCGGGACATCCCGGGCTCGTGGGCGAAGAAGTATTTCCTCGCCAGCAGAGCCCTGATGGAGTCCGTACTGCGTCCCTACGAACTCGGAAACACGCAGTGGTACGTCTTGTACCGGCTGAGCGCCCAGAATCCAGTCGGTCAGCGAGACCTCACGCGCGAGCTCGAGGTTGAACGAGCGACCCTGAGTGCCGTCATCGCAGCGCTCGTGCGCAAAGGACTCATCGACCAGGTGTCGGATCCGGACGACCAGCGGCAGAAGGTGCTGAACATCACGTCTGCCGGCACGACCCTATGGAACTCGCTTCCCGATCCGATGGCATTGATTGCCGAGATCGCCTTCGGCGGGGTTGAGCCCGCCGACATCGCAACCATGAACCGCGTGCTCAGCGGAGCCACCAAGCGACTCACCGACTACAAGAAGGAAACCCGATCATGACAGTTCTCGTCACCGGCGGAACGGGCCTCGTCGGCCCCCGCCTGCTCAAGCGCCTCACCGAAGCGGGTATCGAATGCCGCGCCCTCGTCAGGCCGGGAAGAGAACTTCCCGATGGTGTCGAACGTGCCGAGGGCGACATCCTGAGCCCCGAAACCCTGCCGACAGCGGTACAGGGGGTCACCGCGGTCATCCACCTGGCCGCCGTTTTCCGCACTCGCGACAACGACCAGATCTGGACGGTCAACCGTGAAGGCACCCGCAACCTGATCGCTGCCGTTCAGCAGCACGCACCGGATGCACGATTCCTTCTGGCCAGCACCTCCAACGTCTATGACGCCGAAAGCTCGCGTCCCGGGCGCGAGGGCGACGCCGTGGCGCCGACGCTCGCCTATCCCGCGAGCAAGATCGAAGCCGAGAACCTGCTCCGTGCCAGCGAGCTTACCTGGGCCATCCTGCGGCTCCCGTTCATCTACGGCGACCAGGATGGGCACTTCGAGTCGCTTCCCGAACTCGCCGCCGGCATGGGATGGCACCCCGCGCAGAAACTCAGCGTCATTCACCACGCCGACATCGCCACCGCATTCACACTCGCCCTCACGGGCGTCTTCGACGCCCGCACCGTCAACATCGCCGACGAATCACCTCTCAGCATCTACGAGATGTCTCAGATCGTCGGCTACGACTACCCCTCATCCGCCGAACCACTTGCCCAACCCTGGAAGGGTCAGATGGATGTGACCCTCGCACGCAGCCTGGGCTTCACGCCCACGATCAGCACCATCTACGAAGCTGCTCGAACGCGCGCGCTCTGATATGCCCGCCGAGGGTTCCGCATCAGCGAATCCGCCGACTGACCCTCCCACACGACAAGAAGCGAAATGAAATGAATACATCCCCGCACCAGAACGTCATTATCATCGGGGCGTCTCGAGGTCTCGGCGTCGCGATCGCGAAGCAGTACCTCGATGGCGGCGCGCACGTCGTCGCCACGGTTCGAGGGACCGGTGGGACGCCACTGCATGACCTCCAGAGCTCCTACGTCGAATTGGAGATCGAGACCGCCGACGTGACGAGTCCTGACGATGTCTCGAACCTTCGGGACCGGCTCGCAACGCGGCGCTTCGATCTGCTCTTCCACAATGCGGGCGTCGCGAATGGCCCGCACGACACCTCCACCGCAACCAGCACTGAAGACTTCATCCGTGTCATGGTGACCAATGCGCTGAGCCCGATGCGCGTCATCGACACGCTCAAAGACCTCGTCACCCCAGACGGCACGATAGCGATCATGTCCTCAGGCCAAGGAAGCATCACCAACAATGAACGCGGTGGCTTCGAGGTTTACCGAGCATCGAAATCGGCACTCAACCAGTTGATGCGTAGTTACGCCGCACGAAACCAGGAGGACGGGCGAACCCTCCTGCTCATGGCACCAGGCTGGGTGAAGACAGCGCTCGGCGGGTCGGATGCGAAGCTAACGGTCGAGGAGAGCATTCCGAATCTGGTCGCAACCGTTGATGCACAGAGGGGGCACGGTGGCTTGCAGTTCCTCGACTATCGGGGGGAAACCGTCGCCTGGTAGCGCACTGCCAAAAACCATGCAGCGACATCCTGCGCTATGAAAGCCCGCCCATGTACAGCGAGGCGACTCGTACCGAAACGGCATTCTCGCTGAGGGTTCGGCTTCTGAACTCGCACGTGTGCATCTCGGTATCGTTTGCTCATGTCTTCCGTCGTGAGCCTCATCACCAGCGCTCTTTGATGCGGCGCAATACGCATACGCTGCGACTGCCCCCGCAGGCTCGCGACTGATCTTCCTGGCCGGAGCGTGCCCCTTGAACCTCGACGGAACGACGGCGGGCGTTGGAGGTGTGGCGGCGCAGGCATCCAAATCGATCGACAACATCGTTGCTGCCTTGACGGTGACCTTCCGGGCTGCGGATCCTCGGTCAGCGCGTTCACGAGCAGCACATCCGTATCTGGTTGCCACCTCGTGTCGCGCGACAAGACGACTCTTACGGCGACCATCTCCTTCAATTAGGAGACGGGGGTGTTGATGGGACGGGTTCTTGCTGCTGGGGGTGGCGCTGGCATGTGTTGCGGTGCTTTCTTCGTGTTCGCTTTTGCCGGGTTTGCCGGGAACGATCTTCGATGATTCCAATTAGCAGTCGGATGTTGAGATGCAGCGCATTGCGGATGCGGCGAAGGATCATGACGCGGCTGCGTTGAAGAAGCTGTTCTCGACGACTGCGCGTGAGAAGGCCACCGGTCTGGATGACGGGTTGAAGTACTTCCTGTCCGTTTTTCCTTCTGGTTTCAAGAGCTGGACCGGGCCGGAGGACGGAGGGCCGGGGGAGACAGACGAGAATGAGGGCGGGAATCAGATAAGAGAGTTGCGTCCCTTCTATAAAGTGTCTGCGAACGGGAGGACCTACGAACTGTACTTCGCCGACTACACGGCCAATCAGGTCGGCCCGGACAATCTCGGACTCTCCGCGTTCGAAGATCACAAAGCCACCGGTACCTCGGATGTTTACGTTCCTCAGAAATGAGCCAGGGCGCTGCGTCCTGTCTTGGTCGCGACCGCGTCATCCGCGAACTGCTTCGGAATCGGCCTTGGCATGGTCATCATCTCTCCAGCGGCAACCAAGATCACGACTCGTTAAGGTTCACCCCGTCCCGGGCAGTCCTAGTTCGCCCTGCGCTAATGTTCGGTATGGCTGTCAATCGGGGTGGCAGTTCACCGTGTCCGGCTCCCGTTTTGGCCCGTTCCGTGTGTTACTGCTTTCGATGTTGCGAGTGGGTCCGGTAGACGCAAAGGACCGTAACCACGACAGATCTGAGTGTCACCGATGTCTGGCGGATTCAGGTGGTCATTGCAACGAGCTGAGCGAATTGTTCTGAGGGTGTCATCCAGTCGAGGGTTTGTCTAGGCCGTTCATTGAGTTGGCGGGCGACTTCGTCGAGTTCGGCCTCGGTGTAGATCGAGAGGTCTGAACCCTTGGGGAAATATTGGCGAAGCAGGCCGTTGGTGTTCTCGTTCGTCCCGCGCTGCCACGGGCTTCTCGGATCGCAGAAGTAAACCTGAACACCGGTGTCGATCGTGAAGCGCGCGTGTGCGGCCATCTCTTTGCCCTGGTCCCAGGTCACCGACCGGCGAAGCGTCTCGGGAATCGTCAGGATCTTCTTCGCCATCGCCTCGCGGACCTCGTCGGCGCTGTAGCGTTCGAGCCTGAGGAGCATCACGTAACGTGTTG